>BAJA01000013.1 GCA_000613465.1 Bacteroides nordii WAL 11050 = JCM 12987
CTAATAGTCTGAGCTATAAAGTAAATGTGTATGCTCTTGCAAATCCGGCTACCGAGCTTTATACCATGCCGTTGACTGCAACAGCGTTAACCGTTGATTATGATAAGAAAGCAATCACTACCACTCCTGCTACTATAAAAGGTATCGGTTCTTCTTATTTTAGTTTGAATGGTGCTATTACCGGAATTATGCAGGAAAATCTGACTTCTGATTTTTATATTACCGATTCTGAAGTTGTTTCTGAAGAAATATCCGACATAACAGTTTATGCCATTTCGGGCACTCCTGTGATGGAACAAAGAGATGTGAATAATCTGTCAATAGCTTCTCTTAATAAGGGAATTTATCTGGTTAAGGTTGCTACCAAAGATGGCAAGACAAGCATAAAGAAATTCATTAAAAAATAATCCTCTCTCAAGTTTTACTTTACGTTAGAGCAAATGCCCCTTTACATATATTGTTATCATGCATAATAAATAATGTAAAGGGGCATTTCATATCTTGTTATTGGGCGGTTAGTCTTGTTATATTTCTAATCCCATGATGTAATCATTCATATAATATCCGTTTCCAATCGGGAAATCTCCTTCA
The DNA here is from genome assembly GCA_000613465.1 of Bacteroides nordii WAL 11050 = JCM 12987. Classification (GTDB taxonomy): domain Bacteria; phylum Bacteroidota; class Bacteroidia; order Bacteroidales; family Bacteroidaceae; genus Bacteroides; species Bacteroides nordii. The sequence goes on from BAJA01000013.1 coordinate 592, forward strand.
CGCAGCTTTCTCATTCCCATCCGTTCATAAAATTGCAATGCTTTGTTGCTGCGGTTTACATTCAGTTCCATCAGGCAAGGGGCGGGATGTACTTCCTTAATGTATTTTATCGCTTCACGGAAAAGAAAGCTACCCAAATGCTGTCCTTGAAAAGAGGGGAGCACGTATATCTTTTGTAAATGAAATATATTTTCCTCCTGAGGCTGTACAGATACGTATCCACAAGGTTCTTCTCCCTTGTAGGCAATGAAGTAGACGTGTCCTTCTTCTTCCATTTGCTTGCGGATATTATCGTGAGAGTACATCCAGTCCATCATGAACACCATTTGTTCTGCTGAAATGATCTCTTTATAAGTGGCGGGGAATACGATGGAAGCCATGTCGTGGATCAACCCGCAATCTGCTGTTGTAGCTTTTCTGATAGTAAACATATATGTATTGTATTTTGGTTTTATAAAACGCAAATATAAGAGATAAATAAGTATGATTGCAAAAGTACGTATTTAAATGTGAGTTAATATCTATTTTAAGACAGACTTAAATAGTATTTTAACAGAGACTTAAATACGTACTTTGGGATGAACGAATATATAATAAGGTGTACAACTGTTAATGGCCTAATTAATATTAATTTATAGTACTTTGCATTGCATAGTACTAAAGTAATGCATATATTTGTTTCGTCAAACTAAAAAAGAAGCTTATGAATGTAGATAATGTAAAGTCGCAGATGCGGAAAGGGATGTTGGAGTACTGCATCATGCTGTTATTGCATAAAGAGCCTGCTTATGCTTCGGACATTATCCAGAAGTTGAAAGAAGCCCGGCTGATTGTAGTGGAGGGTACATTGTATCCATTGCTTACCCGGTTGAAGAATGATGATTTACTAAGTTACGAATGGATAGAATCTACACAAGGACCTCCACGCAAATATTATAAACTGACAGAGAAAGGAGAGAAATTTCTCGGAGAGCTGGAAACTTCCTGGAAAGAACTTAATGAAACTGTGAATCATATAGCTAACAGATAATCCGATTAAAAAGAAATAACAATGAAAAAGACATTGACTGTAAATTTAGGTGGAACTGTCTTCCATATAGATGAGGATGCCTACCGATTGCTGGACAACTATTTGTGCAACCTCAAACTTCATTTTCGTAAGCAAGAGGGTGCCGAAGAAATAGTAGATGATATTGAGAACCGTATTTCGGAACTGTTTTTAGAAAAGCTGAATGCAGGTTCGCAGGTGATTACGCTTGCTGATGTAGAAGAAGTGATTGCTCGTGTGGGAAAGCCTGAGGATTTCGGAACTACCGATGAAGAAGAAAAGAAAACTTCAACAAATAATTCTGCTTCTTATACTTATACTACCCGGCGCCGGTTGTATCGTAATCCGGATGATAAGTTGCTGGGTGGAGTATTGAGTGGACTGGCTGCCTATCTGGGATGGGATCCGACCCTGTTACGCCTGTTGGCACTGGTCATTCTTATTTGTGGATATGGCACATTAATTCCTGTATATATCATTTGCTGGCTTGTTATTCCGGAGGCCCGTACTGCGGCAGAGAAGCTTAGTATGCGTGGCGAAGCGGTAACTGTTGAGAATATAGGAAAGACAGTGACCGATGGTTTTGAAAAAGTAGCCAATGGTGTGAATAGTTATATGCATTCAGATAAACCGCGTACCTTTCTTCAAAAACTGGGAGATGCGTTTGTTGCGGTTGCAGGATTCTTTTTGAAAGCCTGTCTGGTAGTGTTGGCCATTGTTTTCAGTCCGGTGTTGTTTGTACTTGCTATTGTCTTTGTGGCATTGGTTATTGCTGCCATTGCGGCAGCCATTGGTGGGGGAGCCGTTCTGTATGAAATGCTTCCAGCAGTCGATTGGGCGCCTTTGGTATCTATCTCTCCGTTTATGACGGTGGCAGGCAGTCTGGCAGGTGTGGTTTTGATGGGTATCCCGTTGGCGTGTATCGTTTATACGATCCTTCGGCAGATATTCCGTTGGCCACCGATGGCAACTGGTCTGAAGTGGTCTTTACTGGTTCTCTGGATACTCGGACTGGTTATTTTCCTGGTAAATCTCTCTGCTTTGGGATGGCAATTTCCGCTTTATGGCATCCATTCAATCTAAGCATTTGTTAAATATTTAGTTAGTTTTATAAAATGTGCCCCGTTTAGTGTGTCCGGGGCACATTTTTTTGTTTGTTCTATTTGTAAGTCAATGATTTTTATTTAAGTTTGTGATATCTTATTTGGTTTAGAGAAATATGGGTGAGCATATATGTTTCAGACGTAACGAGCGTCTGGCCACTATAAACCCCTATTGGAGGGGAAATCCAATGGTAAAAGGACGGTTCTTCAATCGGCAGCATCGTTTTCGGCCCGGAATGGGCAGTGTGTTGAAATGGCGTTTGTCTCCCAATCCGCAACGGAAAGAGAAACGTACCGTTAAGTGGGAACCGAGAGTAAACTATCTTCGTTCATTGGATGCAGTTACGGGAAACTCATTGATATGGCTTGGGCATAATTCTTTTTTTCTGCAACTGGCAGGGAAACGTATCATGTTTGACCCGGTATTCGGGAGTATTCCTTTTGTACGTCGAAGAAGCCAGTTTCCTGCCAATACGGACATTTTTACCGGAATTGATTATCTGTTGATTAGTCACGATCATTTTGATCATTTGGATAAACAGAGTGTCGGCTGTCTATTAAAGAGCAATCCTCAGATGAAACTTTTCTGCGGCTTGGGTACCGGGGAGTTGATAAAAAGTTGGTTTCCGGAGATTGAAATGGTAGAGGCCGGATGGTATCAGCAGATAATGGATGAAGGATTGAAAATCACTTTTCTGCCTGCCCAGCATTGGAGCAAACGTTCGGTGCGTGATGGCGGACAGCGTCTTTGGGGTGCATTTATGATTCAGGGAGATGGTATGTCTGTTTATTATAGTGGTGATACCGGATATTCACAACATTTTTCGGAGATACCGGAACTTTTCGGTGCTCCCGATTATGCCTTAGTGGGGATTGGTGCTTACAAGCCCCGTTGGTTTATGCGTCCCAATCATATTTCCCCTCATGAAGCATTGACGGCTTCACAAGAGATGCAGGCCGGATTGACTATCCCGATGCATTACGGAACATTTGATTTATCAGACGAGCCACTTCATGATCCTCCTCAGGTATTTGCTGCTGAGGCAAAAAAACGGAAGGTCAATGTGGTTATTCCTGCACTTGGAGAGGTTGTGAAGTTGAAAAGACAGAAGTAAAGATTGTATTATTATTTTCATAAATAACATCGCTTGTCGCACCTCCCTGTGCGGGAAGCACAAATAGAAATAGCAATGAAAAAGGTAGAAATAAAAGAGCTTTCGGAGAATTTTTTTGAAGCCATTGGCAAAGAGTGGATGTTGGTGACAGCCGGTAACAAAGATGGTTTTAATACCATGACTGCCAGTTGGGGAGGTATTGGTTGGCTTTGGAATAAACCGGTAGCTTTTGTCTTTGTTCGCCCCGAACGATATACGTATGAGTTATTGAGAAAGGCGATTATCTCACCCTCTCTTTTCTGGGAGAAGAAAATAAAAAGATTCATGCCGTTTGCGGATCAAAGTCAGGTAGAGAAGTAGATAAAGTGAAAGAAACCGGATTGAAGCCGTTGTTTACAGAGCAAGGAAATGTGTTTTTTGAACAGTCCCGTCTGAGTTTAGAATGTAAAAAGCTCTATGCGGATGCTATTGATCCTGAAAATTTCTTTGATAAGAAACTGATTGATAAATGGTATGGAGGTGTACATGGCGGTTTTCACAAAATGTATGTGGTTGAAATAGAGAGCGTGTGGATGCGTTGATACTGGTCTGTTACTCTTCTGAGAAGGATGCAGTTGATATAACTTTTCAACCGCATCCTTCTCAGAAGAAATGAATAATCAAATCACCTGAAACCTATTTTTATTTTTCCTTGTTTCTTTTCCACTTTTAGCCATTTTTTTTATTTTATTTTTTCTTTAGTTGTCACTTTAAAAGAACTTAGGAGTAGTCCACCCATAAGTGCCCCCCATAAAGCACTATTGACAGGTGAGGATGTGATAGGACAACTCCCGGTAGTACAACCTACAAATTTCCAGTACAGAAAACCACCCAATGCACCAACTGCTATTCCTGTCAAAGTAAGCCACTAGCTTTTAAAGAAATTTCTTATCATATTATTCTTTTATTAAAGCTTCGTTTTGAAGCATATAGTTATGTAATCAGTTTAACTGTTTTCTATTAAAACAAATTTCCTTCGGAAAATATTTGTGTAGTAACATTTATTTGCTAATAATTCATGGATTTGATAAGAATTAAGAAAAAGGGATCAACTTTGTTGTGTATAAACTTGCTTGATTTCTATTTTGATAGTGTAATTCCGTTCATCAGTTATAAAATGGAGTTCTGACAGAAGAGAATAGCTTGTCTCCTGAGTATGTAAAGTCATTGTAAAAGACCATAGTAAGAATAAGTAATAATCTTTACCCTCAATAGGTCATTATTAAAAAGTATATCCTATAGCACCCGACCATGCATTGTAGAGTGGAAGGCCAAGACCTGCATGGTGAGCAGCTTCAAACTGTGCCCGCAATACAATATATTGATCTCTATGCTTTACCGGTTTGAATTGTAAGCCTGCATTGACATAGTATCCTAAAGCTGTATCTTCTGCAACGTTTTCTGCTATAGAGCTATAATCTCCTTCCTGTTCCGGACCGAACTTTCTGCCAATCATACCTGCAAATGCTCCACCGGCTTCTATAAAAGGACGTATTCTACCTTTTGGATATGTATAGCGGATACCTAATTTTGCAGAGAGTGATGTTAGTGAGCTACTTCTGGTATAATGATGAAGATAAGTTTCAGAAATACTGCCATCTACCATCTTATAGGTTTGATAAGATCTTTGCTCTACACTGTTGAAATGAGAAATGGAAATATCCATAGATGCGCTTAAAGAGCTCATCCAACGTCGGCTGTTCAATGCCAGGTTTACACCAAACAGATAGGATAAATCAGGTTTACTAAAATTATGCCAAGGGCCTCTTGAAGGGAAACTGTATTGTTGTATTCCGGCATAAGGAGTCACATACAGTCTTAGGGAGTGTTTGTCTTCTTTAGTCTCAAATTCAATGCAATCTTCATTGCTGGTACACATTGCATAATGATAATCTTTTGCAATATCAATCAGGCCTTTATGAGTAAATGATGTTCTTCTGATTTTATGTTCCAAAGCTGGGCAGTCTCCAAAGGCATATTGTAATATTGGAATATAGCGTTTCACATTACCAGTATATTGGCTGCCATTTTCTCTTTTAGTAATGATCTTGGGTGCATCTACTTTTATCAATTTATCACCACTCTCTACAAAGTAGATAGACTCATAGTTCTCTGTTTCATAATAATACAGACTTTTTATACCTTGAAGAAGGTATTCAAGAAAAACAGGCTGAGGTGCTTCACTGTGCTTTAGTTCTATCGTATATGAAATATAATATTTTCCGTCATCCGTGAATCTATATCCCTGTATATCATTTGGATAATAGGTTATAATATCCGAACTCCTTTCTGGCTTAAACACACATCGTTTGGCATTCATCTTATCTGTCCGGAAGTCTATCTGTCCATATACAGTATCGTTTTGGATCGTAATAATCAGTCCGGGACGATAATTACTTTGTGCATAAGAAAGTAGAGGTAGGAAAGCAGGTGCCCAGATGAGAAGTAGTTTTAAAAGAATTGTTTTCATAGTTCTATTTTATGTAAAGTTAATCAGAGGGTTTCATTATATCTATTATAAATACACCTGACACGACGTTAGTGCTAAACACATTCCTCGTTCTTTTTCTTATAAAATGAAAAAAGTCCCTTTGATGAATCAAAGAGACTTTTACTATTTATCGGATTGGTTCTTTATTTCAACCATTTATCCAGCCATTCAAAGAATGTACGTTGCCACAAGATACCATTCTGTGGCTTGAGTACCCAATGGTTTTCATCCGGATAGATCAGTAATTCTGCAGGAACACCTCGCATTACCGCAGCATCAAATGCAGCCATTGCCTGATTGGCAAGGATACGGTAGTCTTTCTCTCCATGGATGCAAAGGATAGGGGTATCCCATTTGTCTACGAACAGATGTGGAGAGTTGGCAAAGGTACGTTGCGCTGTTGCATTTTGTTTTTCCCAGTAGGCGCCACCCATATCCCAGTTGGCAAACCATTTTTCTTCTGTTTCCAGATACTGCATTTCCATGTTGAAGATACCGTCGTGTGCAATAAATGCTTTAAAACGTTTATCATGATGTCCGGCAAGCCAGTACACAGAGAAGCCGCCGAAGCTGGCACCTACGCAGCCCAAACGGTCTTTATCAACAAACGGCTCTTTTGTCATTTCATCGATTGCTGTGAAATAATCTTTCATGCATTGGCCGCCATAATCGCCGCTGATAGCTTCGTTCCATTCATTACCAAAGCCGGGAAGTCCGCGACGATTCGGGGCAACGATGATATAGTCATTAGCTGCCATAATCTGGAAGTTCCAGCGATAACTCCAGAACTGACTAACGGGGCTTTGTGGCCCACCTTCACAGAAGAGTAAGGTTGGATATTTTTTGTTCGGATCAAACTTAGGGGGATAAATTACCCAAGTCAGCATCTGTTTTCCGTCTGTAGTCTTCATCCAACGTTCTTCTACTTTACCCATTTCAAGCTGGTCGTAGATCTGTTGGTTCTCCTGTGTCAGTTGAGTGGTTTTTCCGTCCAGAGAGATGGCATAAATTTCGTCGCCCATACTCATTGAATGACGTTTGGCAATTAGCTTATCTCCGAAAAGGGCAGGAGCATCATAGTCATACATTCCTTCGGTGATCGGTTTGATAGAATCATCAGCAAGGTTGAGGGCATATATCTGTACTTCTCCATGCCATACACCGGTGAAATAGATCGTTTGTGCATCTGCACTCCAGATGAAAGCATCTACGTTTGATTCAAATGTTTTACTGACAAACCGTTTTTCACCTGTTTCGAGGTTCATTACGAAAAGGCGGTTCTGATCTGCTTCATAACCGTCGCGTTCCATACTCTGCCAGGCAATGTATTTACCATCCGGAGAATACTGCGGATTGGTATCATATCCTTTGTTCTCTTCGGTAATATTAGTCGTTTGCTTTGTTTTCAGGTCATACACATAAATATCCGAATTGGTAGAAACAGCGTATTCTAATCCTGTCTTTTTACGGCAGGTATAAGCTATCTTATCTGAAGTAGGATTCCATGCCAGTTGCTCCATACCACCCCAGGGTTTCATCGGACTTTCATAAGGTTCGTCCTCCAGGATATCAACGATATTGGAGATTGAGTTTCCGTCAAAATCGGCTACAAACGGATGTGGGGCAGTTGTTACCCATTCATCCCAATGCTTATACATCAGGTCGGTAACGATGATACCCGATGCTTTGGGCAGATCCGGATATTTATCAGCTGTGCTTTTTACTGTTTTCACTTGTGAGACAAAAAGAATCTTTTTTCCGTCCGGCGAAATAGAGAAGCCTTCAATATCCCCGTCATAATTGGTAAGTTGTTTACGTCCGCTACCGTCCGGATTCATCTCATAAATCTGGCTGCTTCCGCTATCATTGCTTAGAAAAGCTATTTTAGTTCCATCCTTAATCCAGATGGCTCCATTCTCCTGATAGGGGGTATGAGTGATCTGTTTGTTGTCACTTCCGTCCGCTTTCATGGTGAAAAGTTCGCGGTTACTTTTGTTTTCCGGTACACTGTAGTAAGCTACACTATACACAATTTTCTGATTGTCGGGTGATACGGATACTTCACCGATGCGTCCCATGGCCCATAGTGCTTCGGGTGTCATACGCATTCCTTCAATCTTGATATCCGATTTGCCGATGAGTGCTTCTGCGCTCTGTCCTGCATCTTTTGTTCCACTGCAGGCTGCTAACATCATTGTTGTTGACATAACTAACAGTTTGGCTTGTCTCATATTTTTTTCAGTTAAATTAAGATGTGCGAAGATAACGATTAAATTTTATTCATGGATTGGGTGACAGATAAATTGAATTATATTTTTCTTTTTCTGCCAGTTTCCTTTCTTTATATACCACCAGCATAGTATTAACGTGAGAGTGGCATACAGATGTTCTGTGGTCCAACAGATAGCTACGTCTACTCGCAGATACAGGATGATGTATGTGATATATGCAATATAAACAGCTAACACACACATTTCCATGACTAATGCAGTTCGTGTGTTACCGGTTCCGGATACGGACTGGAAATATACATTACACGGAATCATTATCAGATAACCCGTGCATAGTACCCACAATGATGGTATGGAGGCTTCCCGCAGTTCCGGAATATCTGTGTAAATACTCAGTACAAGGTTGGGGAACAGAGCAAAGAATATCAACAGTGGTAATACAAAAGCATATGCGATGCGGATATGCTGACGAATGGTACCTTGTACACATTGTGTTTCTCCGGCTCCGATCAGGTTACTGACTAATGAACCACAGGTAGAAGCAAATGCCATTGTCATCATAAATGGTATGCCTGAGACATTGCGGATGATATTGGTAATGGCCAGTGCCCGTTCGCCCAGATGTTCTACAAAGAGGAAGAACATAAACCAGGTAGACATGGACAGCAGGTTTTGTATCATAGTCCAGAAAGACACTCCTAATATAGCTTTCAGTGTTTTAGATTGAAAGGCCGGGAGTTTGTGTAGTGCATACTTCCGGCAATCAATCCGTTTCCAGGTGTAGATGACGAAGAACAATACCGATACCAATTCTGCCAGTGATGAGCCAATGGCGGCTCCGGCAATACCTAATTTCGGGAAACCAAATTTACCAAAGATCAGGATATAGTTGAATACAACGTTTGACAGTACCATTACAATGGAGTTCAGGGTTAGGGTTTTTGTCTGCGTAGTACCTACAAAATAAGCGCGGAACATCACCATTATGAACGAGAAAAAGAAACCGAATACACGCCAGTTGATGTAACTGACGGCGGCTTCATAGATGTTTGGTGAAGAGATAATGTTCTTCAGTATATGCGGTGAAAAGCATATCGATAAGGTAAACATGACGGCGGCTAATGCTAATAGGAAATAGATTCCCTGATAGAAGATAGTACCTATTTCGTTGTACCGTTGTTCTCCGTTGCGGCGGGCAATCATGATTTGTGCTCCAATACTGAAACCGAATGCCATCATAAAGATAGCCAGGTAATAGATTCCGGCAATGGCAGATGCACCCAATTCAATCTCTCCGACACGTCCTAAAAAAGCTGTGTCCGTCATTCCTATCATCTGCTCCATGATAAGGCTGATGAGGATAGGGTAGGAGATAATCCATATTTCCTTATAAGTATATTTATGTTTTCATTCTCTTTGTTTGTTTATAGTCGTTTCATCGCTCGGTGTACTTCCCCGTGTGTGAAACATAAGCACAAAGCCGGACAAATACCTTTTTGGATTTGCCCGGCTTTTTACATCATACAGAGTTTATTTTTATTATTTTTTCTGTTGCTGTCTTGTTTTTGCCATTTGTTCCTGTTGCTTTTGCATAGCTTCCAGGCGAGCGGCAAAACCGGTCTTTTTCATTTGTTTCGGGTCTTTTTTCTTTGCTTCAAGGATAGCCAGCAATTTGTCTTCATCCGTTGTTTTGCGTAATACGATCATTGTACCCACACTAATCAATGTTGAAATGAAATAGTAATAGTTCAATCCCGAAGGATAGTCATTCAATACGAAAAGGAACATTATCGGCATCAGATACATCATCCATTTCATTGCTGCCATCTGAGGCTGTGCACCAGTATCCTGCTGTTGCATGGTAAACTTAGTGTTCAGGATGTTGGTTACTGTCATCAGCAAACAGAACAAACTGAGGTGATTGCCTAAGAACGGAATATGGAACGGGAATGTAATGAAAGCATCATACGTGGAGAGGTCCGGTGCCCACAAAAAGCTCTGCTGACGAAGTTCGATAGCACTTGGCACAAACATAAACAATGCCATAAGAATAGGGAACTGTAATAACATCGGCAGACATCCTCCCATTGGGCTGACGCCATACTGGCTATACAGGCTCATTACTTCCTGCTGCTTCTTCATTGCATCTTCCTGTTTTGGATACTTCTTATTGATTTCATCAATCTTCGGTTTCAATACACGCATCTTGGCAGATGACATATACGTTTTCCAGGTTGCCGGATATACTGCAATTTTTACCATGATGGTCAATAGCAATAGCACAAGACCCATGCTCAGTCCCCAGCCCGAAAGCCAGTCGAACACGTTGATTGTAATATACTTATTGATCCAGCGAATCAGAGGCCATCCTAAATAAACCAGATTGTCGAGTTCCCATTTGTCATCACGTCCCTTATCAAGGGCTTTAAGTGTTTTGTAATGGTTCGGTCCGAAGTAGAAGTACATATCGGTAGCCTGTTTACCTGTCGGATCAAAGAAAGTATTCATTTCAGCAGAATAGTCTTTGATATAACCGGTTCCTTGTTTCTCCATCTTTGATTTTACTGCTACTTTGTCGAAGTCCTGATTAGCAATAAATACGGAAGAGAAGAATTGATTTTTGAAGGCAACCCAGTCTACGCGACCTTCGATTTGCTTTTCATCGTCCTTGGCAGCTGAGAGGTTGTCGGTTCCATCATTTACTACCTTATACATCAATTCAGCCAGACGGTTTTCGTAAGTGTATCCTTTTTCAAGCTGACGAGCGCGTTGTGACCATGAGATATCTACATAGTCTGTTGAAGCAAGTTTGCCAGCCATGCCCGTTGCCTGGATAGTAAATCCAAGTAAATAACTGTCTGGCTTCAGGGTGTAAGCAAAATCAATATAACTGTCTTTATCAGCAGCCAGACGCATCGTAATACTACTGTCGGTCTTATTAACTACTTCAAAATAGTAATCCCTGGTTTGTACTGTCTCTTTCTTATTGTAGAAATTAAAGTTCATCTCAGCATCACTACCATTGAACAATACGATTGGTTTGCCATCTTGTCCGTTGTAATCTTTCAGCATGGCAGAGTACACACGGCCTCCTTTATTGACAAATGTAATTTCTACCAGATTATTCTGAATGGTGGTGAAGGATTCTTTACCCTCCATGGCATCAAAAAAGAGTGAGGTAGAATCTACGCTTGTTGTTTCTTCTTTTTCATTAGCCAATGCAGCGGCAGTTTTAGCTTTTAGAGCTTCCTCCTGTTTTTGCACCACTGCAATGGAGTCGTAGTATCTCTTTTGTGCAGCAAGTTGTTCTTCACTCGGACGACTGAAGAAACTGAAACCTACTAATAATAGCGCTATTAAAACGAGACCCGTAATGGTGTTCTTATCCATTTTAATTTTTAATTTTTAATTATTAATTATTTATTGCCGCTTTGATGAATGATACGAACAATGGATGTGGATTCAATACCGTACTGCTATATTCCGGATGGAACTGAGTACCTACAAACCATTTCAAGGCAGGGATTTCTACAATCTCTACAAGGCCTGATTCCGGATTGATACCAGTACATTTCATGCCGGCTGCTTCATATTCGGTCTTAAAGTCGTTATTGAATTCGTAGCGGTGACGGTGGCGTTCCTGAATGTGTTCTGTTTTATAGGCTTCGTAAGCCTTACTACCTTTTTCCAATGTACATTCATATGCACCCAAACGCATGGTTCCTCCCATATTGGTGATTGCCTTCTGCTCTTCCATAATGTCGATAACATTGTGTGGTGTTTTCTCATCCATTTCACGTGAATTGGCATCTTTGTATCCAAGCACGTTACGGGCAAACTCGATAGCAATACACTGCATACCCAGACAAATACCGAATGTAGGAATATTATGAGTACGGGTATACTTAATGGCTACAAATTTACCATCAATACCACGTTGGCCAAATCCGGGACCTATCATTACGCCGGACATTCCCTTCAATGCTTCCTCTACATTGTCATCTGTAAGTGTTTCACTGTTTACGAAATCTACCTCTACTTTGCAGTCATTGTAGGTTCCGGCTTGTGAAAGCGCTTCGCGGATAGATTTGTATGCGTCTTGCAAGTCGTATTTACCAACTAACGCAATATGTACGGGTTCTTTTTGTTCTGCTTTATGACGACGTTCGAGGAATGCACGCCACGGACCTAATCCCGGAGTTTCTCCAACGGGGAGGCCCATCTTTTTCAAAATTGTTTCATCCAATCCCTGAGCCTGCATCAGCAAAGGTACTTCGTAGATGGTAGGAGCATCAATACTTTGTACTACTGCATTCTCATCTACATTACAGAACAATGCCACTTTTTTACGAAGTCCCGCAGTTAGTTCATGTTCCGTTCGTAATACCAGAATATCCGGTTGGATACCTGCGCTTTGTAACTCTTTTACGGAGTGCTGGGTAGGTTTGGTTTTCAGCTCACCGGCTGCAGCCAGATAAGGTACATAAGTAAGGTGTACACATAATGCATCTTTACCCAATTCCCATTTTAGCTGGCGAATACTTTCCACATAAGGAAGTGATTCAATATCACCTACCGTTCCGCCAATTTCGGTAATTACAAAATCGAATTTGTATTTATTACCTAACAGTTTGACGTTGCGTTTAATTTCGTCTGTAATATGTGGGATTACCTGAATAGTTCTGCCCAAATAGTCACCGCGACGTTCTTTGTCAATCACACTTTTGTAAATACGTCCAGTAGTAATGTTATTGGCTTTTGTTGTCTGAATTCCCAGAAAGCGTTCGTAATGTCCTAAATCGAGGTCAGCTTCATGACCATCTACAGTCACGTAACATTCTCCGTGTTCATAAGGGTTCAGTGTTCCCGGGTCGATGTTGATGTACGGGTCAAACTTCTGAATGGTTACCTTGTAACCTCTTGCTTGCAGCAATTTACCAATGGATGATGAGATTATGCCTTTTCCTAATGAGGAAGCTACACCACCGGTGACGAAAATATACTTTGTTTCTCCCACAGCTATAACTGTTTTAATTATTTGTTTACTAGTAGTATTTTAAAGAATCTAACGCATTAAAAACTGCAAAATTACAAAAAAATGAGGAAGTAGTAAGTAATCACAGAAACAAATTTATTAAAAAATGCAATTCCTTCCTCAAACCCTTACAAAAAGGTTGGCAAAAACAACTTTTTACTTTTTCTATGTTTTCTGAAGTTTTTGATGTATTTTTGCGCTCAAATAGCATGAATCATGAAAAATAGTTATATCTCATCATTCGCATTGGCGATTATTTTTTCTTCGTCTGTTGTGGCGCAAGATGTAGTCGGGACTGTGTCGAAAAACAGGACTAATGTAATAAAAACTGATACGGTGTTGTCTGCAAAGCCTGATACGCTTTCGGAAGGACTTCAGCCATATCTCTTTTTGAAATTGAATACTGAGACCAATAAGCTGGATACAGTGTCTTATCTGTATCAGAAGTATATTGGAGAGTTAGATTATTTGAATGACCCTGCTGTACCGGAACGTTATATTCCGGTTTATCCAAAATACTATCGTCTTTTTGTGCCGTTGGCATATTATTATTCTCCGATTGCGTATTATTCTAAGATTGATTGGGAGATGCCTAAACTGGACTCTGTTTCTGTTGATTGTTCTAATTGGCTGCCTTATGATAAAGATCGTTTTACGACTTTGGAGCGTGCTAATAAGATTGTTGACCAGTCATTGATGGGAGTCTACTTGAATGCTCCTCAGTTGGTTCGTACGACAGAAGATCGTATCAGAAGCCGAAAGGTGTTCCGTGAAGATGTGAAGCCTAAGACAAAAACAGAGGTACTTCGTTTGTTTGATAAAGAGCCGATGGAGGTTGCAGTAGGAGAGGCTGAATTGAAAATCAGCAAACCTAACTGGTGGGTAACTGGTGGTAATGGTTCTTTGCAGATTACTCAAAACTATATTTCGGACAACTGGTATAAAGGAGGAGAAAGTAATAATGCATTACTTGCCAATTTGAAACTGTTTGCCAATTACAATGACCGTGAGAAGGTGCAGTTCGAGAATATGTTGGAAGCTAAGTTAGGATTCAACTCTACTCCGTCAGATAAGTATCATAAATATTTAGTAAATACAGACCAACTTCGTTTGTACAGTAAGCTGGGTATTCAGGCTGCTCATAACTGGTATTATACAATTTCCGCTGAATTTAAAACCCAGTTTGCCAATGGTTATAAAGCCAATAGTGAGGAACTTGTTTCTGCTTTCTTTGCTCCGGCAGATTTGGCAGTCAGTATCGGTATGGATTATAAATTGAAGAAGAAGAAATTTAACTTTTCTTTATTCTTGGCTCCTTTGACTTATAACCTCCGTTATATAGGTAACAGTGAAGTGAATGAAACAAAATTTGGTCTGGACAAAGGCAAATGTTCTAAAAATGATTTTGGTTCACAATTCCAGCCGACTCTGACCTGGACAATCATCCCTTCCGTGACTCTTGATTCTCGTTTAAATTACCTCACCAGTTACAAATGGGTGCGTATAGAGTGGGAAAATACAGTAAACTTTGTTCTGAACCGTTATCTGTCTACCAACTTTATGTACATGCACGTTATGATGACAGTTCGAAGCCAACTGAGGGAAGTAGCTATTTCCAAGTAAAGGAATTGCTCAGTTTTGGTATCAATTATCAATGGTAAGTTAGCTTTTTGTAAGCATATTAAAGAAGGGCGGCCATATAGGTCGCCCTTCTTCATTTATTGTGTGCGATAACAAAAAAAGTAAAAATAGCACTTTAACACATAGAAAAAACAGCCTAACGCTTCGTAGTTCACAAATAATGCTTAAATTTGCCGCAATTTGTAATGTTCAGTTTGCAAAATGGCTAATACAATAAAGCATCAAGGTATTGTGGAAAACATAAATGGTTCTCATCTTTCAGTGAGAATTATCCAGACATCAGCATGTTCGGCATGCAGTGTCAAAGGGCATTGCTCCTCTGCAGATAGTAAAGAGAAGGTTATCGACATAGTTGATTCTTCGGCATCTTCTTATCAGATTGGAGAACAGGTAATGGTGACCGGCGAAACCTCTATGGGGATGATGGCTGTTGCTTTGGCTTTCGTGTTTCCCTTTGTGCTTTTAATACTTTCCCTTTTCTTATTTATGGCAGTGATGAACGACGAGCTTTATGCGTCACTTACATCGCTCGCTCTTCTTATTCCTTATTATTATGTATTGTGGTTGAATAAGAACCGATTGAAACAGAAATTTTCATTTACTATAAAACCAATAAAATAACTAATTTATGAATTTGATTCTGATTGCAGTAATTTCATTGGGAGCCATTGCGCTGGTTTCAGCCGCTATTCTGTATGCCGCTTCCAAGAAATTTGCCGTGTATGAAGACCCGCGTATTGCCCAGGTGTCCGAAGTGTTGCCCCAAGCCAATTGCGGTGGATGTGGCTATCCGGGATGTAGTGGATTTGCTGACGCTTGCGTGAAGGCTGGTTCGCTTGAAGGTAAATTCTGTCCTGTAGGTGGGCAGGATGTTATGACGCAAGTGGCCTCTATCCTCGGACTCGATGCCGGTGAAGCCGAACCAATGGTTGCGGTGGTGAGATGTAACGGAACCTGTGCTAATCGTCCTCGTACCAATCTGTACGATGGTGCAAAGAGCTGTGCGATAGCTGCTTCTCTTTATGGTGGAGAAACAGGTTGTAGTTTTGGATGTCTGGGATGTGGCGACTGTGTAGCTGTTTGCCAGTTCGATGCTATCCACATGAATCCGGAGACCGGACTTCCGGAAGTAGATGAGGCAAAATGTACCGCTTGTGGTGCTTGTGTAAAAGCTTGCCCGAAAGCGATTATTGAAATCCGTCCGCAAGGTAAAAAGTCTCGTCGTGTGTATGTGTCTTGTGTAAACAAAGACAAGGGTGCAGTGGCACGTAAGGCTTGTACAGTTAGTTGTATCGGTTGTGGTAAATGTGTGAAGACTTGTCCGTTCGAAGCTATCACGCTTGAGAACAACCTGGCTTACATTGATCCCAATAAGTGTAAATCATGTCGTAAGTGTGTGGAAGTTTGTCCGCAAGGAACAATTATTGAGTTAAATTTCCCACCGCGTAAACCAAAGGCTGAAGGGACTCTTGCAACAGAGGCTCCCAAAGCAGAGGCTCCTAAAGCAGCTCCCGCAGCCGAAGCGTAAATAATAGAATAATAACAGATAAAATACAGAATTGTATGTTGAAGACATTTTCAATTGGTGGTGTTCATCCACAGGAAAATAAACTCTCAGCACATCAGCCCATCATTACAGCAGAGGTTCCGTCAAAAGCGGTAATTCTACTGGGCCAGCACATTGGTGCTCCGGCAAAGCCTGTTGTGGCTAAAGGTGACGTGGTGAAAGTGGGCACAAAGATTGCCGAGCCTGCTGGTTTTGTTTCGGCAGCTATTCATTCTTCTGTCAGCGGAAAGGTAACCAAAATTGACTCGATTGTTGATGCAAGCGGTTATGCCAAACCTGCCATTTTCATTGATGTAGAAGGAGACGAATGGGAAGAAAATATCGATCGTAGTGAAACACTGGTGAAAGAGTGCGAACTGAGCTCTGAAGAGATTGTAAAAAAGATAGCCGATGCAGGTATTGTTGGTTTGGGTGGTGCCTGTTTTCCTACACAGGTAAAATTGTGTCCTCCTCCTTCATTTAAGGCAGAATGTGTTATCATTAACGCAGTGGAGTGTGAACCTTATCTGACGGCCGACCATCAACTAATGCTGGAACATGCTGAAGAAATCATGGTAGGTGTTTCTATCCTGATGAAGGCTGTGAAGGTGAATAAGGCATTTATTGGTATCGAGAATAATAAACCTGACGCTATTGAACTGATGACCAAAATAGCTTCTGGTTATGCCGGCATTGAAGTAGTAGCTTTGAAAGTGCAATATCCGCAGGGAGGTGAAAAGCAATTGATTGATGCCGTTATCAAACGCCAGGTTGGGAGTGGAGCGCTTCCTATCTCTACCGGTGCTGTAGTGCAGAATGTGGGTACTGCTTTTGCTGTTTATCAGGCTGTGCAGAAAAATAAACCTTTGTTTGAGCGTGTTATTACCGTTACCGGTAAGTCACTTGCCAAACCTTCTAATTTTATGGCACGTGTAGGTACGCCGATGCGTCAGTTGATTGATGCTTGTGGTGGTTTACCCGAAGATACAGGTAAGGTAATCGGTGGTGGTCCGATGATGGGGAAAGCATTGGTTAATATCGACGTTCCCACTGCTAAAGGTAGTTCCGGTATTCTCATTATGAATCAGAAAGAAGCGAAGCGTGGCGAGATACAAAATTGTATTCGTTGTGCGAAGTGTGTAGGTGCTTGTCCGATGGGACTGGAACCTTATCTGCTTTCTGCATTGGCCGAAAACGGGGAATTTGAAAGAATGGAAACAGAAAGAATCATGGACTGTATTGAATGTGGCTCCTGTCAGTTCACTTGTCCGGCTTACCGTCCGTTGCTCGACTATTGTCGCTTAGGCAAAGGTAAGGTAGGGGCTATGATTCGTGCACGTCAAGCTAAAAAATAACGAAGTATGGAAAATAAATTTATAGTATCACTATCACCTCACGTTCATGGCGGAGACAGCATACAGAAGAATATGTATGGTGTACTAATTGCATTATTCCCTGCCTTTATCGTGTCGCTACTCTTTTTCGGGTTGGGTGCCCTTATTGTTACAGCTACTTCTGTGGCAGCCTGTGTCTTTTTTGAATGGGCTATCGGCAAGTACCTGCTGAAGAAAGAAACTACTACTATTTGTGACGGTTCGGCTATCATCACCGGTGTGTTGCTTGCCTTCAATCTTCCGTCTAACCTTCCTATCTGGATTATCATTTTGGGTGCACTGTTTGCTATTGGTGTAGGCAAAATGTCATTCGGAGGTTTAGGTAACAACCCTTTTAATCCGGCATTGGCAGGGCGTGTATTCCTATTGCTCTCATTTCCGGTACAGATGACTACATGGCCGGTTGTAGGCCAGCTAACAGCTTATGCAGACGCTACTACGGGAGCTACTCCACTGGCTATAATGAAGGGAGTTATCAATGGTGCTCCCGGTGTTTCACTGGATCAGCTTCCTGATGCCCTGAGTCTCCTCATTGGTCAGAATGGCGGATGCTTAGGCGAAGTAAGTGCTGCTGCATTGCTGCTCGGACTTATTTATATGTTGTGGAAGAAAATTATTACCTGGCACATTCCGGTATCTATTCTGGTTACTGTATTTGTGTTCTCCGGCATTATGCATTTGGTAAATCCGGCATTGTATGTATCTCCGGTTCTTCAATTGCTTACCGGTGGTTTGATGTTGGGAGCTATCTTTATGGCAACGGATTATGTTACTTCTCCGATGAGCAAGAAAGGCATGTTGATTTATGGTGTATGTATCGGTCTGCTGACTGTTATTATCCGTTTGTTTGGTGCTTATCCTGAGGGTATGTCGTTCGCTATTTTGATTATGAATGCATTTACTCCGCTGATAAATACATATTGCAAACCTAAACGCTTTGGGGAGGTAGCGAAGAAGAAATGAAAAAATTAGAATCATCATTAAAGAATATGTTGCTGGTACTTACCGGAGTTACTGCTATTTCGGTGGCGTTACTGGCTTACGTAAATGAACTTACAAAAGGACCGATAGCCGAAGCCAATGCTAAAATATTGAGCGATGCTATTAGTGTGGTTGTACCTGCATTTGATAATGACCCTACTGCAGAAGCTACCAAGCAAACTATAGATGGGGTTGAATATACTATTTATCCTGCTAAAAAAGACGGTCAGTGGGTAGGTGCTGCTGTAGAATCTACTGCTATGGGTTTTGGTGGCGAATTGAAAGTTCTGGTAGGTTTTGATGCCGATGGTAAGATCTATGATTACTCTTTACTGTCTCATGTAGAAACTCCGGGATTGGGCTCTAAAGCCGCTGACTGGTTTAAGGAAGGTGGTAAAGGAAGTATTAAGGGAATGAATCCGGGTGAAGCTCCATTGAAAGTGAGTAAAGACGGTGGTCAGATAGATGCTATTACTGCTTCGACCATTACTTCACGTGCATTTCTTAATGCAGTGAATGCTGCTTATGCCGCTTACAAGGGCAATGATGACACCAATGGAACTACCGGTGCTACACAAAAAGTTGTTGAACCTGCTGAGCCCATCAGTGCTAATTAAGAAAGGAGTATTAAGAAATGAATAATTTTAAAGTATTGATGAATGGGATTATCAAAGAGAATCCCATATTTGTGCTCCTGTTAGGTATGTGTCCTACCTTGGGAACTACCTCTTCTGCCATTAATGGTATGGGTATGGGACTGGCTACGATGTTTGTACTTATTTGTTCTAACGTCGTTATCTCGCTGATCAAAAATCTGATTCCGGATATGGTGCGTATTCCGTCATTTATTGTAGTTATTGCTTCCTTTGTGACTTTGTTGCAGATGGTGATGCAGGCTTATGTTCCGGGATTGTATGCCACACTGGGGCTTTTTATTCCGTTGATTGTTGTGAACTGTATTGTCTTGGGGCGTGCCGAAGCTTTTGCAGCTAAGAATAATCCGATATCTTCTATGTTTGATGGTATTGGTATGGGACTTGGTTTCACCATTGCCTTGACTCTGCTGGGTGCTGTGCGTGAATTCTTAGGCACCGGTAAGGTTTTTGATTTTGCTATCTTCCCGGAAGAGTACGGTATGTTGGTATTTGTGTTGGCTCCGGGTGCTTTCATTGCATTGGGATACCTTATTGCATTGATTAACAGTTTGAAGAAAAACTAAGGAAATTAGAATTTAGTAGTTAGAATTCATTCGGCATGATAGCTAACATACTGCATAGATTCTAACTACTAACTACCAACTACTAAATTCTGGTTTTTAATTTTTAATTAATTATGGAATATATATTGATCTTTATATCGGCAATCTTTGTAAACAACATCGTATTGTCACAGTTTCTGGGAATTTGTCCCTTCTTGGGGGTTTCCAAGAAAGTAGAAACTGCGTTAGGTATGAGTGCCGCAGTAGCATTTGTGCTTACCATTGCTACTATCGTTACCTTTCTGATTCAGAAGTTTGTACTCGATGCTTTCGGGCTTGGTTATTTGCAGACCATTACTTTCATTCTGGTAATCGCCGCTTTGGTGCAGATGGTAGAAATTATTTTAAAGAAAGTATCTCCTGCATTGTATCAGGCATTAGGAGTATTTCTTCCTTTGATTACAACCAACTGCTGTATCTTAGGGGTTGCTATTTTGGTTATCCAGAAAGACTTTGACCTGTTGACGGGTGTTGTATATGCATTCTCTACCGCTCTTGGTTTCGGACTTGCTCTCGTGTTGTTTGCCGGTTTACGCGAACAAATGAGTCTTGTGAAGATTCCCGAAGGTATGAAAGGAACACCGATTGCTTTGATTACAGCAGGTTTGCTGGCTATGGCATTTATGGGATTCTCCGGAGTAGTGTAATCGTTATAAGCTATTCACTATAAGTTACGAGCTACAGCTACGAATTTAAGGATCTGTGTTTTATTGCACAGCTACTTATAGTTCGTAGCTTGTAGCTCGTAACTTTTTTACCTTGTGGTGATTTTTTTTGTATCAATCCTGCTTTTCTAAATTAATTTTTCTAAATTTGCAAACAGAACAAAAGGACAAAACCGAAAGAACTAACCAAGTATAAATATATGAAAGAAAGAATTTTAGTAACCGGTGGAACTGGTTATATCGGTTCTCACACTGTAGTAGAACTTCAAAACAGTGGATACGAAGTAATCATCATTGATAACCTCTCAAACTCAAATGCTGACGTAGTTGATAATATCGAGAAAGTATCTGGTATACGTCCCGTTTTTGAAAAACTTGATTGCTTAGATTTTAACGGTCTTGATGCCGTGTTTACCAAATATCCAGGTATTAAAGCAATTATTCATTTTGCTGCCAGTAAGGCAGTAGGCGAATCTGTTCAGAAGCCATTGCTTTACTACCGTAATAATCTTGTTTCTTTGATCAATCTGCTTGAATTGATGCCTAAGCACAATGTAGGTGGTATTGTATTTTCGTCTTCCTGTACTGTTTATGGTCAGCCCGATGAGCTTCCCGTAACAGAACAGGCTCCTATCAAGAAAGCTGAATCTCCTTATGGAAACACCAAACAGATAAACGAAGAAATCGTTCGTGATACAGTAGCTTCCGGTGCACCGATCAATGCTATCCTGTTGCGTTATTTCAATCCGATAGGTGCGCATCCTACTGCGTTGTTGGGTGAACTTCCTAACGGAGTTCCTCAAAACCTGATACCTTATCTGACCCAAACAGCAATCGGTATCCGTAAAGAACTGAGTGTATTTGGTGACGATTATGATACTCCTGACGGTTCTTGTATCCGTGACTTTATCAATGTTGTAGACCTTGCCAAGGCACAGTGATTGCTATTAAACGCATTCTTGAGCAAAAACAAAAGGAGAAAGTAGAAGTATTCAATATTGGTACAGGTCGTGGCTTGTCTGTATTGGAGTTAATAAATGCTTTTGAAAAAGTACCGGTGTGAAGTTGAACTATAAGATTGTAGGACGCCGTGCCGGTGATATCGAAAAAGTATGGGCTAACCCGGATTATGCAAATAAAGAACTGGGTTGGAAAGCTGTAGAAAGTATTGAAGATACTTTACGTTCTGCATGGAACTGGCAGCTGAAACTCCGTGAGAGAGGCATACAATAAGAAGAGTTTATGTTACATTAACATACAAGAAATAAACAAATACATAAGTTATTTGTTTATATAGTGCAAATCGGCCTGAAGCCATTTATGTATATGTGAATATCCATACTCGGTACATATGCCTCCCCGGCATAGACAGGTAAGATTGCATAGTAGTTTTGTCGTGTTTTATTTTGTGTTTGTGTTGTGACGGTACTACGACGTGAGTCGTGGTACGTTTTATGTTATATCCTATCTTATTTAATTTTGATATTTCTTTTTTTCTTACCTTTGCGAGCATTACTTTTATGAATACGACATGTATCTGACACTTTTTCTCAATTTTGTAAAAATAGGAATGTTTACCATAGGAGGAGGGTATGCAATGATTCCTCTAATCGAGCGCGAGATAGTGAAGCGCCAATGGATGACTAAGGAAGATTTTATGCAGATGTTTGCTATTACACAATCTTTGCCGGGAGTCTTCGCTGTTAATATATCAATCTTTGTAGGTTATAGATTGAGAGGCTTCTGGGGAAGTTTAGTTTGTGCTTTGGGTACTATTTTACCTTCATTTGTTATTATCCTGATTATTGCTTTATTTTTTGATAAGTTTCAGGATAATCCATATGTTATCAGAATATTCAATGGCATTCGTCCGGCTGTTGTGGCGTTGATACTGGTGCCTTGTCTTTCGGCTATAAAGGCTATTCGCATGGGATATATGGAGTTGATTGCTCCGGCAATAGGTACGGTATTGATATGGAAAGCCGGTATATCGCCGGTATATATTGTGTTGGCCGGCATCGTTGGGGGATTGGTATATACACTGTGGCTAAAAGATAAATTGAAAGGAAGACGTGTATGATTTACTGGCAACTGATATGTGTTTATCTGAAAATTGGAGTATTTGGTTTTGGCGGTGGATATGCAATGCTCTCTCTTATTCAGTTTGAGATAGTAGAGCGTTATCATTGGTTGACGCTTCAACAGTTTACAGATGTAGTAGCAATCTCGCAAATGACTCCTGGGCCAATCGGCATAAACAGTGCAACTTACATAGGTTATACGGTAACAGGTAATATATGGGGTGCTGTTATTGCTACTGTCGCGGTTTGCCTGCCTTCTTTTCTGATGGTATTGTTTATCTCTTATTTCTTTGTGAAATTCAAAAACAACAAATATGTCAATGCCGCCATGTCGGGGTTGCTTCCTATGTCTGTAGCTTTGATTGGAGCTGCTGCTTTGTTATTGATGAATAAGGATAATTTTATTGATTACAAAAGTATCTTGATCTTTGTTGCAGCCTTTTTTCTGACCTGGAAATATAAGGTCCATCCGATTCTGATGATTCTACTGGCGGGAGTAATGGGATTTATTCTGTATTGAAGGATTCAGATAAAAAAATAAGGAACGCAGACTGTACACCTGCGTTCCTTATTTACTTTATTCGAAGTTTATAGTTTTCCTTTAAATACAAAACTTCGTGCGCCAAAGTTAATATCCGGTATTGTGATATCCGGAGCAAACAATCCAAAGACTGATGACCCCGAACCACTCATAGCAGCATACATCGCTCCATTTTTATACAATTCTTCTTTTATTTCTCCAATAACAGGATATTGCGGGAATACACTTGCTTCAAAATCATTCACTATTTGTTCTTTCCATTCACTGACGGGATGAGTTATAATTTCTTTTAATGAATATTCCGGTTCGTGAGGCCTGACCAGGGAGAAGGCTTCCCGGGTAGAAACGAAGATATCCGGTTTGACTAACAGAATCTGATAACCCTTTAAAGAGAGTGAAAGAGGGGAGAAGATATTTCCGATTCCTTCTGCATAAGTTGGGGTATTCTTTATAAAAAAAGCACAATCGGCTCCTAATGTAGCTGCATATTCTTCTAATTTCTCATCTGTTAGCTTCAATTCAAATCGTTCATTCAAGAGTTTCAACATGAAAGCTGCATCCGAAGATCCTCCTCCTAAGCCGGCACCCGATGGGATATGTTTGTACAAATGAATATCTACCGGAGGGAGATTGAATTCTTTATCCAATAATAAATAGGCTTTTACCACAAGGTTGTCTTCTGCATTTCCTGTTATTTCCATACCAGCCTGATGCAAAGCAAACTTCTTATCTGTACTATTATTCAGCACATGAATTTCCAACGCATCTTCTATCGGTACGGGATAGAAGACGGTTTCCAGATTATGATATCCGTCCGGACGTTTGGCTGTAATATTTAGTCCCAGGTTTATTTTGGCATTTGGAAATGTGATCATCTTTTTATTTACGATTTATTCCCTACAGTTATGACTCTCATTGGGGGATAATAACATAGGTACGTTTACGATGTTTATGAACGACGATGCAAAGTTAGTAAATTCTTCATTATTATATTCTATGTTTTAATCTGTTGAGGAATTAATTTCTTACAAGTAAAGGATAAGATACTCTTGTGTTGTACACTATGTATTCTTTTAATTGAAAGAGTACGTATTTAATGTTGACTTAAAATGCATATTAACAGTGTGTTAAGTACGTACTTTTACACCTCAAAAGTACGTACTTCTTTATTGCTTGATTTTCACGCTGATAAGATATTATAAAGGGTGTGTAAACCAGAAAGAAGAACCTGTATCTTCTGTTGATTCTACTCCTATTTCTCCTCCCATTTGTGAACGATTACTTTATTATTTTTATAGACAATTTGCATCTGGAGGTAACCCATGGGCATATGGCGGTATAAGTTGTTGAGGTCTTGCCGTTCCTCTTTTGCCTTTTTCTCGGATTTACGCAATTCAATACAGATACTGATAATGTTTGCCAAAGAAGTAAACCATTGATAATCTGCATTGCTCCAGTTACGGTATCGTTTAACGATGTCTATGCCCATATATCCCCATACTCCTTTTTTGGATAACAGTGGGACTGCCATGAGTGATTTTATATTTTGTGGCTCTAAAATATTCCTATCATATTCTGCTTCCGCAGGCATATCATCGAGTGTGTTCAGGATGATTGCCTTTTTGCTTAATATTTGTTGACTCCACCACGAAGTCTGATTGATGGGGAGGTTTTGAAGAAATTCTTGTTCCTTCGAAACGTTTTCCGCTGTCACTTCATAAATGCAGCTTTGTATGTTTCTCTCCGGAAGTATTTCGAAAATATAAGTCCGGTCTCCATTAAATTGCATTAGTATATCTTTCAGTATTTTCTGTACTGTTTCGGAGATATCATCTGTTTGCAAAAATGAAAATAGAGAGTGGGATATACTGATTTGACGATAGAGTAATTTGTTAAGCTCGTCTCTTGTAGATAGTTTCTTTTCATTAACTTCGATATCATTCAGGCATCTTATGTAACCAAAAGATTTTAGGTTATCTTGCTCGGTATTCTTGCTGAATTCCATTTTAGATAATACCCAGGTTATCCCATATTTAGTATAGAGAGGGAAGATCAGTTCATAGGCACGTTGATTTTTAAGAGTCAGAGATGCCTCTCTCAATTTGTCCCGATAATCCTCATGAACAAGATTGTGAAGATCTTTGAATTCAATAGTATCGCTTTCAAGACCCAAAAGGTCTACTATAAATTCTGATAAAGTGTATTTTTGGTTTTTAAAGTCTGCTTCCCACCATCCAATTTGTGCCATGGAGGTTAATCTGAGAAGCTTATCGGAATTCAGATTTGACATATCTTCCTGTTGTCTGTAGATCTGGACACAAATATAGATAATACTTTTGGATCTTATTGAGATTCATGTGTGATAAAACACTATAAATAGCAAAGTTGTCTTCATCGGAAAATGTTGTTTGCAGCTTTTCTTAGAAAAATATTATGAATATCTTCGCGGATAGCGGAAAATGATAGCCAATAATGCAAACGTCCCCATGGTAAACGGGTAATACAAATTACCTACAATGCTGATCGGAGAAATTTTAGCCAACCCTGCTGCCATGAGTAATTGTGCTCCGTAGGGGATGATACCTTGTATGAAACATGAAAATGTATCGAGGATACTGGCTGTCTTTCTACGATCTAAGTTGAACTTTCCGGCAATGTCTTTGGCAATAGGTCCCGTAGTGATGATAGCAATTGTATTGTTGGCTGTGCAGAGGTTGGCTATACTGACAAGGGCGGCGATACTGAGTTCTGCTCCACGCTTGCCATTGACGTGGCGGGTTAACTTTCCGATGATAAAGTCGATTCCCCCATTATAACGGATTGTTTCGAGCATACCGCCTGCAAGCAGGGTGATGATGATGAGTTCGCCCATTCCGGTTATACCGTTTCCCATTGCTCCAAACCAGTCGAATATACCGAAGCTTCCTGTGGCAAGTCCTATGATGGCTGTGGAGATGATGCCTAACAAGAGAACGATCATCACGTTGATACCTGCTATGGCTGTACCCAATACGACAAGATAAGGGATGACTTTGAGCCATTCGATTTCTTGTACCTGGGGGGGAGCGGTGATTGATAATCCTTGAACGATATAAATAATCAGCACAATAAGTGCAGCAGGTACAACGATCATTGAGTTTACGCGAAATTTGTCACGCATCACGCAACCTTGTGTTTTGGTAGAGGCAATGGTGGTGTCGGAAATAAAAGACAGATTATCACCAAAAAAGGAACCACCTACAACGATAGCTACCATAAACGGAAGATCTATGCCGGTTTTTAGTGCCAGGCCAGTAGCAACAGGAGTAAGGGCTACAATCGTTCCTACACTGGTTCCGATAGAAAGGGAGATGAAACAGGAAGCTATAAAGATGCCAGCCAATAACAAATTGTCGGGAAGAATGTGTAAGGTGAGGTTTACTGTTGCATCAATGGCTCCCATCTCTTTGGCGCTTTGTGCAAAAGCCCCGGCCAGAATAAAGATCCAGATCATCAGCATGATATTCTTATTGGAGGCTCCTACAGAGAACTGATAGACCCGTTGATCCAGCTTTAAACCGCGTGTGATGGCAATAGCGTAACAGGAAGATACCAGAAAAGCTACTGTAATAGGGACTTTATAGAAATCATTGACGATGATGGAGGTTACCAGATACAGACACAGGAAAACAAATAGCGGGCTGAGTGCCCACCAACCGGAGATATGCTTACTATTCTTTTCTTCGTTCATTAATATAAGGTTGTACTTGTTTTGGGATCGCAAAGATAATAATTAGTAGTTAAGAATGGGAGTAATAGGGGGAGAATATAGTAGCCGGTAGTCAGAATCTATACAGCGTGTTTATGATTTACATACTAATATAGATTTAACTACCGGCTCTTTTATTCTAACTCCTAACTTCTATCTTCTAACTTCTGATTTAAAGCGTTACTCCTGTCTTGAATATAGCGATTTCGCGATATCCTTTCTTTTCGTTGTTTACAAATTCGCCGCTTGCAACTTTGATAATATAGTCAATGAAACGTTCGCAAGTCTTTTCCATTGGTTCATTTTCAACGATAACGCCTGCATTAAAATCAATCCAGCCCGGCTTGTTTTTAGCTAAAGTTGAGTTGGTAGAGATTTTCATAGTAGGTACGTAGGTACCAAACGGAGTGCCGCGTCCGGTAGTAAACAACACCATATGGCAACCGCAGGAAGCAAGGGCAGTGGCTGCCACCAGATCATTGCCTGGTGCAGAAAGCAAGTTGAGACCTTTCACCTGTAAGCGTTCTCCGTAAGGTAATACACCTTCTACATAACTTTTACCACATTTCTGCGTACATCCCAGTGCTTTATCTTCCAGTGTAGAAATACCTCCGGCTTTATTTCCCGGTGAGGGGTTTTCTCCTACAGGTTCACCATGTGAGAGGAAGTATTCTTTAAAATCATTAATTAGTTTAACGGTTTCCTGGAATAACTCTTTGTTGTGACAACGGTTCATCAGAATTGTTTCGGCACCAAACATTTCAGGGACTTCAGTTAATACACTTGTACCACCTTGTGCTATAAGGAAGTCTGAGAACATGCCTAACAATGGATTGGCTGTAATGCCGGAGAAACCATCAGAACCACCGCATTTTAAGCCTACACGCAATTCTGACAGAGGAACTTCGGTACGCTCGTCTTTAGAAGCCTTAGCGTAAAGCTCGCGCAGGATTGCCATACCTTCTTCGTATTCGTCACCCACTTTCTGAGTAACCATAAACTTCACACGGTCCTGATCATAGTCACCCAGAAATTCACGGAATACATCCGGTTGATTGTTTTCACATCCTAATCCTACAATAAGCACTGCACCTGCATTGGGGTGAAGTACCATATCGCGAAGGATTTTCTTTGTATTTTCGTGATCGTCACCCAATTGTGAACAACCGTAGTTATGTGGAAAAGCTACGATGGCATCCACGCCTTCACCTTCCGTTTCGCGGCGTAAACCTTCGGCCAACTGATTGATAATGCCATTGACACAGCCTACGGTAGGAATAATCCATATCTCATTACGTACACCTACATCGCCATTTTTACGACGATATCCTTTGAAGGTCAGATCTTTCTTTGGAATATCAAGCGATACCTCTACCGGATTATAGGTATATTCCAGAAGTCCGGCCAGGTTGGTCTTTATATTATTTTCATTCATCCAATCACCCTGCTTCTTTGCCATTTTGGCATGGCCGATAGGATAACCGTATTTGATGACATCCTCTCCTTCAGCAAAGTTTTTCAAGGCAAACTTATGCCCGGCCGGAATATCTTCGTTCAGGACTACCTCAATGCCATCTACTGAAAGTTTTTCTCCTGCGGGTAGATTAACGATAGCTACGGCTACATTGTCAGCTGGATTGATTTTTAGATACTTTGTTTCCATGATGCTTATTTATATTTACTGTTTTTACGATTGAAGAACCTTTTTTTATTTATTGCTGTAATAGTCAATTGTTTCTACTGTTAACAGATCAATAGGCATATAGTTAATGCAATTTACCTCTTTTTTGAAAATAAGATGATCGCATAATGCCTTGATGCCGTTGTATCCTTGTAGTTCCGGTTGCTGTGCTATAAGGAAATATACGCTTCCTTGTTTCAGACAGGCTACATTTCGCTCCAAAAGGTCATAACCGATCAGATTGAAATTATTCTTTTCCCGGGTTTGCAGATATTCTCCTACGATGTATACTTTCGAGTTGAACGTGATTCCGTTGCGTACCGTTGGATGTTCCCGGAAGAAGTTGTCCAACATGAGAGCATCTTCATCATTACGTTCGGCATGAAGATCCAGTTCTAATATATTACATGCAGGGTGATGTTCTTTCATATATTGTCTGAATCCTTTTTCTCTGTTCTCCTGCTGGTTGGAACCTACGATACCTTCATGTATTTTGCGGAAGATGACGATCTCTTTTTCGTTTCCAGCCAGTAGCATCAGCATGCGTGCAGCAAAGTATCCGCTTTGGCGTGAGTTTTGTCCGAAGAAAGCCAGTGGGGTATATCCTTAATATTTGAGTCTATATATATATAAGGTATATCCAGTTCTGTTAATTGTCCAGTGAAAATCCGGGTATATTCGCGTACGGTAGGTGCTACCATCACTCCATCCGGATGCTGTGCTATAATAGCGTCACTTGCATTAACGAATGACTGGTAATCATAAGGATCATAATAGGTGGTTTTTACCGTGGTATTGAAATCCGAATAAGTACTGAGTGCCTTACTGATACCTTTTTCTACATCTGTCCAGTATTCCCCCTCTAAATGTTGAGGGAGGAGACACGCAAAAGAATACTTTTTATTGGAAGCTAATGCACTTGCATACATATTGGGCTGATAGTCCAACTGTTTTAGGATCTCTTCAACGCGTTTCCGGCTTGATTCGGAAACTCCGCTGCGTCCATGAATGACGCGATCTACTGTTCCTACTGATACATCGGCCAGACGGGCGATATCTTTGATTCTGATTCTATCAGGCAACTTATTCATATTTACGATTTGACTGTTTGCGATTTACGATTGAAAAGACATCAGACTTATGGTTGAATGAACGAAGTTTTATCAATCGTAAATCGTAAATAGTCAAATCGTAAATCAATATTGTGCTCGTACACAATAATAATATTAATATTTTCGACACAAATATATAACAATTTTTGTAATTACGAAAATTGTTGTATCTTTGTGCCCGCACACGAAAGCTATGTGGCGTACATTTGTTGTTTGTATATATAACATAGTATCAGTGTGTTAAGCTGCAAAATGGGCTTATAATGATAAATTGAAACTTAATAATATTAATTACTTATTTCATTAAAACATAGAATTATGGGAAAGAAAGTCGTTACGTTAGGCGAAATCATGCTTAGATTATCAACTCCGGGTAACACTCGTTTTGTTCAATCTGACTCTTTTGATGTAGTATACGGTGGTGGAGAAGCCAACGTTGCAGTGAGCTGTGCAAACTATGGCCACGATGCATACTTCGTATCAAAATTGCCTAAACACGAAATTGGTCAGTCTGCTGTAAATGCATTGCGTAAATATGGTGTAAAGACAGACTTTATTGCCCGTGGTGGTGATCGCGTAGGTATTTATTATCTTGAAACTGGAGCTTCTATGCGTCCAAGTAAAGTAATTTATGACCGTGCTCATTCTTCTATCGCTGAAGCTGATGCCGCTGATTTTGATTTTGACGCTATTATGGAAGGTGCTGACTGGTTCCATTGGTCTGGTATCACTCCGGCTATCTCTGATAAAGCTGCCGAACTGACTCGTTTGGCTTGTGAGGCTGCAAAACGTCATGGCGTAACAGTTTCTGTAGACTTGAATTTCCGTAAGAAACTATGGACTAAAGAAAAAGCACAGTCTATCATGAAGCCTTTAATGAAATATGTAGATGTATGTATTGGCAATGAAGAAGATGCAGAACTCTGTCTGGGTTTCAAGCCGGATGCTGATGTTGAAGCAGGACATACGGATGCTGAAGGTTACAAAGGTATCTTCCAGCAGATGATGAAAGAGTTCGGATTCAAATATGTAATTTCTACATTGCGTGAATCTTTCTCTGCTACCCACAACGGCTGGAAAGCTATGATTTACAATGGTCAGGAGTTCTATACTTCAAAGCGTTATGATATTGATCCTATCATCGACCGTGTAGGTGGTGGTGACTCATTCTCCGGAGGTATCATCCATGGCTTGATGACGAAACCGAACCAGGGTGAGGCTCTTGAATTTGCTGTTGCTGCTTCTGCATTGAAACACACTATCAATGGTGACTTCAACCTTGTATCAGTAGAAGAGGTAGAAGCGCTGGCAGGAGGTGATGCAAGCGGACGCGTGCAAAGATAAAGAGATTTACGATTAGACGATTTACTATTTACGATTGAAATTACTTTTGGATAATGGACTCTGATGAATTGAAAAAACGATTCAAAATGTTCTCACTGAGAATAATTAAAATGGTAGATAGTATGCCTAATACGATTTCAGGTAATGCTATTGCTAAACAGATTGTTCGTTCGGGAACTTCACCTGCTGCTAATTATAGAGCAGCTTGTTTAGGAAAATCCGATAAAGATTTTCTGAATAAGTTGAAAATGGTGGAGGAGGAATTGGATGAAACGATACATTGGCTGGAAATTATAGGAGATAGTGGTATGATAAAGTCTGAAAAATTATTGGATTTATCACAAGAAGCGGATGAACTCTATCGGATAATAGTAAGTTCAATCGTTACATCGAAAGCCCATCAATTAAAGCAAGTCTAATCGTAAATATATAATAAAAGAAATTTCAATCGTAAATAGTAAATTGTCTAATCGTAAATATTATAGTCGTGGCAAAATTTGATAAAATAGCGGTTCTGAACAAGATTGGTTCAACCGGCATGGTTCCTGTATTCTACCATAAAGATGCAGAAATTGCAAAAAAAGTAGTAAAAGCTTGTTATGAAGGTGGTGTTCGTGCTTTCGAATTCACGAATCGTGGCGACTTTGCTCATGAAGTATTTGCTGAAATAGTGAAATTTGCAGCAAAGGAATGTCCGGAAATGGCGATGGGTATTGGCTCTATCGTTGATCCGGCTACAGCTGCACTGTATATTCAGTTAGGAGCAAACTTCGTAGTAGGTCCGTTGTTTAACCCTGAAATCGCTAAGATCTGTAACCGTCGTCTGGTAGCTTATACTCCGGGATGTGGTTCTGTTTCAGAAGTGGGTTTCGCACAGGAGGTAGGTTGTGATCTCTGTAAAGTATTCCCGGGTGATGTATATGGTCCTAATTTTGTAAAAGGTCTGATGGCTCCGATGTCATGGTCTAAATTAATGGTGACCGGCGGAGTTGAGCCGACTAAAGAAAATCTGACTGCCTGGATTAAGGCTGGCGTATTCTGCGTAGGTATGGGTTCTAAACTCTTCCCGAAGGATAAAGTAGCTGCCGAAGACTGGGCTTATGTTACAGCTAAATGTGCTGAAGCATTGGGTTACATTGCTGAGGCTCGTAAATAAAGAAAAAATTTACGATTAGACAATTTACAGTTTATAATTGAGGTTACTTCAATCATAGAATCGTAAATCGTTCAATCGTAAATCTAAAATATGCCTCTAAGGGTTAGTTAGTTTAGTTAGTTGAGGCATATTTTTTTCATTTTGTTTAAAGGTGTTTAAAGGGGACAGCCATCGGAATGACATTGTTAGTGAATCATTCCGGTGGTTTGTTTTATTATGTTTATTTCTTCACTAGTTTCTTCAGCAAACGGGTTGCTGTGAATGATTGGCGATGGAAGATAAATACCGGTATGGCTGCACCTACTACCAGGGCAAAAAGCACGAAGATAGTGGTAGCTCCGTTGTGGCAAAACTCCACCAGGTATTTTAATGAAGCGGTGTCATCTTTTGTTTGCATGAATTGAGTTAATGCAAGAATACTCTTATAAGCAAACATTCCCGGAATCATAGGGAGTAAAGATGGGAACGAAAAAACTTCTGCCGGGCAATGAATGGCTTTTGCAAACGGGATAGCCAGCAGACCGATAGAGAAGGCGGCGAAGAACGAAGCCGTTGCAATCTCCAAAGGCATAGCGGTGTGCATAAGGAAATAACGCAATCCGTGACCTATGGCGGCCAGTAAAGCGGATATTAATATGGCTTTACGGGGTGGATTGGATATAATGGCAAACCCGATAGCAGCAATAGCGGCAAAGGCCCCATCTTGTATGATCTCTGTGATAAACTGTGCTGTCATAAGGCGCTGATTCCGGTTAATAAAAGAGTCATTGACAGACCTATCGCTATACAAATGATAAGCAGACAAGCGTTGATAAATCTCGAAGTCCCTGCCAATACATGCCCGTCGATAATGTCCATGATGGAGTTAATCAATGGCACCCCCGGAATAAGGTAGAGAACACTTGTACCAGTGCCATATCGGGAGTATTGCCCCAATGCATCAGATAGCCTGTACTGCCAATCATTGAAGCCACGAAAGCGGAGATTATAAATACCGCCAGATGGTTCCAGTGATGTTCCATCAGTAGGGTACGGACAAAGAAACCTACCAGAGTGGCTGCAAATACAATTCCCATCGAAGTAAAGTCTCCCTGAAACAAGCGGCAAAAGGATGCATTGGCAAATGCAACAAGGATTAGTACCAGCCATTTGCTCTCGCGTGGCTTGCTGACAATGTCCAGATAACGGCGTTGCAATTCCGGCAATGAGAGTCGTTCATCATAAGCTTGCCAGCTAAGGGTACTAAGCTTTGAATTGATGGCAAAGTTCAATCCCATAGGCTTTATTTTGTTCACAGTACTGTATGAATGTGAATTGTCGGCGTCACGCAATGTCATAATGATCGTTTTCTGAAAGATCGTCATATCGCAGAGGAACCCGAATGATTCGGCTATACGCGCGGTGTTGCGTACAATACGTGAAGTTTGTACTCCTACAGCCATAAGGCTGGTAGAGTACTCCGACAGGAATTTAGAAAGCTCTTTTAATTCTTGATGGATATCCATGGGGGTGTTTTAACGTGCTAATTGATTCTTTACAATCCGGGTTATGATAAGTGTAATAATGTACAATACCGCGAAACCTACAATTCCGAAGATGAATGGTTTTTGTTCTTCAAATGTTCTGCGTACAGGTGTTGTAGCTACTGTGCCGGTGGTATAGGTGGTAACAGTTTGTATTGCCTCTTGAGATGTTGCGGTTGCCTGGCAACTGTCTGTGTTGGAAGTTTCTTCCACTTGTTCTCCTGATAACATAAATATTTTCTCCTTATTAAATCTTTAAATCTAAAATAACACAATTGTTTCTCTGCAAAGAGAGTTAGGTCCCTGATGTCTATAACACAGTTCTTAGATTTTAGTTTAATTCCGGCTAAATATCGATTGTTTCAAGATGAAAAAGCGCTATTTCGGCGGCAAAGGTAATCAAAAAAACAGTAGACAAAAGAGAGAAGAGAATTTCTTTTGGATAAGTTTCGGTTCATACCTGAACCAATTCGGGATATGAAATGTTTTCATTTTGAATGAAGTGCTGTTTTCATAACAGGCTAAAATAGAATACAGTAATGGTACACAATCACGAACATCATTCGCATGAGCACGTACATCAGTTATCGTCGCTCAATAAATCGTTCATTATAGGGATTACGCTCAATATACTTTTTGTCCTTGTTGAGTTCGGCATCGGTTTTTATTATGATTCTTTGGGTTTGCTTTCCGATGCCGGACACAACTTGGGAGATGTAGCGAGCCTTGTGCTCGCTATGCTTGCTTTTCGTTTGGCAAAAGTACATCCTAATAGTCGCTATACGTATGGTTATAAAAAGAGTACGGTATTGGTTTCTCTGCTCAATGCTGTAATTCTATTGGTTGCTGTAGGTATCATTATTACCGAAAGTATAGGCAAGCTACTTCATCCTACTCCTGTAGAGGGTGCTGCTATTGCCTGGACAGCCGGGGCAGGCGTTGTAATAAACGCTGTCACTGCCTGGCTTTTCATGAAAGATAAAGAGAAAGATCTGAATGTAAAGGGAGCATATCTGCATATGGCTGCTGATACGCTGGTCTCTGTAGGAGTAGTGATTTCGGGTATTATCATCATGTATACCGGCTGGACCATTGTCGATCCGGTTATCGGGCTGGTTATCGCAGTTATTATCGTTATATCTACCTGGGGGGTGTTGCATGACAGTCTTCGGCTTTCATTGGATGGAGTACCTGTAGGAATAGATACGGAGAAAATAGAACAGCTTATACTTTCACAACCCGGCGTTGTGGGGTATCATCATCTTCATATCTGGGCGTTGAGTACCACTGAAACTGCATTGACTGTACATATTGTATTGGATGAAATGAATCATATGGAGGAAGCTAAGCATCTCATCAGGCGTGTATTAGAGGATGCGGGCATTCATCATATTACGCTTGAGTTTGAGTGTGAAGGTGCCACCTGCGACGAAGAAACTTGTTGATTGAGGCTTTTTTACGTACCTTTGCCGCCCTAAACTAACAAACCCTTTAAAACCTATGCTTACTGATTTATTGAACTCCTCTTATTTTGCACTTTTTCTGATTGTTGCTTTAGGCTTCATGTTGGGAAGAATCAAGATCAAGGGGCTATCGCTCGATGTATCGGCGGTCATTTTTATTGCTTTACTTTTCGGACATTTTGGTGTAATTATCCCCAAAGAGTTGGGTAACTTCGGATTGGTACTTTTTATATTTACGATTGGTATCCAGGCCGGTCCCGGATTTTTTGATTCTTTCCGAAGCAAAGGAAAGACCCTGATTCTTATTACGATGCTCATTATCTGTTCGGCTTCGCTTACGGCTGTAGGGCTGAAGTATGCTTTTGATATTGATACCCCGAGTGTTGTGGGACTGATTGCCGGTGCACTGACCAGTACTCCGGGACTTGCTGTAGCTATTGACAGTACAAATTCTCCGATGGCCTCCATTGCTTATGGTATTGCTTATCCGTTCGGTGTTATCGGAGTTATCTTGTTTGTGAAACTGCTTCCTAAGATCATGCGGGTGAACCTCGACCAGGAGGCACGCCGTCTCGAAATAGAACGTCGCGGACAATTTCCTGAATTGGGAACCTGTATTTATCGCGTCACCAATCCAAGTGTGTTCGGCCGTAGCCTGATGCAAATCAATGCCCGTGCAATGACCGGAGCTGTTATTTCCCGGCTGAAGCACGACGAAGAAATTTCGATCCCTACTGCCCACACGGTGCTTCGTGAAGGAGATTATATTCAGGCTGTGGGGAGTGATGAGTCTTTGAATCAGCTTGCCGTGTTGATTGGTAAGCGTGAAGAGGGTGAACTCCCATTGGATAAGACTCAGGAGATTGAGTCGTTGCTGCTCACTAAGAAAGATATGATAAACAAACAGTTGGGCGACTTAAATCTGCAACGCAACTTTGGTTGTACGGTGACCCGTGTTCGCCGAAGTGGTATTGATCTTTCTCCGTCACCGGATCTTGCGCTGAAGTTTGGTGATAAGTTAATGGTGGTAGGCGAGAAAGAAGGTATACAGGGAGTGGCGCGTTTGTTGGGCAATGATGCCAAAAAGCTGTCGGATACCGATTTCTTTCCTATTGCGATGGGGATCGTACTTGGCGTATTATTTGGAAAGCTCAATATATCCTTCCCCGGTGGATTGTCTTTCTCTCCGGGATTGACGGGTGGTGTACTGATAGTGGCTCTGGTGCTTAGTGCAGTAGGTAAAACCGGACCAATCCTTTGGTCAATGTCCGGACCTGCCAATCAGTTATTGCGCCAATTAGGGTTGTTGCTCTTTCTTGCTGAAGTCGGTACCTCTGCCGGAAAGACTCTTGTAGCTACTTTCCAGGAGAGCGGATTGCTGATGTTCGGGGTAGGGGCAGCTATTACAATAGTGCCTATGCTGGTAGCCGTACTCGTAGGCAGGCTGGTTTTCAAAATTAATGTACTCGACTTATTGGGAACCATAACCGGAGGCATGACCAGTACACCGGGGCTTGCTGCTGCCGACTCAATGGTAGACAGTAATATCCCAAGTGTGGCTTATGCTACGGTTTATCCGATTGCAATGGTATTTCTTATTCTCTTTATACAGATTATATCAACGGTTGTATATTAATGAAGACGCTTTTTCTTATAAGCATTGTGTTTACGCTTTCTGCTTTGTCCGTATCCGGGCAAAGTATTGAAAGGCGTGTGACACCTCCTGCGGGATATGTTCGTGAAGCCTGTGATCTCCATTCGTTTACAGCATATTTGCGGACACTGTCTTTATTACCGGCAGGGAGTAAAGTGTTGCTTTACAACGGGCAGGTGAAGCGGAACCAGGCTGCGGCTTACGCTGTGATCGATATGGAGATCGGTAATCGTGACTTGCAGCAGTGTGCTGACGCTGTGATACGATTGCGTGCTGAATATTTGTGGGCACAGAAACGATATGATGAGATAAAGTTTAACTTCACCAGTGGTTTCCCTGCCGAATATAAAAAGTGGGCAGAGGGTAATCGTATTAAAGTAAACGGAAACAAGGTACAGTGGTATGCCGCAACTGCTCCCGATTATTCTTATAAGACTTTCCGCAAATATCTGGATATAGTATTTATGTATGCCGGTACGGCTTCCTTGTCAAAAGAGCTTGTTGTTGTTCCTTATGCCTCTTTGTCTCCCGGTGATGTATTTATACAAGGCGGTTCTCCCGGGCATGCTGTTATTGTGATGGATGTGGCGGTGAATCCGCAAACCCGGAAAAAAGTATATCTGCTGGCACAAAGCTATATGCCTGCGCAGCAGATACATTTATTGGTTAATCCTCAAAATCGTTCACTCTCTCCGTGGTACGAACTTTCATCCGAAACTACCGGCAAACTCTATACCCCCGAATGGGTCTTCAATAAGAGTGATTTAAAACGTTTTATCTCCGGAAACGAATAAAAAGCTCCGGAGTTTAAAATATCTTATTCGTTCTAAAGTAATTAACTACCTGGTCCAGAGCTTTTGCATAACGATCCAGATTCTGATCGGACAAGGGATAGTCTTTTGCAGGAAGCACAGGGAATACTTTTACCGGGAAGTCCGTAGCGTCATAAGCTTTACCGCAGATCATGGTAAATGCTTTACCGTCTACCGGCTGATAGAAAGGCGACAGGCTTTCTTTTCCGTTGCGTCTGGGTTCGGCAGCCCGTAAAAAATCGGCATCCCCTTCGTAGAAACCGAGTTGCTGAAGCCAGTAATTTGTTTGCAAAGACATTGCCAGTATACATTTTATGGAAGGATTCTCCGATAAAATCCATTTGATGTGTTCGATGCCTTTTTGTGCTTTTTCTTCGGGTATGAAAGTTCTTTTTCCTTTGGGAGCCGGTTCTACATCATCGTTGCACAAATTGGTGATGTACACATCTTCGGGAGTTAACTGATGATCGGTGAGTCTCATTACATAGTTGAAGAGATTGCGTGACTCCACGTTTCTACTGCGCTCTCCGTGATCTTCCGGAAATCCGCGAAAATAATAATCGGCAAACATAGCGTACTTTGCTACGGTTTCCGACCACTGCAAGTTTGAATCTTCTCCTATCACAAGTATCCTGGGGGTATTTATCGCTTTCCAGTCTTTCGTTCTCATTGTAGTTTTATTATTAAATAAATATGATACGACAAATGTACTGTTAATCTGTTAATATCCGTTGAGAAACGCATGAAAAGTTTTCATAGGGCCTTCCCGGCCGGGAGGTACGACAGGCGATAGTACATTGAAACACAGGTGAGCGCAAATTCTCGCAAAGTGTCTCATAGAGGAACGTATGAAGTCTCGGTGTGTAAGATTGTTTTAGATGTACATGTAAAGCAGTACGACATGTACATGTGGAACGGTACGACATGTGCATGTGGAACAGCACGACATGTACATGTAAAACAGTAATACATGTCGAGAAAAGGAACATTCCTTTCTGAGAAAAACAAAGTACGATACCGGATAAACGTAATGATACTGTTTAGGGGGACCCTTGGAACCTCTTCATTGTAATAATATGTCAATATACCAATGTCTTGCGATAAAACAGCGCAGCCAATTGGTACATCAGCACATTGGCAACTTTTGCATCAGGCTGAGTGTTATTACTATTTCACTGTAAAGATGAGGAGCTTCTTTGAGATATGAAATACCTAATAATAGTGAAAAACCAGGCTTTTCTGCCTGTTAGTCGGTATTTGTTGACAAATCATCATTAATGGGGATTGTCTGATATAATTATTCCCCTTATCTTTGCCGAAAACAAACTTAGATGAAACGATTGTACCTATCTATTCTCAAGTGGTTCCTCCCTGTACTGTTTATTTCGTACATGGCAGGTATTACGCTGTTCACCCACTCGCACGTGGTGAACGGGGTGACAATCGTTCATTCACACCCCTTTAAGAAAGGAACAAAACATGAACACACGAGTGTTGAGTTCCAGCTAATTCACTTCTTAACCCACGTTCAAACTACAGATGCGGGTATTATCCCGGTCTTTGCAGCATTTACGGCATTGTTGTGTACGCTTCTATGGTGTCCCCAACGTATAGGCCGTCATGCTTCTTGTGCAGGAGTGGTGTCATTGAGGGCGCCTCCTTCGCCTTATCTATCGTAAACTCTTTCCGCCTCAACGCGAAAGAACCTCTTTTTTAATCATCTATTAATAATAAGTAACTACCGGATGGTGGTTGGGGAAAGGACTGTACAATTGTTCTGTCTCCATCCTTTGTCATTGCCAGGTGGTTACTACTGACTACAAACGAAAATGAAAAAATATATCTTTATTCTCGTTGGCCTGTGCTATGCTTTTTTCTCAGCAATGGCCACACAACCTGAACATCCTGAATTCCCTGAGTTGAAGAAATCTGACGCCAATATCATCGGGCATGTACTTGATAAGAATAGTGGCGAGCACTTACCATATATTACGATTGCCCTTAAAGGGACTACCATAGGTACGGTAACAGATGCTACGGGACACTATTTTCTGAAGAATCTTCCCGAAGGCAATTTCAGGATGGAAGTCAGTTCTGTGGGATACAAAACCCTGACCCGCGACGTAACCTTGAAAAAGGGCAAGACGCTGGAAGAGAATTTCGAATTGGAAGAAGACGCTATTGCCCTTGATGGAGTAGTTGTCTCTGCCAATCGTAACGAAACAACCCGTCGTATGGCACCTACATTGGTCAATGTGGTCGATCTGAAACTGTTTGAATCTACCAACTCCAGTACTCTCTCGCAAGGTTAAACTTTCAGCCGGGTGTGCGGGTGGAAACCAACTGCCAGAACTGTGGCTTTCAGCAGGTACGTATCAATGGGCTGGACGGGCCGTATACACAGATCCTAATAGATTCTCGTCCGGTGTTCAGTGCTCTTTCGGGGGTGTATGGGCTGGAGCAGATTCCTGCCAGTATGATTGAACGGGTAGAAGTAATGCGCGGAGGTGGTTCGGCTTTGTTCGGATCGTCTGCAATAGCCGGAACAATAAACATTATTACTAAAGAACCACTGCGCAACTCCGGCCAGTTGTCTCATACCATTACCGGATTTGGAGGTGGTAACTCTTTCGATAATAATACCTCTTTAAATGTCTCTCTGGTGACGGACGATCATCGCGCAGGAGTTTAT
Organism: Bacteroides nordii WAL 11050 = JCM 12987; assembly: GCA_000613465.1. Classification (GTDB taxonomy): domain Bacteria; phylum Bacteroidota; class Bacteroidia; order Bacteroidales; family Bacteroidaceae; genus Bacteroides; species Bacteroides nordii. The sequence continues at coordinate 40,946 of BAJA01000013.1, forward strand.
ATTTTCGGTCAGAACCGCCATCGTTCGGGGTATGATTACGATGGAGACGGCTACACGGAGTTGCCCAAACTAAAGAACCAGACAGTAGGTTTCCGTTCTTATTTCAAAACGAGTACTTACTCTAAGCTGACTTTTGAGTATCATCATTTGCAGGAGTTCCGCCGGGGAGGGGATATGCTGAATCGTCCGCCTCACGAAGCCAATATAGCCGAACAATTGGAACATGCTATTGATGGCGGTAGTCTGAAGTTCGATTACTTCTCGCCCAATGAGAAGCATCGTCTGAGCCTTTTTGCTTCGGCTTTGAATACAGATCGTGACAGTTATTATGGCGGCGGGCAAGACCTGAATGCCTATGGCAAAACTACTGACCTTACGGCTATGGGGGGTACACAGTATATGTACAGCTTTGGGCGTTGCCTCTTTATGCCTGCCGATCTCACTGCCGGACTGGAATACAACCGTGACCGTCTGAAAGACAATATGTGGGGATACAATCGCCAGACGGAACAGACGGTGAATATTTACAGTGGCTTTCTCCAGAACGAATGGAAGAATGATAAGTGGGGGATTCTTCTTGGAGGTCGTCTGGATAAGCATAATCTGGTGAATCATGTCATTTTCAGTCCGCGTGCCAATCTGCGTTTTAATCCGACGAAGGATATTAACTTCCGCCTGAGTTATGCTTCCGGTTTTCGTGCTCCGCAAGCCTTTGATGAGGATTTGCATATTGAGAATGTGGGGGGTACAGTGTCTATGATTGAACGCGCTAAAGGATTGAAAGAAGAGAAGTCGCAGAGTCTGAGTGCGTCTGCCGATATGTATTACCGTTTTGGAGCCTGGCAAGTAAATTTCCTGGTCGAAGGGTTTTATACGAGTCTGAGAGATGTTTTCGTACTTGGACCGTATGAGGACCGTGGAGACGGAGTATTGATACGGACACGCGGTAACGGACCAGGTGCAAAAGTCATGGGACTGACTTTGGAAGGAAAGCTGGCATACCTGGCACAATTCCAGTTGCAGGCTGGTATCACTTTGCAACGGAGTCATTACGACGAACCGCATCAATGGGACGATGACGCTCCGGCTGAAAAGAAAATGTTTCGTACCCCAAATACTTACGGATACTTTACGGCTACCTATACACCAATAAAGCCGTTAAGTATTGCTCTGTCGGGCACGTACACTGGCAGTATGCTTGTACAGCGTGCTGCTATCTCTGCTGAGAATGCAGCGATGGGGGAGATGCCCGAACGTCCTGCAGTAGCTCTCACTACACCCAAATTCTTAGATCTTGGTATGAAAGTGGCTTACGACTTTAAATTGTATAAAGCAGCAGTATTACAACTCAATGGTGGCGTGCAAAACATTTTCCAGGCATATCAGAAAGATTTCGACCGTGGGGCAAACCGCGACTCTAACTATATTTATGGTCCGGCAACGCCAAGAAGTTACTTTGCCGGAGTGAAAATAACCTATTAAGTAGAATTTTTCCGGCATTGCTTTCTGTGCAGAGAAGTGTACCGGATAATGGAACGCATCTTTGTGCATCTTAGATATATGTATCATATTTTCTTTATGTTTTAGAGGCGAAATTTCTTTTGTACAGTTGATACGTTCCCTGCATGTAGTAAAGGCGCAGGCTGCATGCAGGGAACGCCTTTACTACATGCAGCCTGCGCCTTTACTGTTTACGCTGTCATAATTACCTTCAGCAAGCGATTGACCTCATTTTAGATTGTCTTCTTTTTTCTCTCCTTTTCTCCATCTCTTATTTCCTTTCTTTTGTATAGTTCAGATAAAATATATATTTTTGTATACCATTATTAAGACATATTTATAACTAAAACATCTATGAAACACACACCATTGCTTCATGCTGTGTTGCTGTTGGGCGTATTCAGTCTGGCATCCTGCATGCACGATCCTACCCATTATCATAAACAGAAAGAGTTACTTGGCAACCGGTTGTTCCATGATGCTACGCTCTCCGAACCTGCCGGACAGTCCTGTGCCACTTGCCATACATTGACTAAAGGTTTTGCAGACATTGATTCCCGTGCCGTATCCGAAGGTGCGGTGAAAGGGCTTTACTCTCAACGCAATGCGATGACCATCTCTTATTCAAAATTCATTCCCGATCTGTATTACGATGAAAAGGAGGAAACTTATGTAGGCGGTCTGTTCTGGGACGGGCGTTCGCCTTCTTTACAGGCTCAGGCAAGTGAACCTTTCCTCAATCCTGTTGAAATGGGGAATCATGACAAGCGTATGGTGGTAGACAAAGTGAAACGTACCTCTTATTATCCGCAGTTGATACGCATTTATGGTGAGACGGAAAACGTAGACTCCCTGTATGCCTATATTACCGATGCATTGGCGGCATACCAGTCTTCAAAAGAGGTAAATCCTTTCTCTTCCAGGTTTGACGCATATAAGAAAGGTAACTATACGCTTACTGCACAGGAGAAACTGGGACTTGATCTTTTTGAAAGTAAAGGGCTTTGTGCCGAGTGCCATATTCTGGAACGGGATGTTATTGCCCGCCGTACGCTGTTTACTGACCATACTTATGATAATCTGGGTATTCCTAAAAATCCCGAAAACCCGCATTACTGTGTTCCTCGGGAGTATTTTCTGCTGACTCCGGACTCTATAGACCTTGGATTGGGAGCTATTGTCCGAAAGGCGGAGGAGAACGGAAAGTTTCGTGTACCTACGCTTCGTAATGTGGAACTGACAGCGCCATACGGACACAACGGGTATTTCAAAACACTTGAAGAGATTGTACATTTCTATAATGTACGTGACGTAAGTGATGAATTTCCACCAGCCGAATATCCTGCTACGGTGAATAAAGATGAATTGGGTAACCTGGGATTGACTCCTGAAGAGGAAGCCGCTCTTGTTGCTTTCATGAAAACGTTGACGGACGGATATGATCATCACAAGGATAAACCTACCCACCAGCATAAAGACTGATTATTGGCATAACTGTGCATACAGTTTACCTGGTTATTGTATGGTTTTAAATAATTCGCTAATTGGCAGTTGTCATATTAGCGAATTATTTTTCAGTTTTCATCAGTAGTTTGCGAACGCTTCGTTCCGGTCTGCCTTTGTGGCGATGCACTCCATTTCAATGAGCCATCCCGGACGGCAGACTGGTGCGAGCAAAATCACTTTGGGTATTTGGGGGAAACGTTCGTCAAACAATTGCTTCACTATCTGGTAATCTGCGGTGTCACGCAAATACACAATCATTTGTGCCAGATCGTCAAATGTACATTCGGCTTCTTGTAGCAGGACTTCTACATTCTCCCACATCCGGTGGGTTTGCAGGCGGATATCTCCGGGATGTACCACTTCTCCTTTGTTGTTGATACTTGCTGTGCCGGAGATGAACACCTGCCGACGGTCACCGTACTTGACACAAGTACCCCGCTCAAAGCTAACTCCATATTCGTAAGTCGGGTTGAGATGTGTGGGAGCATAGAGATACTGTACTTGTGCGGCAGAGATACCATCCACTGCATAGGTATCCATCTGCACAGTTACTTTCGGGTCGGCATGCCGGCCCCCAATACCTGTACTGGCTATGTAGTGCGTATGTTCCGTCAGGTTTTGTGTAACGAATACTTCGTTGCGGGCTTTTACTACTCCGGCGTAATTGACATCTACATTCTGTACGAAGAACCAGGTACGTATGCAGTGGTCTGCCAACGTGCATCCTTGCTCCATGAGTTGCATCACATAGTCATTGAGCAACAACCGTGTCTGATATTCGGAGTTTGCTGCACGATTAAAGGCACTTCCTCCCCAGAAGTGGCGGTAATTGCCATGGACAGCTTCAAACAATCCGTTGGGCAGGGCACGGCTTTGTACATCCGTTTGCAGATATACCCACAAAGCAATTTTAGTGCCGTTCAGTGGCGATTGCTCTACAATGGAGAGGGCACAGTTCGAATATTCGGTGGCCATGGCCAACAGCATCTCCTCCTGATTGGCAGCATCACTGAGAAAATAACGCTTAAACAGGGCACTGGCACCTTTAAGCTCTCCCGTCAGTAGTGAGTTGTAAACATCTGTCAGGTTATTCAGTTGCTCCTTATAAGTGAGAGTTGGCTGAGTGCCTTGTAGTATAATGTGGTATTCGGATACTTCGTTTCCGTTTGAGAACGAAGCTATTTGTACTTCTACCTCTTTCTCATTAAAAGAGTGATGTTGGTATTTCATAACTTGTCTTTCTTCTAATTTATTCTTCTTTGGCGCCGTTGTTTATCCAGGCATTAAGGAGATTATTAACTTCGGTGGTTTCACTACCGTTGAAGATGTCCGTATGGTTGTGGCTTAATATGTTCTCGGATAATATATCCATCAGAAAACTGTTATCCGGTTCACCGGGAGTTACATATGGTTTCTCATTGGCTACGGGAGCCCCGGCTTTTACGTTGACCAGAGCTGAGTAACTTTTTCCTTCGGTGAGAAACAGATTACCTGCCGGTTGGCCCGAACTTTTCCCATGGCAAGCGATGCAGTGGGCATCGAACACCTGTTCTTGTATCCGGTCATAAGTGGCCAGGTTGACAGTCGTTTTCGGAAGAATCGTTTCCTTTACCGATGTGTCAATATCTACGGAGCAGTATTTATAAATCAATGTCTGTCCTCTGCTGACGAGGGCAATGCCGACGGCTTTTGTCCCTTCCGGAAGCCCCATTAGTGTGTATTCTTCTACCCTGCCTTCGGTGGGGCGGGAGAGGCGCTGCGTCAGAAGCGGTTCATGGGCATCTTCGCCAAAGGCTGCAAATGTCAGCATGTTATAGTCGGGATAGGCACGCACACCGGTAAAGGAAACCTGGATGGTGACAGTTCTTCCCGCATCAATAGAGTCGTCCGGGTAGATCTTCCCGTCATCGCAACCACTCAGAAGGAGGCAACAACAGGGAAGAACTATTCCATATTTGAATATTTTGTTCATAGTCGTTTAGAATGTGAATTGTAACATAGCTGTGGCACTATGACGTGCTATACCCAGTCCGTCCTCTTCGCGGTCATTCTGTGTGTTGTGTTTGGTACGTCCCATATACTGGTACATTACTTGCAGTTTGAGGTGCGATCCCCAGAAATAATAGTTCATACCTACGGCAGGCATATTCAGTAAACCGTCCATATCCGTACCATTACGGTCGAAAAGATCATAGCGTAAAGCTCCCTGTAACTTATTGGTGATGAAGTATCCTGCCTGAACATAAGCTCCCCAGAAGTGATAGTCATTGGAGATATTCTGGCGTTTGGTGAAGTTCATATTCATATAATAGGCTTCTGCGGCCAGATACAATCTGTTTTTTATCCAGGCAAATTCTGCACCGACACGCCAGTCGTTACTACTTTGTGATTCGGCTTCGGCGTTGTATGAGGTAGAAAGGCCAATCATCATCTTGTCTGTATGCAGATTATCCGGATCACCCTGAGTGGCAGGCATCTCACCCTTAGGCATGTATGCTATTCGTCCTGCATACAAAAGTGAGGGTAGCCATTTACGGTCACGTCCCATTGTTTTGGTGGCTGTGTTTACATCGATCCCTGTTCCGTTGAAGATACCTATCTGGTAATTCCAGCGGTTATTAATGAGTCCGTGAAGTTCGACACCCAGATCAAAACCGGTAGCAAAAGTAGGGCCTACGCTGTTGAGGGAGTAGGGAAGGTTGACTATTGTACTGGCTGACGGGGGAAGAACGGGGAAGAGTGTCTCGCCCAGTGTAGAGAGATAAGCATGCGTGAACGGTGTTTTGAATTTACCGACACGGAAGCGGAGAGATTCTTTGAAAGCGATATCAAACCAGGCTTGCTGCAATAACGCACCTCCACTTTTGGCTGCATTGAGTGAAAGGTTGAAGGTAATCTTTCCAAAAGCTTTTCCTGTGAAACCTAAAATGGCATTGGGAACCTCAAAGCCGGTATTGGCGATGTTGTCAGCATACATGTTTTCGAGTCCTTCGTCATCGTAGCGGTTGAAGCGTGCCGAAGTTTGTACCAGCACATAGGGTTTTAGTAAAAAGTCTCCGGCTCTGGTACTGAATGAGAATCCTTTTTTGCCGGCAAGTGATACGACATCATTTTCTACATATTTGTCGTCTACTTCTTTCTCTTGTGCCATAGCTGGCATTGCAGTAAGGGCACTGAACGCGAGGATGGCGGTTGTTTTTGTTATTTGATGTATCATTTTTGTTGCTTTTTTGTCTGATTAGGTCTTTTTGTTTTAGAGAGATTCAATGAAAGTGAGCAATGCACTCCGTTCTTCTTTACTCATTCTGGAGAAAAGGATACGTGATGCGGCACCTTCACCGTCATGCCACATGATTGCTTCTGTCAGGTTGCGTGCACGTCCGTCGTGCAGGAAATAGGTATGTCCGTTTACGACCTCTTGAAGGCCGATACCCCACAATGGAGTAGTGCGCCATTCGCATCCTGCGGCTAATCCGCTGGGATAACCGTCGTCAAGTCCGGGACCCATGTCATGTAGCAGATAGTCGGAGTAGGGGTGGATGGTCTGACTGCCTAACCAGGGGAGCTGTGTACCATTGAGCAATACAGTGCCTCGGGGGCGTGTATGCAGTGTCGGCGTGTGGCATAACTGGCATTTGGCTTTATAAAACATCTCTTCTCCCTTCTTTACGGTTTCATTTGTCACGTTCCGTCGTGCAGGTACACCGAGGGTTTGCATGTAGAGGTCAACGTCTTCCATATCTTGTGTGGATACCTGAATACCATAATTGGCAAATCCCATCATCTGGCTTTGTCCCTGGCATACTTCTTCCGGATAGCGGTCGTTGGTTACACCGAGGTCAGAAGAAAAACCAAGTTCTACGGTCAGGTCGGCATGTTGTGCTTTATTGCCCGATACGCCAATCTGTTTTATCCCTCTTTCGGTGATATAATTAAGGCGTCCGCTAATACCATATTCCGGATAGTTACTTTTGGCTGCGAGACGTTTCAGCTCATCCAGATCCAGTGCCATCATTTGTCCCATGCCTACGTGGCGTAGGGGGATGCGTACACTGATACGCAAATCTTCGGGAGCTATATTCTCGGCATACCAATCGGTAATTTCATAATGAGGTGTCTGTAGCTTGTACTCTTCTCCGTCAGGGAAGTTGAAGGTTTCTTCCGTGTAGGTAACCTTTAGTCTCCCCTCTGGTTTTACGCCATAGATGGCTTGGTCATGCAATACACGCCCATATTCGGATAGTACCCTCCGTTTTTTCTCAGGATATAAACCAGCATGGATGAAAATCCGTTCTCACTGCCTCCCACGGCTGTTGAAGGTTTTGAACGTCCGGCACCTTTGTGGCAGCTGGAACATGAGTATCCGGCATATACAGGGCCCAATCCTCCGCCTGAAGAATTATCCGTTCCTCTGGTTCGGTCGTATAGATTATTGCCCCGGTTGAACCGGTGTTCCAACTCTCCGGTTACCCAGTCTGCATTGATGTCGTAAGCATCTGATGCGGTAGCAAAGATCGTAGAGTATCCAGCTGATAGCTCGGCAGGTAATGCTACACTTCCGTCCGGTTTGAGTATGAGCTTGTCATCCATAGAGTTGTCACATCCGCTGAGGGACAGACTTCCGAATAACACATACATACAAAGCCTTGCACAGGCTTTGTATGTATGTTGCTCTTTTGCCAAATAGTGTTTATCGACAAACAATTTCATTTTAGGATGTTTTTAGTTACTGTTTTTATTCGGCTGCAGATGCTATTTTACGACCGGCAAGTTCCAATCCGTCTACCAGGCTGGCACACTCTTTCTGAGCTTTTGTGATAGCTGCCTTCTGATCCAGGTTGCTGCGGAATGGATAAGGGATATTTCTGATAGCCCGGCGGGTAGTAATGATTTGTGCTCTCAGAAGCTCATCCAGTTTTGGGTTGAGGCTTTTCACTACGCTGGAGAAACTATTGGCAGTAGCATCTGTGCTATAATCGTTGTTTCTTTTGCCAAGGTAGGCGTTCTGGATACTGATGATGTTGTTTTCATAATCATCCAATGAGTTCCAGCTATACCATGATTCTACTTTGAGTACAGCTTCCTCTTTGTTACCGGCATTCCATTCATTAACCGGATCACCAATTTTAGCTTCACCTACTTCGTTGGCAATAGCCGGCATTCCGCCTTCTGTATTAAAAATATCGGCGATAGCTGCGGCAGCAGTTTTATAGAGATCTGTGCTGCTATGTCTTTTCATCATTTCACCATAAGCAGTTGGCACATCAGCATCGGAACTTCCTAAGCCATCTTTCCATGCTGTATACAGTTCTTTAGTATCTTTCAGCATGTGTCTGGCTACTACTTTCAGGAACAATACTGCATTTTCTGTAAAGGCATCAGCCGCTTTGGCACTACCATCTGCAAACAACAGATATTCGGCAGTGTGGAAACCACGTACGTTTTGCGCTGCATTGGTAGGAGCATTGTCATCATCGTCTACTTCATCATCTACATGAGAGAAATCTCCTTTTTCAAGTACCTGCTGTATACCGTCTTTATCCAATGGCCAGCTATCAAGGCTCGGGTCGAGTTTTTTCAAGGCTGCGGGTCCATACAGGAAAGCTTCACTCTCTTCCCATGGAATACGTGCTGCTCTCCAGGCTTCACATATGTCGGCAATCTGGTTGTTGCTTAATGAACCATACTGCATGGCTTGTACCAATGTATTGAACGTTGTGATTTTCTCCAGCATCATTGCATAAGTGGGGAGTACTACATCATCTACATAAGTGGCAATGGCAGGATCCAGTATATCATCATTCAACTTGATCTTTGTGTCGGCTGCTGCAATCTCTGCTTTGTATTTTTCGAATGGATTTTCATAGGTATCTGTTTCACCCTTCTTTTTTTCATCATCATCACTACATGCACTGAACGTTAATGTAAGTCCCATTAACAAGATTGGAAATAAATTTCTTGTCTTCATCTTTTTACTTTCTATTTGTTTATTATTAAAGTTATCTCTTTACAAACCAACCCACATAGGCAATACCTATTGAGGTTATATTTTCGTTGTTGTATTTACCACCGCCAATTCTGCGTTTGCTGTAGTCTGCTTTTACTACGAGGTTGGGCAGTGCATAGTAGTTTAGTCCTACTGTCCACATAGAGGTTTTGAGGCGGGCATCCGGTGTTTTCAGATAACCGGCCTTTTCCATAGGATTATAATATTCGTAGCGAACAAACGGATAAATGCGTGGTGCTTTTTCACCGAAGAAAGATCCGATGTTGTAGCCTGCTTCTCCTGCATAGCTTACTGCATTTTTAGCTACGTCTGTGGTAGGATATCCGGTCGCTTTTGGTGATTTACGATTGATTTCCGAAAGGCTGGCAGCTTCTCCGAGATTACCATAAACCATATTGGCACGAGCTATGAAAGTGTTTTTCGGACTCTTATACTGTGCATCTGCTGTAAAAATTGTTACAGGGAACTTATGTCCTATATTTCTGCTTGGTTTACTACTGTTTTTTGCTGTTTGGTTATAATAGAAAGAACCGCCGATACGAAGTCCGCGTATTCCGGAGTAATTGAGTCGTGCCACAAATGCAGGACTTGTGAAATTGTCAATTTCGAATGCTTCCTGGCGTCCTTTACCTACCCAGTTTGTATTACGGAAGTTTTGGGGGTCCAGTCCGGCTACTAATTGCAACTCATAATCAAATTTATATACTTTACCGAAGAATGCGATACCCGTTTCGTGCCAGGTAGAAGGAAGTATGGTAGTTTCTCCTTCGGGGCGATAGACTCCAAAGAAATTAACCGGTTCGTGATGTGAGTTAGTCAGACCAACGGGAACAATCATGTGTCCGGCGCGGATGTTGAAAGCAGGATGAATCAATTTGGTAATATGGAATTGTTCGAGTGCTACTTCACCTCCTTTTTCTATTTCAACTTCATACTCCCCGTTTTCTTCGTACCATTCTATCTCGCGTGCACTTCCTGTTCCTCCATATTCAAATTCGATTTCGGCACCTAATATCCAGGTGGGAGAGAACTTATAGTCAAAGGCGAGTACAAAGCGCGGGATTGCAACTGTACCCCGGTTCTCTTTCACACTACCCTTTTCGGTCATTCGGTTGAGTCCGTAATCCATGTAGCTTGCTACCATTTCACCATATCCGCCAAAACGGAACTTATTATATTCTTCTGTGTAAGAAGAACTCTTTTCTTCTTTCTTAGTAGAGTCTTTTCCCTGTGCAACTGTTTTGCCGAAAGACATCAGGAAACAGAGGATAAATAAACTTGTTAATTTTCTCATGTTTTATATAAATTTTTCTGGGGCAAAGGTAGATGAGATTAAAAAGGGCGACAATACCCACAAATAATGAATGTTATAGTCGGTTATCAGTATAAATAGGTAATTAAGATTTAAAAGATTAGAATAATTATGAAAAGGAAGTTATTTATGACTTTTTTATAAAGAAAGGCTACAAAATGAGGTAGATGTGTATAAATAATTTTGCCGATTTACATCTGTATCTCAGTTTTTTGTTATCTTTGTTAATGGTAAAGCATATTCTTTAACAATTGAATGATAAGGAGTACTTTATCTTGTAACTTAAATACTGTTGCTATGGGAAAATCATTGCTATTACTATTATCATTCTCTTTTTTTCTACTTTTTGGGCTTTTAGTCAAATAACCTATAAGAATAATTGTATTCGTAGTGGAGATGAAATCATAAAAGAGCAAGTTGAATTTAAGGATCCAGGAAGATCTGGTGAAAATGTTATCTGGAATTTCAGTGAACTTAAAACGATTAATTCTAAATATAAATTGAGTTTTCATTCTCCTTGTCTTATTAATGATAGTATCTATATTATGGGATGTGATACTCTTTTAAAGGAGAATTCAGATATCAACAATTTAATTATTGGCAAAGAACATTCTACGATGTATTATTATCAAGTAAAGAATGATACATTATTCTGTTTGGGACATGAAAATCCTATAACCCTTATGCACAATACAATTCCATTTCCATTAATGACATATCCTTTTGATTACAAACAAAGAATTGAGCATAAATTTGAGTCTGAAGGAATACATTCTTCACAAAGTGGGACTAATACTTTTGGGAATATAAGTATTGAATCGGATGCTTATGGGAAAATGATATTGCCTACTGGCGATACACTTAATCATGTTGTTAGAATTAAAACGACTCAATTAATAAATGATACTTTATATATAAAGAATAATATTGGACCGAATGATATTAGTAATATATTTCTAAGGAAACAATTAAAAAAGAAAGTTGAAAAGCATCATAAACAAATAGAAGCAGATACATATAGTTGGTATGTTCAAGGTTATCGTTATCCAGTCTTTGAAACGGTTCAGGCATTTGATGTTATAGATAGCTTAAAAAAACAGACATTTGCAGCTGCTTATTTTTATCCACCTGTAAACCACTATTATCTGGATGACGATTTAGATAATACAATAGTATTGGATAGTTTGAATAATGAGAAAGCTCCGAATATACTTACAAATTGGATTAATCAGAATTTCTCTCATAACTTCTGGCCCAATCCTGTTTCGACAGAATTGAATATAGAATATAAGTTAGAACAAGGAGCTAATGTCGGCATAACATTGTATAGCTCTGTACATGGGATCGTGAAAATAATTCCTGTGAAGTATATGGATATGGGATTATATAGAGAAACAATTGATTGTTCTACTCTTTTTCCGGGAGCATATATCATACAGTTTAATGTGGAAAATGAATTGATATCTAATATTGTTCTTAAAAAATGATAGTAATGAAGAAAACCACAATAATATTGCTCTATTTTTTTGTAAGTATTATGATCTTAAAAGCCCAAGCTGAAGTTAAGGATAGTATTATAAATAGTATTCAATTAGATTCTATTCAATTGCGTTCAGCAGTTCCAATGGCAGATACAAGATATATTCCTAATATACCAAATGTAGTGTTACCTACGCCTGAGTCTCAAAAATTCATGAAATATGGTAATCATGAACCTTCTTTAGCTACAGGCACCGTAAACATAAGTATTCCATTTTATCAAATCAATATTGGAAATTTTTCTTTGCCGATCTCTTTTCAATATGCAACAAATGGTATTAAACCAGAAGATAGTCCTCATCCGATGGGGTATGGCTGGATATTGCAGCCTGCTTTGAGAATTACAAGAATTTTAATGGGGCGAAATGATTTTTCATCTCGTCGGAGTACTTGTGATGTGGCTGAAATGGATTTCTCAAATTTTCAGCAAGAATTTCTTTATTTAAAAAGTACGTTGACTAAATTAAATGATAATTATCCCAGCGATTGGGAATATACAAATATCGATTCAAAAGTGGATATTTTTACAATACATCTTCCTGATGAAAAGATTAACTTTGTGCTTGAAAAAGAAGGAGATAAATGGATTGGTATAACAGATGGATCATTCGCAAAAATAGAAGCAACCGAACGACAGATTATAGTGAAAGATGAAAAAGGTATAACATATATTTTTGGAGGAGATGATAGCTGTTTAGAAAAAAGAACATATTATTCAAATGGTAATCCACAACTTTATATATCTGCATGGGGATTAAAAAAGATTATATTACCTAATAATAATATAGTGTTATTTGATTGGGAAGCAAAAAGTCGAATATCCAGATCATTTAAGAGCCATTCTGAAAGTTGGTTTGATTTTCATTCATGGGTACCTATGAATTTTTATCTTCATGGTTATGAGATTGATGACGATTTGTCTCAAAAAGAACCGATAATGAGTCATAGTACTGAAGGAGAGATATGTAAAACACTTCAAAACATTTTGATAAAAAAAAATATATTTCCCTCTTGGTACTGTTGAATTTAATTATATGAATAATAGTAATTGTACTCTTAATGAAATAAAGGTAAGCTCAAATTTAAATTTAGTAAAAAAAGTTTGTTTGGAATATAATACTGAAGGCGATTTATTGAATAATTTAACCATATCGGGAGAAGGTCGTTATAGCTTTGAATATAATCCGCAGCGTTTTTCCTTTTTTCAGGAAAATGGTAGTACTGGTTATTACGTACCACAAGATTATTGGGGATATTATAATGGAGAAGGGATGGGACTTTTAGTACCTAAGATGATTGTTTTAACATCAACTAGTGGAATAAATTATTATGCAGGAGGGATGTCAAGAAAGGTTGACGGTAATTTTATAAAAGCTAATATTTTAGAAAAAGTAACATATCCATTAGGAGGTACTACCGAGTTTAAGTATGAGACACATAAATTTCTAGGGAGAGATATAAATACTCTTTGTAAAGAGAATCCTGGGATTTCTCATATATCATATAAACAATTAACAGAAGGTGGAGGGGTACGATTGTCTCAAATGATAACAAAAGATTCTCCAACTGCTCCTGCAGTAATTAAGACATATAAATATGGGGATACTATGGGTACTAATGAAGAACAAGCAAAAATAGATTCTTATTATACTGGATATGGTATTGCTCCTGCAGAGCCAACTTTAGATACCTTTGTGGATGAGGGTGCAGCCGTTACTATATCTACGATGTGGAGGGGTACGGATTTTGAGGCTCCTCTATATGTTACTCGACGTGTGCTTTCTTTTAGCTCTCAATCTTACATCTGGAACTATATGTTATTTGAACCCAATGTTTGGTATGATAAAGTTACCGAGTTTCAGAATGATGATATTAAAACAGTTTATAAATATGAATATGAGAATAGTGTTAAGAATGCCATGTCTAACAGGACATCTTCAGCTGCTGGACTTTCTGCTCTGGATTGGACTTTGGGGCCTAATTATGGTCCTAATGGTAGGCAACTGCGACCTCAATGGGCATTAGGTGAAGGTCAGAGCTTTTTCAATCCGCGATATCCATATCAACTAAATACGATATCCGCTCCTAATTTGGTAGAAAAGATTAAATACGTCAAAGTAAATAATTCTTTTAATAAAATACAGAGAGAACAAATAGAATATGACTATCATTTATTTCATGAGTTTAATAATCTTGAGGTTTTACTTGGAATACAGAATCATTTAAACTATAGCGGTCCTTGTAATTGTAATTGTGAGAATGAACTGTCGCCTCACTTTACATGGACAGATCTTACTAAGGATTCTTTTAAACCGTGTCGGGTCCTTCCGGGAAAAATTTATGGTGCTTTTGATTCTTATTCTGGTGGTTTCTATGATTCTTATTCTTATCAATTGCAGTTTGCACGTCTTTTTCCCAGAAAAGAGATTGTAACCGTATATAATACAAATGGTGCAATCACCAATACCACAGAATATAACTATGTAGTACGGGAAAATAAAAAAATACTGAAAGGAAAAATAACTTCTATCGGTGGAACGGGAAATACACTAAACGAAGAATTTTTATATCCATGGGAAGACCTTTCTGCCTTATCTCCTGAACAGATGAGTACTGCGTCTGATTTGATAAATTCTAATAGAATGACTACTCCTGTTCAGTATGAAAAGAAAATTAATGGGAGTGTTATTAGTAAGAAAATAATCACATACAAAGATTATGGTAATGGTCTGATTCTTCCTCAGAAAGAAAATTATAGTACTAAGGCAGATACCGGACAAGTACGTATCATATATCACGAATATGATGCAAAAGGTAATCCTTTGTATATAACAAAAGATGGTGGTACAAAGATTGTCTATATTTGGAGTTACGAGGGGCAATATCCTGTGGCTGAAATAAAAAATGCTTCTTATGAGGAAGTACTGAATGTTTTAAATACAAACCAGTTAGTGATGATACAAAATGCAAAGAATCCAGCTGATGAAACATTAGAAATGATGGGGGATTTATTACGTACAAATCTTCCTTATGCCTTTGTAACAACTTATAAATATAGACCTTTGATAGGTATAAATGAAATCACTGATCCCTCCGGAATAACAACCTATTATGAATATGATAGTTTAGGACGGTTAAAA
This sequence comes from Bacteroides nordii WAL 11050 = JCM 12987, assembly GCA_000613465.1. Classification (GTDB taxonomy): domain Bacteria; phylum Bacteroidota; class Bacteroidia; order Bacteroidales; family Bacteroidaceae; genus Bacteroides; species Bacteroides nordii. Next base: position 55,950 of record BAJA01000013.1, read on the forward strand.
CGAACCTATCTGAAAGATGAAAGCAATCAAGAAAAGACTCTTCAGATTTATGATTATAATTACCACGATCAATAACATAAAGTGATTATGAAAAAATACATATTAGCTATAGTATACTTAATATATTCTATTTGTGTATTATCACAAAGTCAGGATCAAAACTATATCAAGACCAGAACTATGGTGGATGAGACGGATCAAAATAAATATTTAGATGTAATAGAATATTTTGATGGCTTAGGACGTCTGACGCAAACAGTTCAGGTTGGTATTACTCCTGCGCATAACAGTCTGGTAACATTGCAAGAGTATGATATGTATGGGAGAGAATGTGCTACATGGTTGCCTGCAATTATAATGGGAAATAATGGCAATTTCACTAATGTAACAGATCTAAAATCGTCGGCAATTACTTCTTATGGGAATGATTCAAATCCGTATTCAAAAACTATTTATGAAGCATCTCCTTTAAATAGAGTTTTGGAACAATACGGTCCGGGAGCTAACTGGCACAGTAGTAATTCTTCGAATAAGGTGAGTTATTTGACAAATGATGCTACTGGTAATCGTTCTTGTATGTACTTCAAAATAGATGGTAGTGGCTTAAATGCATCTCTTGTAAAGTCTGGGTTATATGCTGCGGGGGAATTATATGTAACTGAAAAGAAGAATGAAATAGGAAATCTTTCTTATGAATTTAAAAATAGCTTGGAACAAACTATTCTTATTCGACAGATGAACAATAATGAAGCTCACGATACTTATTATGTCTATGATGATTTTGGTAATTTGAATTATGTTATTCCTCCGATATTAGCCGATAAAATAATAAAGGAGAATAAATCTATGGCAGATAATAGTCTTGAAGTAAAGCAATATGCCTATCTATATAAATATGATGAACGTAACCGTTGCATTAGAAAGCGTTTGCCAGGATGTGACTGGATTTATTATGTATATGATAGAACAGATCGATTGATCTTTACTCAGGATGGTGAATCACGCAAAAAGCATGAATGGATATATTCTATTCCTGATGCGTTAGGTAGAATAGTTCAAACCGGTACTTGTCGGAATACTGATATATCAAATGAAAATTATAAGGATAAGCTTGTCATTGGAACATATAACGTAGAAAAAGGATATTCTTTCTCCGATTTTATTCCTGAAAATAGAAGATACTTTATGAATAATTATTATGATAATTATGATTTTCTTACCGATAGGAATAAAGAACTCGTATACGAAGATCGTCCGGGGTATGGTAAACGATATAATGTTAATGATTATTCTGCAAAAGGGCTACTCACCGGTACTTATGTAAATACAATTCCTGCAGGCTGGGAAGGAGCTTTAGATGAGCATTCTGCTTTATATTGTGATGATCGTGGACGCCTTATTCAGTCCAGGAAGAGTAGAATGTCAGGAGAAGCATTTGACAATGAATATTTAGCTTATAATTTTCAAGGACAACCTGTAAAAAGATTGCATGAGCACTTAATGACTGATATAAATCAAACCAGTGAACTATATAGTTATGAGTATGATCATGCAGGACGCTTAATAGAAACACGACATAAATTGAATGAGAGGAATGAGGTTGTTATTGCTCGAAATACATATGATGAATTGGGGCGATTGATTTCGGAACAAGCAAATGGTCAGGAAGGTCTGCAAACGGATTATTCATACAATATCCGCTCATGGACAACAAACCTAAATAACAGTGTATATAGAGAAAGTATTGAATATAATAACATTGGGAATGTGATATATATGAATGAATATAGACATTCAAAAAGGCCTCAATATTATTGGGAAGTATCAATGGAGTATGATGATCTTTCAAGAATGACAAGCTATGCGGATGCAGGATATGGAGCGGCACCTACCACCTTTTTTGAGTACGATAAGCATGGGAATATTATATATATAGATAGGAGTGGTGTCACTGCTGAAGATAGTTACGATTCTTGTGATGAATTGACGATTACTCATTCTGGGAATCAAGTTCAATCAGTGGTTGATGCTACAGACTGTTCAGAAACATATTATTCATATGATTTTAGAAATTTAACAGGAGTTGGAACCTCTGCTTCTTATGAGTATGATCTGAATGGTGCAGTCACAAAAGATCCTTATAAAGGTGCAACGATAATAAATAATAGTCTTAACTTACCGCAACAAATAACCGTTAATAATAATTTGGCATCCGGTAGTATTACTTATGTTTACTTAGCAACGGGGGAGAAGATAATGGCTTCAAGCTCTGTATCATTAAGACGTTCGCTTAATCCTGCCGAAATAGCAGGAGGAGTATCAACAATGGCTTCTACTGACAGAGACGAGGCTACATTTTATTTTGGAAATATTATATATAAAACAACTCCTGAGGGTGAACCATATCTTGATAAGATTCTTATAGATAATGGGTATATTAAAGATGGGGAATATTATTTTTATATCAAAGATCATTTAGGAAATAATAGGGCTACTGCTTTTTCAACGGGTTCTGTAAAAGGAATGGATGACTATTTCCCTTATGGTATGCCGGTAATAGATTCCAAGTGGGGAAAAAATCCGCAGGCATATCGTTTTGGAGGTAAAGAACTTGAGAGATTGATGGGATTAAACTTATATGACTTTCAGGCCCGTTGGCATGATCCGGCTTTAGGACGATTTATGTCTGTTGATCCGTTGTGTGAGAAATATTATTCAATAAGTCCGTATGCGTATTGTATGAATAATCCGATAAAATATATTGATCCGAATGGAAAGGATTGGATAGTTGCAAATGGTACTTCTAATTATGAGTGGAGAAATGATATTACTGCAGAATCTACAATACCTAAGGGATATCAATATGTTGGAGCGAATGATTCTGATATTCTTTCTCATTTAGGATTGCCTACTTCTTTTCTTGAATATAGTTCTAACAGAATAGGTTCGATTGCTTCAGATGCAGAAGTAGGGAGATATGCTGTTTCTCATATGATAAATGTAAAAGAAAAAAGTAATGCTACAATTGATGTGAACGTTTCTTACACTAGAGAAGGAAGAATTTTTAATGGAGTAGAAATCAAGGTTACAAATGTCAGTTCAAATTCGGGATTAGATGGAAATATAGAGAATGTAGGTTTAGTGAATGTACAGTATGGTGATAAAGCATATACCTCTACTTTAAAAACACCAGATAGTCCACAGTTGCTTGAAGCTGGTTCTTCTGTTAAAACATCAACTGTAAATATTCCAAAATTAGATTTGTATAGAGGTAATGATTTTTTGCAAATTAAAGTTGAGGGCAATTGGTGGATTACAACTCCTGGAGGGAAAACACCAATTGTGGCTCATCCAGTGGCTCCTATTCCTATTTCATTTAAACATTTGTGGACTAAATAAAATTGAAAGTATGTTTTACAAGGTAAATTATATTATTGTTTTATGTATATTAATAACTTCTTGCACAATGCAAGATAACAAACGTTGCGATTTATTGTATGAAAAGGCATTGGATTGTTGGTGTAAATATTCCTTAAGTCACGACACTTTGCTTCTACGAAAATCAGAACAATATTTAGATAGTATTGATTGTAAACCTATTAAATATAGGGTATTTGAACTTAAGGTTTCTTTGATATATCTATTGAAAGATTACGAACGTGGAAAGGATTATATTGCATCATTTGATTCTTTAGACTTTGGAGTAGGTTATAAAAAGAATATGTATTTGAAGACATTTGAAGCTCTGACATTTGCTTCGCAGGGTGATACGATAAAACAAAATCAATTGTATTTGGAAATAGTGAAAAATATTCAAAATTATTTATCAAATAATCCCAATGAAGAATCTTTATATGATTTATATACGATTAAACGAAGAATAGAAAGTCGTGATAGTATTATTAAAGAAATAGAACACATTCGATTTTCTAAGTTATACAATGATGATTTTCTTAATGCTCTTATTGAAACAATAACTGCAAATGATGATGAGAATTGGTATTAATTGAATTGGCAAAATAAACAATGTGTTGTAGTTCTTATTTTATTTGTAATAATGTTAAATCGGATATGGGTAAAATAGAAGGTTTCTAATTTATATATTGGGTTGTAAATAAGAGTTTTTATCAGGTAGAATTTGAATTTATAGATGTAAAGTATGATACTATGTTCTGTGGAATTATTGAAAGATAAAAGAAGAAGCCGCTTTCCCTAACGAAGCGGCTTCTTTCCCCAAAAAGACATGCAAATAAGCTAACACATACAAAAAACTATACTAAACGGCAATCTTAATACCTCCTTTTTTACCACAATATCGCTTGCATTGCTGGCAGATATCATACCCCAACATAGCTCCTAAGATGAAATCTTCTTCAGGAGTCAGTTTATTGAGCGGACGGATGATGATATGGCGGATAGCCTCCATACACTCCGGTTTACCAAAGAACAGGTTGATTTTGTTTGGCCCTACTTTTTGAATCATATAACTGATGTTTTGATTCTCCAGTCGGCGCACTGCAAATTCTTCATATTCACGATTCATGGTATAGAGTACCATGTTGCGTACTCCTTTCTTAAATTCATAAATGTGATTCAGGAAAATTCTTACCTCTCCGGGGATTGTTCTTTCAGTAGCCATAATGCAAGTATATATAATAAAAAGTATTAGTTAATTTCTTTTTTGAGTATTTCCACCCATTGAGTGATACGTTCGTCTGTTTGACTGTCTTCGTTCACTTCATCAATAGGGAGCCCCATAAATTTGCCGTTCACTACTGCTACGGATGAATCGAAAGTATACCCTGCAGTGTCTACTGCACCAACAAATGTACAACCACTGGCTTTCAGATCTTCATATAAGATACCGATTCCATCGCAGAAGGTGTCGGCGTATGAATCGGAATCACCACAGCCAAATAGTGCCACAAACTTATGCGACAGGTCTGCTTTCTTCAGAACTTTAACGCCATCATACCAATCGTCCTGCAATTCGCCTGCGCCCCAGGTTGAAGTACCCAATACCAATACATCATATTCTTTTACCAGAGCATCAGTCAATACTGAAACATCATGAATATCTCCCTGAGGGACATTCAACTTCTCTGCAATGCGACGGGCCACGTCTTCTGTAGTTCCTGTAGTAGAACCGTAAAATACACCAATTTTATTCATTTTCAATTTCTGTTTTATTATAATGGTGCAAAGATAGGGTAGCCGGATGAAATAGAAAATCCCCATTTATAATGGAATAACACATTGGTTCTCATTATAAATGGGGATGTTACTATTGATTATTAATAAGTATGTTGGAGCCAGATAGATGCTTTTACACCTTATTAATTATATTAATGATGAAACAGACGGATACCCGTAAATGCCATGGCAATATTATACTTATCACACGTTTCAATCACATGATCGTCGCGTACCGAACCTCCCGGTTGTGCAATATAACTTACACCACTTTTGTGTGCACGCTCAATATTGTCACCAAAAGGGAAGAAGGCATCTGAACCCAATGCTACTCCGGTTAGCGTATCCAGCCACTCACGCTTTTCTTCGCGGGTCAGTACTTCCGGCTTTTCGGTGAAGAATTGTTCCCAACTGCCGTCTGCCAATACATCCATATAATCTTCAGAGATGTAAATGTCTATTGTATTGTCGCGGTCGGCACGGCGTATTTTATCTTTCCAGGGGAGGTTCATTACTTTCGGATGTTGACGTAGATACCAGATGTCAGCCTTATTTCCGGCAAGGCGGGTGCAATGGATACGTGACTGTTGTCCGGCACCAATACCGATAGCCTGTCCGTCTTTGGCATAGCATACGGAGTTGGACTGTGTATACTTTAATGTAATGAGGGCAATAAGCAGATCGCGTTTGGCATCGGCAGGAATCTCCTGATTCCGGGTCGGCATCTCTTTGAGCAGAGATTCGTCTATTTTCAATTCATTGCGTCCTTGTTCAAAAGTGATACCGAAAACATCCTTATGCTCGATAGGAGCAGGGCGGTATGCCGGGTCTATTTTTATAACATTGTAAGTACCTTTGCGTTTGTTACGAAGAATTTCCAGTGCTTCGGGTGTGTAATCAGGCGCTATAACCCCATCGGATACTTCGCGATTGATAAGACGTGCCGTCTCTTCATCACACGTGTCAGAAAGAGCAATGAAATCACCATAAGATGACATACGGTCTGCACCACGGGCACGGGCATAAGCAGTAGCCAGCGGAGAAAGTGGAAGATCGTCTGCAAAGTAAATCTTCTTTAGCGTCTCATTCATTTCTACCGCTACGGCAGCACCTGCCGGGCTGACATGCTTGAAGGAAGCGGCAGCCGGAAGTCCGGTAGCTTCTTTCAGCTCTTTTACTAATTGCCAGCTGTTGAATGCATCCAGTAAATTGATAAATCCGGGACGTCCGTTTAATACTTCGATGGGCAGTTCTCCGTCTTTCATGAAGATACGGGCAGGCTTCTGGTTAGGATTGCAGCCGTATTTCAGTTCTAATTCTTTTGCCATGATTTATAATTAAAAATTAAAGATTGAAAATTAAAAGACCGGTGTTGTAGCTTGATAAATTCTTTCTGATTATGAGCCTTATTACAGGCTTGTATGAACTTTACCGTCAAGGTTTCTTCCCGGACTAACGTCGCAAAGATAAGCATTTTAATTTTTAATTATTAATTTTTAAATCCCCAAAATACCTATAAATGGGGATTGCGTGCACGAAAAAATATCCGTTCCTTTGTACGCGTAATATAAAAATAGGTATAAATGGACAGATTACAAAAATATAAATCCTCCGATAAGATGATTGATCTTATCAGTGATAATTACTCTCTGTTACAGGTTATGAGCCGTTTTGGGTTGTCTTTGGGCTTTGGAGACAAAACGGTAAAAGAAGTTTGCGAGATGAATGGAGTCGATTGTCCGACGTTTCTTGCGGTAGTGAATTTTATGGCCGAGGGATTTTCGCGTATGGATGGTAAAACAGATGGTCTGTCTATTCCGGCATTGGTTGACTACTTGCGGCAGGCTCATATTTATTTTTTGGAGTTCTGTCTGCCTGCTATACGGCGCAAACTACTGGAAGCTATTGATTGTTCAGAGAACGATGTATCTTTTCTTATTCTTAAATTCTTCGACGAATATATGCGGGAAGTACGCAAACACATGGAGTATGAGGAGAGAACGGTGTTTAAGTATGTAGATGCGCTGCTTGAGAATAACGCACCAAAGAATTATCAAATCAGTACATTCTCCAAACACCATGATCAGGTAGGAGAGAAGTTGACTGAACTTAAAAATATTATTATTAAATACTGTCCTGCTAAGGCAAACACCAATTTGCTTAATGCTGCATTGTTTGATATATATGCTTGTGAAGAGGGGCTTGAGTCTCATTGTAAAGTAGAAGATTATATTTTTGTTCCTGCTATTCTGAAGTTGGAAAGGAGGATGAATGACAATGAAAAATAACGAAGCAATTCGCATAGCTGTTGCAGAAAATTCTGTGATTATCCGTAGTGGGTTGACACTGGCATTAAAACGTTTGCCTAATCTGAAAGTCCAGCCGGTAGAACTTCTTTCTGTTGAAGCATTACACGACTGTCTGCGTACGCAGTATCCCGATATATTGGTAGTAAACCCAACATTTGGTGACTATTTTGATGTAGTGCGATTTCGTGAAGAAACGACTGGAAAAGGAATTCGGGTGGTGGCACTGGTAAGTTCGTTTATTGATGCAAACCTGCTAAGTAAATACGACGATTCCATCTCTATTTTTGATGACCTGGAGACACTTTCCAACAAGATAACCCGTTTGGAGAATATTGAGCCTGATATAGAGGAAGACGGACAGGAGACACTAAGTCAGCGGGAGAAAGAAATTGTGGTATGTGTAGTGAAGGGGATGACAAACAAAGAGATAGCCGAAAAACTGTTTCTTTCTATCCATACTGTAATCACTCACAGAAGAAATATCAGTAAAAAGCTGCAAATACACAGTGCTGCCGGTTTGACTATCTATGCTATTGTAAATAAGCTGGTTGAACTGAGTGATGTGAAAGATTTATAGCTTTAAAAAGTGTTATAAAACGCAAAACCGTTTGCGCACACGGAAAAAAGCTGTATCTTTGCAGTGCAATTGAGAAATTGTTATTAGTTTAAAAGGTAAAAATAAGAAATTAAGGTATTAGAATTTAAGGTATAAACAAAGCTTCAATAGGTACAAATAAAAGGTAAAAGATTAATAAGGATAACAATAGAATAATAGGTAATTGAAGTTTTTTTAGGTAAGAAAGAAGATTGTAATTCAGGAAAAAAGAGGAAAACAAAAGAAAAGCCTTATGGCTTTTCTTATCAGAGGCGAGGAATTCTTTAAAAGAATTTGCTCGTTTTTTTATTTTATTATTTCGATGTAAGGTGCTGATAATCAATTAAAATAAGAATGTACACTTTGGTCATGCAAGAGTGTACATCTTTATATAACAAGAGTGTACACTCTTGCATGACAAAAATGTACACTCTTATGTTTCTTTATTAATTTTCTCGATTCCTACTTGTATATCAACTTGTTTTCTACCCCGTCGCCAAATAGATTATCACCCAATGTTGTAATTTTATCTCCTGTAGCTACCACATGCCGTAGATTATCACATCCCATAAATGCACCGAATTCAATAGCGGTTACACTGGCGGGTAACTCTACCGTACCACATAATCTGCCGCAATTGCTAAATACACGTTGGCCGATCACCTTTAGTCCGTGGGGCAATTTTATACGAAGCAAATATTTTTTTTGAGAGAATGTAAAATCCGGAATAGAAGTTGCATTTGTTTTTGCAATATCTACAGCAACGAGGTTGGGCATGTAGTCTCTGATTAGTTTGAAGTCGTTGTTGTCCAATTTACCTTCAATTGTGAGGAAGTTGATATCTTTGGGCTGTAAGCCTGCCTTTTGTATTTCACTCTCCAGACTACTCATTGCACCCACTTGCAAAGTAGCTTCCTGTGGTTCTCCTTCGATGAAGGCAAATGATTTCCAGTTATCCTTTATTTTGTATCCGTCGCTGCTACCTAATGGGACGAAAATGGCAGTAATACTGTCTGCCAACCCTTCCGGAAGGAGATTGGGCGGCGTTTTCTTTCTGATCTGGCAAATAGCAAGATTACTGCAACCCTTAAAAGCAGCATCTTCGATGTTCTTGATCTTTTCTGAAAGAACCACTTTTTTCAATGACATCTTTCCTTGAGGTTGTCCGTTTACTACCTGGCAGAATGCATATGCAGGAATAAAGTTGGGCATATATACATAGAATTTGTCGGGATGTGTTCCGGCTTTTCCTGTATACATTTTGATCTCTGCATTTGAGATATCGAGTACTTCTAAGTTTTTAAATTCATCCCGCAGGTGTCTGAAGTCTTCTGCATTGATTTTTCCTGTCAGTGTAAGATGAGTAACACTGTTTGCTTCGTCTTCGGTCATCATTGAAATCAATGTTCCTGCTTTGGATACAAAATACTGCTTTTTAATAGGTTGCGCCATAATTCCCGGGGTCGTTGCAGCCAGGAACAGACCTATAAATAAATGTTTTATTTTCATGAGTGAGCTTTTATTTAGACAAATATACAGAAAAAAGAGAGAACAAGCCTCTCTTTTTGTTTTTTATAGTTATTTTTGCTTCCGGCTTAACAATTAATAATGCGGCAGTGGGCATAGTTTTACTATAAGGCTATATGATTGTGGCATACTCTAAAGTAAATTATTATATATGGAACAAGAAAATGTTATCCGCCAGGAAAATCCCAGGACAGGGGTTCACGTACTTATCAGTCTGTCTGTTTATATAGGATTATATTTCTTTCTTTCCATGGTGCTTTCTGTGGCTGCTTATCTTGGTTTGGGGCTTTCGGGAGTACATGGATCGTATACACTGTCCCAATATGCAGTTATCCAGACAGCCAGTTTGTTGGCCAGTGTTCTTCCTGCTTTGTTTGTTCTTAAATATTGCGATTATCGCCCGTTTTCTGATTTAGGACTTAGTATCCGGGGGCGTTGGAAAGACTTCTTGTATGGATTGTTGGTGGCTGTACTCCTGTATGGTATTGGATTCGGACTTTCATTAGCATTGGGAGAGGTCAGGATTATGGGAGTTCATTTTAGCTTTACCAATCTGGCGGGGAGTTTCGGTGTCTGTATTCTTATTGCCCTTACAGAAGAAATAATGATTCGTGGCTATGTTTTGGGACGGTTGCTGCGGACGAGGCTTAACAAATTCCTTTCGTTGCTGATTTCGTCTGTGTTATTTTCTCTGATGCATCTTTTCAATCCGAATGTAGCTTTTCTTCCCATGCTGAATCTTGTGTTGGCTGGCTGTCTGCTTGGAGCTGCTTTTCTCTATACCCGTAATCTCTGGTTCCCGATTTCGTTACATCTGTTCTGGAATTGGTTACAAGGTCCTGTGTTGGGGTATAAAGTAAGCGGGATTGAGCTTTGTCCACCAATGTTACAGTTGCAACTGCCAGAGAATACCATTTTGAACGGCGGTACTTTTGGCTTTGAGGGATCTATCATCTGTACGATACTGATGATTGTACTGACGGGAAGTATTATCTGGTACTTTGAAAGAAGAAAATGCAGATAAATAGGTTCTCTTACTTATAAAATTACGTATTTAACGCAGTGTTAAATAGGTAATTAACGCACAGTTAAAATGCATAGTTTATATGGATAAAGTACGTACTTTAATGGTGTAGATATATAAATGTTAAATACACATTATTAGGTTGTAAATAGACATTTCTTATCAGTCTTGCTATCTTATTCTGCTATCAGTCTCATTTTTATTTTCTATCTTTGTCACCCCCCTTTGCATACTGGCAGTGTGCTTAAGGATTAGATTGTAAATAAATAGAATTTAAATAGTAAATATAAAGATGGCTGAACAACCCAAAAGAACTCCACGTAATACCAAATCCAAAACTCCGCAACCTATAACTGATTACGGACGTATTCAGCCTCAGGCACCGGAACTGGAAGAGGCTGTACTGGGTGCTTTGATGATCGAGAAAGATGCTTATTCTTTGGTGAGTGAAATACTTCGTCCGGAATCATTCTACGAACATCGTCATCAGTTGATCTATGCTGCTATAACCGATCTGGCAGTCAACCAGCAGCCGGTGGATATTCTCACGGTAAAAGAACAACTTGCCAAACGGGGTGATTTGAAAGAAGTAGGTGGTCCGTTTTACATCACACAGCTGAGTAGTAAAGTGGCCTCTTCGGCGCATATTGAATATCACGCCCGCATTATTGCGCAAAAGTACCTGGCACGCGAACTTATTACTTTTACCAGTGGCATTCAAAGTAAAGCGTTTGACGAAACGCTCGACGTGGATGACTTGATGCAGGAAGCCGAAGGAAAGCTTTTTGAAATCTCGCAGCGGAATATGAAAAAGGACTATACGCAGATCAATCCGGTGATTAGTGAAGCGTATCAGTTGATCCAGAAAGCTGCTGCCCGTGCCGATGGATTAAGTGGTTTGGAGAGTGGTTTCACTAAACTGGATAAGATGACTTCCGGTTGGCAGAATTCCGACCTTATCATTATTGCTGCCCGTCCGGCTATGGGTAAAACGGCTTTTGTGCTTTCCATGGCTAAGAACATAGCTGTCAATTTCCGTAATCCAGTTGCATTGTTTTCGCTTGAAATGAGCAATGTACAGTTGGTGAACCGTCTTATCTCCAATGTGTGCGAAATACCCAGTGAAAAGATCAAGAGCGGACAGCTTGCTGCATATGAGTGGCAACAGTTGGACTATAAACTGAAAGACCTGATCGACGCACCGCTTTATGTAGATGATACGCCTTCTCTATCCGTGTTTGAGCTTCGTACAAAGGCACGCCGTCTGGTACGTGAGCATGGTGTAAGAATCATTATTATTGACTACCTTCAGCTGATGAATGCCAGTGGTATGGCTTTTGGTAGCCGTCAGGAAGAGGTTAGTACTATCTCTCGTTCGCTCAAAGGGCTTGCCAAAGAGTTGAACATTCCTATTATTGCTCTGTCACAGTTGAATCGTGGTGTAGAAAATCGTGAGGGTATTGAAGGAAAACGTCCTCAGTTGAGTGACCTTCGTGAATCCGGAGCCATTGAGCAGGATGCCGATATGGTATGTTTTATTCACCGTCCGGAGTATTACAAAATATTTCAGGACGATCATGGAAATGATCTTCGTGGTATGGCCGAAATAATTATTGCAAAGCATCGTAATGGTGCTGTGGGTGATGTTCTGTTGCGATTTAAAGGTGAATATACTCGTTTCCAGAATCCGGATGATGATATGGTAATACCTGTGCCCGATGCAGGGGCGATGCCTGTACTTGGCTCACGTATGAATAGTAGCTCTGGTAATGTTCCGCCGCCTGTACCCGATTTTGCTCCACAAAGTGCCAATCCGTTTGGTGGAGGAGATGAAGGACCTTTGCCTTTCTGATTAGTAAGTTTTTGAGAATGTAATAAACGCATTGGAATCATTGAATTTCAATGCGTTTATTACATTTTTTTATTATTTTCGGTTTCTATTGATTTGTAGGGAAACACAAAAGATTTTTTATTATTTTGTAAAATAAAGCGGTGGTTGATAAAAATAATGTATCTTTGCAACGCCTAAAACAAAAAACTGTAAAAAGAATGAAACCAAGATTTTTTCATCGATACCTTTCCTCAAAGGTGTTGCCTATTTGGACTATTCTGTTGATTGATGTCTTTATTATTGTATCTTCGTGTATGTTGTCATATGCGCTCCGTTATGATTTTCGTAGTATTTTTTTAGACTCTTCTACTATTGATAAGACTATTCTCTGGACAGTAATTGTTAATCTGGTATTTTTCCGGGTATTTCGTACGTATTCCAATGTACTGCGTTTCTCTTCATTTGTTGATATTATGCGCATTTTCGTATCCCTCACCGTATCATATGGGACGTTGATGGTTACGAGTGTTCTTCTGGATACATATTTCAATGTAAAGATAGCTCCGGTAAGTGTGTTGTTTATGGCGTATGTCATAAATTTTGCTCTGATGGCTTGTTCGCGCATTGTGGTTAAAATGTTTTTTGAAATCATTAATTTTGACCGTAGCCAGACAGTTAATGTATTTATTTATGGTGCAAAAGAAGTAGGTGTAAATATAGCCAAGTCACTTCGTGTGAATTTACGTAATCATTATCGTTTGCGTGGTTTTATTGCCGACGAACCGGAATTGATTGATAAGATTATGATGGGAGTGAAGGTGTATCCCAATGATGATACGCTGATTGAGAGGTTGGAGGATCGCGATGTGAACACCATTATCATTTCTCCGGCTAAGATGGATCAGTTGAAGAAAACGGATATAGCAGATCGTTTGTTGGCTCATAATATAAAACTACTTACTGCACCTCCTTTGAGTGAGTGGGGTGGACAGCCTTTGAATCGTACTCAGTTGAAGGAAATCCAGATTGAAGACCTTTTGCAACGCGAACCGATTGAAGTGGATATTCATAAGATTGCTTCTCATCTTGAAGGAAAAAGGGTGATGATTACCGGTGCAGCCGGTTCTATCGGTAGTGAGATAATGCGTCAGGTAGCTTCTTTTAATCCTTATAAACTTATTCTGGTAGATCAGGCAGAGACACCATTGCATGATATTCGTCTTGAATTGCAGGATCGATGGAGAGATATTGATGCTGAGACAATCGTAGCAGATATTTCTAATCCGACCCGTATTGAAGCTATTTTCCGTGAATATAAGCCTCAATATATATTCCATGCAGCTGCCTACAAACATGTGCCAATGATGGAGGATAATGTGTCCGAGTCTATTCAGGTAAACGTAGCAGGTACACGTATTTTAGCTGATTTTGCTGTAAAATACGGTGCAGAGAAGTTTGTGATGATCTCTACTGATAAGGCTGTAAATCCAACGAATGTGATGGGATGTTCCAAACGTATTTGTGAGATTTATGTGCAGTCTTTAGCTAAGAAATTACAGGAAAAAGGAGAGGGAACCGTACAATTTATCACTACTCGTTTTGGAAATGTATTAGGCTCTAATGGCTCTGTTATTCCTCGTTTTCGTGATCAGATTCAGCGCGGAGGTCCTGTAACTGTGACTCACCCTGAAATTATTCGTTATTTTATGACTATTCCTGAAGCTTGTAGATTGGTACTTGAAGCCGGAAGTATGGGAAATGGCGGGGAGATTTATATCTTCGACATGGGCAAACCGGTTAAGATTGTTGATTTGGCTAAGCGTATGATTAGTCTTTCGGGGCGTACAGATGTAAAAATAGAGTTTACCGGATTACGGCATGGAGAAAAGTTATATGAGGAACTTTTGAACGTGAAGGAGTTGACAAAACCTACCTATCACGATAAGATTATGATTGCTACCGTCCGCGAGTATGATTATGATGAAGTAAAAGAGCGTATCCAGAATTTAATTGAAATGAGTTATACGTACGATCAGATGAAGATTGTAGCAGCAATGAAGGATATTGTTCCCGAATTTGTAAGTAAGAACTCTTGTTTTGAAGCGTTGGATAAGAAGAACTAATAGGCAAAAATAAAGGATAAAAAAATAGCTGTGTTACAAAAATAACGCAGCTATTTTTTTATTCTCTATTTGTTGGAGAAGTATTTCAAGAATTGAGTACGTTCCCACATATTGATGCCTTGCACATCTTTTGCATTTAATTTTCCCTTAAACTGTGCAATACTTTTAAACCCTTTCTGTTCCATCCATGTGGCCAGGAAACGGGTCATTTCTCCAATATACATGTTGGTATTTTGGTAGATTGTACTACATACTTCTACAGCTGATGCTCCTGCCAGAATCACCTTTACTACAGCTGCAGGTTTGTGTACCCCTCCGGATGCTGCGTAATCGATCTTATCAACCATTGAAGAAGCAATTCCTACCCAACGAAGTGTTTTGGATAAGTCGGAAGCACTACTGAATACATTTCCGGAGATATGTTCCATCTTTTCAATATCAATATCCGGCTGGTAAAAACGGTTGAACAATACAACTGCTGCTGCGCCGTTAGCATAAAGTTGGTCAATGAGCGCCACAGGATTGGTCAGGTTATCACCCAGTTTCATGATTACAGGAATCTTAACGACTTTTTTAATATGACTCAGAATATCAATATGGCGTTGTTCAAACGAGCCATATTTATATTGAATGTCCGATTGCACTGCGAGGATATTAATTTCCAATGCATCCGCACCGGCTTCTTCCATCTGCTTTGCAAAATCAATCCATTCTGTATCTGTATAACAGTTGATACTTGCGATGATTGGAATATCACATACTTTCTTGCTTTCTTTGATCAGTTCCAGATATTCGGCCAGTTTATGTTCTCTGATATAATCAGCCAGATAATCATTACCCTCAGAATATGTGGGATCTTTAAGCTGATCAGCTTCAATAAGTATCTGCTCCTCAAAAAGCGATTTCAATACGATGGCTCCGGCTCCTGCTTCGGCCAACTTCTTGTTTTTTCCGGCACTATTGGTTAGTCCCGAACTGCTAATGATAATGGGATTCTTAAGTTGAAGCCCGGCAAAAGTAGTTTTTAAATCGGTCATAGTAGATAATTTTAAATGTTATAGTCTCTTTCTCCAAAAATCTTGCTTCCTATCCGTACAAGCGTACTTTCTTCGGCAATAGCCTGAGGATAATCATGTGACATACCCATAGATAGTTCACAAAAAGTGTCTGAATGAGAGAAATAAGTAGCTTTCAATTCTTTGAAAAGGCTATTTAAAGAACAGAATTCCCGGTCTATTTGTTCAACATCATCAGTGTTGCTGGCCATACCCATAAGTCCGCATATCTGTACGTTTTTCAGTTCTTTCCATGTTCCGGCAGACAACATCTCCCTGCATTCTTCAGCGCTGAAACCAAATTTTGTTTCCTCTTGTGCTATATGCAATTGCAACAGACACTTAATAGTACGCTCAACTTTGGCAGCTTGTTTATTTACTTCTACAAGTAGTTTGTATGAATCGATTCCATGAATCATGGCTACATAAGGAGCCATATATTTAATTTTGTTCGTTTGCAAGTGTCCGATGAAATGCCATTCAATATCCTTGGGCAAACTCTCGTGTTTGGCAGTCATCTCTTGCACCTTGCTTTCTCCGAAAATACGCTGTCCCGCATTATATGCTTCTTCTATCGCTTCATTGGGATGGAATTTCGAAACAGCAACCAGCCGGACCCTTGGAGGAAGTTCGGTCAGTACTTCTCTTAGATTCTCCGCAACACTCATATTGTTGATTTATAAATTATGTTTTTTGAATCATGATTTATGAAAAATTTCATTGTAAGTATCCTAATTAAATGATCGTATCATTGAAACACAGATTATCGTAAATTCACGCAAAGAATATCGTCTCTCAAATACGGCAAGCCTTCTAAATCTGCAAAAATCTACGATCATTTGTGTTTCAATAAAACGCTGTCATAGTATGAATTAAATTTGAAGTACTATTTATGAAATTCATAAATCATAATTCAACACTCAATTAAACTTCCGGTTTGTCATTAGGTCCTGCACTGTATGGATATACGTCCATAATGGCAGTCTCGGCTACAGAACCAATTTGGTAATCAGCCATTGTACCTTTCATTCCTTCATCCAGTTTTTTCACAGCATCACGCAAATCAGATGCCTGCACTAATACCTGTGTGGATGTTTTTTTCTCAGCACCACTTTTTTCGTCCAGAGTGACAAAGATGAGTTTGCATTTGAACCAGCGGTCTGCCGATTCCTCTTCACTGGGAAATAGTTCACTGTAATTGGCGCGTTTGATATCTGAAACGGTGAATTCTCCTGTGATGAATGGAGTCATCTCCTCAATAATGCGTGCTTCTGCTTCTGTAAAGCTGAGTGCATCTACCAAATAAGGTTCGGTTACTTTTTTGTTCATTCCGTTTTCCATTAGTTTTTCGTAACGGATTTTGCACTCAAACCAGGTATGCATTGCCATATTTTTCTTCTTTTTATTTAGTTAATATATTATTTTTCTGCCATTTATCTTTTCAATAGGGCTAAATGGTCTACAAAGATAATTCAAAAAACATCTTTCTGCATCTATAAACAAAAGAATTTATCATAAATGAAACAGGTTTTAGAGTCTTTTTTCAGAATGAACTTACCTACTCAATTACACATCTCACTGAATATCCGCAATAATCTGAGTAGGCTGCTCCTTTAATTTCATGCGTGTCATACCTCAGAAGAATACCGTTTTCTGCTACTGCTTTCTGGGTGGCTCCCATATTCCAATAAGCAGTATATTTTCCGGCAAATTGATAGATACTGGAATCGTTCTCTTTTACTTTAGTAAAGATGCCGGTGGCAATAGCATTGAATCCTGTTGCATTGGAAGGTACGGACTCGGACTTTTCCCATAAATCATTTCCTTTCAGAACAGCCCCGTCTCCTTCGATGTATGTTTTTAATAGCTGCCAGGCTTCATTATCGGCTATTTTCCATCCTTTTGGAGCTAACTTTCCGGTGATAACAGCTGCTTTATTATAGAAAATAAATGTGGATTCTTTGAAATATCCGGCAGAGCTTTTAGAATAATTGGAAGCTGTTTTTAAGGTAATTTTCTTTCCGTCATTGTATAATGTTGTCCGGAGATTTTTTCTGGTCCAATATTGAGTTCCGATTTTTACAATGGGATACGTGATTATTTCACTTCCTCTGACGTCGGACAATATCTTCTTTTTAAAAGATAGTAACACTGGATCGATGGGAGGTGTAAATGCAATTGATAAATCGGAAGTGATATAGAAGGAAGAGATTGGATTCTGGTTGCCGGGAGTGTAACTTAATGTGTTTGTATCACCTTGCCACATCACTTTACCACCATGTATTGCCTTATCATCACTGATTATCTGAAGTACGGTTCCTTCTGTCCAGTCACTTTTTCCATCTTTTACAGGATAGATAACAATCGCTTGTGCATGTATTTCGGAAGCAGATAAATATTCTTTGCAAACCTCTGCTACTATTTTTCCATCAAAGGTGATGTTGTATACAGAACTCTGTTCGAAATCAAAATCGCTAATTGAGATACATGTCTTTTCTACCTTTTCAACGGGAGTGATCTCACTTTTGTTTCCTTCTTTCCAGTCATTAATATCTGGTATTATTCCACTTATTCCTTGTTGCGGATTGTAGAGTATTGTGAGCTCACAGGAAGTACCGTTTCCTAACTCATAATTCTCAGTTAGCTGACATTCATAATGTTTAGAATCTACAGATAATGTGAGTATCTCTGTTCCTGCTGCTATTGTTTGTGGAATTAGTATACTCCTTTTCCCAATTAGCGCCTCATTGTCGATTTCCCATTCGCCGTTTGGAAGAATATTCTGAATATTGCTGAGCAATGAAAATTCTTTTGTCTCTATGTTATATTTGGCCTGTGTGAAAACGTCGTTAATGCGAACTGAGGGGTTACTTTTTTTTAGTACATTTATATCATATCCTTCTGTTGGCTTGATTCTGACAGTCAGTTGGCATAGTTGGTGTATATGAGGCAATTCTACATTTTTTTTACCCGAAGCGACATTGCTAACTTGTGCGGTCATAAAATCAGAATTGTTATAGCCAACAGTTGAACTCTGATCTGTACATACAGTTAGATCTATCGTATTTTCCCCTTCTGTAATGCCAGTTTCCTGATAGGGGTAATAACTAATGAAATTGCATTTTATCTTTTCTGCCGGATAATATATTTCTTCATCAGGAACAAATCCTGAGGTTGTACAATTGAAACGTTTGTTTGATACATAACGCTCCTTACTCAAAGTCGCAGGCGATACCAGGACATATAGTCCAATAGCTTCATTACACTCTTTTTGGTAAATTTGAGTATGGAGTGTTTTTGCTGATATTTTTATAGGAACATCGCCGGGAGTAATGGAAGTATTTTCTTTTTCTTCTTCTCCGATGCTGTTGACACACGAACAGGCTATCAAAGCACTTAATGCAATGATGCCTGTACGAATTATTGTCTGGATATAGATATTCATATGTGTTACTCTTTTAGGCAACGTATGGAATAGGCACAGTAATCGGAGTTTTTGAATTCTCCTGTGTTATTTAGTTTATAGCTGAGAGCAAAACTTGTATTATTAGGGGATGATTGGGCTTCTTGTAATGTCCAATAACCGACATATTTTTGAAGAAAGTTGTGATCACTTTCGTCTTTTTTGTCGTTTTTTGTATATGTTCCTACCGGCTTTCCGTTAAATCCGGTTTTATTATTGGCTTTATCTGCTCCTTCTTCTATTGTCCATACACCCGATTTCAATGTCGCTGCTTCATTTTTTATGTAGTTCTTTAATTTCTCCCATTCTGTGGTATCTGGTATTTTCCAACCTTGTGGAGCTATTTTGCCTGTGATGATAACTGCCTGATTATAGAAGTAATTAGAATTATTTAGATAATAACCCGCTGTTGTCTTTGAGAGATTTGTTGTATTATTGGTAATAGCAGTCGCATCATTATACTTAGTAGTCTTCAGATTCTCCTGCATCCAGTATTGGGTACCTATTTTTACAATTGGATAAATATTTGTTTCGGCACCTCTGATATCTGTTAACATGCTTTCTTTGGCTTGAATTAGTTGTACGTCTTCACTTTTTTCAAAGATTATGTTTCCATCTTTGTCTGCATAAATTTGTTCTATTGGAGCTTTGTCTCCGGTTATGTAGGTAAATGAATTATTGGTTTTGTCCCAGTTGATATTTCCTCCATGTATACTTTGAGTTTCACCCAGTATTTGCAGTACAGTTCCTTTGTTTGAATTGTTTGTAGGATATAAAACAATAGCTTGCGCATCGATATTATCGCCTAATAGGTATTCTTTACAAATCTCTCCGATCACAATATCCGAAGAAGTTATCAGGTTGTATATACCGGTTTTCTCAAAGTTTAAATCAGAGATAGTTATCGAGCTGTTATCTACTTTTTCTTCAAGGTCTGTACTGCTACTGCTTCCTGGCTTCCAATTGCTTATGGATGTCGTGATACCTCCTATTCCTACCCTTGAATCATATCTGAGTAAGAGTTCGCAGCCAGCTTCACTTTCTAAAATAAGATCCATTGGCATAGATGCACAATAAACTTTGTTGTTAACCCGCAATGTTAATTCGCAATCGGGCGTTATAGGTTGCGGTATTAAAATGACTTTTTTTCCGGTAAGTTGGTGACTTTCTTCGTCTATTTCCCATTTTCCGTTTGGATAATGCTTTGTGGGGTATTGAATGCGCTGAATAATTCTGTATCCATGTTATATGTAGCTTTTGTATTCAGATTACTGATACTGATAGATGCATTCTGTTGTAGTTCATTGATATTTTCTTCTTCGTAAACTTGTAGAATGATATTTAACTGGCACAACTTGTGATTATATTGTAAGTTTACTGCCTTCAGGCTTGGGGAGATCCCGGTTGCTTTAGCTACCATAAAATCAGAATTACTATATTCTGTAGTTGAACTTTGATCGGGGCTGACATTGACGTTTATGTTACTACTTCCTTGTATGATTCCTTCCTCCTGATAAGGGTAATAACTGATGAAATCGCATTTGCCTTCTCCTTTAGGGTAGTATATTTCTTCTTCAGGAGTAAATACGTCTGATGAATATACAAGGCGCATATTATCTATATGTCTTGATCCGCTTAGATTTTCCGGTTGGGCTAATACGTAAAGTCCGATGGCATTGTCGTTGTCAAATTTGTTATCGGTGATACGTGTGTGAGTCTGGACTTGTAATATTCGTCCGGAAATTGTGATGGGTATATTGCCCGAAGCAGGTAGAGGAGGAGTAGGTTCTTCTAACGGTTGAATATTGTTAACGCAGGAAAAATAGAAAAGAGAGACTACTGCTAACAGACTATGTTTAGCAGTTCTTTTAAGAGTGTTTTTCATATTATTTTATTGTTTTGTTATCCGGTAAATGTAATACAATATATCTGATAAATGAATTTTTATTTAATTGATTTTCAATATATTTTGTAATGTGTTAATGTATAGTGATTTAAAGATAATAATATTTGTATTTGTTTTGTGATTTTATTGATTGTTTGATGCGGTACTGTAGTTGAAACGTAGATTATCGCAAATTCACGCAAAGAATATCATCTCTCAAGTACAACAGGCCTTCTTATTTGCGAAAATCTGCGATCATTTGTTATTAGATCGTTGAATACTGACTCTGAAACCGTTGATTTATAACGGTATGAACGATATCTAACTTTGTGCGAACGAAAACAAAATGGAAATCTGTTTTTTTGAATAAACCCGAAACATTTGAATTCTGACCTGTGTGAACGAGTTGATACATTTGCAATATCGATAAGAAGCATACTCTGTATCCTTTCTTATCTAACTTTATGTATAACTTTATATTTAATTATTATGCAAAGAAAAACAAGATGTCTTTTCGTAGTATTTCTTCTACTTACAAACCTTGTGGTGTATGCACAGAGTATTACGGTGACAGGAAAAGTGGTGGACAGTGACGGTTTGGAAGTCATTGGAGCAAATGTTACTTTAAAAGGAGCACCCGGAGTAGGGGCGATTACCGATCTGGATGGCCATTACAAATTAAAATCCGACAATCCTTCCAAAGATGTATTGGTATTTACTTTTATAGGAATGGATACTCAGGAAGTACCGGTGAAAGGAAGAAGTAAGATTGATGTAACTTTAAGAGCAAGCTCCGTAATGCTTGATGAAGTAGTTGCAATTGGTTATGGTGGAATGGCCCGTAAGGATATTACAGGATCTGTTGTTTCTGTGGATGCGGAAGCTCTTTCTAAAGTACCTGTATCGGACATCACCCAAGCTTTGGCAGGACGCGTCTCCGGAGTAATGGTAACACAGAATGAAGGTGAACCGGGAGCTTCTATTTCTATTCGTGTGCGTGGAGGAATTTCTATTACGCAAAGTAATGAACCACTGTATATTATTGATGGTTTTCCCAGTGAAGATGGTCTTTCGTCTATAGACCCTGCCGATGTTGAATCTATTAATATTCTGAAAGATGCTTCTTCAACAGCTGTTTATGGAGCACGTGGAGCCAATGGAGTGGTAGTGATTACTACCAAAACCGGCAGTAAGAATGATAATAAATTCTCTATTTCTTATGATACTTATGTTGGGTTCTCCAAACTGGCAAGTAAGTTGGATATGCTTTCAACAAAAGAGTATGTGTTTCTGGATTATGAAAGACGAAACTTCTCGGATGAAGATATAGATGCCGGTAATATTAATGGGTTTACCAATTTATATGGTGACTTTGCCGATATTGGAAAGAACTATGCGAATCGTAAAGGAGTAGATTGGCAGGAAGAGGTTTTCGGAGGAACAAAAGTTATGCAGAACCACCGTATAAGCATTGCCGGGGGAACAAAAGAATTACGATATAACATGTCATATGCCTATTTTGATGAAGAAGGGTTGATGAAGGCCAGTGGGAGTAGCAAGCATAACGCTAAACTGAAAGTTGATCATAAACCGAATGACCGGTTGACTGCTTCGGGATCAATCTCATTTGATCATACTACGGTACATGGAATGGGGACTTCCGGTGATAATTATGGCTTTAATAAGATGGGGTCTATTTTATCTTACCGTCCTACTGCCGGTATGTTGGGAGATGATCAACAGTTAATTGATAATGACGACCCATTGTATGACGATGATCAGAATGCAATGCAGAATCCTATTATATCAGCTCTCTCGGAACATAAGAAGAGAGAACAGAGAACTATACAGATTAATGGTAGTCTGAGCTATGAACTTTTGAAGGGACTGACTTTTAAAAATACTACGGGAGCCCGTTTCTCTACCCGTCGTACAGAAACATTTTACGGGGCACTTTCTGCTACTGCCAAACGTTCGAGCACTAATGGTACTTTGCAAAATAATGAACAAGGTAGTTTCTCAACTTCAAATACTTTGACGTATGCAGGAAAGATGAAAAAACACAGTTATGACGTGATGTTGGGACAGGAATATGTGGCACGTTGGAGTCGTTGGTTCAGTGCCAGTGCTTCTAACTTTCCGAATGATGATATCGGTTTGAATGATATGTCGTTGGGAGCTACTCCGGGAACTCCGAAATCATCTTATAATGATGATGACATTCTTTTGTCATTTTTCGGACGTGTGAACTATTCGTATGCAGACAAATATTTATTCTCTGCTTCTATGCGTGCTGATGGTTCTTCAAAGTTCGGTGCCAATAATAAATGGGGTTACTTTCCGGCTGTATCTGCTGCATGGCGTGTGGGTGAGGAAGCATTTGTCAAGAATCTGAATGTGTTTTCTGATTTGAAATTACGTATAGGATATGGTTTGGCTGGTAATAATAGAATTGGTAGCTATGCTTCGTTACCGATTATGGGTAGTAACAATAATTTTTATCCGAATGGAGAAGGAATAACCAATGGGTTTGCTTCTACGCAGATTCCCAATAAGGATCTGAAGTGGGAAGCTAACAAAACATTAAATATCGGTCTTGACTTCGGATTTTTTAATCAGCGTTTAACCATTTCTCCGGAATTTTATATAAACCGTAGTTCCAATCTGCTTTTAAATACAAAGATCCCCACCTCTTCGGGATTTAACACAATGCTTCAGAATATTGGCGAGACTGAAAATAAAGGTATTGATATCAGTATTACTTCTGTTAATATACAGACTAAGGATTTTCAATGGATTACTAATCTGAACTTATCGCATAACGTAAATAAGGTGATCGCCTTAAATGATCAGGATAGTTTTCTGGAAGAAGCTAAATTCGGGTGGAATCAGAATAACTATATCGTTGAGGTAGGAAAATCATTAGGGCGGATTTATGGTTGGAAAACAGTTGGATTATATCAGGTGGACGATTTCAATTATGATCCTGCAACAAAAAAATATACTTTGAAAGAGGGGATTCCTTATAATACGAATAATACTCCACAACCGGGGTACTGGAAGTTTGAGAACGTAGATGATGAAGGGGCAAGCAAAGGGGTTATTGATGATAATGACAGGACAGTCATTGGTGATGCCAATCCTATTTTGTATGGAGGTATGAATAATACGTTCAGTTATAAAGGTTTCGATTTGAGTATTTTCCTTAACTTCAGTTTGGGAGGAGATATTCTGAATGCAACGAAATTGGCTAATACTCTTTCCGGAAGAACAGGAAACACTACAGTACTTGATATTGCCAATTCATCGAACCGTTGGGTAACGATTGGAGAAGATGGTAAAAAGATTACTGATCCCGCTGCATTGTCACGCTTAAATTCAGGCAAGACAGTGGCTTGTTACAGTGATATGCAGGATGGTGATAAGTTTATGCATTCATGGGCCATTGAAGATGGCTCGTTTTTGCGAATCAATAATATTTCACTGGGATATACATTCCCGGCAAGTATGTTGAAGAAAACGAAGGTTATCAAGAAATTACGTTTATATCTGACGGCTAATAATATCCATACCTTTACTAAATACAGCGGATTTGACCCGGAGGTTTCAACAATGGGCAATGGAATTACACGTGGAGTAGACTGGGGAGGATATCCGAGAAGCCGTTCTTTTGTTTGTGGTGGAAGCATTACTTTTTAATAACTGATAATGATGAAAAATAACATGAAAAAATATATAGCAATCTTCTGTCTGATGTCCGGACTGACATCTTGTACTGATCTTTTGACGGAAACTCCTGAATCCTATTATGATTCAACCAATTATTTCGTTTCAGTTCCTAATGCAAATATGGCCGTTGCTGCTGTGTACAACACTTTAGGAGGTATGGGGCATTACGGGCAAGCAGAAATGGCCATACCTACCTCTGATGATATGTATTATGTATCAGGTACTAATACGGATAATTTGCGTCGTGATATATCACATTATATGGTTTCAACAAATAATCAGTGGATAGAATCTACATGGAATGCAAAATATCAGGGACTCGACAGAGCGAATTTTGCATTGGATGGAATTCGCTCTATGAAAGAATATGCTACAGGTAATGAAACATTGAAAAAGTATGAAGGTGAACTTTGTTTCCTCCGTGCTTTTATAGCTTTGCAGTTGGTAAGAAACTGGGGAGATGTTCCGTATAAAACAACTTATACTGCTTCAGTTAGTGATGCTTATTCTCCTCGTGTAGACCGTGAATTAATCTATGATCAGATTATGTCGGATCTGGAAATAGCCAGAACTCAACTTCCATGGGCTGATGCAAATACAAGTCCGGAACGGGCAACTCAGGGGGCTGCCAGAGCTTTAACTATGAGAGCGTTATTGCAAAGAGCCGGATATAGCCTGAAAGCAGATGCTAAGCTCTCACGTCCGTCTGAAGTTAAAAGAAAAGAGTATTTCAATGCAATCCTGACAGAATGGGAGGCTTTCAAAAAGAGTGGTTTCCATAATTTCTATTCCGGAGGATATGAACAAGCGTGGAAAAACTACTGTCAGAATGTAGATGAACCGGTAGAGACGCTTTGGGAAATAGCATTCTATACTCCTGACGGAAAAGCTCCCGGTGCAGGTATGTGGGGTACTTACATTGGTCCGTCAACAGATCAGGCCAGTATTTACGGACGTGCTAATTCCTTTTTTGTAGTCCTTCCTACCTGGGCTTCCTTCTATGACGAGAATGATATTCGTCTGGATGTAAATATATGTCAGTATAAAATTGATAATAAGAGTCAGAAAGTATATAATATTAAGCCTTACGATCCGAAGAAACCAGCTACAAGTCCGGATACCCCTTCCAATAAATTCTATTATCCGGGCAAGTGGAGAAGAGAATGGATTGGGGTAGGTATGTCTAAAGATCCTAATAATACGGATGTGGATTATGCGGTTTTGCGTTATCCGGATGTAGTATTAATGGTAGCTGAAGCTATGAATGAACTGGATAGGACCGATGATGCTGTTGAACTTTTAAATATGGTGAGAAAGCGTGCCGGGATAACGGAACTGAAAAAAGACTTCTCTAATTATGCTGCTATTTATAAAGCACCGAAAGTGATTGATCTTGACTTCATTGATGATTCTACTCCTGCGGGCAAGTTCAGAACTGCCTTGTATTGGGAAAGAGGTTTTGAACTGTGTTATGAAGGTACTCGCAAATATGACCTGATTCGCTGGGGTATTTTGAAAGAATCATTGGAGAACATGTATGCGTATATGAAGTCGACCGAAAAATTTCCTGATGGTGATCCGAAGAAATATAAATATGCATTGAATGCTTTTCCGGCAGGTAAAGGAGATCGGTTTGTAACAGGTAAGCATGAGCTATTCCCGATACCATTGATGGAAATACAACGGAATAAGGCATTGGGCTCATTGAATAATCCGGGTTATTAAAGTTTGTTTTTGGGATAAATTGGATTTGGTTTTGCCACCGGTATCGCAGGATTTGCAGAGATATTACATTGTCTATTGAATGTATAAAGCTGTATGAACTGTGCAACCGGTGGTGAATAATTAGTAAATTAAAAGATGAAAATAAAGAATTGGGTTTTGATTGTTTGTCTCTTATGCTTCATTACAGAGGTGATGAAAGCACAGGTCTATTCTTTTGAGAATAAAAAAGTGCCGAAAGAATGGAGTATCGATGGTGGAAAACTTGAAGTATCCCGGTTAAAGTATAAAGAAGGTAAACAATCACTTAAAGTAGTATGGGATAAAAATGCCATTGTGCGTTTTACAGGAAAGGAGTCTCTGGATGCTGCAAGCCGATCGGTTAATGGTGGGATTACAGCATGGATATATAATAAGGTACCGGTCACAGAATATATGTATTTCTCGTTTGCTGATGAATCCGGAGCAGAGGTGTGTCGGTTACCTTTTAGAATGGATTTTAAAGGATGGCGTTGTGTGTGGGCTAAGTTCAGAGAAGATATGCTGATGAAGCCGGGAACTATAATTACCTCCTGTGCTATGATAATGCCTGAAAACGTAGAAACCGGGACTATATATCTGGACTATGTAGAGTTTACTCCTACAGTTTCGTGGCAGAAGATGTCAGACGCACAATATAAGGTGAATCAAAAGGATTATAGTTTGATTCACGATTTTATAGGATATCGGAATACATTTCCCGATCTTTCGGACGTGATTGTCAGAGATGAGAATAGAAAGGGAGTTGAGACAATTAAAAACAGATTGATGAAGTGGTATTTAGGAGATCAGTCTGCTGATAATCATCCGATGGTAGAAATCAGAAAAAGAGGTGAGAGGGATTTTATAAAGAAGGGTTTGAAAGCTGCGGAAAAAGTTCAGATCAGATATGATGCTGATGGAGTGGCGATGGGAGAAGGATTATTCCCATTATACTTCTCTAAAGCAGGTGTAACAAATGTAGCTACCTTCCCGGATATCAATAAGTATATTCTATTACCTCTGGCATTAGACTATCGGAAAAACAAATCAGAAAATAGCCTGAAGAAAGCAATCTATATTTATGATTGGTTTCATGACCAGGGATGGGCTGATGGTAGCGGAATGGGAACATTATGTTTTGAGAAATTACGCAGTGCAGGATATTTTCATTCGTTGTTTCTGCTAAAAGACAATTTATCTGAAGCTCAGTTGAACCGGGAATTGAAAGCTTTGAAATGGTTCACTATGTTCGGAGCATGCTACCAGAAACCTGAACATGCGGGAGAAGTAGCAGATAATCTTCGTGCATTGGCTTTACCTAAATTGATATATGCACTTTCGTTGACTGATTTGACAGAACAGCAAGTAGCTATGACAGCTTTTTCTTCTTATATGAATAATGCACTTGATTTTGGTCCGGGATTCTTTGGAACTATCAAGGCAGATTATTCCGGTTATCACCATCGGGGACCTTATAACAGTGCATATTACCCTCATGCACTTTATGCTGCATCTTTTGTGGCTTATCTTTTGCATGATACACCCTATGCTCTTTCAGAGTCTTCATTGACACACCTAAAACAAGCATTGCTTACTTTCAGATTTTTTTCGGCTAATCTGAGTATA
This sequence comes from Bacteroides nordii WAL 11050 = JCM 12987, assembly GCA_000613465.1. Classification (GTDB taxonomy): domain Bacteria; phylum Bacteroidota; class Bacteroidia; order Bacteroidales; family Bacteroidaceae; genus Bacteroides; species Bacteroides nordii. The sequence continues at coordinate 84,053 of BAJA01000013.1, forward strand.
CCGGCAGGTACAGTAGGGCGTTTTCCTCGTGGCCAACAAGTGTTACAGGAGTTGTTACCGGCTTTTGCTTATGTTGCCCAATCATTTCCGGAAACAGATATTGAACTGACTGCTGCTTTTAGACGATTGGTTCGCAAAAATCCGGATGTAGTAAAATTGTTTATGACAGAGGTGAATTCTGACCTTACTTATACTAACAGTGTGGGCGAAGCGGAAGCTATGGCTAAGCTGTTGCAAATGGATATAGAAGAGGAACCAGCGCCGGAAGGTTCTCTGTTTATGCCTTATTCTGGTTTGCTGGTAGTCAAAAATAAAGATTATCATATTAATGTAAAAGGATTTAGCAAATATATATGGGATTATGAATCATCTGCATCCGAGAATTTGTATGGACGCTATTTGTCTTACGGGCAGATTGAGTATTTCCATTTTGGAAAAAACACCCGTAGTTTCTATCCGGGCAATCCGGCTTTCGATTGGAATTATTTGTCGGGAACTACTTCTATTGTGTTACCAGTTACAGAGTTGGGGGCGAAGAAGAACAAACATCGTAACTTCTCGGATGAAACCTTTTTGTGTGGTGTCAGTGCTACCGGACAACGATCCATGTTTTCGATGAGGCTGCATGATTTGAAATATGATGATAGTTTTCATGCTAACAAATCGACTTTTGTAATAGATGATATTATTCTATGTCTTGGAACTGATATCCGAAACAGCGATAAGCAACATAAAACTGTAACGACTCTGTTTCAGTCTCCTGTGAAACAAAAAGTGAAGATGGAGAAACGGAAAACAGGAGCGTTGCTCAATGATCATTCTGGTCTGTTGTATGTTGTGAAAGATTGTGATCCGGTAGTTCAAAAGAATGATTCGTTTACCATTGCATACATTGATCATGACGTAGCTCCCGATCGGGCAGGGTATCAATATTATGTAGTTACTAACGGAGATGAACAACTGGCTGGACACCTGTTGTCAGAAAATACGCCTATACAGATCCTGCGTCAGGATGATGAAGCCCATATCGTGAAAGTAAAAGATAAGAATATTACCTATGGAGCAATTTTTAGTAAGGATCAGCCGTTTGATTCATTGTTAGTGAAGAGTGTGAATATTCCTCTTTCCTATATAGTAGAAGGCGAAGAAGAGGATACAACGAAAGTTTTCTTTTCAGAACCGGATATGCGGAGAGTTTCGAGAACCAGCATGGACGGCTTATCAGAAGAAGATGTGATAGAGGAAGAAAAGGCTTTTGAAGCAGAATTGGTCCTTAACGGTATGTATGATGTTTATAGTCCTGTTACTCCGTTGAAAGTCCAATATAAAGATGGAAATACATTAGTACGTGTTTTGACGATACGTGGCAATAACTATATGTTTAATCTCCGAAAGAAAGACTTATGAAAAAGATTTGGTTAGCAGTGATCTGTTGTTTTCCGTTTTTTTGTGTAAATGCACAGAATGATCTGACGTTATGGTATACGACTCCTGCCCGTGTATGGGAAGAGGCTTTACCTCTTGGAAACGGGCGGTTAGGGGCTATGGTGTTTGGAGATACCCAAAAAGAGCGGATACAATTTAACGAAAACACATTGTATAGTGGTGAACCTGCTGCATTAAACCGCTCTACTTGTATCCTGCCTCAATATGAAAAGGTACGGGATTTACTGAAGCAGGGTAAGAATGCTGAGGCCGAAAAGATCATGCAATATGAATGGATAGGCAGGCTTAATGAAGTTTATCAGCCTTTTGGAGATGTCTGTTTGGATTTCAAAATGAAAGGCGAGGTGACGGAGTATGTTCATTCGCTGGATATGGAACAGGCAGTGGTTACTACCCGGTATAAACAGGAGGAACAGAGATTTTACGAGAGGTCTTTGCTTCATTTCCGGGACAGGCTATCGTAATACATTTAAAAGCTGAAAAGCCGGTATTACACTTTGAAATGCAACTTGCATCATTGCATCCGGTTCATCTGTCCTGTGAAGGAGAAAGATTACAGATGGAAGGCCGGGCTCCTGCGCATGTACAACGAAGAACAATTGAGGGGATGAGGAAATATAATACGGAACGTTTGCATCCTGAATATTTTGATGAAAAGGGAAAAGTGATCTCTACGGAACAAGTGATTTATGCAGAAAACAAAGGTATGGCATTTGAAGCCTGCGTTGTACCGCTGAAGAAGGATGGAGTAATCACCTTCAAAGATAACAGACTTGTTGTGAAAGATGCATCGGAAATAACATTTTTGCTTTATGCAGCAACTTCTTACAATGGTTTTGATAAGAGTCCGTCAAAGGCAGGGAAGAATATAGCAAAAGAACTGCAAGCACAACGGAAAAAGCTTGCCGGCAAAGAATATCAGCAAATCAGAAATGAGCACGTTGCTGATTATCAGTCTCTTTTCAAACGGGTAGACCTGGCATTACCATCTTCTCCGAATCAAAAAGATAAACCGACAGATATCCGGTTGAAAGAGTTTCAAACTAAGACAGATCTGTCCTTAATAGCACAATTGTTTCAATATGGCAGATATCTGATGATTTCAGGTTCCCGTCCCGGAGGGCAGCCATTGAATTTACAGGGTTTGTGGAATGATAAAATAATTCCACCCTGGAATTCGGGCTATACAACAAATATTAACTTGCAGATGAATTACTGGCAGGCTGAAGTAACTAATCTGTCCGAGTGTCATCAGCCGCTTTTTACATTTATCGAAGAAATAGCACAGTCGGGTAAGGAGGCTGCCCATAACATGTATGGGCGAAATGGCTGGATTGCCCATCATAATATGTCTATTTGGCGGGAACCTATCCGGCAGATGGATTTGTGCATTGGTTTTTCTGGAATATGTCTGGTCCCTGGTTGTGTAGTCACATTTGGGAGCATTATCTTTATACGAAAGATGTTGCTTTTTTAAGGGAGTATTATCCGATATTAAAGGAGTCTGCACGTTTTTGTTCCGAATGGCTGGTGCAGAATACAAAAGGAGAATGGGTGACTCCGGTCAGTACTTCTCCGGAAAATGCATTCCGTATGCCGGATGGGAGAGAAGCTGCTGTATGTGAAGGATCGACTATGGATATGGCTATTATCAGAAATCTGTTTGGAAATACGATTCATGCTGCTGAGTTACTGGGTGTTGATGTAGAGTTTCGTAAAATGCTTGAACAGAAATCAAAATATTTAGCCGGATATCGAATCGGTTCACACGGACAATTGTTGGAGTGGGATAAAGAATATAAAGAGACAGAACCTCAACATCGTCATTTGTCACACTTGTTCGGTTTATATCCGGGCTGTGATATTACTCCTGATACACCGGAGGTCTTCAAAGCTGCCCGGCAAACATTGATTGATCGGGGGAATAAAACCACAGGTTGGAGTATGGCATGGAAAACAGCTTTATGGGCACGCCAATATGAAGGTGAGCAGTCATATGCTGCATTAAAAAATCTGATGAGTTTTATTGATCCGCTTGTGGAAAGTAAAAAGGGAGGCGGACTGTATCGGAATATGCTTAATGCACTTCCTTTTCAGATTGACGGAAACTTCGGGATTACTGCCGGTATTGCAGAAATGTTGCTGCAAAGCCATCTTGGAAATATTCATTTACTTCCTGCTTTGCCGACGGAGTGGAAAGAAGGAAAGATTACCGGATTGAAAGCAAGAGGTGGTTTCCTGGTGAATATGGAATGGCAAGATGGTAAACTGCGGACTGCAACCATTCGAAGTGAATACCCGGCAGAAGCTACAGTCGTTTATAAAGATGAGAGACGGGTGTTGTCATGGAGGGCCGGAGAGGAGAAACTGCTGACTTTTAATTAAAACCATATGAAATGTATATAAAAATTATCTATACGATACTAGGACTATTAATTGGTTTTGGAGATTTCTTTTTATGTGCTCAGAATAAAGTTGAAACGGAAGCTGATTTCTATACTAAGATTGCTCAGAACGAATCAGGAGAACAACTATTCCGGACTTTGGAAAGTCCACTTGGGAAAACTTTACCTGTGGATAAACAGCTAAAGTGGAGTGGAACGACTGGATATCAGTTTAAGCCAATGGAAAAGATTGATAATTCGGAGGAAATGAAGGAAGCACTGAACCGGATGAGAAAAGACCTTGCGGTATATCTGAAAGATGTGGCACCGAAGAGTGTGGATGTAAGGAGGCGTCTGGTGATATCGAAGATGCAATTTCGTTATGAGACGGAAGAAGACCGGGAAGACTTTACTTGTTTGTTGCGGGGAGAGGGACAATGGGATTCAGTACCCATCCCTTACTATCACGCCCACAAGGGCCATCGACCGCCTGGTATAGGGTAGAGTTGGAATTATCCGAAAATATGTTTTCATTTCCTGCCTTAATGCTTCACTTTAATGGAGCAGATTACTATACAGATGCATTTCTGAATGGGCATCATGTGGGTTATCACGAAGGAATGCTCGATTCGTTTGAATTTGATATAAAGAAATATGCTCGCAAGGGGAAGAATATTCTGTTAGTTAGGTTACGCAATGATTATTCCTTACTGGGAAGTGAAGGGGAGAATCGCCGTTGGGGACATAAATTAGCTGCTAGTAATTCTCCGGGATGGGACGATCCTTTCACTGGATGGTCTTGTTGCCCTGCCGGATATGGGATATACCAGTCCCTTTATCTGGAAACTCGTTCGGTTCCATATATTGAAGATATATTTCCTCGTCCCAACTTAAAGGATAAAAAAATTATTCTTCATGTGGAAATAGAGTTGGCAAATGGAGATGAAGCGGAAGAGTTTATGTTGAAATATAGTGTTTACGGGCAAATTTTGCCTGTTGTGTAACTCGGGATCAATGGCAGAAAGTGGAAGTTGTGGGTGGGAGAGTAGTCACCTCAATTGAGATATCTATGCTTAAACCGGAGTTAAGGCTTTGGTCACCTGAAAGTCCCTGGCTATATCAGGCACAGGTAGAGTTGTATGATAAAACGGGAAGGGTAAGACTCGATAGTCGTAAGCGACAATTTGGTATGCGTTCTTTTGAAATATCAGCCAGTAGTATCCCGAAAGGACGAATGCTGCTGAATGGAGAAGAAATTCGTCTGCGAGGGGCTAATACAATGGGGTTCTTTCAGTTGGATGTGATGCGGAAAGACACAGCTCAGCTAATAGATGATATTTTGCTGGCGCGTTTGACCAATATGAATTTTATCAGAACTACACAACGGACAATGCCCGAAGAAGTCTACGATTATGCAGATCGTCTGGGGTTATTGTTACAGTCAGATTTACCATTATTTGCTTATATTAATCACAAACAATACAGTGAAATATTGAAACAGGCGGGTAATATAGAACGGTTATTACGTAGTCATCCCTCTGTTATTTTGCTGAGTTATCTGAATGAATCGATGGCCGGGAAAAAACCTCACGCTTTAAATCGGCAAGAATATGAACGGTTGTTTGAAGCTTTGGATGTTGTAGTGCATCATGAGAATCCCGATCGGGTAGTGAAGTATATAGACGGAGACTATCAAATGCCTAACGGCGGGTTCCCAGACCACCATCTATATAATATATGGTATGAGAATCATGGTATTTCCATAGATAGAATGTGCAGAGGTGATTGGATGAAAGTTCCGGAAGGCTGGATGTATGGTTGTGGTGAGTTCGGGGCTGAAGGACTTGATTTTGTCGAAGTTATGTGTAAATATTATCCTCAGGAGTGGTTACGGACGGACTCGGTAGGAGATTGGTCTCCCAAGAATCTGATAGCTCGTCATTCGAAGGCTCAGACTTGGGATAGGCATTGGCATTGGTTTGAAACCCAGAAAAGTATGGAGGATTGGGTGGAAGAGAGTCAGACTCATCAAGCTTGGGGAATATCCAAAGTAGCACGTGCTTTCCGGAGAATGCCTCGTATGAACTCGTTTGCTGTCCATCTGTTTATCGATGCCTGGCCCAATGGTTGGATGAAGGCAATCATGGATTGTAAAAGGAATCCTAAAAAAGCATGGTTTGCTTATCGGGAAGCTCTAACACCACTGGCAGTTCAGGTAGAGTCTGAACGCAACTTGTTTTATGCGGGAGAAGAGTATCCTTTTCAGATATGGATTTGTAATGATGGTCGATATTTCTCAGATATGCAGTTGAGATATGTGATGGAATATTCAGGAAAGGTATTGGATAGTGGACAATGTGATGCTGTAATACCTACTGTCAGTGACGGGTCTGCGTTCCAAGGATTTCTGAAGGTGAAGTTGCCCGAGGTTAATCGACGTTCTGTAGTAATAATACGAATTGGACTATTCAGTAAGAGTACAGGAGAGCAACTTCACGAGGATGTATTTAGTTGTACCGTATTTCCCAGGTTATCAATAGAAGATTCCCAGGTGATATATCCATTAGGTGAATGTGCTGACGAGAAAGAAATACTAAGTGTGTTTCAGCCAAGAATGATAAGGCAAAGTGGAGGAAATATAGTGCCTGAGAATATTATTCTTATCAGTGATCTTAAAGCCTATATGCTGCGAAAAGAGGAAATAGATAAAGCTGTTAGGAATGGAGCAAAGGTGGTTTTCTTGAGAGAAGCATTGACGGAGGATGCGGAACTTTGTGGGAGTAGTGTTGAACCGGACAACTTAAAAGGACATAGTTGGATATTATTTCGTAATGCGTCGCATCCCTGGTTGCGTCAAAGTGGAAGTACGGATTTGAAATATGCATTTGATTCATCGGTGAATGCACCGCAGCGTTATACGTTTACTACTCTTCGTGCTCCGGAATTCGTGCCTGTACTGACTTTTAAAGATCAGGTAGTGGTCGCTGAGAAACCATATGGAAAAGGGCAGGTTGTTTTACTTTCGCTTAATTTGGCAGGCAGATTGACAACTAATCCTGTTCTTGGTAATATATTGAATTCAATAATGAAACGAACTAATCAATGAAAAATATGAATAGAATCAAATTTTTTTTCTTTTTTGTCTTTTTGACTGTGACATTTGGTCTACAGGGACAGGTTATTTCTTTTGAAGAAGATGATGCACTCAATGCATGGAAGTGTACTAAAGGAACTGTAACGATTTCCTCTGCAAAAGTAAAAGTAGGTGATGCTGCTTTGTGTTGGAATATAGAGCCCGGAAGTGTATTGACTGCAGAAAACTTAACTTCGCTTAAAACAGTATCGACAAAGAGTAAAGGTGGTGTAAATCTGTGGATATATAGTTCAAAAGCTATGGATGATGTGATGCAGATAGGATTTTATAATGCTTCGGGAGTGAAGAAGTGTAAACTTGATTTCCGTATGAACTTTGTAGGATGGCGTTGTTTGTGGGCATGCTTTACAGAAGATATGGGACATGATCGTACTCAACTGACCACAATGAAATTTGAGATGCCTGCCGGAGCTTCCGGAACGGTTTATCTGGATTATATCGAATTTGTAGCAACCAGTTCCTGGCAAAGGATGCCCGATTATCAGAATCGTACCATTAAAGGAGATGAATCTTACTTGACCTCTCGTGAAATTTCAGTTCCTTCTTCTGTTGGGGTGACTGACGAACAGGAGGAGGCGATTAGGGTAATAAGTAAAAGATTGGAAAATTGGTATTTAGGAACAGGGAGATATACTTCGAATGATATATATAAAAAACGTAAAACAGCTGTCAATAGTTGGATGAGCACCGGACGGCGTAATGCTCCCACTATTGATGAGAATGGAACGGTTGATAAATCCGGGTTATTTTCATTAGGATTTGATGGGAAGTCGGTGGATGGAGTGAAACTGAAAACATTTAAGAATATCAATGAGTCATGCTTACTCCAACTGGCATTTGATTATCGTATTAATAATAACTCTGCCAGTTTGGATAAAGCAAAAAAGATTTATGAATGGTATTACGATCAAGGTTGGGCTGATGGGAGTGCTTTGGGGACGTTGTATCTCGAAATGCTACGTAGCAGTGGCTTTTATCATTCCGTGTTTTTGTTGCGTGATCAACTTTCGGAAGAGGAGAGTAAACATATAACCGAAGCTCAGCATTGGTATACCCGTTTGGGAGATGCATTTATTGTACCGGAGACACCGGGAGAATTGGCCGACTATATCCGTTCACTTGCTGTACCCAAACTACATGCTATCTTAATGATGACTGACAAGCATCAACAGATTGCTTCTATGGAGTCTTATTGTAAATATCTGAATAATGCTTTTTCTTATGCTCCCGGATTTGCCGGTTCATTCAAGCCTGATGGTTCTGGTTATCATCACCGTGGAACATATCTGAGTGCTTATTATCCTCAAGTAGTTTATGTGGCTTCTATGCTCTACTATCTGCTTCATGATACGCCTTTTCAACTGGATAATGAGATCTACGATATTCTCAGGAATGCATTGCTTTCTTATCGTTTCTTCTGTGGTGAATATGCTGTGCCCGGTAGTACTTGCGGACGTTTTCCCGAAGGGGCTGAGGTACTTCATACGCTGATACCGGCATATGCTTATCTGGTGATGTCTTCCGGAGAGTTGGATACTGAACTTCAGGCTGCTTTCCTGCGTTTGTGGAAGCCTGAACATAGTTTGGTAAGTGCTTATTTGGCAAAAACAGCCGTAGATATTTGTTATACAAGAAGTTTGGGTGAAGTGGAATTGCTTCTGGATGCTGCATCTAAAGGAGGGGATGCTGAAACGAATCTTGCAGGTACTAAGTTCATGCCTTATTCAGGCTATTGGTATATCGCCAGCCGGAGTGGATGTTTACTATAAAAGGGTTCAGCAAATATATCTGGGATTATGAGAGTTCCAACTCAGAGAATGTATATGGACGGTATCTGAGTTACGGACATGTGGAATATACCGATCTGCAAAACGGTCAATCGACTTTACGCCCCAAAGAATGGGATTGGACACATCTCCCCGGAACAACTGCAAAGCAGCTATCTGATAATGAATTACACTTTAGTACGGTGGGAGATAAACATCGTAATTTCTCAGATCAGAGTTTCCTCGGAGGGATTGCTTTCGATAAAAATACGAGTCTGTTTACCAACCGGATGCATGACAATGCCATTGACAAGACGTTCTACGCAGATAAATCTTTCTTTGTTTTTGGCAATGTGGTTTATTGCATGGGCAGTGGCATCAAGTCGGGATCGGCAGATGTAGAAGTGCATACCACTCTCTATCAGAATCTGAAAGGAGAGAATAGCAAGGCAGTACAGCGACCGGATGAAAAGACCGTGTATGATAATTGGGGAAATCTGTTTCTGATTCACCAGGGAAACCTGTCACTGTCAGAAAACGAAAAGTTCGATTTGGGATATATCAATCATGGAAAAGGAGCTAGCAATGCGCTTTATGCTTACACCTGGCTCATCAAACCGGAAGAAGGACAATCGGACGTTTATAGGAATAATTCTCCTTTTGAAGTGCTGAAACAAAATGAAGAAGGCCATGTGTTGTGGCACAGGCAACAAAAAGTCCTTATGGCATCTATCTTCAAAAAAGGAGATGTCACGGGGTGTAAGCACATTCGTTATGTAAATAAACCGATGATGATTGTGCTGAAAGAGGACAACGGAATGCTGGATGTTGCTTTCACCAATCCGGATATGGATAGAGAGAGTGCATCCAATAACAATGCACTTACAGATGCAATGGTGAACATGCCGGGACGTATTTCTGAAATATCTTTCCGCATTGATGGAGAGTATAGGAATACCGACGTAGATAGCCCTGTTAAAGTAACCAGTGAAAACGGAGTCACTACAGTGACTTATTCCGAATCGGGCAACGGAGAGACTTACAGAGTATTACTGACCAATAAAGCTACCGGATTGGAAGTTATATCTTCAAAAGAGAAAATTGAAATCTACAAAGAAGCTACCGGTTATTGTATTGTTACTGGAGGAATTCCGGCTGCGGTATCGGTTTTGGATGTAAACGGTCGTGTAGTGAAAACCATTTATGGGCACGGTGAAAATCTGACGTTGCCATTAGACGATTATCCTCATGGTGTTCTTATGATAAAAGTGACTACTCGTGAAGAGGTTGTAGTTAAGAAGATTATTTTTTAATCAAAATAAATTATAAACAATTAAATCGAAAAACTATGTGTGGAAAAACATTATTGTTCGCTTTGGCCTTGACTTGTGCCGCTTCTATGAATGCTCAGAATTATACACTTTCGGATGTTTCTGTATCAGGGACAGCTCCCAAAGGAATAGTCGTTAAAGGAGAAGCATTGTATATTGCCTTTTCGGGTGATAATAAAGTGGTGAAAACCTCTTTGGATGGCAAAAATACACTATTAACAATCACAGAGGGATTGAATCTACCTATGATGTAGATTGCGATATGGATGGAAGAATTTTTGTTGCCAATCAGGGAGAAAAGGAAATTAAAGTTTACGATGCAAATGGAACTCTCGAGAAGTCTGTATCTATAAAAAAGATGAACGGAGATGTTGTAGGTAGTGCCGTTACCGGTGTAACTATAGGCAAAGATGGAAAAATTTATGTAGCTGTAGGAGGCAGTTCTTACAATGCTATCCATATTTATGACAGTGAGTTAAAGCTGATTCAAGTGTTGGATCAGATGGCACCGGATAACGGAATACCGGGATGTGATAAACTTCGTATTGTGAGAAAGGTCTTTTTCGATTCGAAAGGAACAATGTACATTTCGGATAAAAATACCGGAGTAATTGTTGTCGATTTCTATGATGATAATGTGATATATCCGTTTTCGTTGATAAAACGGGAAGATGGTATTAATAGATATAATAATGTAGCCGGTATAACAGAGACTTCGGATGGAAACCTGATAATAGCATTGGATGCGGATAAGAAACAAGGTTCGGATATTTTATCTTATAAAGGAGTATGCTGTTTTTCTCCGGAGGGAGTATTCACAAAAATGATAGGTGCCGTTGATGGTAGTGATTACGGAATGCCTTATGGGTTGGCCGTGAATGCTGATAATGATTTATATGTTGCAGATTCCAATAAGAATGTTGTTAAAATGTGGAAAGCTACAGGTGCCTCGGGTATTCATTCTGTTGGAGATGTAACTGTATCTTGCTTCCCGAATCCGTTTGTGGAAAGTCTCACTGTAGAACTGGATGCGGTTGCTTTGCATCGGATAGAGCTGTGTGATGTGATGGGGCGCATTGCTTATTCGGCTGAGTCAAAAGGAACTTCACATTTGATTATTCCTACTAATTCACTTTCAGAGGGTGTGTATTTGCTGCTGATTGATGGAAAAGCGTCAGGAGGAAAGTTGATTAAGAAATAAGAAAGAAATGTGACAGATACTAAAACAACGTTTTGGTATCTGTCACATAGATGTTTATGTGTAACTGATCTAAATAAATTTTATGGATTAATTGGGGGGGGTATCTGACAAATGTATAGTTGTCAAAAAAGTAATTACAAGCTTTTTGAAGAAGATACGTGAGATAAGGTATGAATGTTTTTGTTGTATAATTGCTTGATTTATAGCGAATATCAACCTCCTGGTTTAAGGTAGACAAGGTTGTACACTTTAGTATGGTATAAGTGTACAACCTTGTAAAGTAAAGCCAAAGCGTTAAAAAAACGGTTAAAGATATTAACAAATGATGCGTTCATTGGATACTTCAGAAGAATGTTATTGAACTTAAATTAAAGCCATTCAGAGCAAGATATATTTCTTATTTCCGTTGTAAATCTATATATTTGTGTCACACTATTCACTGGTAATAATACTATGATAAGAAAAAACAGTTTGCTATTAATCTTTCTTCTTCTTTTCTCGGCTTCTCTCCATTCGGCAGTAGATATGAATGAGGTCGTATTTACACATATCGGATCAGAAAAGGGTCTTTCCCAAAACACTGTTTTTGATATAACTCAGGATACAAAAGGAAATATGTGGTTTGTCACTAATGATGGAGTGAATAGATATAATGGATATACTTGTACCGTGTTTCAACATGATGTAACAGATAGTACTTCTATAGCAAATAACATTGCTCACTCTATTCTGATTGACAGTAAAGGAAGAATCTGGGTTACCACAAGAAACGGTTTGTCGTATTACAACGAAGAGAAAGATTATTTCATAAATTTTGAATATTTAAAGGAGGGACAGAGGCAAGAGTTTATGAAAATTGTGGAAGCAGATCCGGACCATTTACTTTTGATTACGAAAAGAGCTTTGTTTTTGTTTGATATAAAAGAAACTTCTTTTAAAGAGGTGTCATTGTCCCATATTGAAGGTCCCATGTTACTTTCGATGTTGATGAAACAAGATGGGATTATATATGTAGGTGCCCGGGAAGGTTTGTTTACGTATTCTCCGACAGAATCTAAACTAAGTTTAATATGTGGTCCATTTAATAAAAGACTGGTTAATACTGTTTGGAAAAGTGCTGCCGATTGTTTGTGGGTAGGGACTGAAGGAGAAGGATTGTATAAGATAAACCCTCTTACAGGAGAGATGAAAAATTACCGGCATATACCCTATAATGAACGGAGTTTAGCATCGAATTATGTTCGCGCGTTAAGGTCCGATGAGCAGAATCGCTTGTGGGTAGGAACGTTTGATGCGTTATCTATCTATGATGAAGAGAATGACTCGTTTACTTCTTATAAAAATAATCCTGTACAACCCGAAAGTATTTCTCAAAGCTCAGTTCGCTGTATTTTTAGGGATATACAAGGGGGGATGTGGCTGGGACTTTCTGGGAGGAGTGAACTATTATCATCCTCTGAAAAATCGTTTTCGCAATATCAAGCATGTTCCGTTTCAGAATTCATTGAGTAGTGATGTTGTCAATTGTATCGTGGAAGATGCTGAATCGAATTTATGGATTGGTACCGACGGTGGCGGACTGAATTTCTATAATACAACAACCCAAAAGTTCACTTCTTATTCCCTGAAAGTAGAAAAAAACAATCAGAAGGTCAGTGCCAATAATATCAAGGCTATTTATATTGATGAAAAGAATGATCTGGTTTTTATTGGAGCACATGCAGGCGGATTAGCTGTTCTTCATCAGAGATCGGGTAAGATGGAATATTACAACAGTGGACTTTCAGACGAGAATGTGTATGCCATTATTCCTGATGGAGAAGATGCTTTATGGATCGGAACACTAAATACTTTGGCCAGATTTCGGATTAAAGAGAGAAAGTCTGTAGCTGTTTCAAGGCAGAAAGATGGTACTCCTTTCCAGAGTAGACGGATCAGGGTTTTGTTCAGAGATTCGAAACAAAGAATATGGCTGGGAGGGGAAAATGGATTGCAGGTCTATCGTCAAATAGGAGAAGAATTACAGTTGCAATACGTTATACCAAAAGATTCGCCATTGAATGACAGTTATATTACTTGTGTATATGAAGTACATGATGGGATATTCTGGATTGGAAGCAGGGAAGGGTTGTATAAATATAATGATAATACCGGGCAGGTGAATTGTTATACGAAGCGGAACGGACTGTTTAATGATGTGATCTGTGGAGTTATGGAAGATACTTTCGGTCGGTTATGGATAAGCTCTAACAGAGGATTGAGTTGTTTGGATACTGAAACGGAAATCTTCAGGAACTATACGGGAGTAGACGGCTTGCAGAATAATCAATTCAATATGCTATCTTGTTGTCATGCATCGGATGGACAAATGTATTTTGGAGGTATTAAGGGAATAACGACATTTATTCCGGAAAAACTGATGGATAATCCTTATACACCATCGGTGATGATTACAGATTTTCAGTTATTTGGAAGTTCTATTCGTCCGGATGATGAGACGGGTATTTTACAGAAAAATATAAGTGAGACGGACAAGATAACACTTACATCCTCACAATCTTCATTCTCTATAGATTTTGTAGTCTCTAACTACATTTCGGGAGAACATAATACGTTTGCTTATCAGTTGAAAGGATATGATAAGCAGTGGTACATATCTTCAGACAGAAGAACAGTGTCTTATACAAATCTTCCCGACGGGACTTATCATTTTCTTGTAAAGGCTGCCAATAATGATGGGAGGTGGAATGAACAGCCCACCCGGCTGGAGATTGTAGTGTTGCCTGTGTGGTATAAAACCTGGTGGGCCATTTTGCTGTTTATTATTCTTGCTTTGACAGTAGTGGCTTTTGTCTTTCGTTACTTTTGGCAACGCAAAATAATGCAGGCACAGATAGAACAGGAAAGAAAAGATAAGGAAAGGCAAGAAGAGTTGAATCAGATGAAGATACACTTTTTTATTAATATGTCTCATGAACTACGTACGCCACTGACTCTTATTCTTGCACCTTTGCATGAAGTACTTGCCCGAATTGACGATCAGTGGACTCGTACACAATTGAAATATGCCCAGAAAAGTGGACAAAAAATGCTACGTCTGGTGAACCAGTTAATGAATTATCGTCAGGCTGAATTGGGAGTTTTCCACCTTAAAGTACAAAAAGGGAATGTCTGTCGGTTGATAAGTGATACGTTTATGTCTTTTGAACGGTTGGCACGTAGTCGGAAAATAGATTATAATCTATATATTGAGATAAATGATGATGAGTGGATCTTTGATGCCAGATATCTGGAACTGATAACAAACAACCTGCTTTCTAATGCTTTTAAATATACAGGTGATGGTGGAAGTATTACGATAAAGGTACGTGAACAGAATGATTGTTTGCTATTGCAGGTTGTTGATACCGGGATAGGGATTACTCAGGAGAATCAGAAGAAGATTTTTGAGCGTTTTTATCAAGTTCACGAGGGTGGTAACGGAAGTGGAATCGGATTATCCCTGGTTAAAAAATTGATCGAACTTCATCATGGAACAATCACTTTGGAGAGTGAGGTGGGGAAAGGTTCTGTGTTCTCGGTATATATTCCACAAAATATAGTTGCATACAGAGAAGACGAGTGGATATCGGATGAAGCAGAACAAACAATGGCAGAAAGAGTGGATGTATTGCCGGATGGGGATCAGTATGAAACGAAAGAGAGAAATGAGAAAGAAACAGATACTGATACGGAAAATACCATTAAGCAGAAAGAAAGAGTACTTATTGTTGAAGATAATGAAGATATCAGACGATATTTGGCAGAAGAACTAAGAGACTTATTTGAGGTTTGTGAAGCTGCTAACGGAGAGGAAGCATGGAAGCTTTTGAATGAACAAGAGGTAGATGTAGTCGTTACAGATGTAATGATGCCTGTAATGGACGGGGTGAAGTTAACAAAACTGATAAAAAGGAATATTCGTACCTGTCATATTTTTGTGTTGATGTTAACTGCAAAAACAGAAATTGAGCATCAATTAGAAGGTTTACGGACAGGAGCAGACGATTATATCCCCAAGCCCTTTGTGATGAACATACTTATATTGAAGATACAGAACTTTATACGTGCCCGTTATCGGATTCTTGATCATTATGCAAAGTCATTGGAAGTAGATCCGCATAAAATGACATTTAATGCATTGGATGAGGCTTTCCTGAAGAAGGCAGTGAATATTGTTGAAGCCAATATGAGTAATCCGGAATTCTTAACAGAAGATTTTACTTCTGAGATGGGAATGGGGCGTACTGCATTGCACTTGAAAATGAAGGCTATCACAGGAGAGTCTACCACTGATTTTGTACGCAAAATACGTTTTAACCGGGCATGTACTTTGTTGAAAGAAGGGCGTTATACTGTTGCAGAAATTAGTGTAATGGTGGGGTTCAGTAGTCCTTCTTATTTCACAACCAGTTTTAAGAAATATGTAGGTTGTTCGCCGGGAGAATATAGTAAAGGAAAGTGGTGAAAGTTAATTTTCTACATATTAATTCCCTGCCAACCAAAAAAACTTATTAACTTTGCGAATCTTTTTGGAAACAATAAAAACTTAATGATATGAATATCTCTTATAACTGGCTGAAAGAGTATGTTAACTTCGATCTTACACCTGATGAAGTAGCTGCTGCGCTTACTTCCATCGGACTGGAAACAGGAAGCGTGGAAGAAGTTCAAACCATTAAAGGAGGTTTGGAAGGACTCGTGATTGGCGAAGTGCTGACATGTGTGGAGCATCCTAATTCAGACCACTTACACATCACCACAGTAAATCTGGGAAATGGAGAACCTACTCAGATTGTGTGCGGAGCTCCTAATGTAGCTGCCGGACAGAAAGTAGTAGTTGCCACATTAGGTACGAAACTTTATGACGGTGATGAATGCTTTACTATAAAGAAATCAAAAATCCGTGGTGTGGAATCTATCGGGATGATTTGTGCAGAAGATGAAATTGGTATCGGAACTTCTCACGACGGTATCATTGTGTTGCCGGAAGATGCTGTTCCGGGTACATTGGCCAAAGATTACTATAATGTAAAGAGTGATTACGTACTTGAAGTAGATATCACTCCAAATCGTGCAGATGCTTGTTCTCATTACGGTGTGGCTCGTGATCTGTATGCTTATCTTATTCAGAACGGTAAACAGGCTACATTACAGCGCCCGTCAGTAGAGGCTTTTGCCGTAGAAAATCATGATCTTGATATTAAGGTAACAGTGGAGAATAGTGAAGCATGTCCTCGCTATGCCGGTGTTACTGTAAAGGGGGTGACAGTGAAAGAAAGCCCGGAATGGTTGCAGAATAAACTCCATCTCATTGGTGTGCGGCCTATTAATAATGTAGTAGATATCACCAATTATATTGTTCATGCTTTCGGACAACCGTTGCACTGCTTTGATGCAGATAAAATCAAGGGTGGGGAAGTAATTGTGAAAACGATGCCTGAAGGTACTCCTTTTGTGACATTGGATGGTGTGGAACGTAAGTTGAACGAACGTGACCTGATGATCTGCAATAAGGAAGAAGCTATGTGTATTGCCGGTGTATTCGGTGGATTGGATTCCGGTTCTACAGAAACTACAACAGATGTATTTATCGAAAGTGCTTATTTTCATCCTACATGGGTGCGTAAGACAGCCCGTCGTCATGGTTTAAACACAGATGCTTCATTTCGTTTTGAAAGAGGTATCGATCCTAATATTACTATTTACTGTCTGAAACTGGCTGCTCTGCTGGTGAAAGAACTGGCGGGAGGTACAATCTCCAGTGAGATTAAAGATATTTGCGTTGCACCTGCACAGGATTTTGTAGTCGAGTTGGCATATGAGAAAATACATTCGTTGGTAGGTAAAGTAATTCCGGTGGAAACAATTAAAAGTATTGTATCCAGTCTGGAGATGAAGATTACAAATGAAACAGCTGAAGGTTTGACATTGGCTGTTCCTCCTTATCGTGTCGATGTGCAGCGCGATTGTGATGTGATTGAAGACATTCTTCGTATCTATGGATATAATAATGTGGAAATTCCTTCTACATTGAAGTCCAGCCTGACAACTAAAGGTGATGCGGATAAATCAAACAAATTACAAAATTTAGTCGCTGAACAATTGGTTGGTTGCGGGTTTAATGAAATATTGAATAACTCTTTGACTCGTGCTGCTTACTATGATGGATTGGAGTCTTATCCTTCTAATCATCTGGTAATGTTGATGAATCCGTTGAGTGCTGATTTGAACAGTATGCGTCAGACATTGTTATTCGGTGGTCTTGAGAGTATTGCTCATAATGCCAATCGTAAGAATGCCGATTTGAAATTCTTTGAATTTGGTAATTGTTATTATTTTGATGCCGATAAGAAGAATCCGGAAAAGACACTGGCTGCCTATTCGGAAGATTATCACCTTGGGTTATGGGTGACAGGCAAAAGAGTTTCAAACTCATGGGCGCATGCAGATGAAAACAGTTCGGTATATGAGTTAAAGGCTTATGTAGAGAATATATTGAAACGTCTGGGGCTTGATTTACGTAATCTTGTAGTAGGTAATCTGACTGATGATATATTTGCAGCTGCTCTTTCTGTTAATACAAAGGGGGGCAAACGTTTGGCTACATTTGGTGTAGTAACGAAGAAGCTACTGAAAGTATTTGATATTGATAATGAAGTGTATTATGCTGATTTTGACTGGAAAGAACTGATGAAAGCTATTCGTTCGGTGAAGATCAGTTACAAAGAAATATCCAAATTCCCGGCTGTGAAACGTGACCTTGCGTTGTTGCTTGATAAGAATGTTCAGTTTGCGGAGATTGAAAAGATAGCGTATGAAACAGAGAAGAAACTTTTGAAAGAGGTAGAACTCTTCGATGTGTACGAAGGTAAGAATCTGGAAGCCGGTAAGAAATCGTATGCAGTGAGTTTCTTGTTGCAGGATGAGTCACAGACGCTTAACGATAAGATGATTGACAAAATCATGTCTAAGTTGGTGAAGAATCTGGAAGAGAAGCTAAATGCGAAACTGAGATAGAAATCTTGTGGAAATTAATAATTTAAAAATTTATAATTAAAATACATACCAATGGGAAGAGCGTTCGAATATAGAAAAGCTACCAAGCTGAAAAGATGGGGCAATATGGCCCGTACATTTACGAGAATAGGTAAACAGATTGCTATTGCTGTAAAGGCCGGTGGACCGGATCCTGAAAACAACCCGCACTTGCGTGCTGTTGTTGCTACTGCAAAACGTGAGAATATGCCGAAGGATAACGTGGAACGCGCTATCAAAAATGCAATGGGTAAAGATCAGAAGGACTATAAAGAAATGAATTATGAAGGATATGGTCCATTTGGTATTGCTGTATTTGTAGAAACTGCAACTGATAATACTACCCGTACAGTAGCTAATGTGCGTAGTGTTTTCAATAAATTTGGCGGAACATTGGGTACTTCCGGTAGCTTGATTTTATGTTCAGTTGGAAATCTATGTTCACTATTGCCAAGAAAGAAGGATTGGAAATGGATGAACTGATTCTTGAACTGATTGATTACGGAGTAGAGGATGAATATGATGAGGATGAGGAGGAAATCACAATTTATGGTGATCCTAAATCGTTTGCTCAGATTCAGAAATATCTCGAAGATAATGGTTTTGAGGTAAAGGGTGCCGAATTTACCCGTATTCCGAATGACGAAAAAGAACTGAATGATGAACAACGTGCTACTATTGATAAGATGGTAGAGCGCCTTGAAGATGACGAGGATGTTCAGAATGTATATACTAATATGAAACCGGCGTCTGAGGACGAAGAATAATGAAGTATGTCTATAGAACCCAGGGGACTTGTAGTACGAATATTGAACTCGATGTAGAGAATGATATTCTGAAAGAAGTGACCTATTGGGGTGGATGTAATGGTAACTTACAGGGAGTTTCCCGCCTAGTAAAGGGGATGAAAGTAGAAGAGGTAATTACTAAACTGGAGGGTATCCGGTGTAGTGGTCGTCCAACTTCCTGTCCCGATCAGTTATGCAAGGCATTACACGAAATGGGATATTGAAATTAATATAGCATCCAATAAAAAACGGAGACACTATCTTTAAGTGCCTCCGTTTTTATTGGATAGAAGTTCTTTTTTTATTTGTACATATCCGGTGTTATCTTAACACGGAACAGCTCCTCATGAGTCTTGTCTGATAGATAGACATACAGCATCGTTACACCCATTTCTCTGTATATTTTAAGATCATCCGTATTTTTGATAATTTCCGGAAGACTTTCTGTTAATTGTTTTTGAGTAGCCTCTGCGATAGTTGGATCGTCAGCAGTACCCGTGAGGGTATAATAGTAGGTAAATGTGTTATCACCACCTGTGTAGTTGGTACTATCCATTCTTGTCATTTCGTCAATGGTCATAGGACACTGTTTATTTACTTCCTGGGAAGCTATTTCAAATACTTTTTGCTTTGCCTGCTGGCAAGAAGTTAATGTGAGTACAGCAAGGCAAACTGCTGAGAGGATCTTTTTCATATAATGTCTTATTTTTAATTAAATAACGTTCAAAGATAACCGTTTTTAATGAACTGAACAAGTAGTCTGATTGTTTTGTTTATTATCATTAAGGTAGATCACTACCATTCAACAAAACCAGATTAAGCATTGCTTTTGATAGCATTTAATTGTAATTTTGTACAAACATTAAAGAAAAAAGAACAGAACTTTATTATGCGGAATATATTTAAGGATTTAAAGCGTAAAGACCATAAACGCTATTTAGGGGGATTGGATGTGTTTAGATATATCGGTCCCGGATTGCTTGTCACTGTAGGATTTATCGACCCGGGTAACTGGGCTTCTAACTTTGCCGCAGGTTCTGAGTTTGGTTACTCCTTATTATGGGTAGTAACGCTGTCTACCATCATGTTAATCGTACTTCAGCATAATGTAGCGCATTTGGGTATTGTAACCGGACTTTGTTTGTCAGAGGCTGCTACTCAATATACCCCAAAATGGGTATCACGTCCTATCCTTGGGACAGCTGTATTAGCTTCTATATCTACTTCGTTGGCTGAGATTCTTGGGGGAGCCATTGCATTGGAGATGCTACTTGATATCCCTATAATTTGGGGAGCCGTATTGACCACGGCTTTCGTTTCTGTTATGTTGTTTACCAATTCCTATAAAAAGATAGAACGTTCTATTATTGCTTTTGTATCTGTTATCGGACTTTCGTTTATTTATGAGTTGTTTCTTGTGGATATAGACTGGCCGTTAGCTGCGCAAGGTTGGGTGACGCCTGCCATTCCGAAAGGGAGTATGCTTATCATTATGAGTGTGCTTGGAGCGGTAGTAATGCCTCACAATCTGTTTCTTCATTCGGAGGTGATACAAAGCCATGAATATAATAAGCAGGATGATGCTTCCATCCGGAAGGTTCTTAAATATGAATTATTCGATACACTTTTTTCAATGATCGTTGGATGGGCCATCAATAGTGCGATGATTCTGCTTGCTGCTGCTACTTTCTTTAAAAGTGGAATACAGGTAGAAGAGTTGCAACAGGCAAAATCGTTATTAGAACCTTTGTTAGGTAGTAATGCCGCTATTGTGTTTGCTTTGGCTTTGTTGATGGCGGGAGTTTCTTCTACTATAACCAGTGGAATGGCTGCCGGATCTATTTTTGCGGGGATCTTTGGTGAATCATATCATATAAAGGATAGTCATTCACAGGTAGGTGTTATTCTCTCTTTAGGTATCGCTTTGCTACTGATATTTTTCATCGGTGATCCTTTCAAAGGATTGCTTATATCACAGATGGTGCTGAGTATTCAATTGCCGTTTACTGTATTTTTGCAAGTCGGGTTGACTTCTTCGCGGAAAGTAATGGGCAATTATGTGAATAGTCGTTGGAGTACATTTGTGCTTTATGCTATTGCAATAGTAGTATCTGTATTGAATATCATGTTGCTGTTTCATGAAAGATAAGATAGCAAGAAACAGGTTGCCATTGCTGAATGGTAGTACTAATTTTACCCGGTAAAACTTAATAATTATGAGTAATAAACAAGACGAGATTAATTTTGCTCGCGTGGCAGATGCCATTGAGTATATTACCCGCAACTACCAGGAGCAGCCTTCGTTATTCGATATGGCGGAGGAGGCGAATGTGAGTATTTATCATTTTCAACGGCTATTTACAGAATGGGCAGGAGTAAGTCCGAAGAAATTCCTGCAATATATCAGTGTAAATCGTGCTAAGAGAATCCTGAAAGAAGGGCAGGGAAGTCTTTTTGATGCTGCTTTTGAAATCGGGCTTTCGGGTACGGGGCGTTTGCACGAACTTTTTATTCATATTGAAGGAATGACCCCCGGAGAATATAAAGTCGGTGGCAAAGGCTTAACCATAAACTATCGTTTTGCCAAAACTCTTTTTGGTGAAATATTAGTAGCATCTACTTCTAAAGGAGTATGTTATATGACTTTTTGTGACAACCGGGAGCAGGCATTGGCAGAACTGGGGCATCACTTTCCATTCGCTACGTTTGAGAAACATCCCGATGAGTTTCAGGAACGTGCCCTTGCTGTTTTTTCTATGGATTGGACGAATCTCAATGAGGTAAAGCTACATTTGCGTGGTACGGAATTCCAGCTGAAGGTTTGGGAGACATTGTTAAAGATACCAATGGGAACATTGACCACTTACGGAGACATTGCTAATTATCTGGATAGTCCCAGTTCATCCCGTGCTGTAGGAACAGCAGTAGGAGACAATCCGGTAGCATTCTTAATTCCTTGTCATCGTGTCATTCGTTCTACCGGTGCTTTAGGAGGTTACCATTGGGGATTGACCCGCAAAACTGCTATAATAGGATGGGAAGCTGCTAAGATAGAAGAACAAAGAAATCGTCTAATGACTGATAATTAATACTCGTAGAAATCTTGTGAACTCAGGATTCTCGATTGTAAATATAAACATCTTATGAAGATAATAACTTATAATGTGAATGGCCTGCGTGCCGCAGTTTCAAAAGGTTTGCCTGATTGGCTGGCACAAGAACAGCCGGATGTACTTTGTTTGCAGGAAACCAAATTGCAACCAGAACAATATCCCGGTGAAGCTTTTGAGGCACTGGGGTATAAAGGCTATTTATATTCTGCACAAAAGAAAGGTTACAGTGGCGTAGCTATCCTTACCCGTCGTGAGCCCGATCATGTGGAATATGGAATGGGAATTGAAGAATATGATAATGAGGGGCGTTTTATTCGTGCCGATTTTGGTGATTTATCAGTTGTGAGTGTATATCATCCTTCTGGGACAAGTGGTGATGAACGACAGGCATTCAAAATGGTGTGGCTGGAAGCTTTCCAGAAGTATGTAACAGAATTGCAAAAGTCCCGTCCCAATTTGATTCTTTGCGGAGATTACAATATTTGTCATGAAGCGATAGATATCCACGATCCTGTCCGTAATGCTACGAATAGCGGTTTCTTACCGGAAGAACGGGAGTGGATGACTCGTTTTCTTTCTGCTGGTTTTGTTGATTCTTTCCGCACATTGTATCCTGAAAAACAAGAGTACACTTGGTGGAGTTATCGTTTCAATTCACGTGCAAAGAATAAAGGGTGGCGTATAGACTACTGTATGGTAAGTGAACCTGTACGCCCGATGCTGAAGAGTGCCTGTATATTGAATGAAGCGGTACACTCAGATCATTGTCCGATGGTGTTGGAAGTAAAGGACTGATTACATTAGAGTATACTAATGCTCAGTTTACGACTGTCTCCTCCGTCACGAAACTCACACAGATAAATCCCCTGCCAGGTACCCAGGTTTAACTTGTGGTTCTTGATGGGGATTGTGACTGAACTGCCAATTAATGACGCTTTGATATGTGCACTCATATCGTCTGGTCCTTCCAGAGTATGAATGAAGTAAGGTGCTCCATCCGGAACCAGTTTATTAAAGAAGGTTTGGAAGTCTTTACGGACATCCGGATCTGCATTTTCATTGATTGTAATTCCTGCCGAAGTATGCTTGATAAACACTACAAGTAACCCATTTTCGGGGAGTTCTGGTAAATGTGATACAATGTCGCGGGTTATCAGATGAAAACCACGTGGGTAGTGTGGCAATTGTATATCCAAGGTTATAGCCATTATATTACTGCATTTTTGTTATGTCTGCAAAGATACTTTTTTATATTTTTGCACAAATAAATAATAGAAACAAAAATGGAAGATAGAATACAGCGTGCCGTTGAATTTTTCAAAAGCGGTTATAATTGCTCTCAGTCTGTAGTGGCTGCTTTTGCTGATATGTATGGATTTACCGAAGAACAGGCTTTTCGTATGTCAGCCTCTTTCGGAGGAGGTATTGGGCGTATGAGAGAGACTTGTGGGGCTGCTTGCGGTATGTTTCTGTTGGCCGGACTGGAAACAGGGGCAACTGACGGAGCCGATAAGGAAGGGAAAGCCGCTAACTATGCTTTGGTACAGGAACTTGCTGCTGAGTTCAGGAAAAGGAATGGCTCACTGAACTGTGGCGAACTATTAGGTTTGAAGAAAAAAGCTCTTTTGTCATCAGTTCCTGAAGAAAGAACCAAGCAATATTATGCTAAACGTCCGTGTACCAGGATGGTAGAACAAGCTGCCCGAATTTGGGTGGAATATCTCGAAAAATACCCGAAATAGCTATAAAAAAGCCGTTTTTATTACAGATTATGCAAAAAAACGCCCAATAAAGTGTTATATAACATAAATATAACTATATTTGCAGCTGAAATAAAACCTGAAAGCTGAGAGGTTGTCAGTTTTTACATCATGTTTAACTAAAATTTCTAAAGCAAATGTTGAAAGAAAAAGCAGGTGAAATTGCAGGTAAAATCTGGAATGCACTGGACGGTACAGAAGGTCTGACCGCTAAGCAAATCAAGAAAGTAACTAAGCTGGTAGACAAAGACTTGTTCTTGGGTCTTGGTTGGTTGCTAAGAGAAGACAAAGTTTCTACTCAGGAAATTGATGGTGAACTTTTCATTAAATTGAACTAAGAGAGTAAATCACTTACCCATAAAAAATGCGTTGATACATTTCTGAATGTTATCAGCGCATTTTTTTATGTAGATGATTTGCGCATTTTTATTGTAAATAAAGGCAAATGATATGAATCTGGTACGGATTTTCTAATTTCCAGTATGGAGTATTAAATAGAAGACTCGAATGAAAAGTTAAAAAAAACTTCTGTTTCTACTTTTATAAGTTCTATGGAAAAAAATAAAGTAATATTGCAAGATAAGAATTCTGAAGATATCCAAGAAAAAACTGCATCAAAAATAATAAGTCGAAATGATTTATGTCCATGTGGAAGCGGTAAGAAATATAAGAATTGTCATGGAAGATAGCCTTGTTTTAGTTGTCTTTTTGTTTTATTACAGTAGTACACTTAGCCCTTTGGAGTTATTAAAAAAATAGCTTTTAAAACCTCATATTTTTCATTATCTTTGTGCCCAATAAAAGAGTTGTTATTTATTGTATATTGTCATTTGTTTTACGAATGTTTTACGAGAGTATCCTTCTTTTATCATAAAGTTCTTATTTATAATTAGATAGTTGTTTTAGAATGAAGAATATACGTAATTTTTGCATCATTGCTCATATTGACCACGGTAAATCAACGTTAGCAGATCGTCTGCTGGAATTCACCAACACCATACAGGTGACCGCAGGCCAGATGCTGGATGATATGGATCTGGAAAAGGAGAGAGGTATCACCATTAAGAGCCATGCCATACAGATGGAGTATACATATAAAAGCGAAAAGTATATTCTGAATTTAATTGATACTCCGGGACACGTGGACTTCTCATATGAAGTTTCCCGTTCTATTGCTGCTTGTGAAGGTGCATTGCTCATTGTAGATGCTTCGCAAGGAGTACAGGCGCAGACAATCTCGAATCTTTATATGGCCATTGAACATGATCTGGAAATTATTCCCGTCATTAATAAATGCGATATGGCAAGTGCCATGCCCGAAGAAGTAGAAGACGAAATCGTTGAGTTGCTGGGTTGTAAGCGTGATGAAATCATACGTGCATCCGGAAAGACGGGGATGGGAGTAGAAGAAATACTCGCTGCTGTTATTGAGCGTATACCTCATCCGCAAGGAGATGATGAAGCGCCGTTGCAGGCATTGATTTTCGACTCTGTATTTAATTCATTCCGCGGAATTATTGCTTATTTCAAGATAGTAAACGGAGTGATTCGTTCCGGTGATAAGGTGAAATTTTTTAATACCGGAAAAGAATATGCAGCCGACGAAATCGGAGTACTCAAGATGGATATGGTTCCGCGTAAGGAATTACGTACCGGAGATGTAGGATATATCATTTCGGGTATTAAGACTTCCAAAGAAGTAAAGGTAGGTGATACTATCACACATATTGCCCGTCCTTGTGACAGAGCAATTGATGGGTTTGAAGAGGTAAAACCAATGGTATTTGCCGGTGTATATCCTATTGAGGCCGAAGAGTTTGAAGATCTGCGTGCTTCTTTGGAAAAATTGCAGTTGAATGATGCTTCGCTTACTTTCCAGCCGGAATCTTCATTAGCTTTAGGCTTTGGGTTCCGTTGCGGATTCCTGGGTCTGCTTCATATGGAGATTGTGCAGGAACGTCTTGATCGTGAGTTCGACATGAATGTGATTACTACCGTGCCAAACGTTTCTTATAATATCTACGACAAGCAGGGAAACATGACTGAGGTACATAACCCCGGTGGTATGCCCGATCCTACAATGATAGACCGTATTGAAGAGCCTTATATCAAGTCCTCTATTATCACCACTACCGACTATATCGGTCCTATTATGACCCTTTGCTTAGGTAAACGAGGTGAGCTGATTAAACAGGAATATATTTCCGGCAATCGTGTAGAAATATATTATAACATGCCTTTGGGTGAGATTGTGATCGATTTCTACGATCGACTGAAAAGTATCTCCAAAGGATATGCTTCTTTTGATTATCATCCGGATGGTTTCCGACCGTCCAAGCTTGTAAAACTGGATATTCTGCTGAATGGCGAATCTGTTGATGCACTTTCTACATTGACTCATTTTGATAACGCTTATGATATGGGACGCCGTATGTGCGAGAAGTTGAAGGAACTGATTCCTAGACAGCAGTTTGAAATTGCTATCCAAGCGGCTATCGGTGCTAAAATTATAGCCCGTGAAACGATAAGGGCAGTTCGTAAGGATGTGACTGCAAAATGTTATGGTGGTGATATCAGCCGTAAACGTAAGTTGCTTGAAAAACAGAAAAAAGGTAAGAAACGAATGAAGCAGATTGGTAATGTAGAAGTGCCTCAGAAAGCATTTCTTGCTGTGCTAAAGCTTGATTAAAACTTTTTTGTGATAGCTAAAAGAGGGTGTATCTTGAACAAATAGCGCTGTTAATAGTTTTAGATACACCAGGTAATTGCCATCTGTCCACAGAGCTTTCCCTGGCAATTACTTAAATACGTACAATACAAAATGAGAAAAGTTCTGTCTTTTTCGGTTTTCCTTATAATAGGTCTTCTCCTGTCTCAGTTCTTGCCAGTGCTTGCGGGAAGCGGATATGGCGCAGTGAAGACTGTTGCTAATATATTGCTTTATATTTGCCTGGGATTTATTATGATTAATGTAGGCAGAGAGTTTGAAGTTGATAAATCCCGTTGGAAAAGTTACACTGAAGATTATTTTATAGCAATGGCTACGGCTGCTATGCCTTGGTTGCTGATTGCCCTTTATTATGTATTTGTATTGCTTCCTCCAGAGTTTTGGAATAGTTGGGAAGCGTGGAAAGAGAACTTATTACTGAGTCGTTTTGCAGCTCCTACTTCTGCCGGTATTCTTTTTACTATGTTGGCTGCCATTGGGCTCAAAGCAAGTTGGATGTACAAGAAGATTCAGGTACTTGCCATTTTCGATGATCTTGATACCATTCTTTTGATGATTCCCCTTCAGATTATGATGATTGGTTTACGCTGGCAGCTGATTATTGTCGTTCTGATCGTATTTTTGTTACTATTGTTTGGTTGGAGACAGTTGAGCAAGTATAATTGGAGGCAGGACTGGAAAGCAATTTTATTTTATTCTACCCTTGTCTTTGTTGCTACTCAATCTTTGTATCTGATCAGTAAAGGTCTGTATGGCGAAGAAGGAAGTATTCACATTGAAGTGTTGCTGCCTGCGTTTATATTAGGCATGATAATGAAGCACAAAGAGATAGATACTCCAATGGAACGCAACGTTTCTACTGGTATTTCTTTCCTGTTTATGTTTCTGGTAGGTATGAGTATGCCTCATTTTATAGGTGTCAATTTTGCAGAGACTCAAGCTGGAGAATATTCCGTTACCGGTTCACAGGAGATGATGCCGTGGGGAGTGATTGCTCTTCATGTGCTCATTGTTTCTTTATTATCGAATATCGGAAAGTTATTTCCCGTCTTTTTCTATCGGGATCGCAAATTCAGTGAGCGATTAGCTTTGTCTATTGGTATGTTTACCCGTGGTGAAGTAGGAGCAGGGTTATTTTCATAGCTCTTGGTTACAATCTTGGTGGGCCTGCTTTGGCTATTTCGGTTCTTACAATCGTACTGAACTTAATATTAACCGGAATCTTTGTTCTTTGGGTAAAAAAACTAGCTTTGAGAAGCTATATGGAATAATAGAAATAATATTAAATCATATACTAACTAAAACACACATATTATGACTATCTTACGTTCAATGAGGAATTTCTCGGCTATGAATATTGTGGCGAGTATTTTGTTGTTTGTAACTGCCATAGCTGCTGCTATTATTGCTAATTCTCCGTTGGCTCCTGCCTACCAGGAGTTTCTTTCACATGAACTTCATTTCCGGATAGGAAGTTTCAATCTGCTTTCACATGGAGGTCAGAATCTGACTATGATTGAGTTTATTAACGATGGGTTGATGACTGTATTTTTTCTGTTAGTTGGGTTGGAGATAAAACGTGAATTATTGGTGGGAGAGTTGTCTTCTTTCCGTAAAGCAGTATTACCGTTTATTGCAGCCTGTGGTGGTATGCTGATTCCTGTTCTTATTTATTCGTTTATTTGTACCCCGTACACTCCCGAAGGCAGGGGCTTGCCATTCCGATGGCTACAGATATTGCTTTTTCATTGGGTGTGCTTAGCTTATTGGGGAAACGTGTCCCGTTAAGTCTGAAAATTTTTCTGACAGCTTTTGCTGTGGTCGATGATATTGGCGGTATTCTTGTTATTGCAGTCTTTTATAGTTCGCATGTGGCTTATGGATATCTGCTGGTAGCTGCTTTGCTTTTTGTACTACTTTATTTTATCGGTAAACATGGAGCAACCAATAAATTGTTCTTTTTGATTATTGGGGTTATTATCTGGTATCTTTTCTTGCAATCAGGTATTCATAGTACGATTGCCGGGGTACTGTTTGCCTTTATAATTCCGGCCAAACCTCAGCTACATGTTGGTAAGTATATTGAGCGTATCCGCCGTATAATCAATACATTCCCGACTATGGAAGGAAACAGCATTGTTCTTACTAATGAGCAAATTGCCAAGTTGAAACAGGTAGAGTCTGCTTCCGACCGTGTAATTAGCCCTTTACAATCTTTGGAAGATAATCTTCATGGAGCAGTCAATTACATTATTCTACCATTGTTTGCTTTTGTAAATGCAGGAGTTGTGTTTAGTGGAGGGGGAGAAGTAATGGGCAAGGTCAGTATAGCAGTAGCTTTAGGTTTACTGTGTGGTAAGTTTTTGGGGATTTATTTCTTTACCTGGCTGGCTATTAAGAGCAGGCTGACACCTATGCCGGAAGGTATGAATTGGAAGAATATAGCAGGTGTTTCTTTGTTGGGTGGTATTGGTTTTACCGTGTCATTGTTCATTGCTAATCTTTCATTCGGCTCCACATATCCTATATTGTTGAATCAGGCTAAATTCGGAGTCCTTTCAGGTACGGTTCTGGCAGGTGCTTTAGGATATATTGTACTCTATCTGGTATTACCCAAGAAGAAATGACTATTTTTTGCGACTTTATTTGCTGTTGTAAATATTTGTGGATAGAAAAAGAAACAGAAATGAAAAGACTGAATATGTTAGTTGGGTAAGAAAAATATACAAACTTTTATTTTGTTAAACAGTTGATTATGAAGTGGTTATAGGATGCTGTTTTTACTCGTAGAAGATCGATCCGAAACACACCGAGAAACACTTCGTTGGTCGTAGAGAAACGAACCGTTTCTCTACGACCAATAATTTGATTTTTTATAAGAATTTACAAAAATAAGGCGGAAGAAGGGGGAATGCTTTCTTTGTTGTAAGTAAAACTTATTTCTTTATGTTATTCGTCATCTCCTTCACTTTCATCGATAGGCAGAATTTTCTGACTTTCTTCATGTGGCAATTGTTCCACTTGCCGGAGTTTTCTTTCGATGGCACGGGTACGTTTTCCCATTACCTCTTCCAGCTGATCACCGGCATTTTGCAGATTCTTTTGTACTTTTTCAAGTAATCCGCCAAATTTACTGAATTCTGTTTTTACCGCTCCCAGCACAGTCCATACTTCTCCCGTTCTTTTTTGAATGGCAAGTGTGCGGAAGCCCATTTGCAGGCTGTTTAGAATGGCACCCAGAGTGGTTGGTCCTGTAATTACGATTTTGTATTCCTTTTGCAGCATCTCACTAAGGCTGTACGACGTATAACCTCTGCGTAAATACTCTCGAAGGGCAGAAACAGGATAGCAAAGTCTGTTGTGTAAGGTGGGTCGACGTATTTATCATGAATGTCTTTTGCCATTTTTTTGATTGTATTCTCCAGTTGTTTCCCGGATGATTCTATCAGTACGGTATCTCCTGCTTCAAAGGCATCATAGTATTGCTCGTAGACATCTTTTGGAAATTTCGCATCAATAGGGAGATATACCGTACTGTTAGCATCATCTTTACCCGGTAGCTTGATGGCAAACTCCACGAATTCAGTTCCGCTTTTCTTCGTTTTGACATTGGCATCATATTGTTCGGGACTCATCATTTGTTCCAGTAATGCTCCCAATTGTACTTCACCGAAAGTGCCCCGCATTTTTACATTGCTCAGCACTTTTTTCAACCCTCCTACGTCTTGTGCCAGAGATTTCATTTCTCCCAATCCTTTCTGCACATTTTCAAGCTGTGACCGCACTATCTCAAAAGACTGCCCGATACGTTCGTTCAGCGTCTTTTGTAATTTTTCTTCTACCATGAGTCGCATGTCATCCAGACGCTTTTCTGTAGATTTTAGTAACATTTCCTGCTGACGTGCCATTGTATCAAACTTCTGTCTTTGCAGTTCTCCGGTGGTCATCATATTTTTGTGTAGTACATCCTGCACCTGTTGCATGCTTTGATTGAGGGCTTGCGTCATTTCCATGCGGAGTTCGCGTATGCTACGATTCAGCTCTTCACGGTTCTCCTGCATTTGCTGTCGCAAAGCAGTTTGCAGTTGCTCACTTTGTGCCTGCCCGTTATTTTTAGTCAGTATTAAAATGATGAGCCAATCAGTAGGATGATAGTGACAATGAGTAAAATCAGTTCCATGAGTTAATACGTCAGTATTTCATTACCGGTTTCAGTTATCAGAATCATGTTTTCCCATTGTGCCGACGGCATTCCGTCGTCCGTACAGACAGTCCATCCGTCCGCATCGTCTATGAATACTTCGTATGTACCCATATTTATCATTGGTTCTATGGTAAATGTCATTCCTGGAACAATCATCATACCTGTACCCCGGCGGCCAAAGTGTTCCACATCCGGTTCCTCATGAAAATGCATGCCTACTCCATGTCCGCAAAGATCACGTACTACACTATATCCGTTTTTTTCGGCATGTTCTTGGATAGCGGCACCTACATCGCCCAGTCGTGCCCAGGGTTGTGCAGCAGCGATGCCTATTTCCATACATTCTTTGGTGACTTGTACCAGCCGTCGCATCTCCGGATTTACATCTCCAATCATAAACATACGTGAGGCATCTGAGAAATATCCTTTATAGATAGTTGAAACATCTACATTAACAATATCTCCACTACTCAGAATTTCATTTTTACTTGGTATACCGTGACATACTACTTCGTTGATGCTTGTACATACACTTTTGGGGAATCCTTCATAATTGAGTGGGGCAGGGATAGCACCGTGGCTCGTTGTGAAGTCATATACCATACGGTCGATTTCTTCTGTAGACATGCCTTCACGAATGTTCTCGGAAACATAATCCAGCAGTGCAGTATTGATTTTAGCACTTTCGCGTATACCTTCCAACTGTTCCGGTGTACGGAGTACCTTTCGTGGAGGGAGTTTTATGCCTTGTTTTCTGTATTTTTGAATTTTATCTTCTATCTCGTCCGGGTAATTAGAAGGGGTGAACCGGAAGCCCTTGATGAACTTTTTCATTGTTTCTGTATATTTTATCTTTCAGTCAATGGTACAAAGGTAGAGAATTAATATTAGTAATTAATTGCTTTCGGTTGGATAAATAACTATCTTTATTGATTGAAAGTGCTATGGGCAGGTATTGTATATTAAAAGTGGAGACTGATTTTTTGATTTTCTTTTCAGTTTAGAATAGGAGTTTGGGGGCATATGACGATTGAATTTATTAACAGGATTATATGAAAAAAATGTGATTAATCTTTTTCAATTATTTAATGATTTGTATATTGCGAGAGTTTAATATTATACAACACAAATAGTAAAGCAAGAAGAACATGAAATTACATGAATGCATTATGAGAACACGATTACTGGTTTCCTTTTGTTGTGTGCCCATTCTATCTGTTAGTGCAACTATATCGCAGTTGCCTACAAAGATGGAGTCCTTCAGCAAATGGCTTTAGTGAACAACTATTACATGACCAACAATGCAATTTCCGCAGGAACTAACGATTGGGTAAAATCCGCTTATTTCACAGGGTGTATGGAGTTTTATAAGGTTTATCAGGATCAGAAGTTACTTGATTATATGACCTTATGGGCCGAAAAAAATAAGTGGGCGTTGGGAGTAAATGCCGACAAGCATGGTGCTGACGGGCAAGTGTGTGGACAAACTTACATTGATTTGTATCAGTTGGATAAAAATAAACAGGAGTATAAGATACAGGCTATTAAAGAGTGTGTGGATAATTTAATTACTAATCCGCAGGAATCTATTGACGATTGGTGGTGGGTAGATTCTTATTTTATGGCGATGCCTCTTTTCTCGAAACTGGGAGATTTGTATAAAGATAACGTTTATTTTGAACGGATGCATGCTATGCATACCTATTCAAAAACGCGTTGGAAACTTTATGATGAAACAGACCACATTTGGTTTCGTGATAGTACGCAGGTACCTGCCAAGAGCCTGAGTCCCAATAGGAAGAAAGTCTGTTGGTCTCGTGGAAATGGTTGGGCGGTTGCTGCTTGTGTTCGTGTCTTGAATGATCTGCCTGCCGACCATTCTTATAGAGTGGAGTATGTTCAGTTGCTGACCGAAATGGCAGCAGCTTTAAAAGCCTGTCAGCGTGAAGATGGCTTCTGGAATAGAAATTTGGCAGATCCGGAACATCTGGCAGGTCCGGAAACAAGCGGTACAGCCCTTTTTGTATATGGCTTATCTTGGGGAATAAATCACGGAGTACTCGATAGAGAGTTTTATCTGCCTGTGGTTCTCAAAGCGTGGAATGGAATGACTACGATTGCGGTTCATAAAAACGGACTTTTAGGATATGTTCAAGGACCTGGTTTCAAGCCGGAATCAAACTATCCCTTAAATGCTGAATCGACTTGGGACTATGGAGTCGGAGCTTTCCTGTTGGCCGGAAGTGAAGTTGTAAAACTGGCCGAAGGTGAAATGCCGGAAGTAGGTGATTTACCGGAACCGCCTATCGAGGCAGTGAATATAAACGTGACGGCAAGTACTTATGAAACCGGTACGACAAATACTCCGGAAAAGACTTTGGATCGGGATTTCAATACACGTTGGTCGGCCGAAGGTGAACAATGGATTAAGTACGATTTACTATCAGAAGAAACAATAGCAACGGTTGATATTGCATTTTGGGATGGACATAAGCGTAAGTTTAACTTCTCAATAGAGCTTTCGACGGATGATGAAAACTGGACAGAAGTTTTTAATGGGCAATCCGGAGGAAATACGGATCGTTGGGAGACGTTTTACATAGGTCTTTGTAAAGCCCGCTATGTCAGAATAAGCGGAAAGGGAAATACTAAAAATAAATGGAACAGCATTTTAGAGACTCGTATTAATATCATAGACGTGCCAACGGATATCAATAGGATCGAAAATCAAACAGCTGTGACGATATACCCGAATCCGGCTTCGGATGTCTTGAATATTGAAGGTACTGATGATGGTGAGACGATTTGTATATACAATGCTTTGGGAGTCAAGGTTATAGAAACATGGAACCGGACAATTGATATATCTTCTTTTTCAACTGGGATTTATTTTGTGAAAGTTCAGAATGCGGTCTTTAAGGTTATCATACAATGATTTTGACATTTGCTATGTTGCGTATCATGTTGTGAACGCCTTAAAAACCGGTTCGATTTTCTGTATTTCCGATTCAAATCCAAACCAATAACCGGCTTGTCCTTCCTGATTTATTGGCAAGAAGCACAAACGCAGTGTTTCTTTGTATTCACCATAGAGGATTGTCCATGTTTCAGGAGGAACCTGCCGCTTGGTTTTGACTTTTTCAGCCGGAAGTTTCTTTAACGACATACCCGCCTCTATCCAGGCGATGCTTACTTGCGTCTGATAGTCAGTATAGTACTTTTTACAGAATTCATACAGAATCAATCCTCTTTTCTCCAGACTCAGTGGTTGGTCTATCAGCCCAATCTCTATCAGATGATTTAAAAGTTCGTGTAGAAATGTTTGGTTTTCCAGAATCAATTTTCGCGTGATAGACTGCCAGGCAGGAG
Source organism: Bacteroides nordii WAL 11050 = JCM 12987 (assembly GCA_000613465.1). Taxonomy (GTDB): domain Bacteria; phylum Bacteroidota; class Bacteroidia; order Bacteroidales; family Bacteroidaceae; genus Bacteroides; species Bacteroides nordii. The sequence continues at coordinate 118,374 of BAJA01000013.1, forward strand.
TGTTATAGAAACCATCTAATAATCGTGAGAGGTAGCGGGCTGTTTGTAGCTCATCTACACTGATTTCCCTGGTTTGCAACACTTCGTAAGGTGGGAGTGGGGCATATTGAATCCCTAATTCTTCCGCTCTTCTCCGCATTTCTGTACCGGGAAGCAACTTTAACGATTCCAATTGTATTTCTCCTGCTCCATATTCGGCAAGGGTTCGTATGTCTTCGAATATTTCGGAGAGATGATACAGCGGTAGTCCGGCAATAAGATCGGCATGAGTCTCCATATTGGGCAGTGCACAGAGATATTTCAGTCCGTTCAGTGCATCGGATAAGCGTCCCATCCGTCGGCTTTGTTCGAGCACAGGCTCACGCAAACTCTGAATGCCGGCTTCCAGATGGAGCAAACCTTTGGGAAGCTTGGCAAGTTCTTGTTTCAGCTCTTCGGAGAGCAAGGCCGGGTGTATCTCAAGATGAAAGCAGATATCAGGAGAAAATTCGAGAAACAGATTGAGTAGTTCTTTGGCCCGTTTGTTATTGTAATTGAAGGTACGGTCAAGTACGCGAATGTTCTTGATACCATGTCGGTGGATCTCTTTTAAGCGTTCACGGATGACCTCTATAGAGAGTGTCCGTACCGGTTTTTCTCCACCGCTTACACAGAAGGCGCACGTGTTGAAGCAGCTCGTGTTGTTTCAAGTTGTACAAATGGTTTACTCCAGTTGAAGAAGCGACTTTGTTCTGGCGAAATGAGATTGGCAAACTCCATGACGCGGGCAATTCCATTGTCGCGATAGCCTCCTTCTTTATCAAGGTAGCACAATCCGGCAATGGTATTCCAGTTTTCCGGTTGGTTCCAACACTCAAGCCACTGTGGGAATACCTCTTCACCTTCTCCACGAAACACACAACTGACAAATGGATTCTTGCGCAGAAACGCTTCGTTGTCTCCCAAAAACTCAGGTCCTCCCATAACTACACAACATTGCGGAAGCAACGCTTTAGCTCTTGAAACAATATGTAGTAACTGCTCGTGATTGAACAGCCAATTGGTGGCGGCAATGATATCCGGTTGGTGATAATAGATACTGTTTGCCACCATACCTGCATTTTCATTAATAGTAGCTGATACGATTTCCCATTCGATGGAGTTATCTGTTGCAATTTGAGCATGCAGTGCCGGTAACGCCAAAGAGGAGTGGGCATAAGAGCTATTTAAGTCGAGCCAAAGAATTTTCATGCAAGAATTTTAACGTTTATGGCCGCAAAGGTATAAAAAAGCAGGCTTTATTCACACATCGTTGATTAAAAACGCTATATTTGTCGTCATATATTAACTATAAGTCATAAGAATATGAGAAAATTAAACTATGCACGATTTATATTGTTATTAGTATTGACACTTGGTTTAAATGCTTGTGGTGGTGACGATGTTTACTACACAGATGATTATTTACGTAATAGTGATGAAAAGTTGTGTGGAAAAACGTGGTCGGAAAATTATACAGAAGATAATATGAAGTGTGTCCATCAGCTGAAATTTACGAAAGATAGGAGCGGACAAGAGATATTCAACTATTATCGTGTCGGCGAATCACGTCCTGCACGTACTGAAAGTTATAATTTTGATTGGGAATGGATAGATCAGGAAATGGAAGGGTTGAAACTGGATCGTGGTGCCGGAGAGATTCACTATTTTGATAATGTCTGGGTACGTCAGAACTATCTTTCTGGTAAATTGGATGGTATAGAAGTGACATTTGTAAAAGAATAAAATAACGAATATGAAAATATTGAATCCTATAAAGTTGCTGTTGGTATTGACCATGCTGGCTGTTGGCTTTTCTTCTTGTGAAGAAGATGATGAAACCATTTATGATTATCTCATTGGGCGTACTGG
>BAJA01000012.1 GCA_000613465.1 Bacteroides nordii WAL 11050 = JCM 12987
CCCAATATGGACTTCCCGCTTCCGGAAGGATAGAACAAACCAATACTGTATACGATTTATTAACAGGACGTTTTATAAGGAAAGCAGGTATAGAAATGGCTAAAGAGGCTATTTTTCCAGATGCTCGCCTAATAGTACTTTGGGTATAAGATCCGGAAAAAAGTCTACGAAAGGAATGCCACATGGTGATGGTGGAAGAGCATTAAAGAAAGCAGAAAAACGTATTAAGGAGTTACAAAAAAAGATGAAAACGGCTCCTGCTAAAGAGAGAAAGAAGATCCAGAAAAAGATAAATGACATTAGAAGTGCTGCTCTAAAGAAAGATAAAGGTGAAACCCATTGGAACTAATTTTAATAACCATCAAGTTCACTCTTTTAGCATGCTGTCTTCTAACAATATATAAAAAAGACAAATGAGAGAATTAACAGAGTCAGGAAACACTACCAGCAACTGACTCGCATAAAATAACGAAATAAATTCATTAATATGGCAGAAGCAGGATTAATACCTAACAAATCTTATGAAATTTTTGTGTTAGGAGACAGCATTTCTAACTATTTACATTTACCTCACAAGATAGAGTCTTACGATGATCCATACATATATTATGACACCTATTATTTCGATAATTTCAATTTTAAAGTTTGGGTTGAAAATGGCAAAATTGAAACAATTAAATGTGATAAAAAGTGTTATTGGAAAGGCAAAAATTTGATAAATATGTTTTATGAAGACTTCTTGATGTTAATAGATTATCAGCAACCTGACAATGCAGATATCTTATACGTACCTGTTAGCAAAAATAGAGGACAAAATCAAAAGGTATATGATTTTGACAATTTAGGACTAATGATATGGGTATGGAGAAAGAAAATTGTAAATATATTAATTTCTAATTATGAAGATGAACCATAGAAGGCTTTAAAGTATAAAAATAAAAATCTTTAGAATTAATAACAAAAGCAGAAATAACAACATGGAAAAGACAGGCTTAATACCCAACAAATCATATGAGAATTTTATTCTTGGAGATGATATTACTAATTATTTGCATTTCGTGAAGAAAAAATTCATTAATCTAACATTTACATACTTTATCACATCAAATATACTCCTTCAATCCTTGCATATTCAACAAGGTAACCTCTCTCTTATCCACAGAGATCAATCCCTCTTTTATCATCTTATTGATCTCTTTTGACAGGGCAGGACGGGTTACTCCTAAATAATCTGCCAGTTGTACCTGATTATGCTCCAACAAAGCGATACCATCAGAGGTGCGATGCTCCATGAGATAATAAACGAAACGACTGCGAAGGTTCTTATAAGAGAGGATACGCAAACGGGTAACGGTACATTTATTGCAGTTGCCTGTCACACAAAGAAAACTATGGAGTAACTGTGGCACGGAACTTATCAGTTTGAAAACCGAAGTACGGGTAGCCATAAGAAGAATAGAATCTTTACTTACGGTAAAGGTGGCAGGCAGAATATTGTTTTCGCCAAACAGATGCGGAGTAGCAAAGGCGCGGGGTGCGATGATCTCTTCTACCTTTACCAGATTGCCGGCTACATCGATGATATTAACCTCCAGCTCGCCTTTCAGCAGCACATACAAATGATTGCAACGCGTATCTTGTTGCAGCACCACCTCTTTACGGGATACCTTGTACAATGTAAATTCAAGTTCGTCCATTAGACGATGTTTTACATTCACATCTAAGTCCCGGAAAAGAGGTATCTGCCACAGCAGTTGTTTATACTCATCTGTAAAATCGATTTTTACCACAGTACTTCTCTTTGGTTTGTGACAAAAATAGCTCTTTTTCCGTTACAGTCCTACCATTTAGCAAAGAAAATACGTGGGTTGATATTGAGAGAGACCCATCCCCAGTCTTGCCAGGCATCATGGTTACCGCCTTTCACCACATCCATGTATTTCGTCCCGAGCATGGTTGAGTAACCAACCGTCAGTTTCACATCCTTCATCACTGTGTAATCTACCTGCAAGTCGAACTCTGATCCGAGACTACGTCCTTCATCTCCCTCTACTGTTACGTCATAAGTAGTAGAAAAATGATGATAATTCAGTGACATAGCCCAGCGGGAAGTGGGTTTAAAGTCAACACTCAGCTGCTTGTCCCACAAACCTCTATTGTAAGCAGAAGCATAGAAGTAATCCATACCACCATAAAACTTATGATGAGTGCCATAAAGCGGATCGAATGTAGACGCCTTACTACTTTCCGGATCACCGCTCAGATAATCGGTCAATATGCTGACAGACCATTGCTGATTGATTTTGTATCCCGCTTTCACACCGAACATATAGGCTGAAACCTTCTTCACCTCATCGCCCACTTTCCTTTTACCAAACTGATAGTAAGCACTTCCGTTTAACGTCCAGTTACCCGGAGTATAGGTGAGATAAGTTCCGGTGGTAGGCATATAATTGGTTTTTCCTTTTTCGGGCGTTCCGGTCTCATATACATTCATGAAAAGCAAAGAGGCATTGAAATTCTTAGCCCACTGGCCGTTATACCATAAAGTCTGCATGGTTTTATAAGGCTGTGCTTTAGAAGGATCATAATAGTTGCCACCTATCGTTTTTTCATCATTCTGATTGAAAGCGAGGACAAGGTGCATTTTGTGTTTCCCGGCTTCGTATCCCAACTTCAATGCATCATGAAAACGTCCTGCCACATTCCAATCGAGACTACCCAGTAAACGTTCATCATCATATACCAATGACTGGCGTCCCAACTGTGCGAAGACACCTTTCCCCAAATCCAACTTTGCCCATACCTCATGGAGAATAAATCGTCCGTTCTTATCAATCTGAGGGTCTTGTCCCCACACACCTACATGTTGGGCAGAAAGCTTCATTTGCAGACGATCCCGCTTGTATCCAAGTGAAAAACGGGCGCGATTGTTTATAAAAAAGACAGGCAGTTGTCCATCGGCACGCGGACTAAGTACGCCATTGCGATATTCACCACGAGCACGCAGTTGTGCATCAATACTAAACTCGTTCTTCTCTTCCTGTGCGCAGACAACAGAAGAGCACAGTACCAATCCGGTTAAAAAAATAGCAGTCAGTTTCATACTATATCAGTTTAAATTATAAGTGTGTACACTCGTTCCTTGTGCCGAAGGCAAATAATTGATGCCATACCAACACATTTGAAGTAAAAGAAAACAAACCAATAATCCGGCGAGTGCTTTGCGATGGCTCCTCCGCTGATGAAGCCGGAAGTGAATATAACACAGGTAACCTATCCATGTGGCAGCTGCCCACGTCTCTTTGGGGTCCCAACTCCAGTAGTGTCCCCACGCCTCTTTGGCCCACAAAGCACCGAAAAGCATCCCCAGGGTCATAAACGAGAGCCCCACATACACCAGATCATCACAAAGTTCCATTTCCCGTTCTGCTGCCGGTTTCTTCTTTATCCATAATAGATAAACTGCCATTACCGTGGCTGCCCCAAGCATGGCATAAGCAAACATATATACGATGACATGTGGTGCAAACCAGGGACTTTGCAAAGCAGGCATCAGTGTCTTATTATGAATTTCAGGCTTAAAAAGATTGACGCAGATAAACACCAGTGACAATACAAAGCTGAAACTGAGTATCCACTTATAGCGCCAGCGAACATAAGTGATGATACCTGCCAATGGTAAGAAAAAGGAATACCACAAACGGGTCTCCCCCATTGTACGCATGGGTGGACGCTCCAATGAAATCCACATCCCAAGGATAAAGGTAAAAAAGACAAGCAATCCTGCCAATGTAGGTCCCAGTACCCAACCCATTGACTTACCTTTCCAGGCAGTGAGAGCTCCAAAGCCCCAAAGACAAAGAGACACAGCAGCAAACCATCCGAAAAGATCCCAACTCATACTTTCTCCTCCTTTCTTTTGTGTGACAATGCAAACATACAGACAGCACCGGCTATCATCATCCATATGCCCGTATAAACACAGGCAACCAGGGATCACTAACCAACTCGAACACGCTGATATCACTCCAACGTCCTTTCGACTCGTCATAACTCAATTGATATATTTTCCAGCCCTCTATTTCAAAAGGTCGATTTACTTCAATCGTGGCTTCTACCTGTTCTCCGGATTGTGTATAAACGGTTACTGCGGATGCAAAACGTTTCGGTTCACGTTCGGGCATAATAAGACTTACTTTCTGATTCAAGCGAAGCGCTTTGTATGGAAACATAAAGCTACCGCAACTCACCCACCCTTCACGCTGTTCATCACTCGTTGTGTTTTGAGCTTTCACGTAGATTGCACACGCTGCCCCCATTGAATGAAACTCTACAAACCGAACAGTATCTTCGGTAGCTACACTGGCAGCCATAGGTAACTTTTCCGTCACTTCAATCTCCCAATCCTGTAATTCTCCTTTGCTGAAATCATCTTCTATCAGCACATTCACCGGTTGTCCTGCCGGAAGTGCTTTTCCCGATTCATTATCTATCAACATAAGTTTGGGTGGATATTCATCAATAGTGAAATCATGCAGTTCTATCGCCAATGGCAATTCCAGCATCTCTTTTTGTTTATTAAACGCCCGCCATTCTGCCTTACCCGTTTGAGTAGTCATTTCAAGCCGTTGCATATCGGCACTTCCCAACACAGCACCGGTCAGAACTAAAAATAATCCAAGATGACTCAGCAGAAAAGGAATATCACGTACTGTAAAGTGATGAATCCGCCGGAGAATGACTATCCCTAACAATGTAACAAACCAGAAGAAGAGTAATACAAAAGAACAAGCGGAAAGCATCTGCGAAAATCCCAGCCAACCTTCAATTCCTGTAACGGTAACTTCCGGACGGTACTGACGGGTAAACCCCATAATAACCGTCATCACCACTAAAGAAATCATAGCGCTGACAGCCGCCTGATAACTGCTCATCCAACGAACAAAATAGTACTTACGAAAGAAAATATACAATACGAGTAACAGAAGTACATAGACTACTCCCGCATAAATATTCACCGGCCAGGCGAGCAAAGAAAGCGTACACTTTCCGAGTGCTACCTGCCAGAGAGTACCCACAAGAAAGAGTCCGCCGCAAACAGCGAACCCTTCTTTATATCCCCATGGTTTTTGCCACATCCTTATTTAGTTGAAAATTGAATATTGAAAGTTGAAAATTGCTATGTAGTGCTGATTAATATTTATTGAAACGCAAATGAACGCAGATTTTCGCGAATTAGATTGCTGCATTATGCTTGAAAACAATATTCCTTACAGAAAATCTGCGTTCATTTGCGTTTCAATAACAACCTGATAAATAAGTATTTAATTATAAAACATTACTTAGTTAAAAGTTACTATGCGCTGGAGAATTAGTTGCTCACACTACACAGCAACTTTTAACTCTCAACTTTCAACTAAATATTCGCTAAGCGCCCGTTAGCCTTTGCTTCTTTCAGCCATTGCGGAACAACTTCTTTCAGGAATTTATCTTTATTCTCATGTTCTTTCTTCATGTCGAGACCGATGTATTCCTGTGCTTTGGCCTTGGTAGAAATATCCGGCATTGGCACTTCACCTGTAAATCCGTTATTAGCCAAAACCTTAGAAATAGCTAAACGCGCCTGCAAAGCTTTGTCCAAGCCATGACCCAGAATGCGTTGAATCTCCTGCGGAGCATGGAAAGAGCCCCCGTGTGAAGCGACTCCAAAGTCCCATCTCCATTGTGCCTGACGAATCAGCTTCAGTGCCTCCTGCATCTGCAAGTCTGTAGCCCCCTTATCCCATGCAAATTTAGCTTCGATATGAGCTTTTGCCAATTCTTGTTCCAAACGATTACGGATTTCATTTGCTTTACGCTGACGGTCGTATACATTATTACGAAGTGTCTCTTCACTCTCGCGATGACACACCTGACAAGTACGATCAATCATCGCTAACGGGCTTTGTATATGATGATCGCTAAACTTCATTCCCCCTTCACTCTTATACGGCATATGGCAATCAGCACATGACACACCACGCTGTGCATGGATACCCATCTGCGAAATCTCATAGTCGGGATGTTGTGCTTTCAGGATATGCGCCTTGCTCAGTGCATGGGTATAATCGGCAAAATCAGCCTCATCATAGTATGCCTCCATATCTTCCACTGTGAAGCCTTTGTCCCAAGGGAAAGTCAGATACTTACCGTCACCCTTGAAGTAATATTCCACATGACACTGTGCACATACCAATGAACGCATCTCTTGCGGAGTAGCCTTATCAATGTCTTTTCCCTGACGGGCAAATGCCTCACGCAACGCCGGACGGCTGATGTGTAGCTTCATATTCTCCGGCTCGTGACAATCGGCACAACCAATGGGATTTACAATCTCATTGCCAAAAGCAGCCCACTTATTATTGTAAAAAGAATCAACGCCAAGTGCTTCCATCATACGGGGTACATCCGGGCTTTTACAAGTCCAGCAAGTAGAAGGCTGCGGACCACTGTGAGGATCCATCGGGGCACCGGTACGAAGACTTCGGGTGATGTCTTCAATGGCATGCATATGTCCACGCGGAGTTGTATAATCTTTAGAGAAAGCATATCCAGCCCAGAGAACAACCATTTCCGGACGTTTTTCAAGTACATCTACTGCTTCACTACCATTAAATTCGCTTTCAAAATCAGTCTGCGCAGTCTGTTTCCATGTGTCGTATTGCCGGGGATAATTCTCTCCGAAAACCTCATTACGAGCCTCGATACCTTTAATCTCTACCCGTTTGTTATTGAATACACTGACTATCTCTGCCCGGCGTTCCATTAATGAAGAGACCACCAGTCCCAAAACGAATACAACAACCATTGCTCCACCAAACAACAGCCATCCTTGCCATGCCTTTAATTTCTTTTCCATATTGATAATGCGCTAATGTGCCAATAAACCAAATGTGCCAATGCTATTCATGCAGCAATTGAAAACAGGATAATTGACAGATCTATTTATGAATTTATTTATTTATCATTTTACGAAGCCATTCCGGTGCAGGCGATTCCGGATAAGGAACCAGAGCATCCGGGGTAGTAGAAAGGCTGTTTTGCCCGTGTGCCACATCACGATGGCAATCCCAGCAAGCCTTTCCTTCTCCTACCTGGGACATCATATAATCGATACGCCCGGTAGACACAAACTCGGTATTGAGCTGTGTATGACAACGGATGCAATTGTTCATGATTACTTCTGCGCTTTCATCATTTGCTTTTATTACCTGATGCTCGCCACGAGTGAGAAACACCGCAACATGACGCATACCATCCATGCCCTTGAACGCCCACTTTTTTACCGGATTCTCATGAGGAACATGACAATCATTACACGTAGCATCCCGTCCGTGAGAGCAGTGCATCCAGGTGGCATAATAGGGTCCCATGATATGGCAATTGACGCAAGCTGCCGGGTCGTCACCCAGATAGGTATGCGCCCGGAGCATATACAAGAAAAACAACCCTCCCCCGATAATCAGACCGGACAAGGCAATGGCTACCATCTTCCAGCGCCTGGAAGGAAGTAGCCAATGAATAATCTCTTTTATTTTCATAAGACACCAAATATTAAGTATACTACCGGCCGATTAACAGGACCTGTATTCTCTTTACTTGTGCAAAGGAGCAAAATAAAAGCTAATAAATGTGTAATCTACATTACATATGAGAAAATTATTTTTAATAATGTGCCAATATACTAATTTGCCAATATGCTGCGCTGTACTGCCGAAAGACATTGGCACATTAGCATATTGGCACATTATTACTCAATCACCATAATACGGTCGTTCAAACCCACTTTTGCCGTATCTTCTACAAAGATTTCTTTGACCGTACCGTCCGTCAGCGAACGGATTTCGTTTTCCATCTTCATAGCTACCAGTACACAAAGCGGCTCTCCTCGCTGTACTACATCTCCCTTCTTTACATATGTTTTCAATATCACTCCGGGCATTGGCGCCTGAACACTTGACGCCCCACAGACTCGGCAGCATTACGGGAATTGTGTATCTTTTCCATTTCGCCTTTCAGTTCTATCTGATAAAGTTCTCCTTTGTTCATGATAGTATATGTAGAATTGGAAGAAGAAATCTGCACTCCATGAGAATGATGATCAATGATTATAGAATGAATAGAGTCACCACCAAGGTTATAATCTACTTCATACACCTTTCCATTGACTGCTATTTTCTTTACAGGACCATCTTCAAGAATCTCAACTTTATACTCATTGTCGGGCATATCCAGAAGCCGGGCATAATAGGTTGCTAATGTTGTACTCATAATCACTGATGTTTTAATAGTTATTGGCAGTCATCTGCAGTTTACCATAATATTTCCAAAGGGATTCTCCTACCACCGGAAGAGTAGTAGCCCTCGACGCTGCCTCTTTTTCCTTCTCAAAATGCTTTAGTGCAGCTGCAATTACAGCCACAGTAGGATCGGTATTCTGACGCCGTTTCAAATCTTCTTTATCAAAACGGGTATCAATAAACGTAGTATCATACTCCCCTTTCAGAAAAGCGGCATTCTTCAAGACACGCTGATGAAACGGAATGGTGGTTTTAATACCCAGTATCTTATACTCCCGCAAAGCACGGGCCATATTTGATATGGCAGAAGCACGGTTTCTTCCCCAGCAACAGAGCTTGGCAATCATCGGATCATAATGCAATGACACCTCAAATCCGGCATAGGCGGCACTATCCAGGCGAACGTTACGTCCTTCGGGAGCCTCACGTACCGTAATGACTCCCGGTGACGGCATAAAGTTATTTTCCGGATCTTCGGCATAAATACGACATTCGATGGCCGCACCCCTAAACTCAATATCCTCCTGATGATAAGGCAAGCGATTGCCGGCAGCAACAAGAATCATATCACGTACAAGATCAACACCGGTACATTCCTCCGTTACCGGATGTTCTACCTGAAGCCGGGTATTCATTTCAAGAAAATAGAAGTTCTGGTCTTTATCCATCATAAACTCCAAAGTCCCGGCACTGTAATATCCTATTTTCCTGCAAGCCTCTACAGCCACCTTCAACATCCGTTTTCGTGTCTCTTCCTTCACAAAAGGAGAAGGAGACTCTTCTATTACCTTTTGATTTCGTCGTTGGATGGAGCATTCACGTTCATACAGATGAATTACATTCCCATATTTATCACCCAATATCTGCACTTCGATATGATGGGGATTTTCGATATACTTCTCTATATAAACCGCATCGTTTCCAAATGAAGTTCCGGCTTCGGATTGGGACAGACGAAGAGCCATCTCAACTTCTTCTTCTGAACGCACCAGTCGCATTCCCTTTCCGCCACCACCTGCTAATGCTTTCAGCATAATCGGATAACCGACTTCTGCTGCTGCCTTTTTAGCTTCGGCAATGCCTGAACCGGTTGTTCTGTGCCCGGAACAATGGGCAGGCCAGCTTCTCTCATGATCTTCCGCGCCTCCGTCTTAATACCCATCCGGGCAATTATATCAGCACTCGGACCAATAAAAATCACTCCTTCTTCCTCACAACGACGGGCAAAGTCAGCATTCTCTGACAAGAAACCATAGCCCGGATGAATGGCAGCCCCAGTCTTTTTGGCTATTTCCAGAATCTTTTCCGGTTTCAGATAAGAGGTATCCTCCGGTGAATCAGATATACAATAGGCTTCTTCAGCGTAACGGACATGCAACGCTCCACGGTCTACCCGTGTGTAAATCGCTACCGTAGCAATATTCATTACCCGGCAGGTACGGAAAATACGCATAGCAATCTCGCCACGGTTGGCTACTAATATTTTTTTTATCATAATATGTTTCCTCCTACAATATTAAAGCGGTAAATTAGAATGCTTTTTGGGTGGATTGGACTGGCGCTTATTAGCCAACATCTCAAAACTACGAATCAACCGCATACGAGTAATAGCCGGATCAATCACTTCATCCACATAACCGAGTTCGGCAGCCCGATAAGGATTTGCAAATTTCTCACGATATTCAGTCTGAAGCTCTTTTCTTTTCTCTTCAGGATCTCCTGCTTTGTCTATTTCTTTACGGAACAGAATATTCACAGCCCCATCCGGCCCCATCACGGCAATCTCGGCCGTAGGAAAAGCAAAGTTCACATCTCCCCGGATATGTTTGGAGCTCATTACATCATAGGCACCACCATAAGCTTTGCGTGTGATAACCGTCACCTTAGGTACGGTAGCCTCACAATAAGCATATAGCAACTTGGCACCGTTACGAATAATACCACCATATTCCTGGTCAACTCCCGGTAAGAATCCCGGTACGTCCACCAAAGTCAGTAACGGAATATTGAAAGCATCGCAGAAGCGGACAAAACGAGCCGCCTTGACAGAAGCATCAATATCCAGTGTACCGGCAAGTACCAGCGGTTGGTTAGCCACCACTCCCACAGTTTTCCCATTCAGACGAATATAACCAATGACAATATTCGCCGCATACTCTGCCTGAAGTTCAAAGAAACTATTGTCATCGGCTACTGCCTCGATCATCTCCTTTATATTATAGGGTTGATTCGGGTTAGTAGGTATCAGCATAGAAAGTTCTGGTGTGAGCCGCGTGGGCGAATCGGAAGTAGCAACAAATGGAGGTTCTTCCATATTATTTCCGGGCAGGAAGGAGATTAATTCACGAATATAATTGATACATTCAATATCATTTTCAGCAGCCAGATGTGCTACACCGGATATAGAAGTATGTACAGCAGCTCCACCCAATTCTTCTTTACTCACCTCTTCCTGTGTTACACTCCTCACTACGTCCGGTCCGGTAATAAACATATAACCGGAATTCTTCACCATCAGGATAAAATCGGTCAGAGCCGGAGAATACACAGCACCACCGGCACATGGCCCATAATAGCACTGATTTGCGGTATTACCCCCGATGCCATCGAGTTACGAAGAAAGATTTCAGCGTATCCTGCCAGCGAACGAACCCCTTCCTGAATACGGGCACCCCCGGAATCATTGAGCCCGATTATCGGGGCACCCATTTGCATGGCCATATCCATCACCTTGCAGATCTTTTTAGCATACGTCTCCGAAAGTGCCCCTCCGAACACTGTGAAGTCCTGAGCAAAAACATAAACCAGTCGTTTGCCTATCATACCGTAACCGGTAACTACCCCATCCCCTGGTATCTTCTGTTTCTCCATACCAAAGTCGGTACAACGATGCGTCACAAGTTTATCAAGTTCGATAAACGATCCTTTCTCCAAAAGTAAATCGATACGTTCACGGGCTGTCAGCTTTCCTACTGAGTGTTGTTTCTCAATCCGGGCATCTCCGCCGCCGTTCTCAGCTTTTCTGTTTAATTCTTCCAGATGGTTGATGAGTTCTTTCATGGGCATTCATATTTAAGTACGATGTAAAAATAGAAATAATTACAGTGAATACATGTAATGCAGATTACATCAGGGGTGTATTCTACTAAATATAACATACCATTCCGAAGAAAAGTTAGGAAACATGCCGTTAAACATCCGGATTAACAGTAAGACTTAAGGAAAGAAATTAAAACTGTACACAAAACGACACATAAAATAACTGCCCATGGTAGATGTTCTTGTATTCTGGATATAGGAAGCCCCTACGTTCCTTGATAAATCTCTTCTGCTTTGCAGCAAATCAAATGCAGATATTTGAATAGTGCCTGTACCATACTTCTTTGAGAAGCAATCTCTTTCTATAGCAACATCCAGAATATTTTCTCTGATATTTCCGGTTTCACCACTGTAGCCTTTCTTTAAACTCCATCTGAAAGAAGAACTCAATCTTATTTTATAAGGCAGCAGATAGGATGCATTAAGTTCTGTTCCCCAATCCCGGGTTTCCATATTATCGGTAGATTGACCCTGCCCCTTTAGAATCACATATTTGAATAATCCCTGAATATTAAAATAGAAATCAGGAGTATAATATCTGAGAACCAGATTCTCATCAATAGTAAAAGAACCCATGACACTTACCTCATCATTGACGAGCCCCTTCTTTCTGTCATATCCGCCTCTAAGCCCATTGCTTATTGTAAAATTTGTTTCGTTTATCGGTGTATAATAAATGCATCGAAATTGCGCATTCCAATTACCATTTACATTTTTGTAAGAAGTGGTTCGATTTCCTGTCTCCGGATTAATATTGTAAGAAGATTGAATAGCATTCGCTGTGTATCCACCGAACAAACCGACATCGTAGAATCCCTGAGTTTTGGAATTAGAACCGGAAAGATTCAGTACCACATCATTTGCAAACTGCGGTTTAAGGTCAGGGTTTCCTTTAATACTGTTAGTAGGGTCGCTTATATCGGTATAGTCCTGCAACTGAGTACCTGTCGGAGATGTCATTGTCCCCATATAATCAAGTGTCAGCGTGTTACTTTTATTGAACCGGTGTTTTATATTCAATACCGGAGAGTAGTTGGTAACTTTTTGATTTACATTGGCCCTGAAAGAGTCATCCGGAAAACGGGTTTTATTTTCAGAGTCGTCAATATCTACGTTCATTCCCATCGTATAGTCGGTTTTCTCTCCCAATGATTTGTAATTTAATGTAAAGCGCTGATTAAATATACTCTGCGATGTGCCCGGACTTTGGCTAGGTAATAATTGGAGGTTATCAGATGAAACATCTTCTCCAACCTTATAAGTATTTTTCCCGACATGATCACCTGAAAGACGAGCCGTATAGGCAATTTGTATAAAACGTTTCTCCGTGATAGGTTCAACATACGACAAACCCAATTTGATTTGCTTACCTGAATTCTCGTTAACCGTCCGTTGGTTCACAAGTGAATCATACTGATAGACATTATTATCATACATCCGACGGTTCCAGGAATAAGATTCACGAGCGTCACCCTGATTTATGATACCATAGAGCGACGTACTAAAAACCCGACCTTTCTTCTTTAACCGATGTGCATAGTCAATGGAAATATTCAGAGAGTAGTTGTTACCATTGTTTTCTGTGGCGGAATGTCCATTATAGAGGGTATCACGCAAGCCATTATAGCTATTAAAAAGTTCATTATCCCAACGATTCTTTTTCGAATAATTCAAATACGCCTGCGTTATAAGCGTATTTTTACCATTGGGGGTCCATTCTGTCCTTATGCCAACGTCCAGAACTTTATTTTTAGTATCGGATAAACGATTTGAACTATCAAAAAGAGAGGATTCCGGCGAGAGTATTGTCTCCTGGTCTGTAAGCATATTCTCTACCGACTTTATAGAGGTATATGTTACATTACTGTAAACATTAAAGCGGTTACTAAATTCTTTATTTATCAAAAGCCCGATTTGCCCAACAGAGTTGTCTCCTGTCTGCGAACTACCGGTTCCGCTATTCGTATTGTCATTTCGTAACATGAGAGAAAACATATCCTGCCTTTTCAACAGATTTATATACGCATTTTGCTCATATCGCGTTTTATTATCGTTTATATCACGCCCGCCCCCCACAGCTGCCTGAGCCATTACGCCTACCTTATTTTCTTCTTTAACGGACAAGTTAAGTACTGTTTCTTTATCCCCGTTATCGAATCCAGTAAGTCGGTCCACCTCAGAGCTTTGGTCAATAACTTGTACTTTATCCACTATTTTGCCTGGAAGTGATTTTGATGCCATCTCTGGATTATTGGAGAAGAAATCTTTTCCATCAACAAGAATTTTACTTACCGGTTTCCCCTGAACTAAAATTTGTCCATGTTCTGTAACAGTGACATTGGGTAGCAATTTCAATAAATCACGCACCGAGGCCTGATCCGAAAGCGCATAGATACCCGTGTTATATTCTAAAGTATCCCCTTTCATTTGCATAGCAGCAGCCTTTCCGGTCACCATTACTTCAGCCAGATTAATGCTTTCGTCCTGTAGTTTTATAGTATCCGCCAATAAGTTTTTGCAGATTGTATCTGCCGAAATCGTTCTGTAAGACTTTTGATAACCCAAGTAGCTGATTTCAAGGATGCATTTCTTCCGGGGAAGCATTAAAATAAAGTAACCTCCGGCATCAGACGTAGTACCCGAAAGGAAAACACTATCCGCAGTAAGTGCACGTATCGCTGCTCCTTCAATAGCATCGGAGTTCTTATCTTTGATAAATCCGGCTACCGAAACAGCTTCTTGAGCAGATAAGGAAAAGGTTATAATAAAAAATAAAATACTAAGTAAATATTTCATATCCCTTTCATTGGGTTATAAAAGAGCTATAATAAATAAAATCAGCTAACTGTTCCACAAATTAACTGATTTTATTTTTATGAGCTAGTAAAACACAAGCATATTAAAAACATATGAAGTAAAGTTATAATTGTGCGTTAACGACTTGGTCGGAAATTTATTAATAGATGGAGAGTAGATTCCTTTGTAATAGCATAATCTTGTAACGTTCTACCATCCTCTAACTGCTTTCCGGCAAAAATAAGTCTCTGTTGATTAGGTGGAATTCCCTCCTTAGCCTGAATCTTAGACTTAAACTGTGCAACAGTTTCATATGGATCAGTTGCAATCGTAATCGTCTTGTTATTTGCCATTATTTTAACATAAACATTAAAGCCTGATCGTGGAGAAACCTGATCACTTATAAAAGCTTCAGACTCTTCGAGGAAATTAGAAGAAACACCACTATTAGCAAACAGGCTATTCAACAAACCTGTTCCTGATAATACACAAACCAATAAATAACAATAAACTCTTTTCATAATATATAGAATCAAAGTGAACAAATAAAATAATCTACAATGATACATATAAAAATCGATATATATAAATTTTCTTGTAATTACTTTAGAATCTATTTTGAATTTATTGAAAATAGGAATAATGAAGAGTAATACACCTAATGGGTCACGCTACATCGGTACAACACAGTCAGTCCATTCATCACTGGCTGCACAATAGAGTTAAATCAAAACAGTTCCTCTATTAACAAAAAAAGCCTGTTCCTCATCACTATGAGAAACAGGCTACTTCCTTTATATATAGAAATCTATTCTTCTACAGCCAAGGTCGACAGCGAATTCGAACTACGATTTTCGATACTATACAACTGCATATCAAAAATCAATGTGGAATACCCTAAAATGCTACCACTACCACTGGAACCATAACCATAGTTCCAAGGTATGTAAACTAACCTTCGCTCTCCTACTTTCATACGCTGAAGCATCTCATTCCAACCAGTAATTACACCTGTTACCTTCAATTTCTTCGGCGAGTCAAAGGCTGTAGGGTTTGCACCTTTGAATCCATCAAATCGGTCCCCGATGATTAAAGTACCTTTATAATACATATATACACTATCTGTATAAAAAGGTTGCATATCCTGAGAAACATATCCTTCGATAACCTCATCCAGATTTGTCGGATTCGGATTTAACTTTGGATCATTCGTTATCGGCTTCAGCTCCTTATAAAATATGCAGGCATCCGGAGCAGACATAAGATGAATACTATCCAACCCACCATGATCGGCCTCCGTAGTATAAACATTATACAAAGAGTCGATAAACGCCTCATTTCGTGCCTGCCAGTTATCATACCTGCTCACTTCTTTCGTTTCTTCACAAGAGGTAAAGACAAGTGCCAGCAATAGGATTGGTAATAAATAGATTTTCTTATTCATTCGTCAAGGATTTATTGTAAAGTTTTCAAAAGCGAAGTGATGCTTACTCTGTCAGCAATAATATTGTTCAGTTCAGAGATCGCTACACGTTCCTGCTGCATGGTATCGCGATTACGCAAAGTCACACAGTTATCTTCGAGCGTTTGATGGTCAACCGTTACACAATATGGAGTACCAATGGCATCCTGACGGCGATAACGTTTTCCGATACTGTCTTTCTCGTCATACTGACAATGGAAGTGGAACTTAAGACTATCAATAATCTCGCGGGCCTTTTCGGGCAGTCCGTCTTTCTTTATCAAAGGCATTACGGCCAACTTCACCGGAGCAAGAGCTGCAGGAAGTTTCAATACCACGCGGCTTTCACCGTTTTCGAGTTGCTCTTCGCAATAAGCAGCACTCATGATACTAAGGAACATACGATCCACACCGATAGAAGTTTCGATAACGTACGGAGTGTATGACTCATTTAGTTCAGGATCGAAGTATTTGATACTCTTTCCGGAGAATTTCTCATGCTGGCTAAGGTCGAAGTTAGTACGTGAATGTATACCTTCTACTTCTTTGAAACCAAACGGCATAAGGAATTCGATATCTGTAGCGGCATTAGCGTAGTGAGCCAGCTTATCATGGTCGTGGAAACGATAATGATCATCACCGAAACCAAGTGCTTTATGCCATTTCAAACGCATTTCTTTCCATTTTGGGAACCACTCCAGTTCTGTACCCGGTTTTACAAAGAACTGCATCTCCATTTGTTCAAATTCACGCATACGGAAAATGAACTGACGGGCCACAATCTCATTACGGAAAGCCTTACCAATCTGTGCAATACCAAAAGGTATTTTCATACGCCCGGTTTTCTGTACATTGAGGTAGTTCACGAAAATTCCCTGTGCTGTTTCCGGACGAAGGTATATTTTCATTGCACCTTCCGAAGTAGATCCCATATCAGTAGAGAACATCAGGTTGAACTGACGAACCTCTGTCCAGTTCTTAGTACCGGAAATAGGACAAACGATTTCTTCATCAATAATGATCTGACGGAGTTCGTCAAGATTACCATCGTTTAATGCTTTTGCAAAACGGGTATGAAGCGCATCACGCTTAGCCTGATGTTCAAGGACACGGCCATTTGTACTGCGAAACTGTGCCTCATCAAAAGCATCACCAAACTTTTTAGCAGCCTTAGCTACTTCTTTATTCATTTTATCGTCGTACTTAGCCAATTGGTCTTCGATAAGTACGTCTGCACGATAACGTTTTTTAGAATCTTTGTTATCAATCAATGGGTCATTGAATGCATCAACGTGTCCGGAAGCCTTCCAGATAGTAGGGTGCATAAAGATTGCAGAGTCAATGCCTACAATATTCTCGTGCAGCAATACCATGCTGTCCCACCAGTATTTCTTAATATTATTTTTGAGTTCAACTCCCATCTGGCCGTAGTCGTATACAGCTCCCAGTCCGTCGTAAATATCACTTGAAGGAAAT
Organism: Bacteroides nordii WAL 11050 = JCM 12987; assembly: GCA_000613465.1. GTDB lineage: Bacteria > Bacteroidota > Bacteroidia > Bacteroidales > Bacteroidaceae > Bacteroides > Bacteroides nordii. Next base: position 17,176 of record BAJA01000012.1, read on the forward strand.
ACAAAACCATACTCTTTGCAATGTGATACCAATTTCTTAAAAACGTCTTCTTGTGCCATTGTTTTATTTACAATTTAATCATTTACAATTTACGATTCCGATATCTGCCTGTAAATCACACTCGGAAATAATTCGCAAAGTAAATGATTTTTTTGGAGAAAATTCGTATTTTTGCGTGCACATCGTTCTATAATGATGTAAAAAAGATAATTTGTTGTTAAAACAAGAGGAATATTAACCATATGAGTGACGAAATCAACGAGATAACGGAAGAACATTCAGACTATAAGCCGGCGGACTCCCACAATGAAAGCGTAAAACATCAACTCACAGGTATGTACCAGAACTGGTTTCTGGACTATGCTTCGTATGTTATTCTGGAACGTGCCGTCCCCCATATCAATGATGGGCTGAAGCCTGTACAACGCCGTATACTACACTCCATGAGGAGACTGGATGACGGACGTTACAACAAAGTGGCAAACATCGTGGGACATACCATGCAGTTTCACCCACACGGAGATGCTTCTATCGGAGATGCACTGGTACAGCTGGGACAAAAAGATTTGCTGGTTGACTGCCAGGGTAACTGGGGTAACATTCTCACCGGTGATGGTGCAGCTGCTCCACGTTATATTGAAGCCCGCCTCTCTAAATTCGCACTCGACGTAGTATTCAATCCGAAAACAACGGAATGGAAGTTGTCTTATGACGGACGAAATAAAGAACCCATAACTTTACCTGTTAAATTCCCGCTGTTACTGGCACAAGGAGTAGAGGGTATTGCTGTAGGACTCTCTTCTAAAATATTGCCACACAACTTCAATGAATTATGTGATGCTTCTATCAGTTACCTGCACGGAGAAAATTTCAAACTTTATCCCGACTTCCAGACCGGAGGCTCTATAGACGTATCCAAGTATAATGATGGCGAACGAGGCGGTTCTGTGAAGATACGTGCCAAAATCAATAAGGTTGATAATAAAACATTGGCGATCACGGAAATTCCTTATGGTAGAACTACCACAACAGTGATTGATTCTATTCTGAAAGCCGTAGACAAAGGAAAAATCAAAGTGCGCAAGGTAGATGACAACACCTCTGCCAACGTAGAGATATTAGTACATCTGGCAGCAGGAACTTCATCAGACAAAACTATTGATGCGCTATATGCTTTTACCGATTGTGAAGTAAGCATATCCCCAACTGTTGTGTGATTGATGATAACAAGCCGCACTTTCTGGCCATCAGTGATGTACTGAGAAAATCGGCGGACAACACGCTCGATCTTCTTCGTCAGGAGCTTGAAATACACAAAGGTGAACTACAAGAAAGCCTTCACTTTGCTTCACTCGAAAAGATATTTATTGAAGAACGTATCTATAAAGACAAAGAGTTCGAACAGTCCAAAGATATGGATGCTGCGTGCGAACATATCGATAACCGGTTAACTCCTTTCTACCCGCAATTCATACGGGAAGTAACCAAGGAAGACATCCTGAAACTGATGGAAATCAAAATGGGACGTATCCTGAAGTTCAACTCAGACAAAGCGGAAGAAAACATAGCCAAAATGAAATCGGAGATTGCCGAGATAGACAATCATCTGGCCAATATCGTGGAATACACAATCAGCTGGTACCAGATGTTGAAAGAAAAATATGGTAAGAATTTCCCTCGCCGTACGGAATTACGCAATTTCGATACCATCGAAGCAACCAAAGTGGTGGAAGCTAACGAAAAGTTATACATCAACCGCGAAGAAGGATTTATCGGCACAGCACTCAAGAAGGATGAATTCGTAGCCTGCTGTTCGGATATAGACGATGTAATCATCTTCTACAGAGACGGTAAATATATGATTACTCCCGTAGCCGACAAAAAGTTCGTAGGTAAAAACGTGCTGTATGTCAATGTATTCAAGAAGAATGATAAACGAACGATCTACAATGTAACTTACCGTGACGGAAAAGAGGGAACAACCTACATAAAACGTTTTGCCGTAACCTCCATCGTACGGGATCGCGAATATGACGTAACACAGGGTACTCCCGAGTCACGAATCACATATTTCAGCGCAAATCCGAACGGAGAAGCCGAAATCATAAAAGTGACATTGAAACCGAATCCACGTGTACGCCGTATCATCTTCGAACGGGACTTCAGTGAGATTGGCATTAAGAGTCGCCAGGCACAGGGAGTTATTCTGACTCGTCTGCCGGTACACAAGATAGCCTTAAAGCAACGCGGAGGCTCTACGCTTGGGGGACGTAAAGTCTGGTTCGACCGGGATGTGTTACGCCTCAACTATGACGGACGAGGTGAATATCTGGGAGAGTTCCAGAGCGACGACTCTATCCTGGTAGTTCTCAATACAGGCGAATTCTATACAACAAACTTCGACGTAAGCAACCATTACGAAAACAATGTAAGCATCGTTGAGAAGTTTGATTCTAATAAAGTATGGACAGCTGTTTTATACGACGCTGATCAGCAGAACTATCCATATCTGAAACGTTTCTGTTTTGAAAGCACCTCCCGTAAGCAGAATTACCTGGGAGAAAACAAAGCCAATCAACTGATTCTGTTGACTGATGAATATTATCCACGTCTGGAAGTCATCTTTGGCGGTCATGACAGTTTCCGAGATCCGATGGTGATAGATGCCGATGAATTTATTGCCGTCAAAGGCTTTAAGGCAAAAGGTAAACGTATCACTACTTATACGGTAGAAACGATCAACGAACTGGAACCGACCCGCTTCCCTGAACCTCCCGCGCCCAAAGAAGAAGAGGAAACAGAGGAGGAAACAGAGATTCTCGATCCGGACCATGGCAAAAGTGAAGGAGATATTCTGGACGAGATGACAGGACAGATGAAGCTGTTTTGAATAATGGAAAATTGAAAGTTGAAAGTTGAAAACGAGGGCAACTGCATTATATCTTGTCATAAAACCGGTTCCCATTTTCAACTTTCCATTTTCAATTTTCAACTAAATAAAGGTTTGTCAATGAGGAAGAAGATACTGTTAAAGATCGGTTTAACCGGATATTGTCTGCTGGCTTTCTGCCACGGACTGTATGCTCAGGTAGATTCGTTGCAAGCCAACCGATATGTGACCCGTGCCACTATGTACGGAATAGGTTATACCAATATATTCGACACCTATCTGTCACCACAGGAATATAAAGGTATCGACTTTCGTATTTCACGGGAAACAATGCGTATGACTAAATTGCTTAATGGAAAAGTATCCGTACAAAACTTTTTTCAGGCAAACATTGGATATACACATAACCGGGTAGATAATAATAATACCTTTGCCGGATTGGTGAATTGGAATTATGGATTGCATTACCAATTCCGCATCACAGAAAACTTTAAGCTGCTGGCGGGGGCTCTGGCAGACATTAACGGAGGATTTGTATACAATCTACGCAATACCAATAACCCGGCATCAGCACGGGCATTTCTCAATCTCGACGCTTCCGGAATGGCAATCTGGCATGCAAAAATAAAAAACTATCCACTCACATTCCGTTATCAGGTCAATGTACCGGTAATAGGGGTTATGTTTTCACCTCACTACGGTCAATCTTATTACGAGATATTCACATTGGGAAATTCCAGCGGAGTAGTACAATTTACTTCACTGCACAACCAACCTTCCATGAGACAAATGTTATCCATAGACTTCCCGATTCGCTATGCAAAGATGCGCTTCAGTTATGTAGCAGATCTGCAGCAATCGGATGTTAATGATATCCGGACACATACATATTCACACGTATTCATGGTAGGATTCGTAAAAGATCTGTATCTGATCCGTAACAAAAACGGAACACCATTGCCGCCGGCAATAAGGGCGTATTAAAGGGAGAAGGAAGAATGGAGAAGGGAGAAGTACTATGCAGGGTGATGGCGTGGACAATTGTAAATTGTAAATAGTAAATTGTAAATGGAAAGATGAGAAACCGGATGATCAGTTGGCTATTATTTCTTACTTGCCTGAGTGGGTTGACCGCCTGCATTAGGGAGGAAGAGTATACCAATGATCCGATAGGAAACTTTGACCAACTCTGGAAAATCATCGACGAGCGATATTGCTTTCTGGACTATAAAGGTATTGACTGGAAAAAGATCGGAGAAAGGAAACGTAAATTTATTGAGCCGGAAATGGATGACCGGGATCTCTTTCAGGTACTCAGCGATATGTTGTACGAACTTCAGGACGGACATGTCAACTTAACCTCTACTGACAATCAAACCCACTTTGACTTCTGGCTTGACTCACCACGTAATTTTAGTGAAGCAACGATAGAAAGCAATTATTATCTGGGGCAAAACTATCAACAGACAGCCGGCTTCAAATATAAAATACTAAACGATGAAGTTGGCTATATCTATTATGAGAAGTTTTCCGAAGGCATTGATAATAATGATTTAGACAGGGTTTTCTCCTATTTTTCTAACTGTAAAGGACTCATTATTGATGTTCGGCAAAACTCCGGAGGGAATGCAACAAACTCAGCTAAAATAGCTTCGAGATTCACAGAAAAGAAAATACTAACAGGGTATATCTGTCATAAGACAGGTCCGGGACACAATGACTTTTCAGAACCATACGCCATCTACCTGGAACCTGCCAAAGGTATTCGCTGGCAAAAGAAAGTAGCCGTACTTACCAATCGGCATTCATACAGCGCTACCAACGATTTTGTCAATCATATGAGATGCCTTCCTAATGTTACAATCGTAGGTGATAAAACCGGAGGAGGATCAGGAATGCCTTTTTCATCCGAACTTCCTAATGGCTGGACAATCCGTTTTTCTGCCAGCCCGCACTTTGACAAAAACATGAACCATATTGAGTGGGGAATTGATCCGGATGTAAAAGTGGATATAAACTATAAAGATGAGGTTAATGGGTTTGATACAATTATAGAAGAAGCACGGAAATTACTTAAATAAACACTTTTATTCGTCTTTCGTTTGGCAAAACAAAAAATATATCTATCTTTGCACCGCTAAAGAAAAAATTAGTCACGGATTTTGCGGCTGTGGCGTAATTGGTAGCCGCGCCAGACTTAGGATCTGGTGTCTCGCGACGTGGGGGTTCGAGTCCCTTCAGCCGCACAAACACTAAAAAGCCTTCAAGAACTACTCTTGAAGGCTTTTTCATTTAACTAAAGGAATTAGAATGAAGAAACATACTCTTTGTTGCATCGGACATATCACCTTAGATAAGGTAGTAACACCTCAATCCACCGTATACATGCCGGGAGGAACTGCTTATTATTGTTCATATGCTATCCGCCACCTGAACGATGTTGATTATAAATTGGTTACTGCAGTAGGAGACAGTGAGCTGAATGTTATAGACAAAATGCGTGACGCCGGTATTGATGTAACCGCTCTTCCCAGCAAATATTCTGTTTACTTTGAAAACATATATGGCGAGAATCAGGATGAACGCACGCAAAGAGTACTCGCCAAAGCAGATCCGTTTACCGTACAACAGCTTGAGAATATCGAAGCGGATATTTTTCATCTGGGCTCTTTGTTGGCCGATGATTTTTCGGTAGATGTTATCAAACATCTTGCCGGTAAAGGGCTGGTTGCTATTGACTCTCAAGGATACCTGCGTGAGGTACGCGATACACACGTCTATCCGGTGGATTGGGCCAATAAAAGGGAAGCACTGAAATACGTACATTTCCTGAAAGTGAATGAACACGAAATGGAAGTATTAACCGGATATGACAATGTAACAGAAGCGGCCCATAGGCTCCACGAATGGGGAGTGAAAGAGGTACTGCTCACATTTGGTAGCATGGCTCAGTCATCTTTGACGGAAAAACCTTTTATCAGATTCCGGCATACGAGCCGGATGTAGTGACAGATGCCACAGGATGTGGCGATACATATACAATTGGTTACCTGTACCAGCGGGCTGCAGGAGCAAGTATCGAAGAAGCCGGACGCTTTGCAGCAGCAATGTCTACACTGAAAATAGAAAAATCCGGTCCATTCCTCGGAAATAAAGAAAATGTATTGCAATGTATGAAACATGCAAAAGAAGTGCTCCCTTTGTGCTTCCCGCACGGGGAGGTACGCCAGGCGGTGGTTACTATTTGAACGGATTTGAGTGTGTTTCACCACAGAGTAACACGGAGGTCCACAGAGTTTAAATCTTTGATGAAACGTGGATTAACGCAGATTTTCACAAAGGGAAACAAATAGATGATAAAGAAATACAGTCTTTTAATCTGCGTTCATTTGTGTTAATCCGCGTTTCAATCAGAGAAATACTACTCTGTGGAACTCTGTGTTACTCTGTGGTGAGTTTTGCTCATTCCGATCAGATTCGAGCCATCTTACTTTCCCCACGTCTTCCTCTTTCCCACTGTTAAAAATCACGATTAACACTCTTATCCTAATCTTTTTTACTACTTGTTTGTTCACTTTAATATTTTCGTCGCCACTTCATGTGACAATTAGACTTAAGAGAGTATTCTAATAAAGTAGTTCATGTAAATAGTAAAATTTAACGCAATGAGACCTAAACCTTTACAACATCTTCCCGAAGAGAAGAGAACCTCCTGGCTAAGGAATATCCTTGCCATAGCCTGCCTGTTACTGACCTCGTCATCTTTGTTTTCTCAAACAAAAACAGTGACGGGTACAGTAACCGACGCGCTGAACGAACCCCTGATCGGGGTATCAGTATTGATACAAGGTACCTCCTCCGGAACAGTCACTGACCTGGATGGAAACTATTCTATCTCAGTCACTCCGGACAATGTACTTGAATTTTCATATGTAGGTATGCAGAAACAAATTATCCCTGTAGGGCTGCAAACTGTGATTAATGTCGTGATGAAAGACGACTCACAGATGCTGGGTGAAACCGTAGTCATAGGATACGGTAGCGCTAAAAAACGCGACCTTACCGGTTCTATCACCAATATAAAAGGTGAAGAAATTGCTAACAAGCCTGCTACCAACCCACTGTCTTCTCTGCAAGGAAAGATTGCCGGTGTACAGATTATCAATAACGGACGTGCCGGTGATGATCCTGAAATACGTATCCGCGGAACAAATTCTATCAACGGCTACAAACCTTTGTATATCGTAGACGGACTCTTCAACGATAATATCAACTTCCTTAATCCGGAAGATATTGAATCAATGGAAGTATTGAAAGACCCATCTTCATTAGCCATATTCGGTGTGCGCGGTGCGAACGGCGTAATCATTATCACCACTAAAAAGGCAAAAGAAGGACAAACCAGAGTGAATATCAATACATCTTTTGGTTGGAAATCAGTTGTGGACAAAATAGTAATGACCAATGCCGACCAGTTTAAAGAATTATACAATGAACAGCTGACCAATGAAGAGACTGCTCTTTTTGACTTCAGCAACTGGAATGCTAATACAGACTGGCAAGACGAAATCTTCCAGAACGGATTCATTACCAATAACAATATCAGCATTACAGGTGCTTCCGAGAAACATAGTTTCTATTTAGGCGTAGGTTATTCTCACGAACAGGGCAATATCAAACATGAGAAGTTCAGTAAAGTGACCATCAATGCAAGTAACGAGTACAAGCTGACAGACTTTTTCAAGATTGGCTTCCAACTGAACGGCGCACGTATCTTACCCGCTGATGCCAAACAGGTATTGGGTGCTATCCGTACCACACCGGTTGCCCCTGTATACAATACAGAGTATGGCCTTTACACTGCTTTGCCGGAATTTCAGAAAGCACAGATGAACAACCCGATGGTGGATGTAGATCTGAAAGCCAATACTACCAAAGCTGAAAACTACCGTGCTTCGGGCAGTATATATGGTGAAATTGATTTCCTGAAACATTTCACAGCCCGTGCCACATTCTCTATGGATTATGCTTCGGACAACGGACGAACTTATACACCAATTATCAAAGTATATGACCCTACCGTGCAGGGTAATGTTTCAACTTTAGGAACAGGAAAGACAGAGGTAAGCCAGTTCAAACAGAACGAAACAAAAGTACAAAGCGATTACGTACTGACGTATACCAATAGTTTCGCTGACGGTGCACACAACCTGACAGCCACTGCCGGTTTTACCACCTATTACAATTCATTGAGCAGACTGGATGGTGCCCGCAAACAGGGAGTGGGACTCGTTATCCCCGACGATCCGGACAAATGGTTTGTCAGTATCGGAGATGCAGCCACTGCCACCAACGGCAGTACGCAATGGGAACGAACAACCGTATCCATGCTGGCACGTGTCATTTACAATTACAAAGGGAAATACCTGTTCAACGGTTCGTTCCGTCGGGATGGCTCCTCCGCCTTTTCATATACAGGCAACCAATGGCAGAATTTCTACTCGGTAGGTGCAGGCTGGTTGATGAGCGAAGAAAAGTTTATGAAAGATATCAGTTGGCTGGACATGCTGAAACTGAAGGGTTCATGGGGTACATTGGGTAATCAGAATCTGAGTACCGCCTATCCGGCCGAACCGCTACTGAAAAATGCATATTCGGCTATATTCGGTAAACCGTCCATCATCTATCCGGGATACCAACTGGCATATTTGCCTAACCCCAATCTCCGTTGGGAAAAGGTGGAAGCCTGGGAAGTGGGATTCGAAACGAATATGCTCCGCAACCGGTTACACCTGGAAGGAGTATTCTATAAAAAGAATACGAAAGATTTGCTTGCAGAAGTTCCGGGTATCTCCGGTACGATCCCGGGCATCGGTAATCTGGGAGAAATCAGAAACAGTGGCGTGGAACTGGCAGCAACCTGGCGTGATCAGATCGGAGATTGGGGATATTCAGTAAGTGCAAACCTGACTACGATCAGCAACAAAGTGAAAAGTCTGGTACAGGAAGGATATTCTATCATCGCCGGAGATAAGAGCCAAAGCTATACAATGGCGGGCTATCCGATAGGTTACTTCTACGGTTACAAGGTAGATGGCGTGTACCAGTCACCGGAGGATATAGCCTCCTCTCCTACCAATACCTTGGCCACCGTAACTCCGGGTGATTTGAAGTTCAAGGATGTGAACGGTGATGGCAAGATTACCCCGGAAGACCGTACCATGATTGGCGATCCGACGCCGGACGTCACCTACGGTATTTCTTTAGGAGTATCTTACAAGAACTGGGACCTCAGTGTCGAAATGATGGGACAAGGTGGCAATCAGATATACCGTACCTGGGATAACTATACCTTTGCTCAATTCAACTATATGGCCCAGCGACTCGACCGTTGGCATGGAGAAGGCACATCAAACAGCCAGCCATTGCTGAATACGAAGCATTCCATTAACCGCGAGAACTCGGAATACTACGTCGAAAGCGGACGCTTCTTCCGTATCCGTAACCTGCAACTGGCGTATACTTTTGATAAAGCGTTAATTGCCAAAGCACGCATGCAGGCGCTGAAGGTATACTTCAATGTTCAGAACCTGAAAACATGGAAGCATAATACCGGGTACACACCGGAATTAGGCGGTTCCGCCATTGCTTTCGGAGTAGATAACGGTAGTTATCCTGTGCCCGCCGTTTACACCTTCGGCATCAACTTAACCTTTTGAGAATGGAAAATTGAAAGTTGAAAGTTGAAAGTGAGCTGCGCTATCAGGCTGCATAGCAACTGTCAATTGTCAACTGTCAATTGTCAATTAAATAATAATCAAAGAAAGCAATTATGAAACTATATATTTATATATTATCCTTGTCATTAGTTATCGGGGCGATGACACTGACAAGTTGTAACGACTTTTTGGATCGTAGTCCGCAAGGGCAATTTACAGAAGATGACGATCCGAACGCATTGGTAAATGGCAAGATTTACAACGTTTACACCATGATGCGTAACTTTAACATAACTGCAGGGACACCGGCATTCGCCATCCATAGTTTCCGAAGCGAAGATGCCGAAAAAGGCAGTATAAGCAGTGATGGTTCGGACATCGCAGAAATGTACGATGATTTCATCTACACACCTACCAATGGTTTATTGGGTGGATACTGGAGTCAGAATTATGCAATCATCTTCCAGTGCAATGACATCCTTACCTCTATTGAAGAGAGTGAAGCAAGCGGCAAGCTGACGGAAGAAGATCTCCGTAATCGTGGAGAGGCGATGTTTTTCCGTGCCTACTGCTACTTTAACCTGGTACGTGCTTTCGGCGAAGTTCCTCTGATCACTTTTAAAGTGAATGATTCTTCGGAGGCAAATGTGCCTAAAACCACCGCAGAGAATCTTTATAAACAAATAGACAAGGATCTTGCCGGAGCCGAAAAGCTACTGCCGGAACAGTGGACAACAGAATACCTGGGCCGCCTTACCTGGGGGGCCGCCCGTTCGCTCCATGCACGTACGTTCATGATGCGCAATAATTGGGATAGCCTTTATGTAGCCGCCAACGATGTCATGTCAAGCGGACTTTATAATCTGAATACTCCCTACGAGAAGATATTTACAGACGAAGGTGAGAATAACAGTGGTTCTATTTTCGAACTACAATGTACAGCTACAGCAGCAATGCCTGCCAGCGATGTAATAGGTAGCCAGTTTTGTGAAGTACAGGGAGTGCGTGGCGCAAGTCAATGGGATCTTGGCTGGGGATTCAATATGGCAACTGAAGAGTTGTATAATGCTTATGAAGCGGGAGACCCACGTAGAGATGCAACCCTCCTCTACTTCCGCAAGAACGAGACAGATCCGATCACTCCTGAAAATACAAATACCCCTTACAATGAATCACCTGTATCTCAGGCCATGGGACGCGCCTTTAACAAGAAAGCGTATACAGACCCGGCCTTGCGGCGTGAGTATACCAATAAAGGTTTTTGGGTAAATATCCGGCTTATCCGTTATGCAGACGTAGTGCTAATGGCGGCCGAAGCTGCCAATGAGTTGGGAAAGACAGGAGAAGCCAATGCCGATCTCGAAATGGTACGGGCACGGGCACGTGGCAACAATCCGAATATTCTTCCAAAGATAGAATCGATGGATCAGACTGTACTTCGTGACGCCATCCGGCACGAACGACGGGTAGAGCTTGGAATGGAATTCGACCGTTTCTATGATCTCGTACGATGGGGCATTGCTTCTGATGTGCTTCATGCAGCAGGAAAGCTGAATTATCAGCCCAAGAATGCACTATTGCCGTTACCACAAACGGAAATAGATAAATCGAAAGGAGTATTGGTACAAAATCCTGACTATTAATGACATCAATTAATTTAGTGTAAAGTCCATGAAATCTTAAAATAGAGGGAGAATAGAGAAGAAAGAGGCAAGCTGTATCAGCACACCGAAGGGTATAAACCCAACCTACGATAATCTCCTGTAATTCATAGACTTACACCCATAAAAAGTTCTACCTTTAAAGGGATATAGATACATAAATAAGGTAGCTTTAGTGACATGCTGATGTCACCTTCAATGACATCCCGATGTCATGGGTGGTGACATCCCTGATGTTACTGGTGGTGACATCCCTGATGTTACTGGTGGTGACATCACGATGTCATGGGTGGTGACATCACGATGTCACTGAAGGGTACATCAGCATGTCATATATGGCGACGCTAAAAACAGTTATAAATATCAACACTGCTATGCCATATACAGTGATATCCGGATAGGATAAAAGAAGATATTATCAGCCTGTCAGTTCAAATCAATTATAAATAAAAACAAATATGAGTAAAGTAATTAAGAAACTAAGTATTCTGTTTGCAATTGTCCTGAGTGGTACAATCAGTGTTCAGGCACAAAAGTCTCCACAAGACATGAATCGTTTCATCGATGCATTGATGAAGAAGATGACTGTGGATGAAAAGATCGGCCAGCTCAACCTTCCCGTGACCGGTGACATCACCACCGGACAGGCCAAGAGCAGCGACATCGCCGGGAAAATAAAACGGGGTGAAGTAGGCGGACTCTTCAACCTGAAAGGAGTAGAAAAAATCCGCGACGTACAGAAACTTGCCGTAGAGAATTCCCGACTCGGTATTCCTCTGTTATTCGGCATGGATGTCATTCATGGATACGAAACAATCTTCCCCATCCCACTGGCTTATCATGTACGTGGGATATGAAGCCATCGAAGAATCGGCCCGTATCGCTGCTGTCGAAGCAAGTGCAGACGGTATCTCATGGACTTTCAGCCCTATGGTGGACATCAGCCGTGACCCGCGTTGGGGACGGGTATCCGAAGGTTCCGGCGAAGACCCGTTCCTCGGCTCACTCATTGCCCGGGCCATGGTGAACGGATATCAGGGAAAAGAGCCGTCAAGCCAGCTCAAACGTAATGATGAAATTATGGCTTGCGTCAAGCACTTTGCACTTTATGGAGCAGGAGAAGGCGGACGGGATTACAACACGGTTGATATGAGCCGCCAACGGATGTACAACGAATACTTCCCTCCCTTTGAAGCCGCCATTGAAGCAGGAGTAGGCAGTGTGATGGCTTCGTTCAATGAAGTAGACGGAGTACCCGCCACAGCCAATAAGTGGTTAATGACAGATGTTCTTCGCGGTCAGTGGGGATTCGGTGGATTTGTAGTAACTGACTATACCGGAATTTCCGAAATGATCGATCATGGTATCGGTGATCTCCAAACCGTTTCAGCCCGTGCCATCAATGCCGGAGTAGACATGGATATGGTGAGTGACGGTTTTGTCAGTACACTGAAAAAGTCGATTCAGGAAGGGAAGGTTTCTATGATGACCCTAAACACCGCCTGTCGTCGTATCTTGGAAGCCAAATATAAACTGGGATTATTTGATGATCCGTATAAATATTGTGATCCGAAACGTCCGGCACGCGATATATTCACCCGCTCACACCGGGATGCCGCCCGCCGCATTGCCTCAGAAAGCTTTGTGCTCTTGAAAAATGACAATCAGACCCTCCCCCTGAAAGCAACCGGAACAATTGCCGTTATCGGCCCATTGGCAGATACCCGGGCTAATATGCCGGGCACATGGAGTGTAGCAGCCGTTCTGGACCGTTCACCGTCACTCATTGAAGGACTCCGCGAAATGGTAGGCCGAATGGACGAAATGCCGCTCAACCAGCCGAATGAACCGTGGTATATTCCTCTGATGGAAAATGGAGCTAACATCAATCTACTATATGCCAAGGGTAGCAATCTGATCAGTGATGCCGCTTACGAAGAACGCGCTACCATGTTTGGCCGTTCTTTAAACCGTGACAACCGTACGGATGCCGAACTGCTAAAAGAAGCAATAGCAACGGTCAACAAAGCAGACGTTATTGTAGCCGCTTTGGGAGAATCTTCTGAAATGAGTGGCGAGAGCAGTAGCCGTACCAATCTGGATCTGCCGGATGTACAACAAACGTTATTGAAAGCATTGGTCGCTACCGGTAAGCCGGTCGTATTAGTACTGTTCACAGGCCGTCCGCTGGTTCTGAACTGGGAACAAGCCAACGTACCTGCCATCCTCAATGTATGGTTTGGTGGAAGCGAAGCTGCTTATGCAATTGGTGATGTACTGTTTGGTCGCGTTAACCCCAGTGGCAAACTAACCATGAGCTTCCCGCAAAACGTAGGACAAATACCTTTGTACTATGCTCACAAAAATACAGGACGTCCCTTACACGACGGTAAATGGTTCGAGAAATTTCGCAGTAATTACCTTGATGTAACGAACGAACCGCTTTATCCATTTGGTTTCGGACTCTCTTATACCACCTTTGCATACAGTGATATCAGTCTGAGCCAGACCAGTATGAATATGCAGGGAGTTCTGACAGCTTCTGTAAACGTTACCAATACCGGAGCATTCCCCGGCGGAGAAGTTGTACAGCTCTACATCCGTGATCTTGTGGGTAGTACGACCCGCCCGGTAAAAGAGTTGAAAGGATTCGAAAGAATCTATCTCCAGCCCGGCCAGACACGCACTGTTACTTTCAAGATAGCACCCGAAATGCTGAAGTTCTATAACTACGACCTGCAATATGTGGTAGAACCCGGAGACTTCAGTATAATGATAGGGCCTAATAGCAGAGATGTACAAACGGCGAGCATTCGTTTAATTGACAGTTGACAGTTGACAATTGACAGTTGCTATGCAGCATGATTGCGCAGCCAGTATACAGCGCAGCAACTGTCAATTGTCAACTGTCAACTGTCAACTAAACAAGGTTTCACGCTGCACAGCAACTTTCAATTTTCAATTAACAAAGACATGAAACATATCTCTTTTTATACACTCCTCTGTTGCCTCTTACTGGCAACAGGGGCGTGTCAGAACAATAAAAAATCAGGTGATAAGAAAGACGCTTCTCTCACCGACAGTCTGACTACAGACGCATTGCTGGACACAGTTCAGCGACGTACCTTTCTCTATTTCTGGGAGGGAGCCGAGCCCAACAGTGGTCTTGCTCCCGAACGTATCCACATGGACGGTAAGTATCCCGCCGGTGGACCGGACGTTGTTACTTCCGGCGGTAGTGGTTTTGGTATTATGGCCATCCTGGCAGGTATAGACCGTGGCTACGTTTCACGTACAGACGGATTGGCACGTATGGAGAAAATAGTTTCCTTCCTTGAACGTGCCGACCGCTTCAAAGGTGCCTATCCGCACTGGTGGCAGGGTGAAACAGGAAAGGTGAAACCCTTCGGACAAAAAGACAATGGCGGAGATCTGGTAGAAACAGCATTCCTCATGCAAGGGTTACTTGCAGTACACCAGTATTATATAGACGGAACTCCACAGGAAAAAGCCTTGGCACAAAGAATTGATAAACTCTGGCGGGAGGTAGACTGGAACTGGTACCGCAAAGGAGGACAGAACGTGCTCTATTGGCACTGGAGTCCGGAATATGGTTGGGACATGGACTTCCCCGTTCATGGCTATAACGAATGTCTCATTATGTATATACTTGCCGCAGCATCACCCACTCACGGTGTTCCTGCCGCTGTATATCACGAAGGATGGGCACAGAACGGAGCCATTGTATCTCCGCACAAAGTAGAGGGTATCGACCTTCATCTGCGCTATCAGGGAACCGAAGCCGGACCGCTCTTCTGGGCGCAATACTCCTTCCTGGGGCTTGATCCTGTCGGACTGAAAGACGAGTACTGCCCAAGTTATTTCAATGAAATGCGTAACCTCACGCTTGTCAACCGCGCTTACTGCATCCGCAATCCAAAGCACTACAAAGGATTTGGTCCGGACTGTTGGGGGCTAACCGCCAGTTATTCGGTAAATGGTTATGCTGCCCACTCCCCCAATGAACGGGAAGACTTAGGAGTCATCTCTCCTACTGCTGCCCTGTCATCCATTGTATATACACCGGAGTATTCTTTGCAGGTGATGCAACATCTTTATAACATGGGAGACAAAGTGTTTGGCCCTTACGGTTTTTATGATGCATTCAGCGAAACTGACAACTGGTACCCACAGCGTTATCTCGCTATAGATCAAGGACCAATAGCAGTAATGATTGAAAACTACCGGACCGGATTATTATGGAAACTTTTCATGAGTCATCCGGATGTTCAGGCTGGATTGAAAAAGTTAGGATTCAACAAGCCGGCTTAAAAAAGAAAAGGTATAGCCGTTACTTCGTTCATCAGTTTTGAATCAATTTCTGTGTTCTATGGTAAACTGATTCATTATTAATCAGATTTGAATTAAATATCCAACTACTGATTTGCATCAATAACAAGGGTATCCCTGTTCTCTTCTTTTTGAGAAGAGAACAGGGATACTTTTACAATTATTCATCTACCTGTAAAACTTATATTATACAAAGAAAATAATTCGGATAAAGTAAAGTTCTCGTTAAAACGACAAGCTTCCTACCTTGATTCTTGATTTTAAACGCTTTATCAACACCCTGCTTTCCGGAGTCATGTTCCTGCTTCCGATAAATCGTTCTATGTCACTGATATTGACAGGAACCATTGCGCTTGATTCCCAATTCGCATCAGGAGCTATTTTATATTTCTCTATAAGCTCCTGATAGGTATAAGTTTCACTAAACCCTATATAAACATATCCGCATATTTCAAATTCAAACCGTTCTCCGTTTGCAATGACCATAATATCAGTGAAGCCATTAATTGAATTATTTATTAATGCAGAACTACCTGTATCTACTCCAATTTCCTCTCTTAATCCCCGCATCAGACACCTGTTGTAATCAAACGTCCATACTTCTCCAGTCTGGACTGGTCCATCAAAGAAAAAGTTTCGTCGTACGTGAAATGCCATTGTCCTTCGCAAGCAATACCCTTTCCCCTACAAGAAAACAGAAATTCCATACCCTCGCCCCTATTGAAACAAACAAACCCCCCGATACCTATCGAATTAAAAAAAGGAACGAGCCGATTCACATCTTCGGGCGTCCTGACAACAAACACTCTGGAATTGTACCTCCTTAGTTCCTGATACAATATGCTCATAAACCTGAAAGTAAAGTAATCGGACGTATACAGTTTAAGGCTGATTATTGGAAATTCCCCCACAACAGTCCGGTTCCGGCTCATATGATACACTCCAAGAACCGACCCATTAAAATTGTTCGTACCATCTTTTGCCAGAAAGAACTCAGCCGCTTTCCGGGCGCAATCTTTCAAAAGCGAATCGATATCCAGATTACCGAAATTTTCATGAAGGAAAGTATACAACTTCGCCGTCATTTCCGGATCGGATGTCTTAACCTTCGAATAAGCCTCTGAGCAGCCACAGGATTATCATTCTGAAGGAATAGCTTGTCAGTCAACGGCTGGACGTATGCTTCGGGAACCTCCCAAACAAAAGTCCGGTTACTATTCGCAACGGTAAAGTTACGACTTTCATATTGGGAAAAAGTAAAATCCACTACAGACACCTCCTCGCTGTCATTGACTGTAAACTCTCGTTTCAGTCCTTCGTCAATAGAGCGCAGATTATTGTTTTTCAACCTATCTAAGCAGAAATTCAGTCCCATCAACAACTTGCCTTCAATTTCTTCTGGAGAATGTATAGCTTTAGGAGAGAACAACATTTTATCGGCATATTTTTTCTTAAACCTTTTAATTCCACTCATTTTAGTATTATTCATATGCTCAAAAGCAACTTCGCCCTCATAGAAATAGAGTAAAACAGGCTTATCCGCATCCATATATCTTTGGATTTCCTCTTCAACTCCTTTGCCAACCCGTGTCCATAAAAAAACAACTAAAGCATCACATTGATTAGTAATCTGTTCGTTGATAATTTCTTGAGGCTTCTTTCCAGACGAAGGGGCTGAGCTTATTTTCCAATGCCGAGGCATTAAGCATACACACCCCTTCTGATTTGCCTGGTTCCATTGCATAACGG
The DNA here is from genome assembly GCA_000613465.1 of Bacteroides nordii WAL 11050 = JCM 12987. Taxonomy (GTDB): domain Bacteria; phylum Bacteroidota; class Bacteroidia; order Bacteroidales; family Bacteroidaceae; genus Bacteroides; species Bacteroides nordii. The sequence continues at coordinate 34,545 of BAJA01000012.1, forward strand.
CATTAACTATCCGCGTATCAAGTCCGATAGCGTCCAAGTCACTGCACGTTCCTATCATTATATTATATAATGTCACATTCTGTTTTGCCATACTATTTTTTTATTATTCTATTTTGTTTTCACGGGATACCCGTTTTTATCAACTCTCCCGACAATCCGCCCCGGGTTTCCCACAACCAAAGCATATTCGGGAACATCTCTCGTAATTACCGCTCCTGCACCTATCATCGCCCATCTGCCGATGGTAACTCCACATACAATCTCGCATTCGCGCCAATGGATGCTCCATAGCCAATATAACTTTCACCCACACTCCAATCGGAACTTTTCTTTAAAGTTCCATCTTCGTTTATCGAACGGGGATATTTATCATTCGTAAAAGAGACAGAAGGACCGATAAAAACCCCATCATCAATGGTCACGCCAAAAGGTATCATCACATTATCTTGAATTTTAACTCGATTACCTATTTTTACCCCCTTATCAATAAAAATATGACGATGGATTTTACATTCCTCGCCAATCTTCACGTCGGAAGAAATTATAGTATACTCTTCAACAAAAGTATTTTCACCTATCAAGACAGTAGGGTCAATTTTTGCTTCATTGGATATCATATTTATCAATATTAAATATTTTATTATAATACACTATTTCATTATCATCTATGAATATAAAAGGGTACTTCCGGGATGAACAGGAAGTACCCTTTTGCCTAAATACAATCAGGCCATCTGGTAGAGATGAAATATAGCAGCCTGATTGTTGAAATTACGGCTTATCGCAAGAAGTAATTTCAGAAACAAACAATATATCATATATTTATTATTACTGAACTCATATAATTCTATCGTTTTCTGACGATCTTCAGATGAATAATCATCATTAAATTTCTGGTTGATCAAATAGAGAGACTTCAACGGGGAAGTCTCTCTATTGATAAGACCGCAATATTAAATTGTCAGAGAACGCCTATATTATAATGTCGGTTCCAAAGTAATAGCAAACTCATCACTTAATACAGTACCATAAGTATAAGTCACTTTAATTTGAACAGTAACCGTTACTTTTTTAGCCAAGTTGTTTTCTTTCAAATGGAATTTACCGTCGTTAGCAATCTCAAAACTTGAGAGTGCCATAGCGTCACCATTTTCAAGTACAGCTTTCTTGATGACGTAACGGACACCATCTGTCAAAACATACTCATTTCCACTATTAGTTCCGCCAGTCAAACCATAAGCAGTACCCCAAGCAGGAGAAGTAACAATCTTACCATCTTTTATGACAGGGGTATTAAATCTATCTACCAAATTAACGCCTTTGAAAATAGGCAGTCCTGCATGTGATTCAATACCGGCTTTTCCATATTCCAAAGATGTAGTAGGAATAGCAATCTTATCTGTAATCGGATAAGTCATTGTAACATCAAATGTTTCAGTCTGAGCTACATGTGTTCCAATTATAGCTGTAAACTTAACTCTGAATTTACTCAAATCCACATTTCTTGTAAATTTAAGAACACTATTACCGTTGCTACCACTAACTATTGATATACCAGCAGGAAGTACTGATACACCGTTAGGAACTAATTCATAAGTATATGAAACACCAGAAGCGTAAACTGGTGAATAAACGTAACCGGTCTTGAGATCATGTTCAATATAATAAGGAGCACCACTTACATCAGGTGTATAGTTCACAAAATAATCTCCATCAGTTGTCCAGCGCTCTTGATTATGGCTCCACAATTGCTTAGCAGTAGGATAAGCAAGTTTCAAAGTAGCTTTCAATACAATCTTACCGTAGAGACCAGTGTTATAGATTGTACTCATTGCATAAGTCTTACGCTCTGCATTTGCAGGTAAAGCAACTATGATCTTATCACCAGCAACATCGAACGTGAATGTAGGTTCAGTAATTCCAGCGTCATCAGCACCTATCTTATGCTCAATATTTGCTGGTAATGTACCCTCAATTGCAGCCAATATTTCTGCAGCAGTAGCACCATCAATAAGATTATTAGTAAACTTAGAAGCTTTCTCTGCTTTGATTATAAATGTTTGAGCTCCATCCGAAGAAGTATTCTTCCAAACAAACTCACCTTGAGCATTTACATCGAAATAAGTATCAGAACCACTTTGAAGAGCGGCTTTAGTAATAGCACTATAATCGATAGTAGCACCAACATCGTTCTTAACAATTTTATAAGTTACATCGAATGTCTTTTCAGGTGCCGATGATCCAGTAGTACCAAAGATATCATTATCAGCCAATTGAACTTCCAGTTCATTATCCACTCTGTTGATATCAATTGGACTAATCAATTTCACAGCAGTATTACCTACTACTTCAAATCCCTTACCTTTAATTTCATCTTTATTAGCTTGCGACAAAGATCCGACTTTAACCCAAGTACCACTACATTTTACTGCATATATTACTAAATTTTGTGTAAATCCACATTGAGCCAATGTCAAACTACCAACACCATAGTCTACGTTTACAGTTAATGAGTTAACTGCTTTTTCTGCAACATCAGTATACAATATGGTTTGATTTGCAGCAAGAGAATATACCTGTGATGTAATATCTTTCACAGATACATTGAAATATTCAGTAGTAATGTCATTTATCGGTTTGGTATCTGGAGTTTCTGCTGTGCCATACTCTTTCGATGTAGAAAGTTTTAATGCAACCGGATAATAACTTGTAGAACTGGTAGCAGCCAAATTATTGCTAACCTCTGCCTTAATAACAATTGTACCTGCATCTGTTCCGGCTTTAACCTCCGTAGCAACCAATGCATTCTCACTTGTAGCTCTTGATTGAAGTGCATCTTCTTTGTAGAATGAGAATATTCCAGGATTAGCAGTTCCCAATTTTACTAATTCTGCAACTTTATCAATCGGTGAAATACGGAATTTCATCTCTACTGTACCGTTTTTATTGTCTATTTTATAAACAGGAACGATAGCATTACCACTGTTATCTTTATACTGAGGAACAAATACAATACTTTGGATACGTTCCAATACAGAATTCAACTCCTGGTCTATCTTATCAACTTTACCTGTTACATCAGAAATTGCAGCCTCAATAGCAGTTTTGATAACAGCACTGTTCTCCAGCGTATTCTGAATCTGCTTAGCAATAGCTGCATCAATAGTTCCCTCACCTTTCGCTGCAAGTGCATCTGTAATCAAATTACTTACTTTCAACTCAAGATCTTTTAAATCCTTAACCAAACCAGATTTCTCATCACCTACAGTCTCCTTCAAAGAATTGAGACTGGACTTTAACGCATCGTAATCTGTTTTATCAAATGTATCAAGTCCTTCTAATGTCTCAATACGTGTAGCAAGCTCAGCATCTGCCTGTGCATATTCACTCTGCAAACTACTTACGGCAGCTGCTATATCACTGGTAATTTGTGAAATAATAGCAGTGCTCAATGTAGAATTGGCTTCATCAATGTATTTCTTTACAGCTCCTACTTCTGTTCCAAGCCCATCAAGTCTATCCTCAATGCCGGTAATGGTTCCCTGAATACTACCAATGGTACTCAAAGCGCCGTCAATTGCTGTCTTATTAGCTGCAATATCAGCCTTTACAGCATTAAGATCTGTAGCCGGTTGATTTTCCAATTTAGTAATACGCTCTTTCAATGCAGTAATATCTGTTTCCAGTTTACCGATCTGAACATCCATCTGTCCTTTTGCTGTTTCCAAAGCAGTAATTCTACCAACCAATTCAGCTTTCACAGCAGCCAGATTAGCAGCAGTTTCTGTTTTAAGAGCATCGGTAACAGCTGTCATTTCCGACTTCACCTTCTCGATATCAGCGGCTACGGTAGCTGCATCAGCTTTCTTTGCAAGATCTTCCTGCAATTTAGTTATGCTTTTCTGAATCGGATCAAGTGCAGCTGCTATTTTTGTATCAACCCCAGCAACACTTTTCTTTAACTCGTCGATAGCTGTTGACAATGCAGCAACTGTAGTTTGGTCAGCCTTACCTGCCAACACAGTATTCAGACTCTCAACCGTATTTTCCAGTTTACTGATTCTGGTAGCAAAATCCGAATCTTGGCTCTGCAATTTCTCTATCGTCTTTTTCAACTCGTCAATCACCGACTTGTCAACCTTGTTTGCCTTCAAATCATTAACGGCAGTTTCCAAAGAAGCCAAAGCAGCTACTTTATTAGCCAAATCAGTACATTTCTCATTCAGCTCTTTAATAGCTGCCTGATAAGTAGCCTGATCCACCTTTCCGTTCACCAGACTGGTGAGAGTCTTATCTGCTTCTTTCAATGCTTCAATGTTGGTCTTAATCTCAGCAATAGCAGCTTCCATCTTAGCATTTGCGACACTCAGATTGCCATTGGCATCCTTCAGTGATTGCAATTGAGATGCTAAATCTGAAATAGAAATAGACTTCAGCGCATCAACCTGTTCTTGCAGCTTATTGATGTCATCGTCGTAATCCTTGCATCCAACGAAATTCGTAGATGTAAAAATCAGCGTTCCTAAGAGCGCCACAGTTACAAACTTTTTTCTCATAAGTTAAAAAATTACATTAATAATATATTATTAAACACTAAGTTTCGTATATGTCGCTATTGTGTAAATTCTTCCCAAACTGCTACTCATCAATCATTTAAAAGTTGGACGACATGTATTATCAATGCCGTTTTTTTAGTAATTTAGCCGTAGCATAGCCCTATTACGGCGCAAATATCAAACATTTATTTGATATAACAAAACAATTAATTGATTATTTTTTTTAATATAGTATGGATATAATTGATAGATTACAAGAAATAATAAACTACTCAGATCTGAATGTTTCTTCTTTTGCAAAAAAGATAGGCGTTGTAGATCAGACAATTAGAGGAATAGTTGTACAAAGGAGAAATAAGCCTGGATTTGATATTTTGGCCAAGATACTTCAAACATTTACTTGGGTCGATGCAGAATGGTTAATAACCGGAAAAGGAGAGATGATCAAGCAAAAAACAACTACGAAAACAGAGAACAGTCCATCATTAGCGGAATTAATTCAATATCTACGGGAAAAGGATTTAAAAATCGAACGATTGATAGAAGAAAAGACGGAGTTGAAAGTAAAATTTGAAATGGCAAAAAAAATAAATATACAGAAAGAAGAACAGAGTCACGCTCCGTGCATTCCACAAAATAAGATGAGTCAGGATATGTAATTATTACCTGATTCTATCAGAAGGATTGTAGCGTAAACAGAAAAGCCTGCATTTTTCGAAAAAATGCAGGCTTTTCTGTTATTCAATTTGCTCCACCTTGGCCGCCATCACCACCTTTTACGTCATCATTCTCAATGGTACGCGCAGCTTTTTTCACACTGGCTTTCAGCTCACCAATCCGATAGCTTACACTCACACCGAAGCGCTGGCGGGAATATCGGTAATTACTCTCCTGCCGGAAATTATCACCATTCACTGTATTCTCATTCTTCATATATTTCTTTAAGAAATTGCTGGCAAAAACACTCACTGTCAAACGTTTCTCGTTAAGAAAAGAACGATTCACACCAATGTTATAATCATAATAACCACTGCCTTTACCTTGCAATGAGACATAAGGAGTACCTCCCATCACATTCAGACTCAGACGGATATCCAAAGGAAGTGTTTGCTGTATACCACCATATGTAAATAAATTCCAGCCACTGTTTTCCAATCCCTGAGAAGGACTCTTCATCCGGGAGTAATCGCCCCAAAGATTTACATAAACACGGGTTTTAGGTGAGGCATTCCAATTGACATAACCACTCAAGCCAAGACTACTATTCTGCCCCGAATTCTGATAAGTAGAATAAAGTACCTCTTTACCGGTAACTTCGTGTCCTGCAGATTCTTTCAGTCCCGGAATATCATTTTCGTTTCTCAATGTCGTAATCTGCTCTATACCATTATTATTGAATGAATAGTTAAGAGACATATTAATATTAAACTTTTGTGTAAAATTACTGTAGCTAAGATTGAAAGAGTGACTCTTTTCGCTCTCTAACGAAGGATTTCCCTGACTGATATAAGAGGGATTTGAATCATTCAGATATGGATTCAAGAAGCGGATATTAGGACGCCAGATACGCATATTGTACCCAACACGGATATTCGACATTTCTGTAATCTTAAAACCAAAACTTGCCGACGGCACCAGGTCGTTGAAATTAACATCAAAGTCTTCTTCCGGCTTTTCGGTGTATTTCACATCCTGCATAGTCCGTTCATAGCGCAAACCAGCCTTACCCGAGAACTTCTTCACTTTAATACCATAACCAACATATGCAGCCAGAATATCGTTCATGTGTTTATAATGGCTACTACGTCCCATATCATACACACCGTTTCCGTCATAACGGTTATTATCACTCTTATTATTACGAATGATATATTTCACACCTGTTTCAAGTGTATGTATTTTGGCTATAGGCGTCGTATAATCTGCCTGGAAAGTATGCTCCGAACTGCTCTGCTTCCCGTCGGAACGCTGACCGGCAAGCATCGTATTTGCATATTCCTGCCAGTCGGGTTCTACATGATTAATTGTATAACCGAATTTTGAGTTAGAAGTATTGGGCCGTGTACTTACCTTATATGAAAAAGTAAACATGCGCTCTTTCACTTTACTCGATATACGCTGATAATCTACATTACCACGGATAGAATACCACGAACCATCACTTTCATTATCACTCCTATACGAATAATAAGGAGGGTCTGAAAGTAACGGATTGGCATTTCTCATCACTTTTTCTTCAAAACCTGTACCGTCATTATTACCGCCATACATGCCAAAGCCCATTGTAATAAGTCTCAATGTATCAATTTCATAACTGGCTTCAACATTGCCGTTCTGAAACCGATTTTTATTTTTGCTGGAACCATTTGCCTCTATCACAGCTTCACCTCCCTCTGCCTGGCTCTGATATTGCACAGAGTTCGAAAAGTTACGCGGCTGATTGTTTGCGTTATAATTATAACGCCCGGAAACTGTTAACTTCTCTTTCTTAACCGTAGCATACAAACCACCGCCACCACCTGTATTGGCTACATTAGCTGTAAAAGTAGCCGTATAGCCCTTAAATCCACTCCCTCCTATCGTCACGATATTAAGAATACCACCTACTCCTTCAGCATCATATTTAGCACCGGGATTTGTTATTACTTCAATATGTTTAATTGTATTGGCCGGCATACTTTTAAGAACATCCACGGGGTTGTCACTCATCATGTTATCCGGTTTCCCATTCACATGAATCTTAAAGCTGCTACTACCATTCACTTTAATGTTATCCTCGCCATCCACCGTCACCAAAGGTACTTTACGAAGCATTTCCAGTACTGTATTGGTTTTAGAGTCCGGATCATCCTGCACATTATACTCTATTTTATCTATATCAGCTTTTACCAACGGTTTCTGTGCAACGATCTCAACGCCCCCCAGTTCATTGGTGGCTTCCGAAGTGTACAAAGTGCCTAAATCAATAATCTTCTCATTCACTTTCACCTCAAAATCTTTAATCACAGTACTTTTTCCTATAGAGGTAATTGTAATCGTATGGATACCCGGCGCAGCATTAATCTTTTCCTGAAACTTTCCCTGCATATCGGTAACTGCCATCTTCACTGCATTATCCGGCTGCAATTTTTTCACAATCCTAATGGTAGCATAAGGTTCACCTTCCAGAGTTAAAGAGTCAAGAAGTACACCTTTTAGTGTATAAGAAGGAGATGTCGTGTTTTGTGCATAGACTGCATTTGATACAATAAAGAGCATCAATAATGGTAGTAACTTGCTTTTCATGTTATTGTCGGTTCTAATTTATAGTTTACTAAGACAGATGTCATAGTCTTTATTTACAGTGTTGCGACAAAAATAGGTAGTTTATTCCCTCTTACGAAACATTCGGAGTTAAGAAAGTAAAAAGAGAGCCGAAAAGATATCAAAGAATACATCTTTAGAAAATAACTGATATACAAGAAACCGGAACTTATAAAGTAAATCAGAAGATTCGATTAAAAAACTTGCCATAAAACACTGATAATCAACAACTACAAGAATGTACACTTTTATCATGTAAGAATGTACACTTTTGCATATCAAGATTGTACACTCTTGACATACAAAAGTGTACAATCTTATATAGTTAAATTGAACTTTAAAAAATTCGCTTCACCTCAGTAGTACTCTTTAATTACACAAAAAGAAAATTCTCTCCCAACCCGAAGCTGCCAATGTAAAACATTACAAACATCCGATCTATTTGCCATAGAGAATCGCCCCGATCTCCGTAGAGTTTCGAGCTGTTTCTCGTAGAGTTTCGACTCGTTTCTCGTAGAGAAAAACATGTTTTTTCACTCCATTGATTATCAATTGTTTAAGAGAAAGAATCTTTGTTGCATTTTTTCATTAGCAAATAATATACATTCTCACACATTAATTCTTTTTCAAATTCTCAAATAATAACAATCATTAATCAGTTTCCGTATTAGTATTACTTATATATTATCAATCTGGGATGAAAACTCCAACTGAGCATTGTAAGTTTTTTATCAAATATATACAGACTCCTGAGAACAATAAATAAAATCAATATAGGTCAAGTAAAATTAAAGCAATAAGTGTTTTTAAAGTTTTTCTAAACAATTAAAACTGTAATTTGTTATTTAATTTAAAAATGAAAGTAATTAAAGGAGGTAAACAGCTATCAATTTGACATATTCATGTAAGCTTTTCCGCGGTTAATGGCAAAAATTTAACCAAAATGTAATATAAAATAAGATAGCTAAGCTTTGTTTATTCAGCTCAATAATATATCTTTGTTTGCTTTACGGCGAAAATTCAAATTAAAAACGCCTACAATATTAACTTTTATTTATTAAACATCAATGAAGAATCTAAATTTTCTGAAGTTGTTTTTTGGAACAATGCTCTTAATTGCCACAACGGCCTTTGTGAGTTGTGTTGACGATAATGACGACACCGAGGCTCCTTATCTGGAAGTCTCTCCAACAAATCTGATTTTTACTACAGACGGTACTCCTGCCGAAGGCAGCCAATCATCTTTTGAGATTTCGACCAATCGCCATTGGACAGCAACCGTAAAAGATGACAAATCCTGGGTAACTCTTTCTGCAACTGAAGGAGATGGTTCTGCAACGATTCAAGTTAGTATCCCGGAAAATATCACAGATGAGGCAAGCGTTGAAATCCAGATTTCAAATAAAGTAGGTCCATTGATGACAGAAACAGTGAAGATCAAAAGTGGCAATATTGCGCCTGTGGAAGTTATCTATCACGAAACTGTCGGTACAACAACTATCACAGATCCTCCTACTTATGTAGATGCTTATCAAGGATGGACTAAAACGGGTATGGGTGTTGCCGACGTCACTTATTCAGGACAAAAAGCAACAGTGCGTGCATCCGGTTTATCCAATGCCAATGCATATGAAGGTGCTTCAGGCCCCAATGTTGTATTCTTTGGAACATTACCTGCTGACTTCCAAATAAATAATATTACTCTAAACGCAGAGCAAACCAATTTAAGACTCACATTTGGTGCCAGCTATTCCTACAAACCGGAAGGAGCTACTGAATATGATAACACTTTTGACCCGTCCAAATTCATATTATCGTTAAGTGCCGATGGAACGAACTGGGTTCCTGTAAATTATACAAAGAATAATGGTGATGAAAAATCTCCTTACTGGATTTTTGCAACATCAAACTTTACGTTAAAACAAGCTTCTGCAAAATTATACATCAAGTTCACTGCTTTAGCAGCATCTGCTTTCCGCCTTGATGATATTACACTATCCACAGGTAATGGTGGACAAGAAATAGATTTAGGAAATGTTACTCCACCGGAACCGGCAGAAACAAAACCAATTACCATTCCTGAACTTATCGGAATGATGACTACAACGCAAACTCCAGTAGATGCTACTTTCGATCGTACATTCGAAGCTATTGTACAAAGTAACACTGAAGGAGGAAACTATACAGTTAACAACCTCGTTCTCGCAACAGAAGGAGCAACTACTGCAGGCAATGGCATTACACTATTTGGAAGTCAGGTTGATCCTGCTGCACTGCAACTTACCCAAGGAGATAAAGTAAAAGTTACTCTCTATAAAGGTCTTGCCAAAACAGTTAATTATAATGGTATGTACGAAGTAACCGGTTCTAAAGATGACAATTGGGCTAAGGTTGAAAAACTCACCGGTAAAGCAACAATCACCCCGATTATCATTACTGCAGACAAACTTGCGGAATATCAAGGTATGACGGTTACCATAAAGAATGCAACTCCCGAAAATGCAGGAATATGGGGAAGTGCAGACACTCACACTTTCACAGCAGGAGGCTTTACATTCGCTGTATTCTGTAAAGAAGATGCCCCGGCATTTGCCAACCAACCGTTTGTGAAGACAGAAAGCGACATCACCGGCCTGGCAGCAGTTTATAGAAACAACAGCCAGCTTGTGCCACGTACTTTGCAAGATGTTGTAGGTTTCAATTCCAATGATCCTACAATTGTAAAGGTAACACCCGCTTCTGTTAATTTCCCAACAACCGGTGGAACACAAATCCTGGAAGTCGAAATCAGAAACCAAGGTAGTAATACACTCTCGGCTGATGGTTTGAGCGGTATTTTATCTGCAACCGTAAATGGTTCGCAAATTACAGTTACTGCCGAAGCAAATAACAGTGAGACAGCAGTCAACCAAACTTTACTGATTTCGCTCACTAACGGAAATACATTTACCGTTCCTGTAAAGGTAGCTCCGATAGGAGGTGGTGACGGATATACCTTAATATCCACATTAGAAAGCCTTAGCGCCGGAAGCTATTTGATGGCGGGATATGCGGAAAAGAACAATGACAACGTAGATCTGACCCCATATACTTATCAAATGTGGACAGGAGCAATTTCTTCCAAAGATGCCGAAGCTAAATCAAACAGTGATCTCGTTACGGTTTCATACCAATATACAGATAATCAACTGACTCCTAAGAGTGAATCAGAACTTGCAACAACAGAAGTTGAACTTATAGCGGTTTCCGGAAAAGCCAATACCTATTACATTAAGGTTGGCGATAAATACTTATACAATTCAGTAAATGCCACCAACCGGAGACTCTATTTCAAAGACACAACAGACGGAGCCGAATGGGTATTTGCCAACAAGAATAATGGGACAGGTGTCGTGGCATCAAACAATGCAACCTATTTAATGACAGCCTCTGCAAATTCCAACTATCTCCGTTCTTATAAAACAGAGACTCAAACGAAAGTCGGAGTGTTCTTTTTTAAGAAAGAGTAATAAAGTTGTATTTAAATAATTATTCAAGCTACTCTTGGTTGATTCCCAGTCAAGAGTAACTTGTCTAAAAAAGGAAAATAGAAATTTAAATGACATCAATTCATAAATATTATACAGCTGTAATACACACCACCTTACTCACAGTATTAATGCTGTGTGCAGGAGCCTGTGGCAGTGATGATCCGGAAGTATCACAAGAGCCGAATGTTGCTTACTGGAAAATATCTTCGACAGTAAGTTCGTCCGAGGGTTCTTCGGCAATCATCATAACAGGAACAACAGGCATTGAGTGGGACGCAGACGTTGTCGAAGGAAATACCTGGTGTGCATTCAGTAGTAAAGACTATACGAATTCTACCAAGAGCGGTGTAGTAAACAGTGGACTTAATGTACTATATGTATACTACAAAAGCAATACCGGAAAAGAGCAACGTGAAGCCAAAATCTCTTTCCGCTTTGCGGGAGGAGAAGCACAGACTTTCACCTTGATACAACTTGCCGAATCGCAACAAAACTTACCGCCATTCGGAGCTTGGGCAGAACTGCCGGCACCTAAGGAGAATGCGAATTATCAATACGTCACACATTACGGTCCACTAAGCAACAATAAAAAAGTTCGTAATTACTCTATCTGTTTCGATAAGATAAAGAAAGCTGCATTATGGGTAGCATATCCAATACATAATGCCTATTTAGGAAATGTCAAACGTACAGACGCATGGGCTTTTGATCCCATCATTCCTATTGCTTACCAAGCAAACTGCGTAGATAAATCATACAGAGGATCCTATGATCGTGGACACCAATTACCATCGGCAGATCGTTTGGCTACTGATGAATTGAATGCTCAAACTTTCTATATGTCGAATATGACTCCACAATTAGATGAACTGAATCAAAAGATGTGGGCAAAGCTCGAAGCCAGGGTCCGTGGAAACAAATGCTCCGATACTTTATATGTAGTAACCGGTGCCATTTTTAATTCCAATGCAACCACATTTGACGGAGCCGGCAATGTAGTATCACTTCCAACGAACTACTATAAAGTTCTGTTGCGCACCAAAAGTGGTTCGACAGGTAAGGCTATCAAGGATTGTTCGGACAGTGAACTTATCTCTATCGGATTCTGGGTGGAACAGAAACCTTATGGTAATATTGAACCTCCCCGGTCTATTTGTACATCAGTAGCAGATATTGAAGCAAAAACAGGTTTCACGTTTTTCCCACAAGTATCAGCAACTGTAAAACAACAAAACAACCCTACACAATGGGGAATCAACTAATATTCTGACGTATGAAAAAACTATTAATTCCTTCAATTTTCTTTGTGTTACTGATCTCGTTCAGTTTCGCACAGAAGCCTTATAAAGTAGTTTTCTACAACATCGAGAATTTCTTTGACACGATCAACGATCCTGAAGTTCTGGATGACGAGTTTACTCCCGAAGGACCTAAAAAATGGAATACAACCAAATATAACAAGAAGCTCAGTAATATCGAACGGGTGCTTTTTGACATCGCTGCCATTGATAAAAATTATCCGGTTGTAATTGGTGTTTCAGAAGTAGAAACCCGTGGCGTATTAGAGGATATTATCGCTACTCCTAAACTTGCTCCGGGTAATTACCGAATCGCACACTTCGATTCTCCCGAAGCACGTGGAGTGGACGTAGCATTCCTGTATCGTCCTGACGTATTTAAAATAGAAGGACAATATCCGGTGAAAACAGTCATTCCTTCGTTGCCCAACTTCAAGACACGTGATATTCTCACCATGTGGGGAACCATCGAAGATGAACCGTTCTTCTTTATGGTAGCGCACTGGCCGTCGCGTCTGGGAGGCAAAGAAGCTTCCGAATTCAAACGGATCGCGGTAGGAGAACAGATGCGTAGCATTGCAGACTCAGTATTGAGAGCTAATCCGGCCACAAAAGTGATAGCAATGGGCGACTTTAATGATGATCCTACAGACAAGAGTATTGCACAAGGGTTGGGAGCAAAATTCAAATTAAAAGACCTCAAAGAAGGAGACCTCTATGATCCTTATGCCGATATGCTTAAAGCAGGATATGGAACACTGGCTTATGGTGATGCATGGAATATCTTCGATAATATCGTAGTAACAGAAAATCTTGCCACAGGTTCTACCGGCAAACTTAAGCTTCAAAAGGCTCCCGGTTCTAAATTCTATGGCAATATTTTCAAACAAAGTTATATGATACAAAAAGAGGGACAGTTTAAAGGATATCCATTGCGCACATATGTAGGCAATAATTTCCAGGGTGGTTATAGTGACCACTTCCCCGTATATATCTATATAGGTAAATAAAAATCTTTAATATTTATGAGAATAAAAACATTCCTAATTATGGTATTATCTCTGTTATCACTAACCGCTTATGCGCAGTATGGTGGTATCAAGGGTAAGGTCGTTTCCCGTACTACACGTGCGGCTATTGACGGTGTAAAGGTCACCTTGACACCGGGAGACGTGACGACAAAGACCGATGCTACAGGTAATTTTGAGATTGAAAATTTAGCAAAAGGTGAATACTCTCTTACCTTTGAAGCTGCAGAGTTCGAATCACTCACCATCGCTGTTCGTGTAGACAAGATGATAAGAGATATCAATAATGTGGTGATGGTTCCTGATAACGTTACTCCGATGATGGATGATGCCATCTTTACAGAGTTCGATACCGAAACACTTGAAGATGCACAATCATTGCCTTCGTCATTGTCTGCATCAAAAGATGTCTTCAACAACATTGCATCTTATAAATTCAGTGAAATGCGATTCAACGTCCGTGGTTATGACTCTCAATATTCAGACGTTTACATGAACGGAATTCAGCTCAATGATGCAATGACAGGATATACTCCATGGTCATTGTGGAGCGGTCTGAATGACGCAACACGTAACCAGGAGATAACTTCCGGACTGAATATGGGGGATATGGGAATCGGTGGTATTGCCGGTACAACTAATATCAATACCCGCCCTTCACAGATGCGTAAAGGCTTGCGCGCAAGTGTAGTAAATGGTAACTCCATGTACCGTTTTCGCGGAATGGTGACCTATTCATCCGGTCAACAGGACAATGGCTGGTCCTATGCCTTCTCCGTATCAACGTCAGGGAGGTAATTCTTATGTGGACGGTGTTTACTACAATGCTTTCGGATACTTTGCTTCTATTGAGAAACAATTTAATCCTCAGCATCGTCTTGGATTAACCATCTTAGGTGCTCCTACAGAACGTGGAGCACAACAAGCATCCACTCAGGAAGCCTATGACTTGGTAGGAAACAATTACTACAACCCAAACTGGGGATGGCAGGATGGTAAACGCCGCAATGCACGCGTACGTAATTATCACGAACCCATTGCAATGCTTAATTACACATTTGATATTAATGATCGTTCGCAATTAAACGTTGCCAGTTCACTGCGATTTGGCCAGAATGGTTATTCTGCATTAACCTGGTACGGCGGTCCGGACCCACGCCCCGACTACTACCGTTATCTGCCAAGCTTTTATAATGGTACGGAAATAGGTGCATGGCTCGATGAAGCATGGCGTGCCAATACAGACAATATCCGTCACATCAATTGGGACCAATTGTATGACATCAACCGCAACCAGCCGGAAAATTCATTGTATGGTTCCGGACGTCGTGCCATCAACATGATTGAAGAACGCCATACCGATCAGTTGGACTGGAATTTCTACACACAGTTTTCCCACATTCTCCGTAATAGCTCTAAAATTAATGGGGGAGTGAACTTACGCCGTAACCGTACCGAATATTACAGCGAAGTAAAAGATTTGTTAGGCGGTGATTACTGGGTAGATGTGGATAAGTTTGCAGAACGCGACATGGGTGGTCTCAATCCTATTCCTTATCAGAACGATATGGATTACTATGAGAAATATGGACATGCACGCGCTGCCAAAGAAGGTGATAAATACAGTTATGACTATTACGGAAACAACCTCACTGCACGTGCCTGGGCAATGTATGAAACGAACTTCAAAGGCCTTGGTATAAATCTTGGCGGTGAAATCGGGCATTCTACTTTGTGGCGTCATGGTTTATGGAAAAAAGGATTGTTCCCAAATGATTCACAGGGTGACTCTAAAAAGCTGAACTATCTGACTTATAAGCTGAAAGCCAACTTCAATTATAAATTTTCGGCAGCTCACTCCATTGAGGCCAGCATTATTTATATGCAGGATGCTCCGGCATTCCAGTCGGCATTCGTATCTCCCGTACACGTAATTCAGTTACTCCGGGTATCTCGGCAGAAAAAGTATTTGGTGTAGATGCATCTTACAACTTCCGTTGGGGTGATTTTAAAGCACGCGTATCAGGCTATTATACCAAATTCATGGATCAGTCGAAGGTTATTTCCTACTATGACGATGTAGAATCTACTTTCTCCAACTTTGCCATGAGCGGTATTGATAAGCAGCACTTTGGTCTGGAAGTTGCCGCATCCATACCTCTGTATGCCGGATTGGCTCTGAACGGTGCTATAAGCTGGGGACAGTTTACTTACGACTCTAACCCCGATTATGTACAGATTCAGGATAACAGTGGAGAAATTAAAAATGAAGGTAAAGTTTACTGGAAAAATTTCCGTGTAGAAAGTACCCCTCAGACAGCAATGAATATTGGTTTGTCTTATCGTAGCCGTAATAATATTTATGCTTCCGTTGATATGAACTACTATAATAATATGTATCTGTCTATGAGTCCTCTCTACCGTACAGACGCTGTATTATCACGTAACATGTCAGCAGAAGATATCCGTGAGTTGCGCCATCAGGAGAAATTCAATTCAGCTTGTGTATTCAATGCAAGTGTAGGTAAGAACTGGTACATTAACCGTGCGTACACACTTGGATTCAGCCTGGAAGTAAAGAATCTGCTCAACAACCAAGATATTAAGACCGGTGGATACGAACAGATTCGTTTGCTCAAGAACAAAGATGAGAACTATCAGACTTATCAACCGTTCGACTCGAAATATTTCTATATGTTCGGTACGACCTATTATATGAATATTTATTTCCGCTTCTAAATGACGTAACGAATAAAAAATGAAAGCTATGAACAAAATAGTAAAAATATGTATGATTGCAGCAGTCGTGTTGAGTTTCACTGGCTGCTACAATGACTTTGACGATCCTGCTCCTGCAAAAGTATGGACGAAAGAGGATTTTTCTAATGAGAAGATTATTTCTATCAAGGATTTCAAACAACTGTTCTATGATGTATATGGTAGTGGTGAAACAAGTCTGGCCAAAACGCTTGAAATAACAGAAGATTATGTAATACATGGAAAAGTAATCTCAAGTGATCAGGCTGGTAACGTTTACAAATCAGTATATATTTACGATGAAGAATCCGAATCGGCCATCGAACTCAAACTGATGGTTAGTAACTATGTGTTCTATCATCCGGGACAAGAGATTTTTGTAAAAACCAAAGGATTGGCCATTGGTAGTTATCGCTATATGTTAAGCGTAGGAGGAATGCCTACTGCTACTGACATTGCCAAGGGTTATGCAAACCGTAACCTGGAAACACAGCTTCTGGTCAACGCACACATTTTCCCAGGAGCCTTGGGAGAATTAACTGCTGCAGACACACTGGTGGTTAATGCAACCAATTACAAAAAAGAACTTACGGATGATGCTTTAGGACGTTTAGTACGTTTTGAAGGTTTGGAGTATAAAGCCGGCACTTTTGATGGTGATACATATCCTCAGTTTCTGGAGGTTACCTATCCGGGAGGACAAACAGAGGCTGTTTATACCAATAAATTCTATGAGAGTGAAGGCTTGACACCCACTTATGCTTATAGCTACAATAATCAACGTTATTACGGTTCATCCTGGTTCTCTTTTGGAGGAACTTCGACCTCATCGGGTAACTACATTGTACGCGTAAGCGGTTATGCCAACTTCGCACTTCAACCGTTACCCCAAAATGGTCAAAAAGGGGATATCACAGCAATCTATACAAAATATTCAGCCAAAAAGGGTAATTACATTAAATATCAGTTATTGGTTAATAGTATGAATGATATTAAATTTTGAATCGAACTCACCACAGAGTAACACCGAGTTCCACAGAGTACTATTTATCTGATTTACAATAAAAAACTCGACAAAACTCTGTGTGACTCTGTGGTGAAACCTATTCAAAGCCATCATAAAAAGAGTCCGGATGATGTTAAAAGCTTCATCCGGACTTTCTTATTATAAAAAGATCAATCGGTTACAAGAAATAGAATATTAATAATACCACCGCATTTACCGCTATCACACAACCGAATCCTCCCAATATCCAGGGACGCAGCTTACTCCCTTTCCCGGCAAAGAACAATGCGTAGCACATATTAACCATAATATTGCTCACAATAGCCTGCATACTACAAGCTGTGATCACCAACGCAGCGACAGTACCTGTACTTTGCAATAAGTTCAGAATAAAAGGAGTAATATCACTAAAACCCGAAACAAACGACAGAAGGTTTAACCCTCCCGTGCCTGCATAAATCAACGTATAGTGCGTAAGAACGGTAAACACAACAAACAGCACAGCGAAAATCAATGCTACTTTAAACTCCAGCGGATTGCTACCGTCTTCATCCTCATCCACATTTTCAGTGACATCTGTTTTCTTCCTTCGCGAATGAATAAACCATGCAACAGCTGCCGCAGTCAATGCCATGATAAGGAGATAAGGATAAATATCCAGAAATATCTCACGACTGAAAATAGAGATCAGTATCATAAACCGCAAAAACATCATACTAACTGCCAGCAACATAGCAGCAACATATTCTGTTGCCTGACCGGAATGTATATTACGACTTTTACGCGCTAAAACAGAGATAGTGGCAGTACTACTATAAAGCCCCCCTACAATGCCGGAAACCAACACACCGGACTCACGAAACACATAACGTTTCAGCAAATAAGACAGATATGAAATGCCGGAAACGACCACAGTAGCCAGCCATATGGAATAAGGAGTCAGGTTGATATCCGGGATAATATTCTCATCAGGCAACATGGGCAAAATGATACCACTAATAGCCAGAAACTTGGCAAGGGTAATCATTTCATCGTTCTTCATACGCTGGGCGAATTCGGTGAAAGTATGCTTCAATTCCGTCAGTAATAATACGGTAACAACAACCATAACATAAAACCACGAAGGCTGCGTATCGACTATCGGAGCAATGCAATAAGTGATCAAAGCAATTATGATGGTGGTCACACCAAATACGTGGAACTGAGATTGCTTAACATAGTAATTCAAACCAAGCAAGATACCCAGTATCAAACCTCCTCCCATAAACAAACGCATATCTGCCTTATCAAGAATGTAGAGTAAATATCCCAATATACCAATAAAGGTAAAGGTACGGTCAGTACCGAAAAGAGTCGTCTCTCCTTCTCGTTTCAGACTGATTTTACGTTGGGAAAGACCGATAAGAAGAGAAAACAAAGTCACCAGAATAAAAGTGACCAGTTCACGCGGAAGATAGTTATATAATTGCTCCATACAGTGTCCTTTTAATAATAAGAACAAATATACAGATTATTTTGTTAGCGTTACCAGGTTGTGTATGGTTTCTTCATCAACTGTGAATTATAGTAACGAACATCTCCTGTTACTTCCTGTCCGATAAAAGAAGGTTTCACAAAAGCCTCATCTTCAGCATTGAGTTCCACCTCTGCAACAATAAGTCCTTCGTTTTCACCATAAAACTCATCGACTTCAAAAATATGTTCACCACTACGAACCAAATAGCGGGTTTTATCAATTACCCCCGGTTCACAAAGTTTCATTAGTTCTTCTGCCTCATGCAAAGACAGCTCTTTCTCCCATTCATAGCGGCTGGTTCCGGATTCATTAGAGGCTCCCTTGATAGTGAGATACCCTCTACCGTTACGAATTCGTACACGCACCGTCCGTCCACGGGCACTGCTTATATACCCCTGTACAATACGACTTTGCTCAAAAGCCTGTGATTTAAAATCTCCGATAACGAGAAACTTACGTTCTATCTCCTGTGCCATGCTGCAAAGATAGAAATAAAAGTTATAAGGTGATAGAGTTATAGGGTGATAAAGTGATAGAACGGTAAGGTGGTAAGGTTATAATTGTATCTAAAAGTTATTTGTCAAAATCGCAACTATCTTTTCGGTATTTTCCAATTTAAAATGGTAACAAAAGTCAGAGATATTCTTTTTTTTAGATAAAATACTGGTTTTCAACCATTAAATCATTTATATTTTGTTGATAAAACATGCACTTTATACTGTCAGAAAATAGTATTTTAAGGGTGAGTTAAATACGTACTTATTATACACAAAAACACGTACTTTAAACAGACAAGAGTACGTACTTCTCTAAAACCGCGTCATAAATTCGATAACTAATTTATCTTGCTCCGAATCTTTAGGAATGCCACCCTTTTTATAAAAATACTTTTCATAATTCAACCGGATATCGGCAACGAAAGCCTTGGAAAAGCTAAAAGTAAGCCCACCGGTAAGACGCTTACGGGCATAATCCGTAATGGGAAGACGACGGGTTGTTTCGTCCATTCCAAGTCCGTTACTATGATCATTCATCATATCATAGCGTACGAGAAACGACATTTTATGAAAGAATTTGTGCAATAGCAGATCATAGTTTACAAAACTATTAACAGCATGTACATCATCAAAAGAACTGTGACCATACTTCTTATATAGATATTCGGCTTCAATGTGAAATTTGTCTGTTTCATAATAGATACCGATATCATACATGTTGATACGTATAGCCTCCGGTTTAATCATTTGTGTACTTAAAGTGAGATTCCAGCCTTTAGCAAACCATAATTGTCCTTTTAGGGAGTAGTTCAACGTCTTCTGCCACTCTTTTTGATTAGTAAGTCCCGAACCATTGAATAAACCTCCTTCAAGGATAAAAGGCAATGCAGCATTTTTTCGGGTATAGGCCAACGTAGCACCTACGTCACGCACATCTCCCACCTGCTTGGCAATAAAAGAACGATTTGCAAAATACTGTTGATGAGGAGAGCGATGGGCATCAATTGTAAAGGGAACACGCATCTGTCCGATTGTAAAATCAAGGTGTTTCACCGGAAAAATACGGGTATAGGCATCTAACATGCGGATAGTACCCTGATCTGATAAGTCAATTTCTGCTTTGTAAGCAACAATAGGAAGTACATTGCCCGTAAGGCTGAAACGTGCATTACGCACCTGGAAACGGCTTTCATTTGTAACTGTCTGATACTCATACTTAGCACGAACAGTACCATGGATGGCTGGCAAATAGTCATGCAGTTCCATTTTTTCTTTATTCAGCTTCTTGCCATCCACAACTTCTTCATTCACTTGTCCAAAAGCCATCGTAGCAAGTAATAAACCAGCTATGGCTGTAGTCAGTTTCCTCATTCCGGTCAAAATCTTTATTTTGCCGCAAAGATACCTGCATAGATGTACATCGTTATGACAAATGAGCTACAAAGCTGTTACAAAAAAGAATTCATCACAAATTATGCAGAAAACCATCTACATAATCTGTGATGAATAAAATCATCCTAAGAAAGAAAATCCAATTAACATGGCCAATGCCAGAATAACGAGTCCTACTGAAATTATCTTAATAACCCGTTTGGCTTGTTCTTCTTCCTTTTTTGTGTGTGTTACTTTTTTCTTATTCTTACCCATATGTTTTTAGCTTTAAAGTTCAACGCTAACAAAGCTAAGAATAATTATTCAATCCAACGAAGGATAAGGAAATTAATTTTGTTCTTCCGATGAAAACTCCATCAAATAGGCTTTGATGAAATCCTCAATCTTCCCATCCATCACACCATTTACGTCAGAAGTCTGATAATTAGTACGATGATCCTTCACACGCCGATCATCAAACACATAACTCCGTATCTGTGATCCCCATTCAATCTTCTTCTTTCCGGCTTCTACCTTCGCTTGCTCAGCCATGCGATGCTGCAACTCTTTATCATACAAGATAGAACGTAACTGACGCATCGCATTCTCTTTGTTTTTAGGCTGGTCACGTGTTTCGGTGTTTTCGATAAGAATTTCTTCTTCCTCACCGGTATAAGGATCTTTAAACTGGTAACGTAGACGAACTCCCGATTCTACTTTGTTCACATTCTGACCACCGGCTCCACCCGAACGGAAAGTATCCCATGAAATACGTGCCTGCTCGATGTTAACCTCAATACTATCATCCACAAGCGGAGTAACAAAAACGGAAGCAAACGAAGTCATACGCTTCCCCTGGGCATTGTATGGCGAAACACGCACCAGGCGATGTACTCCATTTTCACCTTTCAGATAACCGTAAGAATAATCACCTTCTATCTGAATTGTACAAGTTTTAATACCTGCCTCATCGCCTTCCTGCAAGGTAGAAATTGTTGCTTTATATCCATTCGTTTCGGCATAGCGCAGATACATACGCATCAGCATAGATGCCCAGTCCTGACTCTCTGTACCACCCGCTCCGGAATTTATTTTCAAAACACAGCTCATCTGATCGCTTCGCCACGGAGCATATTTCTCAATTCCAGGTTCTCTACAGCTTCCAGTGCTTTGGCATAACCCTCATCCACTTCTGCTTCGGTAACAAGTTCGTCTTTATAAAAATCGAAAGCCAGTTCCAGCTCATCGCTCAGTGTCTTGACTGTATTATAGTCTGCAATCCACTTCTGCAAGTCCTTCACCTTCTTCATTTGTGCTTCGGCACGTTTCTGATCATCCCAGAAACCCGGAGCTTGTGTTCTTAATTGTTCTTCTTCGACCTGAATTTTCTTCCCGTCGATGTCAAAGATACCTCCTCAGCGCATCAGTGCGCTCTTTCACGTCTTTAAGTTGTTCAATAGTAATCATTTGATTTACAATTTACGATTTACAATTTACGATTGAAATTACTTTATTCAATCATTTTATCTGTCTCAAGGGGACAAAGATACGCAAAAATCCGCTACCTTTGCTTTTGTAACTAAATTGTTATCATTGATATGAATAAACTACTAAAACTATCCTGCCTGTCGCTATTTCTCTTAATAGTGACAAGTGTGAGTGGAGCTACGTCCAAAGACTACCGCTATGAGACAGTGCCCAACGATCCGTTGAAAGCACGCATTTACACACTGGACAACGGGTTGAAGGTCTACATGACCGTGAACAAAGAAGAACCACGTATACAAACTTTTATTGCCGTACGTGTAGGTGGAAAGAACGATCCCGCAGAAACCACCGGACTGGCTCACTACTTCGAACACCTGATGTTTAAGGGTTCGCAAAAGTTCGGTACACAAAATTATGCTGCCGAAAAACCTTTGCTCGACCAGATTGAGCAACAGTTCGAGATATATCGTAAAACAACTGATGAAGCAGAACGTACAGCCATCTATCATAAAATAGACAGCCTGTCATACGAAGCTTCCAAATTTGCCATACCTAATGAATACGACAAACTAATGGCTGCCATCGGAGCTAAAGGAACCAATGCCTACACCGGATTCGACATGACTGTCTATGTAGAAAATATCCCTGCCAACCAGATAGACAACTGGGCTAAAATACAGGCTGACCGTTTTGAAAACTGCGTCATTCGAGGCTTCCACACAGAGTTGGAAACAGTGTACGAAGAAAAAAACATGTCACTGACCAAAGATCCGCGTAAGGTATACGAAACAGTATTGTCTGCCCTCTTCCCACACCATCCTTATGGTACACAGACTGTGTTAGGTACACAGGAAGATCTGAAGAATCCTTCTATCACCAACATCAAAAACTACCACAAACAATGGTATGTACCCAACAATATGGCTATTTGCCTATCCGGTGATTTTGATCCGGACCAGATGATTACTACGATTGATAAGTACTTCGGACATTTAAGGCCTAATAATAACTTACCAAAACTTAATTTGCCGAAAGAATCATCCATCACTGCCCCTATCGTCCGTGAAGTATTGGGTCCGGACGCCGAGAGCCTGACACTGGCATGGAGATTCCCGGGAGCTGCCAGTAAGGAATACGAAATCCTACAGGTCGTTTCACAAATCCTGTACAACGGTAAAGCCGGTCTTATAGACCTTGATCTCAACCAGCAACAGAAAGTGTTACAGGCCTATGGTTACCCACTGGATATGGCAGATTACTCGGCTTTAATGCTGCAAGGCCGTCCCAAACAAGGACAGACATTGGATGATGTAAAGAACCTGTTGCTTGAAGAAATCAAAAAGCTACGTGCAGGAGATTTTGACGAAAAAATGCTGCAAGCCAATATCAATAACTTCAAACTCTACCAGGTTCAACAACTGGAAAGTAACAGGGGACGTGCAGACATGTTCGTAAACTCATTCATTAACGGCACCAACTGGGCAGATGAAGTAACCGCCATCGACCGTCTTGCCAAACTCACCAAAGAGGACATCGTAACTTTCGTCAATAAATATCTGACCGATCAGACTATGCCGTTATTTATAAAAAGCAAGGACAAAATCCGAATGAGAAGAAAATGGCAAAACCAACCATCACTCCGATTGTGATGAACCGTGACGTTGCCAGTGACTTCCTGAAGGAGATACAAAACAGTAATGTAAAGCCCATCGAGCCTGTATTCCTTGATTTTAAGAAAGACCTCAGCCAACTGAAAGCTAAATCGGGCATTCCTGTACTATACAAACAGAACACAAGTAATGACCTGTTCCAGTTGATTTATGTATTCGACATGGGCAATAATAATGATAAAGCCCTCGGTACCGCTTTCGATTACATTGACTATCTGGGAACCTCCGATATGACACCGGAGCAAGTAAAAAGCGAATTCTATCGCCTGGCATGTAACTTCCGCGTATCTCCGGGCAACGAACGTACCTATGTTGTACTGTCGGGATTGAATGAGAATATGCCTGAAGCAATGAAATTGTTTGAGAAACTGATGGCGGATGCACAAGTAAATAAAGAAGCTTATACCAATATGGTAGCCGACATTCTGAAATCACGCAAAGATGCCAAACTGAACCAGATGCAGAACTTCCGTAGACTGATGAACTACGGTATGTATGGTCCTAAATCTCCTGCTACCAATATACTGACAGAAACCGAACTTCAAACCATGGATCCTCAGGAACTCACAGACCGTATTCATAATCAGAACAGTTACAAACACCGCATTATGTACTATGGTCCAACAAGTGAAAAGGAACTGTTGGCTATTATCAACAAAAATCACCAGGCTCCCAAAAAGTTAAAAGAGATCCCTGTTGGTAATGAATTCCCACGTCTGGAAACTCCGGTAACCAAAGTGCTTATCTCCCCTTATGAGGCAAAACAGATTTATATGACCCAGCTCTCTAATCGTGGTGAAAAATTTGATCCTATGATTGAACCCTCACGCCAAATGTACAATGAATACTTTGGGGGTGGTATGAACTCGATCGTATTCCAGGAAATGCGTGAGAGCCGCGGACTTGCATACTCCGCATGGGCCGGACTCAACCGTCCGTCTTATTCGAAGTATCCATATCTGCTCCAGACTCAGATAGCCACACAGAATGATAAAATGATTGATGCTATCAAGGTTTTCAACGATATTATCGATAACATGCCGGAGTCTGAAGCTGCTTTCCAGCTTGCCAAAGAAGCACTTATCGCCCGTCTGCGTACAGAACGTATCACTAAGAGTGACATCATATGGTCATACATTAATGCACAAGATCTGGGACAAAATGTAGACAGCCGTATTAAGCTGTATAATGATGCACAAAGCATGACACTGAAAGATGTTATCAACTTTCAGAATAAATGGGTGAAAGGACGCACCTATACATACTGTATCCTCGGTGACAAAAAAGAACTGGATATGGAAAAACTGAAGGAAGTAGGCCCAATCCAGGAACTTACACAAGAAGAGATTTTTGGATATTAAAGAATAAATCTAAAAAATAAAAATGCACCCCACAAGTTAGAAAATGAACTTTAGGGGTGCATTATTTATATTGAGGTACACATTAATTAATATATGGTTCTTATCTCATTTTCCTGTACATCAATTTCTTTTGTTTCATTGAGTAAATCACCAGTTACAATAACTGTTTCACCGTTATTATGGTGTACATTCAGCTTTTTACCCCGAATACATAAACCATCTACCCGGATGTAGTATTGAACAAATTCACAACATGGGGTTCTCCTTTTTGATAAAAATAATTATTTTTCAATAAAACAAAATCAATAATAGAAGCCATTCCGAATATAGAAGGCCTCACTCCACTGGGTTTACCGTTCCGATAAGTTTCAGCAAAAACCGAATTGGTCAACACGATATCCCGAATATTTGCTTCTAACAAACTCCGGGCAAGAGTAACCTTATTTTTTTCTATCAATCCATATACCGTATAATTCATATCCGGATATTTTGCCGCGTCAAATCCGGCAAATGGCAGTTCAGTATCATAGTATTTATAGAAAAGCCCTAACATACTCTCATAATAATCATCCGAAAGCTCATCCAGATATAATCCGGTAGTAATCTGAACCGGAAAGGTATCTCTCCCCTTAAACTGATTAAGATGTTGGACAGGTAGTGCCTGAGGACTATCCCAAAACCAATTCAGGCATTGTGAGAACAGACTCTGATATTTATTTTCCCAATCGCCGGCATCTACTTTCTTACCAAGTACATCAGCTATTTGAACCATACATTTGATATCTATGAGTCCTGCAACGACAAACTCTATATCCTTTTCATTTTCAGGTGTCATACCCAAATAAATCCAACGAGGATTCTTTATCCTCCAGTCCAAATAACGGGATAGAGCCGGATAAACTTCTTCCAACGATCTGACATCTCCCGTCAACTGATATAAGATCCAGGCTGTTTCTGCCTTCTTGGAAGGAAGACTTTCACCACCTAACATACCTTCATCATCAACCAATGAAAGCATACCTTTCAATGCACTCCAGGAAATAGAGGGATTAATATACCCATATAACTGCATCCCGACAAAAGATTCCCATGCAGCTGAGAAAGGAGAACTCTTATGACCATGATCCCATAAAGAAGGCTTTCCTGCTACAAGTTGATAATAAGGATAAACTGCCGGATCGGGACACAATACAGACTGTGCCAAAAACACCCATGCTTTATAATAGGTAGCTTTTACTTGTTCCGGAGTAACTCCTTTTGCATCAATGGAACGTAATGAGAAATCCACTGGCTGAGGTACCCGCGAAAGATATGTATCCCAGTACTTTTCCTGTTTTTTATAAGCATCTAACGCCTTCTCCTTTTTCAATGGAGCCAATACACGGGTAAGCATTTTCCCGGAAGATTCCTCCGGTAAAGCAAAAGAAATACTCCAAACCATATCGGGAACTGTAGTCATTTCTATTGCCCACCATTTGGCTTTAGTAGCATCCTTCACCCTATTTTTCTTAGCTTTCAAATCATCATAACTTCCATAATAGGTAATTCCTTTAAACAGCCCATTAGAAGCTATAGCATATTTAAAATCAGGATGTTCTATAGTTAAATAAGAATTATGATAATCAACCTTACCCGGAATACTTCCTGCAAGAACAATACGGATGTTTGAACGAAAACGAACGCTCCTCACAAGCGTGTTTTCGTCATAGAAAAAGTCAGTCCCTTCCACATATACATTTTGCGGATAAGTAGCACTAAATGGTAATGCATGAGGCATCCACTGTGTCTGGTACGTCAATGCTTCGCTGTATCCTTCGCCAGTATCGGTCAATAATAGCAACAGTTTTTTTACTTCTCTTCCAAAACGATTTCCTTTATCATTATTGTTTGTACTCAAATAAGCAACGTTTAAAGGTAAAGAAGAAGCATTACTATAAACGACAGGAGTAATTTCATCCGGATTTTTATCAAAATCATAAGGGTTAATTACAATTCTCGAACCTTCAATACTCAGATCGCGACGTTGAAGCCCCCCTTCTTCCATCAGGTCTGTACTTTTAGGAGGTTGTGCTCCTACAACCAAAAACGGAAAAAACAGAGCTATTATTAAACTAAAATTCTTTTTCATATTTTATACGACAACTACATTACACATAGTTTTATCACAAATCGATTCTTTTTCCTTCTTCTCCATGCGAGTAAGCAAATTTCGGGCTACAAAGTAGGATACCCCTTGTAAAATAGTAACTAAAGGCAAAGTTATTTTCAAAGCAGCATCTTCCGAAATGAATTTAGCAATAAGTATAAACAACCCGCATCCGATGAGACGTCCGGCATAAAGTCCCCATTCATGATTGCAAATATAGGTATATTCATTTCTCTTTTCAATACCCGAAACAAAGTCAATTACCCGCAATTGAATAGGGAAATAAGCTATATCAAACATTGGACGGGCCACTACCAGGCATAGTAAGAATATCACTACAGAAAGCGTATTGAACAAAAGCGAATTAGTTACCGCTCCGATGATAAACAAAGCTAATGAAATAAAAAGAATATGCAAACGTTGTTCCGGCTTTGCATTCCGCCCGATAATATACATCAAAAAAGCTGTAACTAACGCGCAAACACTTTGAATTGGACCAAGTGCACCTTCTTCACCAATAAACTTGAATATCAATATAGAAGGAGCTGTTACAATAAATCCCTGAACTAATCCTTTCAATACAGCCATCAACAGCATTCTATTCCATAAATTGTCAAATTTGAAATAGAGAAATCTCGGACTATCCGGTTTTTCATATTTCCCTTTTGTAAGAATCAACACCGAAGCAATAATGGTCAATCCAATAATAAAATAAGATATGACCTGATAGGCAAATGAGCGAACATTGCTTAGCTCGACATACTTATGCGTGATATACACAATAATAGTACTAATGATAATGGGCATAACTACCCCCGCAAAAGTATTGAAAAAAGCTTCTGTTCCATAATAATAGTTCCGGTTCCCGTCAGTAGTGCTAACCAACACCAAATAATCTCTGTTAGCCCAGAAGAAGCCGAAAGACAACCCCATGATAAGTCCTGCTATACCAATGCCCCCTGTTGTCAGTTCAGGCAAAGAAGTCATATACAACATCGATATACCACCCAGTAACATACCAAAAGAATATAACCAGCCCGGGGCTATCTTTCGGAGTAAAAACCCATTGAAAATAAAAGTGATAGGAACACCTGTATAAACCATTAACTGATACAAAACAACTCTTGCCATATCAGCAGACTGCCCCATGATATATGCTGCCTGAAATATTTCTATAACCGGTAGCACAAATGCATAAATAGCCGCCGTAGCCAACAGAACTTTTGTATTCAATGGTTGTGATTTGAATAAATTAATATCCTTCATACAATCTTTCTTAAGTATTTAACAATAAGCAAGAGGAAAACTAAGGTACCGTAATTTCCGCCACTTCTGTATAATTATACGCATTACTCGGATTTTTCGTTTGAACTCCAACCCTCATATAATATTTTTTCCCGGATTCAAGTTCTACTCTAACAGTCTGTTCTACTCCCAGATCAGATTCATTTAACTTGATTCGCTTACTCAAATCATTAATAAATCCCCCCGTATTCATACCCCCGACATATTTTGTCTTATCTGAGATGAACAGACGAGTAGTAGAAAGTGCATAAAAGTTCTCATCTGTACTACCTTCCGGACGAGTTGCTTTAAATTTCACAACAAGCTCCATACCTTCCAAAGCATATTCCCAATCAATATGTATAAAAGGTATTACTTCAAAAGTAAAATTAGGATAATCACCTTTCTCCAACGAGAATTGCTGAGGCTCAGGAGTGACAAAAGCTCCTGAACGGGTTGAACCTCATAAAGAGAACCTGCATACCCGAAGGCATACTCCCAATTGAAAGAGCCATCTATTTTTCCCCAGAAGTACTCCGGCTGGATATTGTCCTGATACTCCCAGCTTAATTCTGTCCACTTGATTTTGAAACCATTCGGTTGTTCAGTCTGAATACCCTTACCTGTTGTTTTATCAATAACAACGCCTCTAAACTTAGCATTCGGTCCGTCATAGTTATCCACATCACATGACGTAAACAACACACACAATAACACAGTATATATACTATAAAATGATATTCTTTTCATAATCGGTCTTTTTTATTTTTATAATTAAATTCATTAGTAACCATAATTCTGGACCAACTTGGGATTCTTCTTTATTTCATCTGCCGAAATAGAATTATAATAGTATTTTTTTAAGAATAGCAAATCATTGGTTCCGACAAAATCAACTTTATATTTCCACTTATTAGTACGGGTATCAAGCATTGGGAAAAGTCCACGGGGACGGAATAATTCCCCCATCACCTGATCAAAAATCCGCCAACGGCGATAGTTCCAAAAAATTTTATTCTCAAAAACAAACTCACAGATATATTGTCTGCGCACCTCTCCGATGGTTATAGCTGAAACGGGTAACTCCTGTAAACCAGCACGGGTACGTATATCATTAATCAAAGGTTGAGCAATCTCCGGATGTCCCAGTTCTACCTGGGCCTCAGCAGCTATCAACAGAATTTCTGCATATCTGATAACGGTCCATGGTTGGTCACTGTCAAATTCAGTAAGACTATGTTTTTTAGAGTCATCAATCATTTTTTTCTGAAACATAGAAGTAGGTGTCTTATTATCTTCGCCCATACCATACTTCCCACGATATTTGGCAGAAGTCTGTTCTTTACCACTTGCGTTAATCTCACCATACTTCACATCGATCAATTCTCCCTGAAATGTAGATCCCGGTACAATCACCGACCCCAATAAACGTGCATCCCGACCAGCAAACAAATCTTCGCGATTATCAAACTCTCCCGGTATATAACTGCCGGCAGAAGTATTAAATGTACCCGGAGTACCATCCAAATATTCAAACTGTTCCACTAAATCAAGAGTCGGACAACTATTCGGATTACTTTGACCTCCCCAAGGCAAACGATCCACATCAAAACGATAAACTAAATCAGGATAAGAATATGAACGACTCATAATAACCTCTTTATTTTTATCCGGCTCCACATTCAGGAATATCTTTCTGAAGTTTTCACTTAAATCATTCGTGTCAAATGACCGTGCCAATTCATACTTTTCTGATTTAATAATTTCATTAGCCGCCTGATAAGCTATCTCATAATATCTGTCAGCTTCAGATGCAGGAATCCCGCAAACCATTTTTCCGGTATTTTCATCTTCCAATACCAAATCATTATATTTAGCGATACTTGCTGCATAAATAGCAACTTGTGCCTTCAATGCATATACTACAGCCTTATTAATTCGTCCTTGAGGATTGTTTTCCGGAATATTCAGCTCGAGTGCCTTATCCAAATCAGCCAAAATATAATCCCAAGTCTCCTGCTCACTATTACGTGGAATTTCAAGTGAAGGAATACTGGAAGGGCCTGAATATTCCAACACTTTGTCAATATAAGGAAGTCCCCCAAAACGTTTAGCCATCGCAAAATAATACCAAGCCCTGATGGCATATCCTTCTGCCTGATAACCATCCACTTTATCGGCAGTCATTCCGGCAGAGTATTTATTCAGATTCTCTATATATTTACATACATTTCTGATCACTGTATAATTCCACCAGGAATTACCTGAATTACCACTCAGATTAGCACCGTCATCTTGTTTACGATTACGTGCAAAACCAGTAATTGTCTCCAATTCTTCAAACTTATAATTAGTATTGTTGAAGCCCCCACGTTGATCAAAACGATAATCTTCAATAGGCAAATCAATGTACAACCTTGTAAGTGCTGTCTTCACACCTGACTCATTAGCATATACATCCTCATCTGTGACAATATTAGATGGTTTCAAATCCAGATAATCACTACAAGCAGTTGCACATAGCCATATCAATATACTATATAATAAAACTTTTTTCATGATTTGTTGCTTTTTAGAAAGTTAGGTTCAATCCGATATTAAAATTCTGAGAAGTTGGATAAACATATCCCCAGTTCGTATCACTACCTGTTTCAGGATTATCAACATCCCAACCGGGATATTCCGGATCCATATTCTTCAATTTAGAGAATGTCAACAGATTAAAGCCATTGGCAAAAATACGGGCATGTGATACACCTGCCTTACGAGTCAATCTTTGAGGGATAGTATAACCGATCTCCACGCTTTTCAGCCTCAAATAGCTTGCATCCATAATACGCCAGGTATCATCCCGGTAATTGAAAGAATATGAATTATCCCGATAACGGGGATAAGTGCCTGCAATCCAATTACCGGATTCATCCTGTCTCCACCGGTCGGTATGAAACTTCAAAGCTCCGGCAGATCCGTCAAATGCATAAGGTGTTTTAAGGAATTCGCTATATACTACATTCTTTTTACCTGCACCCATGAAATGTAGATTTATATCAAAATTATTCCATTCCAGATTAATTGTAAATCCATATTGAATTTTCGGATAACCCTTATGGAAGAAAGGATAAATATCTTCTCCATCCACATAACCATCACCATTCAGATCTGTATGATAAAAGTCTCCCGGTGTCAATATTGAATTCTGAAAGGTACCTTCTTCGTTGGGCAAAGTAGAAATATCCATACCGGGTGTTATAACACCTCCCCATTCCATAGCCCACCAAAGACCACTATTACGATTGTTCACATTCTCCCTCCAATTACGATAAGAGCTGGATGAAGGAGCACGCTCGGTATATATATTCTTTGTATTGGAATACATAAAATTTCCGGTAAAATCATACTTTACACTTCCGATTTTATTGCTATGGGTAAGAGTTATCTCCCAACCTGAGGTACGTGTGCTATTTAAATTCTCTTGTGGCAGATCCATGCCTGTCACACCCGGTATAGAAGCATTTCTTCGGGCAGGTATACCAGTCCTGTTTCTGACAAAAGTCTCTACAGTTCCTCCAAATAATCCATTCCACATGTCCCAGTCAAGACCAAAATTCATCAGTTTATTTTCAATCCAGGTTAATTTCGGATTAGTTGCCCCCCTGTCAGAAATAGCATTCATTTTATCGTTTCCAAAATAATAGTAGCCACTGGGGTAGGTATAACCTGACACCCATTGATAAGCAGCTACCCCATCATCAGCAGTAACTCCGTAAGAAGCTCTTAACTTCAAATTATCAATAAATGATAAAGCTTTTATAGATTTGAAGAAGGATTCTTCCGACAAACGCCAACCAACAGAGCCACCAGGAAATAATCCAAATTGCCCACTTCCTGTATACATAGAAGAACCATCGTAACGAAAAGCAAGTTCTAACAAATATCTTTCCGCAAAGTTATAATTCAAACGGCCCACATAGCCTTGCCTCCTGATAATGTCAGGAAATGAGGCACCTATCACTTGTGTCTTGTCATTATTACCAGCAGCCAGTTCGTCCAGATCAAATGTATAATAACGTTGAGCTCCCTGATATTCTGTTCTATTCTGCGACTGTTCAAAAAGTCCAAGAACATCAATAGTATGCTGTCCAAACTGTCTTTTATAATTTACAGATAGTTGTAAACCATTAGTAGTTGCCCAATGCACATCCTGCACTAATGTACTGGGTGACATATAAGTTTTAGGAATATATTGTTCATCCTTGTATGTATATAAAGTATACGCAGGATTCCATCCTTTATAAAGAGCATTATAACGACTATAGTTATACATAAACTTAGCACTTAGCCCTTTTAAAAAAGGTATGTCCCAATTGAGAGAGGTCTGAATAGAAGTACGATCTGATTTATTCTTTTTATATCCGCCTCCATTTTCCGAATCAGAGTTAATTACAGGATTCAATTCAGCTCCCATATATGCCGGATAGTCAGGATTGCCATTTGCATATATACTTGTCAACGGTTCATTCGTTTCACGATTTACCGGGGGAGTAAACCACATCCATTTTATCTGGTTCCATGCATCCTGAAAAGGTGCATTCTTCTCATCTTTAATATATCCGATATTTACATTAGCCGTCAAT
The DNA here is from genome assembly GCA_000613465.1 of Bacteroides nordii WAL 11050 = JCM 12987. Classification (GTDB taxonomy): domain Bacteria; phylum Bacteroidota; class Bacteroidia; order Bacteroidales; family Bacteroidaceae; genus Bacteroides; species Bacteroides nordii. The sequence continues at coordinate 67,990 of BAJA01000012.1, forward strand.
CCATACCCTAATTTCGCAGTCAGATTTGTCCGGAAGTTAAAACGTTCGTAATCCATTGATCCGGATTTAAACATACCTTCCTCATTAAAGTAACTCCCATTAATAAAATAGTTCACTTCCTGATTTTTTCCCACACTACCGGAAACACCTATAGTATGATTGGTCTGGGGTACAAAATCTTTAATATACTGACTATATAAATCAAAATCCGGTGTATTTCTAAATACCTCCAACTGTTCTGGCGTATAGGTTCCTTTCGGATTAGCATATCGGGCTAACCCTACTTCATTAATCATAGAAGCCCATTCAAATGCGTTCATCATTTCCGGTAAATCGGTTTGATGAGACCACCCATAGGTTCCGGAATATTCTATCTTAGCCTTCCCGGTGGTTTTCCCATTTTTAGTTGTAATCAGGAGTACGCCATTACCAGCCCGCATTCCGTATACGGCAGCAGATGCATCTTTCAATGCCGACACACTCTCTATTTCGTTGGCAGATAGTCGGTTGAAAGTTGCCATATCACTTACTACCCCATCAATAACAACCAACGGTTCTCCCATTCCACGTATATCAATATGTGATTTAAAAGCACCTGGTTCGCTTGAATTAGTTATCACTTTTACACCAGCCATTTTTCCTGCTATATTCTGTTGTAGATTGCTGTTGGTAGAAGTAATAATCTGACTGTTATTTACTGAGGAAACAGCTCCGGTTAAAGTAGCTTTCTTTTGTGTCCCATATCCTACAACCACAAGTTCATCCAATGAATGGATATCTTCTGTCATTTCTACCAGCAACTCTTTATTATCTCCGACCACAACATCACAATCACGATATCCAATATAAGAAAACCGGAGTGTAGTTTTTGCAGAGGGTACCCGCAATAGGAAATGCCCGTCCATATCAGTAACCGTACCTATATTCTTGTCACCTTTTACTGTTACTGACACTCCTATCAACAGTTCACCTTCGGGAGATGTTACTGTCCCTTTAACGGTAACAGCATTTTGAGCCTGTACTAGGGTCACACCACATAAAAAACAAAAGATAAAAAGTAATCTGAGGAAAAGAATACCTCTGATGTAGTAATTAGACTTCAGGTAATACATAATAGTAGATTTTAATTAGTAATACGATTAATTGAGGCACAAATATAAGAACCATTCAATACTTTAAAGTATGTTTATTTAGCAAACGAGTATACAGCGCAATAATAGCTGAAATAAAGATTTAGCATAACAATATGAAAAAATAACAGACCTGTGCAATAACCCCAATCTCCTATATTTGCCACACATTTATTAATCATTTAAATTCAATGCGTATGAAAACTTTAAATTTACTACTTACAACCGGAGTACTTCTGGTAAGCTCGTTCATCATTAGTGTAAATGCACAGACTCAGTCTATTAGCCTAGACCCCGAAGAATGGTCGGAAGGCAAGAACATGGACATTTATGAAGAAGAAGGTAATTTAGTACTCGAAGTCTGGACCGCAGCCGAACCAGCCTGGCAAGAGACGTATATCCGTATTATAGACCTGGATCTGGAAAAATACCCTAATTTCAGTATTACGACCGAAGGGGATGAAGGCGCACAATGGAATGTTAAAATAGCAGCACCCGATCTTCCGGATCAGGCATCTCTACTTACTGGTTCTACAGCAGGTGGTGGTGACTCTTCTGAATTTGGAGAATTCAACTTCGAGGGGACCATACCTTCTATTTTAGGAGAAGACAGTGGAGAAGTTTCTTTTGAACTGTATCTATGGGTAATCGGACAAGGACAAAGATTAGTAATCAGTGATCTACATTTTTATGGAGACGGCGGAACCGGTTTAAATCAAGTATTCAATCCTACGACACTGACTAATAAACCCGGAGGATTTGTATTGAATAATGTAGAAAATAAAGCTATTACTATTTTTGGTTCGACCGGAGCTATAATAAAAAGTATAATATCAGCTAATAGCAAACAAGATATAGATCTTCCGGCAGGGCTATATCTCGTTAAAATCGGGGAAAAAACAACAAAAGTAATTGTTAATTAAAATTCAGAATATGATTATCTGTAATCACGCATATTAACCGACTAAAAACTATAAATAAGAACAGGTTATATATATGATGCAGATAATCATAAATTTGTAAATTCTTAATCCTCATAATGAAAGTACCATGAAGAAACAAGTATTATCTTCTCTATTCATTTTATTTCTGCCATTCTGTATTTGTGCACAAATACTGATACGGAACAACTCCGTGAATCGGATAAGAATCAAAGCAGGGACTTAAGTATCCCGGGATCACGATTAGTTCTAAATCCTTTTGCTTTTTATAATGCAACTCCCTCAACTACTCCATCTGATTTTTCAAACCATCCTTCACTCCCGCTAAACATCGGTTATCTTAGTACGGAACGTATCGGCGAACGGCGTATAGATAATGCTTTACTCCTATATCGATACAAAGGACAATCGTCTGCTTCTACTTTAGAAACCGGCTGGCAAGCCGATCTAACCAGCACAGTAAAGTGGTATCCTGAGAATGGTTCTAAATTAGAGATTATCGAAGAAGGACTCAAGATGAGTGTAAACAGTAACGCAAATCCTTCCTATAAGTCACTAACTACCACCAATCGTATTTCTATTGATCTGGATAAGACTCCCATACTTACTTTATACATGCCACAAGCTTCCGGAAAATGGTCTCTCAAAATTAGAAACACCCAAAATGAAGAAGTTACCCTTCGAACGGATGCATCCGGTACAGGAACCTTTGAATACGATTTACGCGAACTTACTACCTGGAAAGGTAATCAAAGAATCTCTTTCAACTTATGGGCTATCGGTTTAAATTCTTACTTTGTACTCGGTGACATGCGCTTCATTGGCATAAACGGTGAAGAGGCCTGTGAAGAAGCAGTCTCTTATTCAACCGAATGGTTACCCAATGAACTACCCTTTAAAGCCACTTATTCCGATGGAACCACTCTCACCGGAACCGACTTCTTCTACGATAAGAATACCATCGCCCGACAAATTAAATTTGATCCGTCAAACAACAATAGTTCTTTTATACTTGCAGGTTATTACGCAGGTAAAGATATATCAGTAACCAATGACATTCTGAAAACCAATAATGGTACATTCTCATTTGCTGTAAAATCTGATGTATTTTCTCCTTCCGAAATTATTTTCTACAAAAGTAAAATTGAATTAAAATCTCAAATAAACGGTTCATCCAATCCTGGATATGGCCCTTATTGGGCTGTAAAATTCAATATTAATTTACTTCAAAAGAATGAGTTAAAAACAGCTGTCGCCTTCTCATATAGTAACGACAACGAAGATTCCTCTACTATAACCAATCGTATCAATGCTCCGTTTAATGGGGATAATATGCAAACTCAATATACCGAACGTAAGATGTTTTGGAACAACTTCCTAAAAAAGGTTCCCTGCCCTTCAAACTTCTCTATCGAAACTGTAGATAATTATGGTATAACAGCCGAACAAGTCAGAAGAGATTATTACAACGCCTGGGTATTCGTAGCTCAAAATGTCCTTGAACCAGATCCGGTACACTTTCCTTATCCACAAGTAGTAACAGGTAAGGGATCTATGTGGGACGAATCGGATGATCGGGCTCCTTATAGTGCTACCTGGGAGAGTTTCTTTGGCATACAATTCTATGCTTTCATTGACCCGGAAACGGCTTGGAACGCTTTTGAAGGACTCATGTCACTCACTGACAAAGATGGGGTAATAGGGGGTGAAAGCCTTCCGTCCAGAAAAGCCCAAACAGCCTGGATACTTTATCAAACCACCCAAGACAAAGAACGTCTTGAAAAAATATATGCTCCATTAGAAAGATATCTAAACTGGCGACTGGTTTACCCACATTGGATATATAATTCATATCCGGATAAAAATAAGAAAGATGCGGAATTTGCCTTCTCTGCTATTATTGATATTGATTATATGATCAAAATTAGTGAAATAATCCGTGATGAGCAAACAGCAAATGAATGGAGAACCAAACAGAAAGATTTTTATAATCAGTGCTTACCCTGGTTCTGGCGTACACCAACAACTTTTCCTTCACAGTATTATGATCTTTCCACACAAGGCAGATCTGAAGGGCATCCATATTGGGTAACATCCGGTCTGCACATGAATTTGCTTTCAGGAGATTATCTCGAAAGTTTATATTCACTTTTTTCTTTCAATTTCAATCCGAAAAAGAATTTTGGAGGTTCGGGTATGGGATTTCCAAAATATCCAGATGTTAGCTATACATTATATGGATTACTTGAACATCAAAAAACAAAAAAAGCTGAGAATGTAATCGATGCTTGTATCCGGGATATCTGCCGCTCCGGAGGATGGTTCTCCGAACAGTATGAAACAACTGATACACCTTATCCGACAGGAGTACGCCCCTCTCTATTCGGTGCCAGTATGATAATTGACTTCGTAATGATCAAAAATGGTTTTCGATACGATATGGGAGTACCTTATATCCAGAATCTATTCCGAAAAGCAGCTACAATCAGTGGTATCCGTTATGGAAACGACGTACTTAATATAGAATGTGATACAGAAGGAAATTATTCCATCAGTGGAAGCTATATAAATACTCCCCGGATCATCCGGACAAATTATGGAGAATCAGTTCCCGTCTACAAAGACGGGAACCCAAGTCAGATAAAAGTAAACAATGTGAATGATGAAATAATGAAAATATCCAACAATTACACATCCAGTCCGTTTGTTAGCATATATGTTCCACTAAATCAAATCTACTCGCTTTACCTATATGATTTGAAAGGCAGTTTGCAAGCAATTCTCGCCAATCAAAAAGTATCTACAGAAAGCGAAAAAAAATACTATTTAAACAATTATCACCCACAACCTTACTTAATCTGCCTGCACCTTCCTGGAGAATTATATTCTAATAAAGTAATCGTTTCTCATTAAATTAGCCACCTAAAAATACCGAGACATCATGAACAAGCCAGCCCTTCTTTATATAGCCTCTTATCTTTTTACAATACTATTATCCGGTTGTTCTTCTGAAAATACTAAGACTCCGGTAGATTATGTAAACCCATACATGGGTAATATCAGTCATCTGTTAGTACCAACCTATCCGACCGTACATCTGCCCAATAGTATGCTAAGAGTATATCCTGAAAGAGCCAATTATACCTCCGAATTGATTAAAGGTCTGCCTATTGCCGTTACAAGTCATAGAGGAAGTTCCGTGTTCAACCTCAATCCATTTCAGGGGAATGAATCCGATGCCTGTTCTGAAGTCTATTACTCATACGACCAAGAAAAAATAACTCCTTACCGTTACACCGTTTTTCTTGATAAAAATAAAATCAACGTTGACTATGCACCCTCACACCGGTCAGCCATTTACACCATACAATTTGAAGAAAACCGGAAAGAAGCTAATTTTATTTTATTGAATGTAGGCAACGGAAAGCTAACATTCAATGAAGAAGGTCATATAGAAGGGTATCAGATAATTGATAATAGCCAAACCAAAATATACCTATATTTAGAGACAGAACAAAAGCCTCACTCTACCGGGTTCCTATCCGGCACATCCGTCTATTATGGAGCAAGCAGTATCAACGGTGAAAATAAATCTGCTGTTCTGAAATATAATAAAGAAACACAAACCATAAATATCAGATATGGAATTTCTTTTATTAGCAGTGAACAAGCTAAAAGCAATCTAAGAAAAGAAATCAGAACCTTTGATGTTAATCAGGTAGCCGAAAAAGGAAAGGATATCTGGAATAAGGCTTTAAGTAGTATCTCTATAAAGGGAGGAAATGAAAACGATAAAATAGTTTTCTATACCTCCTATATAGAGTATACGAACGAATGATCAATATCTCGGAAGAAGGAAAATATTACAGTGCATTCGACCATCAAATACATAACGATGAAGGAATTCCTTTCTATACGGACGATTGGATCTGGGATACTTATCGGGCTGCCCACCCATTACGTATTCTGATAGATCCGGAAGCAGAACAGGCAATGATTCACTCTTATCTTCGTATGGCCGAACAATCCACAGAATTCTGGTTACCTACATTTCCGGAGATCACAGGTGATAGCCACCGGATGAATGGAAATCATGGAGTAATCGTTCTTTGGGATTCATACATTAAAGGACTTACTAATTTTGACCTGGAAACTGCCTATAAAACCAGCAAAGGGGCATTAACCGAAAAGACCCTTCTGCCTTGGCAAAAAGCACCTTACACAGAATTAGACACATTCTATAGGACAAAAGGATACTACCCGGCTTTACATCCGGACCAAGAAGAGACAGTAGCGCAAGTTTCTCCTACTGAAAAGCGACAGGCAGTAGCCGTCACTTTAGGTACCTGCTATGACGATTGGTGCCTATCACAAATAGCGAAGAAATTAAATTTTGACGATGATTATAACTACTTCTTAAATGCTTCCTACAACTATCGGAATCTATTTAATGAAGAAACTTCTTTTTTCCATCCGAAGGACAAAAATGGTAATTTCATTATGCCGTTTGATTATCGATATGCAGGAGGACAAGGAGGAAGAGAATATTATGATGAAAACAACGGATGGATTTATCGTTGGGATGTTGCTCATCGTATTTCCGACCTGATCACATTAATGGGAGGAAAAGAGCAGTTCATCCGCAATCTTGACGACTTATTCACAGAACCACTTGGAATGGAAAAATTTCTATTTTATCGTCAATTTCCGGATCATACAGGCAATGTTGGCCAATTTTCCATGGCAAATGAACCATCGCTCCACATCCCTTATCTGTATAATTATGCCGGTAAACCCTGGATGACTCAAAAGCGCATCAGACAATTGCTCAAACAATGGTTCAGAAACGACCTGATGGGAGTTCCCGGTGATGAAGATGGGGGAGGTTTATCAGCCTTTGTTGTATTTTCGTCTATGGGATTTTATCCGGTAACACCGGGAATTCCTGTTTACAATATCGGAAGTCCGTTATTTCAGTCTATAAAAATAGATTTAAAAAATGGAAAGACTTTCGAAATAGAAGCTCTCAATAATTCAGAAGAAAACAAATATATTCAATCGGCTACCTTAAACGGTAAAAAGTGGAATAAGCCTGGTTTAGCCATGACGAAATAAAAAATGGTGGAAAATTAATTCTTATAATGGGGAACAGAGCGAACCCGGAATGGGGGAGCTCTCCTGAGTCCGTACCTCCTTCCGGCGAATAAGTCCCATTATGACTTTTTAATACCATTGCTGTTTTTTTAAGACATGGAATCAGGCCAGATCGTATAACTTTGTCCAATCAAGACAGAAAAACACCATGCAGAAAGTATTATATCTACTTACTTTGTTACTCATTACTGTATATACATATGCCGATGTCTCTCCGGTCGTCATAAACAGGTTAACCAATAATGAAGGCTTATCTAACAGTTCGGTGAATGTAATCTACCAGGATTCCAACAATTTAATGTGGTTTGGGACATGGGATGGCTTGAATTTATATAATAGCCGTGAATTCAAAACCTTCAAACCCAACCCCAATGTTCCTGGTAATATTACTAATAATATAATCAGAGATATCATTGAAACAACAAAAGGTAGACTATGGATCACTACAGATAACGGGATCAATCTATACACTCCGGAAGCTATGCGGTTTCAATCTTTCTTCTATGATAACAAAGAAAATTCCATCTTTAAAGAACGCTCTTTTTTAATCTGTAAAAACAGCCACAATAAAGTTATAGCTTCAGTATACAACACTGGATTATATTATTTTGATGAAGAACTGTCGGATTTCATCCTTATAAGAAACTTAAAAGAAACCTCCTTGAAAAAACTATTTTTTGATAAGGATGATAATTTATGGCTATTCACTGACAACAATTCATTATACAGAGTCAATCTGGACTGGAGTAAAAACAAGCCTGATATAAAAGATATAAAACCGGTCATCTTAAGCCAGTCATCCCATGATGTTTTTTACAATCTATACACAAATCAGATATGGGAACAAAATGAAAACAGACATATCAATATCTATGATGTACCGACTGAAACAAAAATAACGGAAATACCTTTCTCTAAAGTCATCTCTTCTATTATTTTTGAAAAGACCGGCTATGTCATCGGTACAGCCAATGGCTTATTTTCCATCCAGGCCCAAAACCATGAAATAACAACTCTTATAGAAGATATCCCTGTTTTTTCTATTTATAAGGGAACACAAGATATACTATGGGTAGGTACAGACGGACAAGGTGTTATTATGCTCACACCAAAGAATAATCGGTTCACATCCTATTCATTAAAAAATTCATCTATTTATGGACTCAGTCCGGTACGCTGTTTTTGGGAAAATCAAAACAAACAATTATTCATTGGTACCAAAGGCTCTGGCTTATATATCTTTCAAGATGATACTACTGAAAATCTTTTTGCACAATTTACGACTAATAATGGTCTGATCAACAACTCCGTCTATGCATTAGCAGGAAAGGAAAATGACATATGCTGGATAGGAACAGATGGTAAAGGACTAAATTATTGGGATTATAAAACAAAAAAATTATATACTCTGAAAATGAATGAGAAACTTGATATCATTTCCGTTTACGCCATTTATATTCAGAATGATCATACACTATGGATAGGTACGAATGGATTCGGACTCTATAAATTAACTATAGACCGATCAAAAACTCCCTATGAAGTCACAGAATATAAACAATTCATCTATCAGGATCATAATAAGAAAGGGCTTAGTAACAATGTTATTTTCTCCATTATTCCTGATGATCATAACGGTTTATGGATTGGTACCCGGGGAGGAGGACTCAATCATCTGGACACACATACCTATACTTTTACCACCTATCGCTTTTCAGAAAAAGAAATGTCCTCCATCAGCAACAATGATATCATCACTTTATACAAAGATCCTGACCATCAGCTATGGATAGGAACCAGCCTCGGACTTAATCTCATGCAAAAAGACGAAAAGGAAACGATATCTTTCAAACATTATACCGAGAAAGATGGTATGCCCAATAATACAATACATGGCATACAAGCAGACAATGATGGTAATATATGGATCAGCACAAACAAAGGATTAGGCAAATTATCCAAAAATAACGATAAAATCATTTCCTACTATCAAAACGACGGACTACAAAACAACGAGTTTTCTGATGGTGCATCCTATAAGTCTTCCTACACAAACAATTTGTTTTTCGGTGGTATTAATGGATACAATAAATTTGACCCCCAAAGTATTCCTGAAACCACTTTCTCTCCCCGGCTTAATTTCGATGATTTTCTTATAAACAATGAGAATGCTGACATCCGTAAATTTACTAAAAAGATCAATGGAAAAAAAATGATTGTGCTCAACCATACTGAAAATCTGATAGGGTTTAAATTTACTCCGATCGATTACATATCAGGTATGAAATGTGAAATAGAATATAAACTTGCGCCTTATGAAAAGAACTGGATACAAATGGGAACTTCACAGCTAATTGTACTCAATAAATTACCATCGGACGACTACATATTAAAAATCAGATTTAACAATGCCAATAAAATCTGGTCAGAGGATATCTACGAAATTCCGATCCGTATACTTCCACCATGGTGGCTGAGTAAATGGGCCTATCTTTTCTATTTTCTTACATCCATCAGTATTCTATTTGTTATCTATTCAGTAGTTAAAAATAGAATCCAAATGAAACATACATTAGAACTAAGCAATTTGGAGAAGACTAAAACGGAAGAAATTCATCAAGCCAAACTTAGGTTCTTCACAAATATAGCACATGAATTCAGTAACTCGTTAACTTTGATTCTCGTTCCTTCAGAGCAATTACTAAAAATAAGAAATATGGAGCCAGAGGCTAAAAGATATGTTAGAACAATACACTCTAATGCCGGACGGATGCAAAAGCTCATTCAGGAACTGATTGAATTTCGTAAAGCAGAAACTGGTTTTTTAGAGTTGCAAACTGAAATTGTTGACATACATGAATTTGTAAAATACATAACTGATTATTTCACAAATACCGCAGTACAAAAAAACATACAGTTTTCAATTCAGATACAAGATGATACCAACACATGGATCACTGATCGCAGTTGTTTTGAAAAGATCGTATTTAATATTATATCCAATGCTTTTAAATACACCCCAATAAATGGATATATCCATTTATCTATCAGTCAAATAAATGAACATCTTATCCTTCAAATCAAAAATAACGGGAAAGGAATTAAGAAAGAAGATATTCATCTCATATTCAATCGATTCAAGATACTTGATCAGTTTGAAAAACAAATGGCGCAAGGAGAAAACAGGAATGGAATCGGATTGGCACTCTGCAAAGCTTTAACTGATCTTTTGAAGGGTACAATTGAAGTGGAAAGTGAACTAAATGATTATACTCAATTCACCATATCTCTTCCGGCATTAGAACTCACAAACAAACAACCGGTCTCAATGCTCCATTGGTAACAGAAGAACCGCCCATAAATACAGAGTATACAGATATTACAGAATTGGCAGATACGGACACTAACAACATGTCTCAAACAGTAATCCTAATTGTAGAAGACGATAAAGAAATCAGTAATTTACTATATGGCTTATTGAAACATAAATATAGCTTATTGTTTGCTTCTAATGGGAAAGAAGGAGTAGAAATGGTAGAAAAAAACAGTATCCATTTAATTATCAGCGACATCATAATGCCGGAAATGAATGGAATTGAATTTGTCAATCATTTAAAGGATAAAAGTACAACTGCCAACATACCAGTAATTTTTCTCTCCTCCAGAACCTCTATTGATAATCAAATTGAAGGATTACAAACCGGAGCAGATGCTTATGTAGGAAAACCTTTTAATTCAATGCTCCTTGAAACAACCATTGACCGTCTTCTCACAAGCCGCAGAAGCTTAAAAGATTTCTATGCTTCTCCTTTATCAGCTATTGAAAAAATTGAAGGAAAAACTGTTCATAAAGAAGAAAAAGAATTTATCCTGAAACTAACCAGGATTGTTTCTGAGAATATAGACAACGAAAACCTATCAATCGAAATGCTTTCCAATGAAATGGGAATCAGCAAAATAATGCTCTACCGTAAACTGAAAGAAATAAAAGAAGAAACCCCCACTGAATTCATCCGAAAAATAAGAATGAATCAAGTAGAGAAATTATTGAAAATGACCAACAAGACAATACAGGAAATAATGTTTGATTGTGGTTTTAATAATAAAGCGTACTTTTATCACGAATTCAGCAAGCAATTTAATCTTACTCCTGGAGAATATAGAAAAAAACATGGTTCAAAAGCTATGAATGAATAAGCATCATACTCTTTTGTAATCCTACGATACCGGGTTTTCCGATAAGCGGCGTTTCTTTGTTTTGATTTTTAATTTTATCATAAAAAACATACTAAGAAATGAGAAAGACAGATTTAGCTTATCGCTCAGAACTGAATCCACTGATTAAACCACAGGATTTAGCCCCTATGATACCGGGTATGGAAATAGCTTGTATTTTCAACCCGGGAGTATTTAGATTTAATAACAAAACCTGCTTGTTACTACGTGTTGCCGAAAGGCCAATTCAAACAGACGGAGAAATATCCATTATCATCAGAAACTCCAACGGACAATTTGAAAAAATAACTTTCAGAAAAAGTGATCCGGACCTTGATGCTAAAGACCCGCGCGTAATACGTTATAAGGGCCAGGATTATCTCACCACATTGTCTTACCAACGATTATTATTCAGCGATGACAATATTCATTTCTATGAAGATATAAACTACCCTCCCATTTTTGGTGAAGGCCAACTGGAGAGTTTTGGAATCGAAGATTGCCGTGTATCATATATCGATGGTAAGTTCAATCTAACCTATTCTGCATATCCCCGGTAGCCGTCGGTATCGGTTTAATGCAAACCACAGACTGGCAACATTTCGATCGTAAAGGTCTGATATTCCCTCCTCATAATAAAGATTGTGCTTTTTTTGAAGAAAAAATCAATGGCACACATTATGCCTTGCATCGTCCCAGTTGCCATGAATTAGGAGGAAATTATATTTGGATAGCGCAATCTCCCGACTTGGTTCATTGGGGGCAGCATAAATGTATTGCATTAACCCGCCCGGGTATGTGGGACGAAGCAAGAATTGGTGCCGGTGCATCCCCTATAAAGACTCCTGAAGGATGGTTGGTTATCTACCACGGAGCAACCTATGATAACAGATACTGTCTTGGTGCCATGCTGCTCGATCTAAACGATCCTTCTGTTGTTCTTTCACGTTCTATTCATCCAATCATGGAACCATTAGAGCCTTACGAGAAAACAGGTTTCTTCGGCGAAGTCATTTTCTCAAACGGACATTATTTGGAGAGAGATACCATACACCTTTACTACGGTGCCAGCGACGAGATCATTTGTTATGCCCGAATGTCAGTCACAGAAATCGTAAACAATCTCAAAGGTAATTAATATGAATTTCAATAAAGCACGTACACTTTACTTCCACAATCTATTGATGGTATTTTGCTTCTACCTATCCTCAGCCACCGTAACTGCTCAAAATACGGCCATCATGCGAGATGAGTGGTATCAAAGAAGTATAAAAAATACTTATACTACCGCACCGATACAAGAGATATTCAAAAGAGCTGAAGTAAACAAGAAGTTAACTGTTGGAGTAATAGGCGGATCGATAACTGCAGGAGCAAACGCATCCGATTTTCAGCAAACAGCCTATGCTCCTTTGGTTGTTCAATGGTTTCGTAAGAAGTTTCCTCAAACTGAAATACATTTTGTAAATGCAGGAATAGGAGCTACTAACTCACTTTTCGGTGTACACAGAGTCGACGGGGATTTACTTTCATACAAACCCGACATTGTTATTATAGAATTTAGTGTCAACGATCAAGCGAGTCAAGAACAAAAGCCAGCTATGAAGGACTTATACGTAAGATTCTGAAATCAGAAAACAAACCTGCCATACTTGCATTAGGACTGATGGATATGCAAGGAAACTCATGGCAGAAATATCACTTAGAGGTCTGTAATCATTATCACATTCCGTATATCAGCTATCGTGATGCTTTATATCCTGAAATACAGAATGGTAATATGGTATGGAGCGAAATTTCTTCAGATGAAGTACACCCAAATGACAGAGGACATCAAATTATCAGTAATTTAGTCACTCATTTTTTAGAGGAGATATTCAACGAGAAAACTCTACCGGTTCCACTTACCCAGAATAGATATGAACAAGCCTGCATATATCCGTTCACTCATATCGACAACCCGGATTGGGAACTGACTTCAAGAGGATGGAGCACTACTCATAAAGGTAAACCACTGGAATTTACAGTCAAAGCCTCCATAATCACAATTATGTTTGAGAAAACAATCAATTCTCAAAAAGCGGCAAATGTATATGTTACTCTTGATAATGGTAAACGGCAAAAGCTCAGTACATTCTTTAAAGATGGCTGGGGAAATTATATGTATCCGGAAATTATCTTGGACTCAGATAAGAGTGAAAGTCATATTATAAGTTTTGAATACGATGACAAAAGCGGTAAAGAATTCATTCTTCATAACATCCAAATCGTTCCATAGATAAAATAAAAATCCCACTACCGGATTTTAATCTGATAGTGGGATTCTCTTTTTATGATTGCTAATTACTCCTCGTACATCTTATCTATCATCTCTTTGTAGTTTTTGGCTACCACCGGACGTTTTAGTTTCAATGTATTTGTCAACTCACCCTTTTCCATACTGAACGGTTCAGGCAAGAGTGTAAAGCGTTTTATCTGTTCATAATTAGCAAATTGTTGCTGCAAGGTATCAATGCGGGCACGGAACAATCCTACAATCTTGGGATGCTGCAACAATTCTTCCATATCCTTATATTCAATACCTTTCTCTTTGGCGTAATCTTTCACAAAGCCATATACCGGAACAATCAATGCAGATACAAACTTACGCTGATCGGCAATAATAGCAATCTGATCGATATATCGGTCAATGACTAACTTTGTTTCAAGAGCTTGCGGAGCAATGTACTTACCATTGGATGTCTTGAACAAATCTTTGATACGCTCCGTCAGGTATAACTGCCCGTTCTTAAAGTATCCGGCATCACCCGTATGAAACCATCCATCAGCATCAATGGTAGCTGCGGTAGCTTCCGCCTTCTTATAATATCCTTTAGTGATAGTCTTTCCACGCAGCAGAATCTCATTATCTTCTCCTATCTTCACTTCTACATCCGGCATCACCTGGCCTACCGAACCAATATCATAACCAGTCTTGGAAGTACAAGAGACGGTAGCCGTAGATTCTGTCAATCCATAACCTACCAGCATATCAATACCCACAGAATGAACGAACTCACAAATTTCATCGGGTACCGCCGCACCGGCAGTCGGAAAGAAATTACCATTTTCAATACCAATTGTTTTCTTCAGCAATGAATAAATTGTTTTCTCGTAAAACTTATATTTCAAATGAAGCATTAACGGCGGAGTCTTTCCCTGACGTATATAGTCAATATTGTGTATTCTGCCAACACGGATAGCATCCATCATCAATGTTTTCTTGATACCGGTCGTCTCGGCAATCTTTTCCTGTACACCCGCATACACCTTCTCCCAAAAACGAGGAACGCTACACATTAGTGTGGGACGAATTTCCTTGATTGTCATCTGAATATCGGCAGGACGAAGGTTAACGCAAATCTGCACCCCCTTATAGATGCAAAGATAGCTCCATGCTTTCTCAAACACATGAGTCAACGGCAGGAAATTCATAGAGACGTCTTCGTCCGTCATATCCACCAGGCGAATATCATGGATACGGAACGCTTCAAGGAAACAAGAGTGATGCAGCATTACACCTTTCGGCTCACCCGTTGTACCGGAAGTATAAAGGATATTAGCCAAGTCATCTTCTGAAGCACGTGAAGTTCGCTCTTCCACCACCTCATTGTGGGGTAGCCCTTCACCCATTTCCAGAAACTCATCAAAATAAATAGACGACACATCACGGGGATCTTTCACCACATCACGGTCGAAAATAATAATCTGCTGTAACGACGGACAGAAGCCAAATATGCTAAAGGCAGCATCATACTGAAACTGTTCGCCCACAAACAAGAAACGTATCTGTGCATCATTAATAATGTATTGCGCCTGTGCCGGAGAACTGGTAGCGTAAAGCGGAACCGTCACTGCACGATTAGCAAATGCTGCAAAATCTACAAAAAGACATTCCGGCTTGTTTTGCGAAAAAATACCGATATTTTCTTCTTCCTCTACACTAAGTGCAACAAGAGAACTTGCAGCTTGTTTTACGGTTTCTGAAAACTGATTCCAGGAGATAGGAATCCATTGTGCAGTCTGGTAATCACGATATCGAAGAGCTGTCTTATCACCATACTTTTGAGCCTGACGATGGACCAAGACAGATAAATGATGTTCAATCATATCTATTTGTTGTTAGTAAATATAGGGCAAAGATATTAGTTTTATTTGAAACTATCGCCTTTTTCAATAATTATCAGTAAGTTTGCACCATGAAATATGACGTATCTTATCTGACAACGGAGGCCGTAAGCCTGCTTAAATCGCTTATAGCCATCCCCTCAATCAGCCGTGAAGAAACTCAGGCTGCTGACTATCTGCAAAATTACATTGAAGCAGAAGGCATGACTACCGGACGTAAAGGCAACAACATTTGGTGTCTTAGCCCGATGTTTGATTTGAAGAAACCCACTATTCTACTCAACTCGCACATTGACACAGTAAAACCCGTAAACGGCTGGCGTAAAGCCCCTTTCACTCCACGAGAAGAAAACGGAAAACTCTATGGGTTAGGTAGCAATGATGCCGGTGCCAGTGTAGTAACGTTATTACAGGTGTTCCTGCAACTATGTAGAACGGAGCAATCATACAACCTTATTTACCTTGCTTCCTGCGAAGAAGAGGTATCTGGCAAGGATGGTATCGAGAGTGTATTGAAAGGCCTTCCCCCCATTTCATTTGCTATTGTGGGCGAACCCACCGAAATGCAACCCGCCATCGCCGAAAAAGGTCTTATGGTACTGGATGTCACTGCCACTGGAAAAGCGGGACATGCTGCCCGCAACGAAGGTGACAATGCTATTTACAAAGTACTGGATGACATTGCCTGGTTTCGCGACTACCGTTTCAAAAAAGAATCACCTTTATTAGGTCCGGTCAAGATGAGTGTTACGGTAATCAATGCCGGCACACAACACAATGTGGTTCCGGACCGCTGTACATTTGTAGTAGATGTGCGAAGCAATGAGTTATACTCTAACGAAGAACTGTTTGCCGAAATACAAAAGCATATTAGTTGTAAGGCTGAGGCACGTTCCTTCCGTCTGAACTCCTCACGCATCGAAGAGAATCATCCTTTTGTTCAAAAGGCCATCAAATTGGGGCGTTCACCTTTTGGTTCCCCTACTCTTTCAGATCAGGCACTGATGCCGTTCCCATCAGTTAAAATAGGGCCGGGACGTTCATCCCGTTCACATACAGCAGACGAATATGTGATGCTAAAGGAGATGGAAGAGGCAATAGGGCTATATTTGGAATTGCTGGATGGATTAAGTCTTTAAACATCAGTTAGATTTGGATAAAGATATACTCTTTATATATGCAAGTGATATTTACTTGAGGTGTTTTTCATTCTTTAATTCTAATGAAAAATGAATAAAGGAAGAGAAAAGGTTGCGTATCCAAAAACTTATTACATATTTTACGTTACACAAAATGTGTAACGTAAAATATGTAATCATGATGAAACCGAATAATCCCTTTTTAGTTTACGGCTATCATAGCCCGACATACTTTTGCGACAGAGAGACTGAAACTCAAAAGATCATATCGGCTTTGAACAATGAGCGAAACCTTACCCTCATTGCTCCCCGACGCATGGGTAAAACCGGTCTTATCAAAAATGTGTTTCACAATATGGCAGAGCAGGAAAAAAATATTCTGCTTTCATATGGACATCTACTCTACCCGTGACTTCCTGAAAGCACCCAGTAGCGTAAATGTAGCCTTGAAATCGTTACTCAACAAAGAATTGTTGTATAAGACCTCAAAAGGCTACATCGTTTACGACCGCTTTATGGGTAAATGGCTGAAGAGTGAGGTTATCTGATCGCTATTTATCTACTGAGAATTTAAAGATACAATGACTATGGTATTTCTCGCCGGGACGTAGTACTGCCGAAGGCCATTCGTTTATTCGGAGTATCCGGATACTTCTGTGTTTCAAGACAAACAGAAGCACGCTGATTGTATACAATCCCTTTCTTACCTCTCACTGTCCCATCCAGGAAGTTACCAGCATAAACCTGTATACCGGGCTCGTTGGTATAAACATCCAGGATGATACCCGTCTTTGGAGATTGAAGGATAGCACACTTGCGGGTAATATCCCCTTTTGTATTCAATACCCAGTTATGATCATAACCGTTTCCATTCTTTAACTGCACAAAATCAAAGTTGTTGATCCGGGTCCCTACGGCAACCGGCGAACGAAAATCCATTGGAGTATCTTCTACCGGAACAATCTCACCGGAGGTCATAAAAGTACTATCCACCGGGGTATAGTAATCGGCATCAATCATAAGCAAATGTTCCGCATTGCTGCCAGCATCTCCATCCAGATTGAAATAAGAATGGTTGGTCATGTTAACGATAGTAGGCTTATCCGTCTCTGCCTCGTATCGAATATCAATGGCATTATCATCCGTCAAAGTCATCAGTACCTTGCAGGTAATATTACCGGGAAATCCTTCTTCACCATCTTTGGCAAGATAGGTCAGCTCAAGCTCCTGCGGACCAATCTGCCGGGCATCATATACTTGGTACTGGAATCCCTTTGGACCGCCATGCAAGCAATGTCCGTAGTTGTTGCGAGGCAGAATATATTCCACACTATCCAACATAAATCGTCCCTGATTGATACGATTGGCATAACGCCCGATAGAAGCTCCGAAGTCCGAAGGTATCGTAATATAATCCTGTATCGAATCAAACCCAAGGACTACATCCCGCATAATTCCCTCTTTATCGGGTACCATAACAGAAACAATACGTCCGCCGAAATTCGTCACACATACTTCCATGTTGTTAGCATTGCGAAGTACATACAAATCAGTCTTTTTACTATCCACTTCGGTTTGGAAATTGCTCTGCAATAAACCGGATCCGGTTATTTTCTCATTAGTGGCACAACCTGCCAACAAAAGGGCACAAAGTGTCCATACTGAAATTTTCTTCATCATTCTCCCTCAATTATTCTATACTGTTTAATAGGTCTGTTTTCCCCTCATTCACAAGTTTAAGAATCAATTCCCCAAAAAGAGTATTCTGCCAGGCAAACCAGGCGCGGGTAAAGTTCTTCGGATCATCCTTATGAAATGATTCGTGCATAAAACCTGTGCCCGCATCAGTATCCATCAACATCTTGATACAATTCTTTATTTCCGAATCATTCTTACTTGTGAAAGCTTTCATCATAATGCTCATCGGCCATATCATATCGTAACCAATATGAGGACCACCTATACCCTCGCCTGCCTTACCTTTAAAGAAATAAGGATTATCCTCACTCCACACAAAACGACGGGTATTTTGATAAATGGGATCATTTACATTGACATCTCCCAGATAAGGCATAGCTATCAGGCTGGGCACATTGGCATCGTCCATCAACAGATGATTACCAAATCCATCTACTTCAAAAGCATATATCTTACCATATTTAGGGTGCTTATAGACTGCATACTTCTTTAAAGCCGCTTCCACTTCATTGGCAAGATCTTTGCATTCTTTTGCCAATTCCGGTTTCTTATTGACCGTTTGCAATATCTCGGCTGCTTTACGAAGCGAAGATACAGCGAAAAAATTGGAAGGTACAAGGAATTGCAGTGTGGTAGCATCATCAGAGGGACGGAAGGCAGAAGCAATCAGCCCTACAGGCTTCACCGGATTTCCCAGCCCGTTATTGGTCATCGTATCTAATGCACGGTTCGTTTTACGTTCAAACTTGTAAGGACCAACTCCATCCTTACGTTGCTGTTCTTTGAAAGTGCGCAGGATGTTTGTGATAGCCTGTATCCACTCTTCATCGAAAATACTGGCATCACCCGTTACCTGCCAGTAGTGATAAGCCAAACGTAGAGGATAACACAACGAGTCTATTTCCCATTTACGTTCGTGTAATTCAGGTTTCATATCTGTAAGGTCACTCATCCAGTGTCCACCTACGGGACCATCATTAAAAGCATTGGCATAAGGATCCATCATAATACACTTGAACTGGCGATTGATGACACCGGCAAGCATACGTTTCAGTTCCGGATCGGAGTTGGCAAGTTGTACGTAAGGCCATACTTGTGCACCGGAATCGCGCAACCACATGGCATGAATATCACCTGTATAAACAAAAGTGTCGGGTTTACCATCTTCGCCTTCACGAAAATGTACAGTAGTATCGAGTGTATTCGGAAAGCAGTTGGTAAACATCCAGGCAAGCCGGGCATTTTTCAGAAGTTTCTGTAAACGGATGATTTCATTTTCTACCGCCTGAGAACGGAAAAGACGTTCTGCCGGTTTTGGACGATTGTCTTTCTGAATAGCGTCTGTTGCACAGACATGTTCAGACAATTTGTCTCCGGATACAAATGCAGAAGCAGGAGAAGCCAGAAGTAAAGCAGTTGTAACCGTACAGGTACCAATCAGTTTCATCGAGTGTTTTAGTGCCATAATCTGTAATTAAAGTTAGTTAGTTATTCAGGATAAGTAACGACTATGATTTTCCATAGTAATACATCTTTTTTAGAATATCACAAATTTTTTTAGAATATCACAAAGAAAAGTCTTTTCGAACAAATACAAAAACGCTTAGATAGTAAATATGTAGCAAAAAAGTATCCAATTCTGCCAAAAAAGTAACAAGATCTGCCATTGGGCAATATCTGCGATTTATTGAATGATTTATTTCATACATTTGTGTTCGTTTTCTCACATATTTGTATAACGAAACCTATAAAGAAAAACATGAATTCCGTCACAAGACTTACACAATTTTTCACTAATGCATCGATTCTGGAAAAGACTGGTCGGACACCCCCAAAAGCATTTCAAGAACTTGCCGAAAAACTCTCACACAATTGAGCTCTATTCGGAGATTAACGAATAACAAGAATATATAAATCATAAAACAGACAGAAATGAAGAAACACATCATTGCACTGGCATCAACCTCACTACTATGCAGTGGCTCCTATAGCCAAAATACACAACCGGAGAAAAAGCCTAAAGCCTACATGGTTGCAGATGCACACCTGGACACCCAATGGAACTGGGATGTCCAAACGACCATTAAACAGTATGTGTGGAATACTATCAGCCAGAACTTACTTCTGCTGAAGCAATATCCTGACTATATCTTCAACTTTGAAGGGGGAGTCAAGTATGCATGGATGAAAGAATATTATCCGGCTCAATACGAAGAAATGAAGAAATATATCCGGGAAGGACGCTGGCACGTGAGTGGTGCCAGTTGGGAAGCCAGCGATGCTTTGGTGCCTTCAACCGAATCTGCGATTCGTAACATCATGCTGGGACAGGAATATTACCGTAAGGAATTTGGAGTGGAAAGTACAGATATCTTCTTACCGGACTGTTTTGGCTTCGGATGGACACTACCTACCATTGCAGCTCATTGCGGACTCATCGGGTTCTCATCACAAAAGCTGGACTGGCGTAACAAACCTTTCTACGGAAAAAGCAAACATCCCTTTACCATCGGGTTATGGCAGGGAATCGATGGTTCTTCCGTCATGCTGGCACACGGATACGATTATGGCAAAAGATGGAACGATGAGGATTTATCGGAAAACAAGGAGCTGTTGGGACTGACCACACGTACCCCGCTCAATATGGTATACCGCTATTACGGTACAGGAGATATTGGCGGATCACCCACGTTGGGTTCCGTACGTTCTGTTGAAAAGGGAATAAAAGGAAACGGGCCACTCGAAATCATCAGTGCTACAAGCGACCAGATGTTTAAAGACTTCCAGCCTTATAAGGATCATCCGGAATTGCCTGTATTCAACGGAGAGTTACTGATGGACGTACATGGAACAGGATGCTATACTTCACAAGCAGCCATGAAACTGTACAACCGGCAGAATGAGCTTTTGGGAGATGCAGCTGAAAGAGCAGCCGTAGCCGCCGAATGGCTCAACAAAGCTGCATATCCCGGAACAACTCTAACAGATGCCTGGAAACGTTTCATCTATCATCAGTTCCATGACGACCTCACCGGAACAAGTATTCCACATGCCTACGAGTTTTCGTGGAATGACGAGTTAATCTCACTCAAACAATTTTCCGGCGTACTGGCCTCTTCCATTCGTTCAATAGCCGGAGACATGGATACACAGGTAAAGGGCATTCCGGTAATACTCTATAATGCATTAGGATTCCCGGTACAGGACATAGCAGAAGTAGAACTGGAAGTGCCCGCAGCCCCCAAAGGTGTCACAGTATATGACAACAACGGTAAAAAGGTGGCATCACAGTTACTATCCTACACAAACGGAAAAGCACACCTGTTGATAGAAGCAACAGTACCAGCTACCGGCTACGCTGTGTACGATGTACGTACTTCCGGCACGGCAAATCGCTTTGCTGCAACAACAAGTAACACACTCGAGAATTCCATTTATAAAATCACATTGGATGAAAAAGGGGATATCACCTCGCTTCTCGACAAGACGCAAAACAAAGAGTTGGTAAAACAGGGTAAAGCCATCCGACTGGCTCTCTTCACCCAAAATAAATCATACCACTGGCCGGCCTGGGAGGTGTTGAAAGAGACAATAGACCGGGAACCAATCTCTATCACGGATAATGTGAAAATATCATTGGTAGAAAACGGAGAGCTACGTAAAGCAATCTGCATTGAAAAGACACACGGAGAATCGGTGTTTAAGCAATACATCCGGCTCTATGAAGGAAGTCGTGCCGATCGGATCGATTTCTACAATGAAATAGACTGGCAATCAACCAATGCCTTGCTAAAAGCCGAATTCCCTTTGAATATAGAGAATACGGAAGCAACTTATGACTTAGGAATCGGAAGCGTTAAACGTGGGAATAACACCGATATCGCTTACGAGGTATATGCACAATACTGGGCCGACCTGACCAACCAGGACAACAGTTATGGTGTATCGATATTGAATGACAGCAAATATGGCTGGGATAAGCCCAACAACCATACGCTCCGTTTAACGCTGCTCCATACTCCGGAAACAACCCGGAACTATGCTTATCAGGACAAACAAGACTACGGACATCACAACTTCACGTATAGCCTTGTAGGGCATTCCGGTAAGCTGGATCATGCATCTACCGTAGAGAAGGCAGAACTTATGAACCAACGCCTGAAAGCATTCCAGACCACAAAACACAAAGATACATTAGGCAAAGAGTTCTCTTTTGCAACCTCAGACAACCGCAACGTAATTATCAAAGCACTCAAGAAAGCAGAAAGTTCAGACGAGTACGTAGTGCGCGTGTATGAAACCGGAGGTGAAAAGTCACAGCAGGCAACTTTGTCATTCGCAGGTGATATACTCAATGCGAATGAAGCTGACGGCACAGAAAAAACAATTGGTGCTGCCAACTTCAATGGAAACAAACTGCAAATCACTATTAAGCCCTATTCTGTCAAGACATTCAAAGTGCGTTTGAAAAGTGCTGCACAACCTGCATCTGAACCGGAATATGTGAACCTGCCACTAAATTATGACCGCAAATGCGCCTCATTTAATGAATTCCGCGGAGAAGCGAATTTTGAGTCCGGATACTCATACGCTGCTGAATTACTGCCGGATTCTATATTCGCAGATCAAATTCCGTTCCGCCTGGGAGAGAAAGAGACATTTAACGGCATGACCTGCAAAGGAGACACAATCTATCTGCCCGACGGACATAAATATACTCATTTATACTTCCTGGCTGCTGCAACGGATGATGATTATACAGTTACATTCTGCTGCGGGAAAAACAAAGCGGAAATCACCGTTCCTTCTTACACCGGTTTCATCGGACAATGGGGACACACCAATCATACCAAAGGGTATCTAAAAGACGCCGAGATAGCTTATGTAGGTACACACCGTCACGCTCCGGGTGAAGATCAGGCATACGAGTTTACGTATATGTTTAAATTCGGTATCGATATTCCCAAAGGCGCTGTAAGCTTTATCCTGCCAAAGAATGACAAGATTGTGCTCTTTGCCGCTACACTGGCCAAAGAAGAACAACCTGCTATGAACACTGCATCACAGCTATTCCGTACAGCCATCAGAGAAGAAGCCGGCAAGATATTATCTACACAGGAAAGTCCGAAAGAAAACTTGCTGAAAACTGCGAAGATCATATCTTATTCAGGCTATATGAACAACCGTGAAAAACCGGAATGTATGATTGATGGAAATAAGGATACCAAATGGTGTGATACGGGTATGACTCCGAACTATGTGGATTTTGATTTAGGAGAGGCACAAGACATCAGTGGCTGGAAACTTGTGAATGCAGGTGAAGAGAGTCACACATATGTTACGAAAGGGTGTTTCCTGCAAGGAAAGAATAATCTGAATGAAGAGTGGAAAACACTGGACAGGCTCAACAATAACAAACGCAATGTTGTTTCACGACAACTGTCAGAACCTGCCAAAGTACGTTACATCCGCTTAATGGTAACTAATCCGACACAAGACGATGAAGGGAAAGACACCCGTATTTACGAATTTGAAGTTTATAAATAGAAAGCCCTCTTAGAGCTCCTTATATAGGAACAGAAATTTATATATTTCGCCGGTTATCTCGTTATCGAGACTAACCGGCGAAACGCGTTTATAGAGAGTTCGCCGACTACCGGAAACACAGATACGACTTCCTCTTGAAACAAGGAAGCCAGAAGAAAGACGCTAAAAGGAGTAGCAAGGGAGACATAACCCGGTAAGGTCGTAGAGTAACAAGGGGAGACTCGTAAGGGAGCGTTGTTTTACATGTACATGTTTAACAGTACGACATGCACATGTGGAGCAGTACGACATGTGCATGTCGTGCAGCTTTACATGTACATGTAAAACAATGCTTCTCACCGGGGAAGGGAGGTTTACATTACTAAGGGAGGAATTGTCAACAGTTAGCATCACCTGTTCAGCCAGGGTTCGGGGTTTAATTTGTCTTTCTCTTTACGCAACTGGAAGTGCAATACAGTGCGCCCATTGTCGGAGACATCAGAAAATACCTGCCCGATAGCCTGCTTCGTACTAACCGTATCTCCCGACTTAACAGATGCGGAAGAGAGATTACAATATACAGAGATATAATTGCCATGGCGAATTAATACATTGAACAACCCATTGAGTTGGAAAACAGCCGCAACTTTACCATCAAAAATAGCACGAGCCTGGGCACCGGGCTTTCCTTGAATATCAATACCCTTATTATCAAGTTTAACATTGCGTAACCCCTCAACTGCATATTGTCCATAATGACTGGTAATAATATAAGGGCCCGAAATCGGCATAGGAAGCTTACCACGATTACTGACAAAGTTACCGGATAACTCACGGTCCGCTTTACTCATACTGTAAGCTTCCAGAGGTTCCGCTTTTTTCTTTGTCTCCGTTCCGGGAGAAGCCGATGTTGATTTACCTTCCTTGGCTTCTGACTTTTTACGGGCTGCCGCTTCGCGACGCGCTTCTTCGGCTGCACGCTTACGGGCACGTTCTATTTCTTCGGCTATCAACTTATCAATCCGGGCATTGAGTTGATTGGCTTCACGTCTCTTTTTATTTATTTCGCTTTGTAGCCCTTTCTGCTTCTTTTGCAGATTGGCCACCATTTCACGCTTCTGCTTTTCCTGATCTTCAAGTTTCTGCTTCTCGTCTTCGCGTTCTTTCAGCAGATTTTCTTTGGCAGTCTTTACCTGTAGAAGCTCCGCTCTTTTCTTCTTGATCTGTTCCTGTTTTTTCAGAATCTCTTCACCCTGAAGCCGTTGATAGGTAGCATACTCACGCACATAGCGGAGACGGCGGTATGTCTGCCCTAAGCTCTTGGCCGAAAAAATAAACATCAGCTTTTCTTCTATCGATTTATTACGATAGAGGTATTGGACGGAAGATTCATATTTCTTTTTCTTGTCCTGTAAGTCACGCTGAAGTGTACGAAGCTGTCTCTCAAGGACAGACAATTCGCGTTCAAGAGCCTCCACGTCATTATTTATGGCAAGGATATATCGCTTGCGTTCTTCAATCTGCCCCGTTAATGAAGCAAGACTATTAAGCTGGCTTCCTACATCTTTCTTTGTATTCTTCAACAATGATTCGGTATCGGCAATCTGCTTTTGCAATTCGCCGCGTTTACTTTCCAGTTCTTTAATCAATCTGCTACTTTGAGCAGAAAGCGGAATAACCAGAAAAAGAATACATGTTAATCCTACAAAGATACGTTTCATCATAACTTAGTCAGCATATTTAATAGTTCTTCAAGTGGTACCTGGGTGTATCTGTCCGAGATCTCGGTAGGTGTCATTGCAAATTCTTTGGACGAGAAATCATATAATCTCACTTTTGCTCTTTCCAATGAAGGTATGCCCAATTCCTTACCACTTAACTCGGCTTTCCCTTCCGGACGCGAAGCGCTCAGAAGTAACTTCTCCAATTTAGAGAACCGGGCATCTTTTGGCAAAATATCATCCAACTCTTTCCGGGAAGCCCTGACGTAGCGCTTATTCATCCGATCGATAAGTAATACTTCGTCGGGAGTTATCTCCAACCGGGCTATTTCCGTACGAAGAATAGGCATCAGAATGGAAAGCTGCACACGTTCGCCTCCTTTCATTTTCATTGTTCCTCCCGTCGTTATACTCCCATCAGAACCGGAGGGGATAGTCAACTGCAGTTTGGATGATAGGTAACAAGGCTCGACAACAGGCACGCTTGAAGTTATATTCTTTGTGCTTTTACAGCCTGCAAGCATTACTACCAGCAACAATAAATAGAATACGTTTCTCATTCTGCAATGTATTTCTTCTTCTTAATTTTCTCTTTCAACGTTTTCGATTCACTCCCCATGTCGAGAGCCTCTTGCCAATATTTCAATGCACCATCCACATCGCCGGTCATATAATAGATATCTCCGCAATGTTCCACTATCACATCACTTTTCTCTCCATCACTTTTCATGGCATCATCAATGTAGATACGAGCCTCAGCATAGTTCCCTTTCTCAAAAAGTATCCAGGCATATGTATCAAGATAAGTGGCGTTGCCGGGATCGGCTTTTACCGTCTTATAACTCATTTCCTCAGCCTTATCGAGTTCCCGGCGTTCTACAGACAGATAATAGGCATAATTGTTCAATGCACCAATATTAGAAGGGTTGTAAACCAATGCAGAATCATACGCATTGTATGCCTCCGTCATCATCGCTTTTTTATGGTAAACATCGCCCATGATAGAATAGAAATCAGATAAAACTTCTTTCTTACTATCATTTGTAGCATTCGCCAAAGCTTTCTGACAAATAGCAAGTACCTCATCATTACGCTCCGCCTGGCTATAGGCAATAGCGAGATAGAAATAGAACTCAAGTGCCTCGGGGGTAGCCTCTACACCAGGCTCACAGATTTTAATGACCTGTTCAAAATCATTCTTCTGCACAGCTACTTCAAGGAGCATCAGACGGGCAGCTTTATTGGCAGGATCAATCTGAACCACACGCTCCAATACCGGAACCGAAGCTTCCTTCATATTTTTTGCCCAAAGGTATTGTGAATAGAGCATCGGTATCTGATCATCATCCGGATCTTGCTGCAGGATACGGTCGAAAAGTGAAATCACCTTCGTACTGTCTGCTGTAGCCTGCTCATTCTGGGCAATCACCTGGCGCATTACATTCAATTTCGTATCTGCAGGTACCTTTTTATTCATCAGCAAAGAGTCCAGTTGCTGTTTATACAAATCCTGTTGCCCGGTTTGTTCGTAATAGGAAGCCAAAGAGAAATGAGCCATCACATTATCCGGCTCCGTAGCAAGTACCTTCTGATAAATATCATAGGCTTCCTGCTTTTTACCATTCTGCATATACACATCTCCCAAGATCACTTGATAACGCATATCCATAGGATATTCCTTCACCAGGTTCTCAATCTCCCGAAAAGCGCTTTTGTCATCTTTCATCTGCAGATAAATACGGAATTTCTCCATCGTAAGTTGTTCATTCTTCCCCATTATCTCTTCCAGACGGTCCAACGTCCCAATCACTTTCCCATAATCTTCTTGCTGATTATACAAATCAAGCAGAGCAAACAACGATTCTCTTTTTCCCGGGAAACGGGTAGCCATTGTCTCAAGCAATCCTATCGCTTTCTCCTTCTCATTCTGTTGTTGATAAAGGCTAGCAAGGGCCTGGCTATACCAATAATTATCCGGCGCACTTTCCACTGCCTCCTCCAAAGCGGCCTGGCCTTGCGGCACTTGCTTCAAAAACATATAATACTGCGAAATCTCATAAAGAGCCGAAGCTGCCTGCGGGTTAATGGTCAGACAGTGTTTCAACAGGTCGAATGCAGCATCATACTCCTTTTTCCCCTTCAACCGCGTTGCTTCAAGGAAGAAGTAATCATACTTACGCTGCTGCTCGTCCGAAAGGGTAACTAACTGTCGGGCAGATTTAGCAGCACCCGTCTTTCCTACTCGTTGTGAAGAACCGCAAGAAGCAAGTATCAGTATCAACACCCCAAGGAGTAATAATTTTATTTTCATCCGTAATTCGTAATTTGTAGTTCGTAATCTATCCCCTTCCCGTATGCCCGAAACCACCAGCACCACGTTCCGTCTCATTCAGTACCTCCACTTCCTGCCAAGCGGCTTGTTCGTGACGGGCTATCACCATCTGTGCAATCCGTTCTCCATCTTCAATAACAAATGGTTCGGTCGAAAGATTAATTAAAATAACACAGATCTCTCCCCGGTAGTCGGCATCAATCGTTCCCGGAGAATTTAAAACAGTAATCCCTTTCTTCAAAGCCAGACCACTACGCGGACGAACCTGTGCCTCAACCCCCGGAGGGAGTGCGATATACAATCCGGTAGGAACCAGACAACGTTGCATAGGGGCCAGAGTCATTGAGTCCGAAAGGTTAGCACGAATATCCAGTCCGGCAGAAAGTTCAGTGGCATATGCCGGAAGCGGATGCTTTGATTTATTGATAACTTGTACGTTCATATTCTGTCTGTTTACTATTTAACGGGCGAAAATACACAAATTGTATCGAATTTCCGTACATTTGCAGTTAAATAATGTGCGAATAGGGGAACTATGTACTCTCAAATCGTAAATTGTAAATAGCTAAATCGTAAAGACTCATGATGGATTGGAGGAAATTAATCTCAGCAAAACGCTTTGGGATGGAAGAGTTTCATGAAGAAAGACAAGAAAACCGTTCAGAATTTCAAAGAGATTATGATCGGCTCATCTTCTCAGCTCCCTTCCGACGTTTGCAGAATAAAACACAGGTATTTCCACTACCGGGTAGCATCTTTGTGCACAATCGGCTCACTCATAGTCTGGAGGTTTCGTGTGTTGGCCGGTCACTGGGTAATGATGTTTCAAAGGCAATACTCTCCCGGCAACCGGAGTTACAAGACTCTTTTCTACCCGAAATCGGTTCCATCGTTTCTGCTGCTTGTCTCGCTCACGATTTGGGTAATCCTCCGTTCGGCCATTCCGGTGAAAAGGCCATTTCCACCTTCTTTTCCGAAGGTAAAGGGCAGTTCCTAAAAGAGCAACTTCTCCCGGTGGAATGGGATGATTTGACACATTTTGAAGGAAATGCAAACGCTTTCCGACTCCTTACACATCAGTTTGAAGGACGTCGCAAAGGTGGGTTTGCCATGACCTATTCTACGCTTGCTTCCATCGTTAAATACCCCTTTTCATCAAGTCTGGCAGGTAAAAAATCCAAGTTTGGATTCTTTATTAGCGAAGAAAAAGGATTTCAGCGTATTGCTACTGAATTGGGGTTGATTCAGCTTAGTGAACAGCCTCTGAAATATGCCCGTCATCCGTTAGTCTACCTTGTTGAGGCTGCCGATGACATATGTTATCAAATGATGGACATTGAAGATGCCCATAAACTGAAAATTCTAACAACCGAAGAGACGAAAGAGCTACTCCTGTCCTATTTCACTGAAGAACGACAGGAACATATACAAAGAACATTCAGTATCGTCAGTGATACGAACGAACAAATTGCCTATCTGCGCTCTTCGGTTATAGGACTATTAATAAAGGAATGTACAAGAATATTTTTGGAACATGAAGCTGATATTCTTGCCGGCAACTTCACCGATCCACTGATTAAAAAGATATCCAAACGACCCGCACAGGCCTACAAACACTGTTCTGAGGTCTCTTTTAGTAAGATCTACCGTTCCCGGGATGTGCTCGATATAGAATTAGCAGGTTTTCAGGTTATCAGTACCCTGCTGGAACTCATGATCGATGCCGTGACCTCCCCCAACAAAGCTTACTCACAGCTTCTTATCAATCGTGTATCGGGTCAATACAATATAAAAGCGCCTGTACTCTATGAAAGAATACAGGCGGTACTTGATTATATTTCGGGAATGACCGATGTCTTTGCGCTGGACCTCTACCGCAAAATCAACGGCAACAGTCTTCCTGCGGTGTAAATACCTTATTGACGCCCGAAGTTAACTTACAGTCTTCCGGGTGACTTTCGATAAATGATTGGATATGACGCATACGCTTATCTTCAAGAATTTCGTCAACAGCTATCAGAATACCGGTTTCTTCAACATCCCCAAATTCATAATTAATAGCTGTACCAAACATACGCATTGTAGGACTTAAACTCATATAGGCATTTACCAGTGGAGGAATATTATAGCCTAACTTCCGGATCTCACTATTCAGAATCTTGTAATCATCTTTAAACGACTTCTCATAGAATATAGTAGCCAAATCTTTCTCCTCAGTCTCCATTTTCAACGGATTCAACGGAGTGATTAACCCATCCTTATCGCCAAAGTGCTTTTTCAAGAAGTAAAGAATCATATCACGGCCCTGACGGTGATAACTGGGATACATCGTCACTTTACCAAAGAAGTATTTCACATTTGGCATCACAACAGTCAACGCTCCCAATCCGTCCCACAAGTTATCCAAAGCAAACAAACCTTTGCTTCCGGCACGGGTAGACTGATATTCAAGCGTTACGAATGACCGTCCCAATTCAATTGTAGTAGGCAGATACTCTTTAACAAACTGCTCAGAGAAGTTGAACATATGGGAAGTAGCCAGTATCGGAGCACCTTTCTCATCAAAACGTACATCCGTACCCAGCAAATAGCGATACCCACCCAGAATTTCTTCTGCTTCCGGATTCCATACAATCAATTGTTTATAGGGATTCTCCATTGTATCATATTCATCGATATCCATAGAGAAACCGGTACCTCCTCCTGCTGCACGAAAAGCAATTTCACGCAAACGGCCAATCTCTTTCATTACATTTGGAGAATCTTGTGAAGTAGTAATATAAATATGATTATTACTTTTATTCGTCATGCGCAACCGCTTATCCTCCGTAAGTTCCGCCTTTAGCAGTTCTTTGCTTATCGGTTCAATAATCTCTTCCATATTCCTCGTTAGTGTAGTTGTTCTTTTTCTCTTTATCACAGTTTATATACGATATCCTTAACATACTCCGCCCACTGCGCAGGAGTTTTAGACTTATCAAATGTCTGCCAGGGAATTGGTTTACCGAAAGTGACTGTAAATGTCTTATGCCGGTTTTTAAACATTTCATCTGCCAGATAAAGCATAGCTATATTAAATTTTATCCCCAGTGTTTTACAGATATTTGCCAGATTATAAAAGAAATCAGAGTTGCGTCCGCCAAAATGCACAGGTATTACATCTCTTTGCGCCTGCACACTTTTAACAATAAACGTCTTCTTCCACTCCAGATCCCGGATAACACCATTCTGGCGTCTTGAGCAAAGTCCTGCCGGAAACATGATTAACTGATCATCTGATTTAAATCCGGCTTCCACCATCTTCGGAAAATCTTTGGCTTGTTTCCCTGTCTTATTAATAGGAATACAAAGAGGAGCCAGTCCGCGGAGGTTCATCAGCAAATCATTCACCAGATATTTCACTTTTCCATTATAGTGTTTACCAAGAACATAACCCAATGCTACACCATCTTGTCCTCCCAACGGATGATTGGACACAAATGTATATAAACCATCTTCCGGTAAATTCTCTTCTCCTCTTACTTCTACTTTAGCATCAAGAAAATCCAGGGAAGCTTCCAGAAAGTCTACTCCTAATTTATCCTTCGAATCACGTAGAAAAACATTAATTTCTTCCTGATGGACAATCTTTTTCAGATAAGAAACGATAAATTTAGGGATATACTTATAATGCTTCGGAGCTTTTGTCCGAAGAATCTTATCGATATCTATTAAAAACAAAGAGTCGTCAGTCATTCGTTATAGATAAAATGATTGTGCAAAATTAATTGTTCTTTTCTATTAATTGCAATAATTTGGCAGAAAATGCAGGATTTAGGTTTCTGACGAGAAAAAAGAACACCCAAAAACTATCATATACCACCTAAAAACTATCAATTGATAGTTTTCAGGCTAAAGAAAGACGAATTCACCCCTGTCTTAGTCATCAAAACGCCGTAAACTTGCAACATCGAAAAAAACAACGATATATTCACAATTTAAAAAGCAACGTTTATGAAAAGTTTAAGCTTCAAAAAAGATTTGATAGGAGTTCAAGATGAACTACTTCGTTTCGCATACAAATTAACAACCGACCGCGAAGAAGCCAATGATTTGTTGCAGGAAACCTCATTAAAAGCATTAGACAATGAGGATAAATATATGCCAGATACTAATTTTAAAGGATGGATGTATACCATCATGCGCAATATCTTTATCAACAACTACCGTAAAGTAGTCCGTGACCAGACATTTGTTGATCAGACAGACAACCTTTATCATTTGAGTCTCCCGCAGGAATCAGGTTTTGAGAGTACAGAAAGCTCTTATGACTTAAAAGAAATGCACCGTATTGTCAATTCATTACCTAAAGAATACAAGGTTCCGTTCTCTATGCATGTTTCCGGTTTCAAATACCGTGAAATAGCAGAGAAGTTACACCTCCCGCTCGGTACTGTAAAGAGCCGTATTTTCTTCACTCGCCAGAAACTGCAGGAAGAATTAAAAGATTTCAGATAACCTAAGCCGACACTATAATTGTCGATTTCCATATAATATTTAGTGCAGATTTTTAGTTGTGTTAACTGTAGAAGCAAGTAGGAAAAATTCCTCCTTGCTTCTTTTTTATACCTGAACTCAAAGAAAAAGCTTTCGACAAATTTCCACAGAATATACTCCATAACATATTTAACTTTTTTTCAGTCGCTTATTATCAAGCTTATCCGAATGTTTCCTTATATTTGGACAACAAATTTGAAACATTGTTCCAAATATGGAAAAAGTAGAAGAATATATGGAAAAAGCTGAGGAAAACTACAAAGTTCCAAACCTTGAAAAAGGGATTGCGGTTCTTGAGTACCTATCACTTTATTCCTTAGGAAGAACACTACAAGCGATCAAATCAGAACTTGATATTTCGCAAACAACTGCCTACCGTATTTTAAATACTTTAGTCCGGTTAGGATACCTTATATATAATGAAGATACAAAGCATTATAAATTATCCCGCAAATTATTATCGCTCGGATTCAAATCATTAAATGAACATAATTTGTTAGAGGTAGTCCTGCCACATTTGCGCAACTTGCGGGATCTGGTAAAAGAAACTGCCTGCTTCGGAGTATTAGGAGATCAAAAAGGTATTTTCATAGAACAAGCCCAAGGACATCATACTTTCCGTTTTGTGTTATCACCCGGTAAACCTTTTGAACTCCATTGTTCTGCACCGGGAAAAGCTATCATGGCTTACCTCCCCTGCAATGTCCGTGACTATTACTTGTCACAAATGGAGTTCACACGTTATAATGCACGCACTATTACTACTCCCGAGGCATACATGATGAATTGGAGAAAGTGCGAAAGTTAGGTTATGCCATGGACAATGAAGAAGAATTAAGTGGAGTACTCTGTATAGGTGCCCCTATTTTTAATTACACAAGTTATCCATGCGGAGCCATCTGGATATCCGGTCCTAAAGATCGTTTATCTAAGGATGTAGTGCGCAATTCCGTTGAATGTATAAAAGATGCCGCACAAACTATCTCCAAAGAATTAGGATATAATCAGTCTTAAAAATATAAAACATACATACTATGAACACCCCCAAACAAATATTAAAAAAAACATTAGCCACCGTATTCTTTTGTGGCTGTGCTTCCTTCGTTCTGGGAGGAACTCCTCCGTTTTTCCCTACAGACATTACCTTGAATTCCAAAGGTGAAATTCTTATTGTAGAAAAGGGAACAAATCGAATCAGTTTCTTTTCACCGGATGGTAAAACTTTACTTCGTTCTATTCCCGTTGAAGAAACACCAACCGGTATCCTCCTGGATGCCAATAAAGCATATGTCACCACCAGTGCGGCCACCGGACATTTACAAATCCTATCATTGGAATCAGGACAAAAAGAGGCTACTATTCTGACAGGTTCCGGTGCATGTGCTCCTATTTTCGGCCCAGATAAAAAACACATATATGTATGTAATCAATTCCAGAACACTGTTTCAGAAATTGATCCGATAAGCCGTACGGTTGTACGTTCGGTTAATGTCTTGCGTGAGCCTAAATCAGCACAGTTCAGCAAGGATGGCAAATATCTGTTCGTTACCAATTATCTGCCATCCAACGGGCAGATCTTGATTACGTAGCAGCTTGTGTTTCCGTCATCAGAATGGATGATTTTACCAAAGTAAAAGACATCAAACTGGCCAATGGTAGCAATGCTTTACGCGGTATTTGTATCACACCGGACGGTAAATATATATATGTATCCCACAATTTAGGACGTTTTACCGTTCCCACATCACAATTGCAACAAGGATGGATGAATACCAGTGCTTTCAGTATTATAGATGTGGAAAAACAAGAATTCCTCGGCGCAATTGTAGTCGACGAACCAGAACGTGGAGCAGCAGGTATCTGGAGCATTGCCTGCAATGACGAGTCACTCTTCATCACTCACTCCGGAACACATGAAATCAGCGTTATTGACCACAAAGCCATGCTGAAGAAATTCCTAAGTTATCCTGATAAAGCTATGTTGGATTATGACCTGAGATTCCTGTACGGCCTGCGCAAACGTATCCCATTGAAAGGAAATGGTCCGCGTAAAATGATAATGGAGAACGGAAAACTTTATATCCCTACTTACTTTGCTGACATCCTAAACATTGTAGATACCCAAACGACTGAAATAACCTCGGTCAATCTGAATCCGGATCGGGAAGAAAGTGCAGAAAACAAAGGAGAACGCTATTTTAATGACGCTTCTCATTGCTTTCAAAACTGGCAAAGTTGTAATGGTTGCCATCCGGGAGATGCCCGTACAGATGGGATGAACTGGGATTTGATGAATGACGGAGTAGGTAACTCTAAAAACTGCAAAAGTCTTTTATTCAGCCATCCCACCCCTCCAAGCATGATATCAGGTATTCGCGAAACAGCGGAATGGGCAGTACGTGCCGGTTTTAAATTCATACAGTTCTTTGATATTACCGAAGAAGATGCCGTATGTGTGGATGCTTATCTGAAATCTCTCCAACCAGTTCCAAGCCCCTATCTGGTTAATGGTGAGCTATCCGACCTGGCCAAAGAAGGAAGAAAGGTATTTGAAAAACTAAAATGTACAGAGTGCCACAGTGGCCCGTATTATACAGACCTGAAAATGCATCGTATCGGTGAGGATATTGAGTTCGAAAAAGGTTGGGACACCCCTACTACGTGAAGTCTGGCGCACAGCCCCCTATCTTTTTGACGGACGTGCAGCCACGATGGAAGATGTATTTAAGGTACACAAACACGGTATTGAGAAAAAGGTTTCTCAAAAAGAGATTAAAGCGCTAACAGAATACGTAAATTCCTTATAACAAAATAAGACACCGTTGGAAAACATGAATTATTGTGATAAAATAAAATATAGCATATATACCACCGAAATTGCTGATTTCGGAACAATGGCAGATACCTTGCTGGCACAGTTGCCTCAAAGCGAACAGATATTCAGACTAATATTTTTCGGGACACCGGCAAATAACAATGAATATGTAACTCGTCGTAACATTTTAAGTGACAAAATACAACAACGTTATCCCCAGAAGTTACCTGTATTAAGTTATGTATCCCAACCTGCTTTGGATGGCGGACTTACAATGGAAGTACATAGCTATCAGGCAGATGAGAATGATCAGATTATGTATCATCCCAATGAAGGTTTCCCTTATATTACATTGGAAAATGCCGATGGTCGTTTTCTTTTTGCAGGAGGCTTCCATAGCGATGTGTTGAATTTCAATACCCAACAACAATCCGTTGAAGTTTTCCGGTTAGCAAGTGAAGTTTTACATAAGGAGAATTTTCCCATTGAAAACATTATCCGCCAGTGGAACTACATTGAACAAATTACAGGATTTGATGGTGCCGACCAACATTACCAGATGTTCAATAATGTGCGTAGCAACTTCTACAATCAGACTACCTGGAGTATGGGTTATCCGGCTGCTACAGGTATAGGGAGTAATTTAGGAGGTATCCTGGTAGATATTGATGCTGCTGTATTTACCCGTCCGGAATGTTTTGCCACTCCTATTGATAATAAGTTACAGGTAGCAGCTCATGCCTATTCCCCACAAGTACTGGAAATGGCTCACCAGCAAAAAT
Organism: Bacteroides nordii WAL 11050 = JCM 12987; assembly: GCA_000613465.1. Taxonomy (GTDB): domain Bacteria; phylum Bacteroidota; class Bacteroidia; order Bacteroidales; family Bacteroidaceae; genus Bacteroides; species Bacteroides nordii. Next base: position 104,146 of record BAJA01000012.1, read on the forward strand.
CAACACCAAAGTTTGAACGTGCCAAAAGTATGACGTTTGATGACAGACAACTCATTTATATATCCGGCACAGCTGCAATCCGAGGAGAAGAAAGCCTGACCGGAGTAGGTCTCGAAAGACAACTTCACATCACTATGGAAAACATTGCCCAACTAACAGGAGACGCACATTTAAAATTATTGCGCGTATACCTGAAAGACAAGTCACATTACCAAGAAGCATATAAGCTACTGAATGACTATCAACTGAACATACCTATTTCTTATATGTGTGCAGATGTATGCAGAGATGAATTACTAATTGAGATTGAAGCATTGCCATAAAATAAGCCACTCCCTTATCACAATAAATAAAATAGGAGAAATTACTAACCAAATAAATAAATGAAAATGAAGAAAAAACTTAGAAATTCAGTAGCCTTAGGAGTTGTTTTACTCTCTATGGTAGCATGTACAGGCAAAACCTCTACATCAGAATCAGCTTGTGGTAACAACGGACAATGTTCCGAACAATGTAAAAATGAATGTAATCAAAACAACTGTAAAAATAAAAAAGAAATGACTTATTCTAAGAAGTACACAAATGCCGACTTTTACAAAGACGGCAAATTCCAGCAAGAAGCTGCTATGGAAGCAATGAAAGACATGTTCGCATTCTATGATGTTCCTTTCACCGAATTAATGGCTAAAGACATGTGGGTTACGGACTTCGGATTAGGAGATTTTGAAAATGTAGGTATGGGTGGTATTTTCTGGGTTAACAACGCAGAACAAAGATACTTTGCACATGCTATCTATCTGTTGCCCGGACAAATGATTCCGGAACATGCCCATGTAGCTACTACATATCCTGCTAAACACGAATCCTGGATGGTTGAAAAAGGATGGGCCTATAACTTCTCTGAAGTAGGAGATGAAACTCCGAATGCCCCTGCAATTCCAGCTACTCATGGTCCTATCAAGAGTAAGAATTTCGTTGTACAAAAGGTAGGCGAAGTACTTCCGTTGAAAGCTTTAACAACCTTCCACTTCCTGATGGCTGGTCCCGAAGGTGCTATTGTCTCAGAATGGGCTACTTACCATGACAATGCCGGCCTTCGTTTTTCAAATCCTAAGGCTGCATTATAATAGTAGAAAAACATAATACCTTAGAATCAACCTTATGAATAAAATATTGCTAATAACACTCTGTTTCTTATCAGCTTCTGCCTCGGCATTTGCCGGGCCGAAGCCTAAGAAAGCAGAGACATGGATCGATGCTTCAGTAAAAGCCAAATCCGAATTGCGTACGCAACTACAAAAAGCAGGAATGCCAGTCATATCCAAATGGATTAAAGTCAATGACAAGGCAGAGCCTTTTGTTGTGGACTTGAAGAATTGCGATAAGCTGATACTGGTTACCTCCGGTGGTCCTGACGGTAGCAGCTATGATCATGCAGTATGGGGGAATGCCCGCCTGATTGCAGCCGACGGTTCTTCTGTATGGTTGGACCAGACTCCGTTTGAATATGGCGTAGCCGGCTGGGATAAACCAAGAATGAACATCAACGCAAATGGCAAACCTATCCGGATTGCCGGAAAAGCTTATGAGCACGGTGTATTCTGCCATGCTAACGGCACATTGGTCTATCCTGTGAAAGGTAAATACGTACGTTTTGAAGCAGAAGTTGGTATTGACGATGCCTCAAGAACGGGTAGTGTATATTTTCAGGCATTGAATGTATTACCTAAAGACATCGCCAATCAACTGGCAGAAAAATATCCGAATCAAATTGGAATGCTAAGCAGCCAAATGGATGGATTGGATACCTGGTTGATTACCCCCGATGCTTCTGTTGAAAAACAAGTCGTAGACGCTTTGGCTGGTAAACTAAAAGATGCTTCTTACTTCAAGAACATCATACAACAGATAGCAACCGAAAAAGACGTAAACACACAAATGTACAAATACCTCGAAGTATTTGAAAAGATGCAAAATGTATACGAGGTACAAAATGAATTGGAGTGGCTGAATATAAATGCAATCAAACTGGCATTTGCTGATATGAAACAACAACAAGGGTATGATGTAGCCAAATACCAGCCTCTGCTCGATGAACTGCTAAGCCTTTCCCAAAAAGGTTTCGACGGCATTTACAAAGGTGATGCGCAAGCATTGGCTAATGCCCGTAAAGCATTGAAAAACAAGCAAGCCATTCTGCTTGGTAACCCTTTACTCAATGGCGACAAAATTGTTGCTACTCGTTTCAAACTGGGTTCAAAAGCACATACAGCTATGGCTCCGGACTTAGGAACACAATCTAACAACTGGAGTAATCAGGAATCCGCACGTCGTAGTGGATTTAATGCCGAAATTGTAGAATTGTCCAATCTGCGTGGTGACAACATTCAGATGCGTCAAATATACAAACCACAAAACTCATCTTCTATCGCAGACCTTAAAATGCATTGGGATGGCGACCGGGTTATGTTTACTGCAACCATGCCCGACAATCGTTGGAATATATATGAGGTTAAATTGGACGGTACCGGTCACAGAATGCTAATAGAAAATGAAGAACCGGATCTGGAATTCTACGACGGTACATATCTACCGACGGGCGTATGATAGCAACTTCTAATATTGGTTACCAAGGTGTACCTTGTGTCAGCGGTTCCGACCCAGTGGGTAATATGGTGCTTTATGATCCCAAAACCAAAAACATGCGTCGCCTTACATTTGACCAGGATGCCAATTGGAATCCGGTTATTATGCATAATGGTCGTGTCATGTATACCGTTGGGAATATACCGACCTGATGCACTACTATTCCCGCTTTGTAATGCATATGAACCCGGACGGAACAGAACAAAAGGCCCTGTTCGGAAGTGGTTGTGCTTTCCCAAACAGTACATTTGACATTCAACCTCTGCCTAATCATGCATCTGCTTTTGTAGGTATTATTTCCGGTCATCACGGTGTTGCCCGTTCCGGCCGTTTAATATTGTTTGATCCAACTAAAGCCCGCAAAGGTGCTGCCGGTATGCTTCAGGAAATTCCATATCGGAACCGTCCGATAGTAGAATTGGTAAAAGATGAATTAGTAAACGGCGTATGGCCACAATTTATCAAACCGACTCCTTTGGATGACAAATATTATCTGGTAGCTGCTAAGCTGAACCCACAAGATTTATGGGGTATTTATCTGGTGGACGTATTTGATAACGTAACTTGTCTGATGAAACAGGAAGGCGAAGGATACATCAGTCCGATTGTTGTGCGTAAGACAACTACTCCTCCGGCTATACCTGACAGGGTAAAACTGAATGAAAAAGAAGCAACTGTATTTATCCAGGATATATACGAAGGTGAAGGATTGCGTAATGTACCTCGTGGTACTGTAAAAGAACTCCGCCTGCATGCGTATGAGTATGCATATCTGAAAACTGTTTCGGACCATAACTGGCATGGTATCCAGAGCGGATGGGACATTAAACGTCAACTCGGAACAGTTCCTGTGGAAGAAGACGGTTCTGTTATCTTCAAAATACCAGCCAATACTCCAATCTCCATCCAGCCGATTGATAAAGACGGAGCTGCTATACAGCTGATGCGTAGTTGGTTGACCGGACAACCGGGTGAAGTTGTCTCCTGTATCGGGTGTCACGAAGATCAGAACCAGATTCCTGTGCCTAAGCGTGTAATTGCATCTCAACGTGCACCACACTCTATAAAAGCACCGGAAGGTGGTGTCCGTTCATTTACATTCGATCTTGAAGTACAGCCGATTCTCGACCGTGCTTGTATTGCCTGTCATAACGGCGAAAAAGCATTCGACCTCCGTGCCGGTACAAAAGACGAACGTGGATATGGTCCTTCTTATCTGAATCTACATCCGTATGTTCATCGTCAGGGTCCGGAAGCTGATATGGCAGTTCTTCAACCCTATGAATATCATGCCAATACCAGCGAATTAATCCGTATCCTTAAAAAGGGACATGCAAATGTGAAGCTGACTGACAAAGAATGGAGAACATTGTATACATGGATTGATTACAATGCACCGGATAAGGGTTACTTCAATGCTAATAAGATCAAAGATTTCCCATATCAGGGTTTTGATCAGATTGAACGCCGTACAGAACTCACCAACAAATATGGCAACGGTATGGGAGTAAACTGGAAGAAAGAGATTGCTGACTATGCAACCTATCTGAAAGGTAAAGGAGAAATTACTCCGGTCCTTCCGGCAGCAACAGCTCCTGTAAAAGAGAAGAATGTAAAAGTGAAAAACTGGCCTTTCGATGCAACGCAATCAAAGCGATGCTGGCAAACGAAAAGGAAACACGCAAAGAAGTTGTATTGGCTCCCGGAGTTAAACTCACCTTCGTTCGTATTCCTGCCGGAGAATTCGCTATGGGTAGCTGGAACGGATCTGCTGATAATCGTCCGGTATCTAAAGTAAAAATTGCAAAACCATTCTGGATGGGTGAAGTAGAAATCACCAATGAACAATACAATGTCATTTTCCCCGACCACGACAGTCGTTATGTAGACCAGTTATGGAAAGACCATGTACATTTCGGTTACCCTGCCAATCAGCCGGAGCAACCCGTTATTCGTGTTAGTTACGAAGATGCTATGGCGTATTGTAAACAACTGAGCGAAAAGACCGGTCTCAACATCACCCTCCCCACGGAGGCACAATGGGAATGGGCTTGTCGTGCAGGAAGTGATTCTGATTTCTGGTATGGTAACAGCAATACGGATTTTGGTAAATTGGAGAACTTTGCAGACGAAAGTTGCAATAAAATGGCTGTAAGTGGCGTTAATCCACAACCAATGTCTAAGAATTCATACTGGTACAAATATTACTCTTATCTGCCTAAAGAGGAAAGTGTAAACGATGGAGCAATGAACCAGGTTAATTCTAAAAATTACCAGGCCAATCCATTTGGATTATATAGCATGCACGGAAATATAGCCGAGTGGACCCGTTCGGATTACATACCTTATCCTTACACCGAAAAGGTAAAGAATCCTTCGGAGTTCAAAGTTGTACGTGGTGGTTCTTATATTGAACGTCCTAAAGTCTCAACTTCTTATGCCCGTAAAGCCTACTACCCGCATCAGCGAGTATTCAATGTAGGATTCCGTGTAATTATTGAAGACTAATTAAACAGTTGACAGTGGACAATTGACAGTGAGCAGGGCAACTGCCCACTGTCTACCGTCAACTCTTCATTGTCAATTGTCAACTATCAGCTGCCAACTGTTATCAATTGTCAACTCTAAAAGTGATTTTCCTATGAAAGTAAATTTCCACAAGCCCCTCTCTTCTTATGTAACAACCATTGTGTTGTTGCTGATCTACGCTGTTGCACTCGCTGCCGCTACTTTCATTGAAAAATACCATGCACTGCAACAGCCAAAACGATCATCTACTATTCGCCTCTGTTCTTTTTGCTTCAATTATTGATGGTTATCAATTTTGTAGCAATTGTTATCAAGCGCCAATATCTTAAAAACCGGAAATGGGGTATGTTAGTCACTCATTTTGCTTTTATCATCATTTTCCTGGGTGCTTTTACCTCTTTCCTTTTCAGTGAAGAAGGCATCCTTCATCTTCGCGAAGGAGAAACGAGCAATCAAATCACCGTTCGCTCTGCCGATAATAACACAAGTATCCACACCTTACCCTTCTCTGTGGAACTAAAGAAATTTACGTTGACCCGCTATCCGGGTTCTTCCAGTCCCTCTTCCTATGAAAGTGAAGTTGTAGTACATGTGGACGGTGAAACACGTCCCGAACGAATATTTATGAACAATGTGTTAGATGTAAAGGGTTACCGGTTCTTTCAGGCATCTTATGATCCGGACGAACAAGGTACGATTCTCTCTGTCAACCGTGATGTTGCAGGACGCAACATCACTTACACAGGGTATCTTTTGCTTGTCATCGGACTGGTTCTATGCTTTATTGGCAAGAATACCCGATTCATGTCATTGAGCCGTCGGTTAAAAGAATTACATACCGCAACTAAGATAATAGCCTGCATGCTCTTCTTTATAGCCTTTCCTTCTGAAAGCAGAGCAAACGAGAATAACTCCCCAATGATGGATATCGTACAGAAACATAAAATTTCTCCTGCACATGCCGAAGTTTTTGGTTCTTTACCAATCCAGTCAAATAGTGGCGTACCATGCCAATCAACACTTTTTCTTCCCAAATACTCCGAAAGCTACATAAATCGGATAAAATCGAAGGTTTAAACTCAGACCAATTCCTTATCAGTTTACTGGTGATGCCGGATGTATGGATGCGCATACCGTTTATTGCCGTATCCAATCCAGAGTTAGCAAGTTATTATAATCTGCCTGCCAAACAATGTGCATACGCGGAAGTGTTTGACAATAACGGCTACTACAAGTTACAGGAGAAGCTGGAAGAAGCATATAACAAAATGCCTAACCAACGTACCCGATTCGACAAAGATTTGATGAAACTGGATGAACAGATCAACATCTTCCACCAGCTTATCAACCGTCAGATGCTGAATCTCTTTCCAAAAGAAGATGATCCCAACCATAAGTGGTATGCTCCCGGAGATGACCTTTCGGCTTTTACAGGAAAGGACTCCATGTTCGTAGCCCGTATTATGGACTGGTACCTGGAAGAGGTACAGGAAGGTCTGAGAAGTAACGACTGGACAAAGGCCAACGAAGTTGCCGGCATGATCAGTACTTACCAGCAAGCCAAAAACAAAACACTCGACATCAGCCCTAAAAAGATACAGTCTGAACTGAAATATAATAAGATGGATGTATTTCGCTATTGTAAAATCGGTTATCTTATTCTGGGTGGTCTGCTGCTCATCTTTACATTCATCGTACAGTTTCAGCAGAAACGCTGGATAAAGTCTATAGTCTGGATATTGGGGATTCTGGTACTTATCGTATTCCATTATCACATGTACGGTATGGGAATGCGATGGTATATTGGTGGATATGCCCCTTGGAGCAATTCATACGAAACAATGGTATATGTGGCCTGGGCTACGGTTCTTGCCGGTCTACTGTTTGTACGTCGTAATACCATCACTTTGGCACTGGCCACCTTGTTCGGTGGTATCATTCTTTTTGTATCCGGCCTGAACTGGATGGATCCGGAAATAAGTCCCTTAGTTCCGGTACTTAAATCTCCCTGGCTAATGTTCCATGTTGCCATTATTGTAGCTGCCTATGGTTTCTTCGGCGTCAGTTGCCTGATGGGATTAACCAATATGGTTTTGATGATCTTCGCCGGCAAGAAACGAACGAGTCAGCTGATTATTCGTATCAAAGAGTTAAGTATCATCAATGAAATGTCATTGCTGGTAGCGCTGGCTTTGATGACGATCGGTACTTTCCTGGGTGCCGTCTGGGCAAATGAGTCCTGGGGACGTTATTGGGGATGGGATCCTAAAGAAACCTGGGCACTGATTACTATGGTTGTTTATGCCATTGTCACCCACCTGCATCTGATAAAACGTTGTAATACCCTTTGGTTATTCAATGTCGCTTCAGTCATCGCATTTTCATCCGTATTAATGACCTTCTTCGGAGTCAACTATTTCCTTAGCGGAATGCACTCATATGGACAGAACGACAATGTAAACAATATATTGATCTACCTGTACTTTGCCTCAATTGTTATTATTGTATTAGCATTTTTCTCTTACAGGAGTTGGAAAAAGAATCCTGAGTTAAATCCGAACAAGTCATAAACCAATAGTTATTATAAACACTTAAAACGAATAAATTATGAGAACATTCAACCACGTAGGTATCGTCACTACCGAACACAAAGAAGGCGCCTTCTTTAATGAAGGGCTCAGCGTATGGCTGACAGACTATAGCAAAAGTCCTAACAGAATCGAGTTTCTTAAATTCGAAGAAGGCAGTTGTATGCCCGAATTGGTACAAAAGCAAGGTCACATTGCCTACACAGTACCCTCTCTGGAAGAAGAGCTAAAAGGTAAGAAGGTTATTTTTGGCCCTGCCGTATGCGATGAACATCTCACTATTGCTTTCATAGAAGAAGAGGGTATTTCTATCGAACTAATGGAAATTAAATAAAAACTAATCTCAAAATAAGGAGGAAAACATCATGTCAGACATCAAAACTAAATTTATCAACAACCCCGAACAAATTACTCCCGAATTGTTGGAAGGCTATGTAATGGCTTATGCCGATCAAGTAAAACTGGGAGGTGAAAATATTGTAGTACGTACCCATGCAAAGGACGAAAGTAAAGTAGCTATTGTCACCTTAGGTGGCTCCGGTCATGAACCTGCATTGAGTGGTTTCGTTGGCGAAGGTATGCTGGATTGTTCTGTAGTAGGAGATATTTTTGCAGCTCCCGGTGCACAACGTGTATTCCAGGCATTGCAGCTGATGAAACGTGAAGCAGGTATATTACTGGTCGTATTGAATCACTCCGGTGATATAATGAGTGCAAACATGGCTTGCCAGTTGGCAGAACGTGTAGGAATCAAAGTAAAACAGATATTGACACATGATGACATCAGTGCCGGAATTGATGCCAACACAGAAGATCGTCGTGGGCTGGCGGGTTGTGTTCCTTTGTATAAAATATTAGGAGCAGCAGCAGAAGAAGGCAAGTCATTAGACGAGCTTATCGAAATCGGCGAACGGTATAACAATAAGGTAGCCACACTTGCTGTAGCCATGCGTTCTTGTACCCATCCTCAGAATGGCGCAACAATCACGGATCTGCCTGCCGGTATCATGGAGATAGGAATGGGCCAACACGGTGAAGGTGGTGGTGGTCAAAAGCCACTTGTATCAGCCGATGCTACAGCTGCCGAAATGGTAGACCTGCTTTGCCAGCAGCTCAAACCCAAAGCCGGAGATAAAATGATGCTTATCATCAACGGTGTAGGTGCCACTACTCACATGGAACTGAATATCATATTCCGCAAAGCTTATAAGGAACTGGAAGCACGTGGTCTGCAAGTAGTTGTAAGCCGTATACAGGAGATATTGACCGTACAGGAACAAGCAGGTTTCCAAATGATTATGGGTATCCTGGACGAAGATCATATCGACTATTTAAAGAACAAACGTGCTAACGCACCTTACTGGACAACTATTGGCAAATAAAAGCAAAAGAAAATGACACAACTGACTATTGATAACTTCAAAACAATGCTCACCACAGCTTTAGCAAATATCAAAGCACGTGAAGATGAGTTTTCCAAACTGGATGCCGTTATTGGTGACGGTGACCACGGACAAGCGATCGTAACAGCCATGAGCGCTATTGTTGCCACTGCCGAGAAAGGGACTGAATTTAAATCGATGCTGAACGACATGGGATTCGATGTTATGTTACAAGTAAGCGGTTCAACCAGTACTTTATTGGGGGCTTTCTTCCTTGGCATGAGTGATCATGTAAGTGGTACACAACTGGATGCAACTGCTGTAAAAGCCATGTTCGCCGGCGGACTTACTAACGTACAAAAGCAGACTAAAGCTCAGAAAGGTGATAAAACAATGATGGATGCCCTGATACCTGCTGTCGAAGCTATTCAGAATTGCCCTTCAGACGATATCAAAGAATTGATAAATGCAGGAGCCGAAGCAGCTTTAGCGGGTGCTGAGTCCACAATTGAACTTAAAGCTAATTTCGGACGTGCACGCAACTATGGTGAACGGTCTATAGGCTATATGGATAGCGGCGCTGCTTCCTGGAGTTGTATGTTCGCTTCATTCTCAGAAGCTATAAAGTAAAAATGTATTTCGAATAAATATCAAATATAAAGAAATGGCAGATTTAGATGATTTAAGAGAAGGTGCAAATTTTGGTTTAGACATTGCATCTCAACAACAACACTTTCACGTGAAAGGTGCAGAAAATGCAGCATGGGGTATGAAAGACCGTTTATCACGTATCTTTAACCCCCAAACAGGTAAATCCGTTATGTTGGCTTGCGACCACGGTTTTATCATGGGGCCTACTTCAGGACTCGAACGTATTGACTTGAATATAGTCCCGTTAATGGAATATGCAGACTGCCTGATGTGTACACGAGGCATTTTACAGTCGGTTATCCCTGCTAATACAAAAACTCCTATCTGTCTGCGCTCTGATGCCGGTACTTCCATCCTTACTGATCTGAACGACAATGTACTGATTGATGTAGAAGACGCTATCCGTATGAACGTATCAGCCATGGCTGTTATGTTGGCTATTGGTGACGAAGCACACGAAGCAAAAACCGTAGCCAATTTGTATAAAGCTGTAGACAAAGCAAGTCGTTACAATATTCCCGTGATGGGGGTAACAGCCGTAGGTAAACAAATGGCACGCGATGCCCGTTATTTTGGCTTAGCATCCCGTATCTGTGCTGAGAACGGTGCCAACATCGTAAAGACCTACTATTGCGAGGGATTTGAGAAAGTGGCAGCAGCTTGTCCGGTTCCTGTAGTTATTGCCGGTGGTAAGAAACTCCCCGAGAAAGAAGCACTTGAGTTATGTTATAACGCGATCAACGATGGTGCTGCCGGGGTAGATATGGGACGTAATGTATTCCAAAGCGAATCACCTGCGGCTATGATCCAGGCTGTACATGCTGTAGTGCATGACGGATTGACTCCGGAACAAGGTTTTGAAATGTTCCAGGATTTATCTAAATAATCAACTAATTGAGAATTGGGAATCGATCAAATCAGGTTCCCAATTTTCAATTTACACACATACATTATGAAGAGAATATTATTTTTTCTATGTTTTACTCTCCCACTCTTCCTTAATATCTCCGGAAAAAACAAAGCTGAGAAATTATTATTAGGTGGTTCGGGATGGAATAAGATCGTCATTATAGACAAAGATTCAAAACAAATAGAGTGGGAACATCCTTTACAAAAAGGTTGGGAATGTAACTCTGTAGCTGCAACTCCGGACGGAAATATTTTATTTTCCTACGCCAAAGGTGCCAAAGTAATCAACCGGGATCATAAGGAGATCTGGAATATTACAGCACCTGAAGGTTGTGAAATGCAAACTGCCCGCGTGTTATCCAACGGTAATTACCTGTTAGCCTGGACAGGACATCCGGCTGTCATTATGGAAGTGAGCCCGAAAGGTAAAATTTTATCCCGTACAGAATATGAAACAGGGATTGACCGCCCCCACTCTCAGTTCCGTCAGCTGAATAAAAACAAGCGTGGCAACTATCTTATTCCTCTCATATCTACCTCTGAAGTACGTGAAATATCTCCTTCTGGCAAACTAATCAACTCCTTCAAAGTAGAAGGTACACCCTTCACTACATTAGAGTCAACTGATGGTAACTATTGGATTGCTTGCGGTGACGGGCATACCTTAATCGAAGTCAATCCGAATGATGGCCAAATCATCCGGCGTTATAATGAGAATGATATCAAAGGAGTCCGGCTTTTCTTCACAGCCGGTCTTTGTAAAAGTGCTGATGGTAACCTTTATATATGCAACTGGCAAGGGCACAGCCACGACGCCAATGCAGCAAACAGCCCGCAACTTTTCGAAATAAACCAAAAAGGAGAAGTGATCTGGAGCCTAAACGACAATCAAACATCTGGAATGATATCAGCAGTCAGTACGATAAACTGACCCTATACAACAGAATGACTATAAACTCCCCGGAATATTAAATAAAAGGGGAGCTTATAGTTATCACATCAGCCACAAAAAACATACAAAATCAGGTTGAAAATTTTGTAATTCAATATATCCTCCAGGTAATCCCATTCACGGTTAGCAATGAATATTCCATATGCTCTACTTCCTATACAAACGGCTTTAACTGTAACTTTATGAGAAAATATATTCCTACTCGAAAGTAAGCATATCACCAAATTCAAAAATATTTTCTTAATCTCAAAGTTCTTAGTAACTTGTCATATTTATCATTGCCCGTTATACCTTTTTGGAGTAGTTCTTTATATCTCATTTTTATATAGTACGTAAAGAGACGAAATTAATACAAACAAATAATGGCTTCTTCATAAATCATTTATTTTCAACAGGAATTTTAGTTATCCATATATAAAAAGATTCCTGATGTACTTCCATAAAGTTTAGTATTTTAATAATTATGAAATGATTTCACTTCCATTCGGAGATATCCAAATTTCCACAACATAACAGTATTCAAACTATATTTCAAAGGTTCTGTTCAACAAAAACATAAGTTGTAAAATTATAAAAATTACCAGATATTTTTAGATACCTATATCAAAAGGTTTTCTATCTTCACAGTCTGTAGCATTTAGTCTATCCACATAATATAAAGCTAGATGCAATCAACCTTTTAAACAACCTCAATACTTCTTCTTACATCCCCAATTATCCAATTTTTAGTTATCCCTCAATACTGCCTCAAATACTTTCGATAATATCTTGAGGAATATCTGCTTTAATCCCCCATCCTTCTGCATATTCATTATGAATAATATGTTTAACAGCATACGACTCAGCTTTTTTAAACTTAAAATGATCTGTTTTAGTATTCCATACAATATGACTTATGAGATTAGAAATACTATCAAACTTTGAACGCGAATTAGTACCTGCAAAAAAGTCTAATGACAAAGTAAAAATTAAAGAATCATTTGGATAAATAGTCGTATTTTCAGCACTAAATGATAAATTTTCAGAAAACAAGGGTAGAGAGTCTCCATTAATAAGGTAACAAGTCACTGAATTACGATCTTGGTTCATTTGATCTTTATCAAAAGGAATTTTTCCTAAGACTATAGTATCTATACCATGATTTACCACTCTACAATTAAAAAAGAGATACCCATATCCTGTCACTAAAGTTGTATCTTTCTCTGAGACAAGCATAAATACGTTATCTATCTCTAATTTGGGGTCTTCTTTTATTGATAAATTATTGCAATTACAAGCCATCAATACCAATAATAGAATCCATACTATATTATTTACGTTCTTTCTTCTCATAATATTTTTTATTCGTATTAATATGGTGTTTAAAATCTTTGGTCGTTTTTAGAAAGACAGGCTGTTGCATCTGGTACTCATAGACTTTTGTATGAGTACTGTTATAATCTCCCCATTTATTCATTCCATGTCCTACATATTCATGATCCCCTAAAGCATTTTGAATATTTTCAACTGTTCTTAATTCATATATTGCCTCCTTAGTTGTATAGTTTACATTTATCTTAAACTTCGTATTAGGAGTTAATTTAAAACTTGTCATATACAATTCTGTTGGAGATGGATCATTATAGAAATCTCCAGTATCTCCACTCACTGCAACACTTGAACCAATTAAATATTCATTAGTATACCCTGTTTTGTTCATAATATCAGTTAATATTTTACTAACAGCCTCAGCACTTAACGAAACCGTTTCAATTCCATGAGTTCCATTCGTATCATTAAAACGCCCGACTGATTTCATTGATTCAAAAACTATTGGTGTTGTTATTTTTACCGCCCCTGAAAACCCATCATCATCTGTTCCGAGAAAATTACCATCATAATCATAATATGGAGAAATCCACATACCTGTAGGATCAATATATCTGATAGGATTATTCCCACAATATGCATACGGACTCACCGAATAATACTTCTCACATAATGGATCCATCATATGAAACCGCCCTATTGCTGAATCATAATATCTTGCTTCAAAATCATACCAATTTAGACCATGTACCTCATCTAATTCTTTCCCACCATATTTATACTGTTGAGAATCATAACTTTCTCCAAACAAACTACCAAAAGGATAATAGTGATTCAAACCTTCTTTCATACCATTTTGATTCATAACCACGCGAATATTCCCCTGATGATCCTTCAAATAATAATGGTAAACAGGAGCTCCATTAACAAAATTGATGTATCCCTCTTCTGTTAGTACCTTATCCAATACTCCATTTTTATAGATTATATTTCCACAATAATCCATACATTCATTTGATACAAATGAATAAAAATCTATAGAATTAGTTCCCGTCCTAGTTTTTTGTAGAGAATTCCTCATGTTAATAAAAGAAAAGGCAGGTTCAATAGAAAAAAGTTCCCAGACTCCATATTCTTTTCTCCTCTTCACTCCGTCAGCAGAATACAAATAACGAGTTACATTACGTTCACGTAACGTAATGTTATTCGGCAAATTTAAACAATTGTATTGAATTTCATCAATCCCTTTATTCAAATCTTTGATAAGGTTACCATTGCTATCATAAAAGTATTCCTCTTCTTCTTTCGCATTATCAATAAAATCTAATGGAGTATAGGTGATATAATCTTCAGTTGAGTCATCAATACTTTTTACTTGATTTCCATTGTAAGTAAAAGAAAGGTCATCAACTTTAGCAAAATCTTCGCGTGCTTCCATTGTGCCCCAACGTGAAAGAGTAAGAAGGTTACCCATCTTATCATAATCGTAATTAGTATCGTAAAAATTGAATTCTTCGTCCCAATAACCTGCAGATTTAAGACGATTCAAACCATCATAATTAAACGAGTAATTACGTTCCATATTATAAGGGTCATCAAATCGCCATGACATTTTATCGATATTACCATTATAGTAAGGTTGATAAGTCAATTGTTCACAAAACAAACCTCTAATACTTGTTAACCAGTTACGAATATTATAAGAATAGGTACTCTTAAGTGATTCATTACCATGATGTTGCTTTGTCTGCAAACGTCCCAAATCATCATAGCTATTCTCTGTAAGTATCACTTCACTTTGATTGTTTAACTGATGCTTAACCCGTACCAATCGTTCTCCATAATCATATTCATAAGTATAAATCTCGGTCAAGGGTTGTTTATCTGGGACAGAATGAGAGTGCATATGTTTTAATAATTTGCCTGTCATTTCACGACAGTAAAAATCGACATCAATACCTCCCAGATGATTTGTTGAACGTTGTTGCACAACATGATCCCACGAATCATAATACATTGTTGTCAAAATTTTATTATTAGAATTATCTAACAAAAAACAGCAATGACCTGTTAACTTACCTCTAGCTGCAACTTCAATATTATCAGTTACATAAGAATTATAACCGGGCTGTTGTTCATAGTGAAGCAAATCCATCCCGTCAAAAACCGAAAGTGACAGAAAATGATAATTATCATAATAATAAACATTCAATAATTGTACATCCGACTCATTTAAAGCTATACCAGTTAAGGTATATCCGGTTTCCTTAAACCCATTACTACCAGTTAACTGCTCGAAAGAAGCAACTACTGTACTCGAAGCAATAGAAGTTAAATCAACAGAATGGCAAATACCTTCCACCACAGAGCGCCCCAAAATATCATATAGAGTAAACCTCCATTCACCTTTTTTACGCTGTTCACCATCACGAGTCAACACAGGGCGATCAGACAAGTCATAAACAATATCTATTGGAGTACACCCCGGGAGCGTTTTCATTACACAACGATTACGATTATCATATTTATATTGATAGGCATAAAGTGATAGATCCGGATTATCTTGATAAGCAGGAGGAAGTACAAAACATAGATTTCCAAAAATATCATAAACATAATAAGTATCATGAGGAATAGAATTCGATATCTGACGGGTTAATATCAACTGACCTGCATCATTCTTAAAAGAATAAGAGATATTACCGTCTTCATCAGTAACTTGAGTTATTTTTAATACACCAGAAGGATAATTCCCTCTTTGTATCAATGTTCCATCCAAATCTATCTGATAATGTTTACATCCTAGATCTCCTGAAGCGGAATTTAGAAAGTAGGCTGAAGAAATTGGATGATTTATCCAATCATCTCCTGAACCATATTGCGATATAACCCTATTGAAAGGGGAATTCTCATATACAGTCTGATTAAAAGAGCGAGAATCTCCATTATACGCATTACCAATTTGATTTTTAAAAGAAGAAGGAGTTATATAATCCGAAGTAATAACTTGAGGCAACCATACTTTTGATTCTCTGCCAACATTATCATATTCTTGCAATGTAGCAAGAATATGATCACGTTCTCCATCATAGTTATTTTCTCTTCGTACATGTATAGAAGGGCGTCCTAATCCATCATAATATTGGATATCATCTATGGAGGTATTTCCCGAATCGTTTGTCATTTTACAAGTCATAATATAGTTTTGACTAATGGCTTGTGCTTGAATTATATCAAAACTTAAAATAAACAAGAATACAATTGTATAAAAATATTTCATATCTTCTTATTTTTATTGTTTCCAAATTTTCTCTCCATATATTCTCTCTCCCAAGGAGATACGTAACAAATAACTTCCGGACGGATAATTTCCAATTGAAATACATTCCTGATAGTTTTCGCCAGAAACCACATTCCGTACTATTGCAGAGATTTGACGCCCCTGCAAATCATATAAACAAATATTCAAATCAGTTCCCCGCTCCACTGAGTAAAAAATGTGTAACTCACCTTGCTCGTCAATTATATATCGATAAGCTATTATTTCATCTTTATACTCTTTTTCTGACTTAACAGATTCTATCTCTTTTACTCTATCTTCATTCTCATTTCGAAAATTATTACGTTTTATCCAATTTACCATATCCTCATCCAAACCGTAATATTGCTCATGGGGAGGATAGTAATATGAAACTCCAAATTGTTCATAAGCCTCTTTTTTCTTAAAAAGGCGGGCCTGTTTTGTCTCAAATATGGGATAGCGATATCCATTAGCATACCAAAGCCAAGTATCTATCTCAAAATGAGTAGAGTCATTATTCAACCGATAATCAATACTATCCCTACAAATAACAAAGGGGATAGTATCAGTCGTAATCATATTATAGTTGAATATTGGTTCCATCTTTTCTACCACTTTTTTCGACAGATGTACGCGAAGAACATTTTGCAATGTATCTCCTTCAGGGAGAATCATTCTACCAACAGCATCTGCTTCAGTAGTAGTAACTCCTTGAATATGCACAGAAAAACGATCACAATAATGTCCTTTTCCATCATAGTAACTAGTAATACTACGCCCATAAGGGAAAGGAAATACGAGATAAGTTTCTGGCTCCCGGTAGCTAACCAATGTTGTAGGATTCCTATATCCTAAAAACAATAATGTATCATTACGGTATTGATAATAATACATTGTACGGTGTTCCCTACTAATAAGCGTATCACCTCGCAACGTATCATACTTTAATGTATATTTGTCATTCAGAATCTCAAGATCACTAAAATCCCACACAGCTGAGGCTCCATTCATTCCCGGGTCTTTATAAGCAGCCTGCAATTTTACAATTCTATCTCCCTGCCGTGGTAAATTATAAAGAGCATTTAACGTTGTCTGGCTATATATTTTGCCTAATAGCACTCCTGTTAATAAAACAGATATGATTATCTTTATTCTCATAATGTATAAAAATTAATGGCTATAGTTATATCTATATTTTTCAATGGATATATCCTCATAAGTCTCTAAAATCTCATATAATCTCCCCAAAGTATCATAATGATAAGATCGGCTTTGACCTGCCGGGCTTACTATTTGTATTACTCCAACTAATGGTTGATGTATAAAAGTAGTAACATGGGCTTTATTCATTGAAGGATGTTGACGTAACAGATCTATTTTTGAACAGATATAGTCATCGTCAAAAGATTTACGTAAAGATATAACAACGTCATCTGTAAGAAGGGCCTTTACAGCTTCGTAGCTTGCATTTTTAATTTCAGCTATTGGGTACTGATTGTTATATCCCCATAAATAAACAGTCGAAAGTCCACTGTTATCTATTATCTGTACGGGGTTATCCACTTCATCATAAGTACAGGACATTTTTTCATAATATCCCGGCGCCATTACAAAACTATTTTTATTGACAGTGGAACTAACATATCCTGGTACACCCGAACCCAACAAACTGACAGACTCTACCTGTCCGGGATTATCAACCCTATAACGGGAAATGATACCACTTACTACTTTAGAAGTGATGCTATCTTCTTCAACCTCTTCTATTACAGCAGAAATATTATTTGCTGTTATCATTCTTTGTATAAAAGGAATAGCAGTACCATAGTAATACGGATAACGTCGAGTACGTGTACGGACTTGCCCATCCGAGGTATGTACCGTAGTTGTATTGAGTTGTGCTTGCTGATCATAAGTATAAGTCGTAGTTGTTACCAATTGGCGAGGACCATCATAAGTCGTTTCTGTAATCTTTTCCAAAAGAATATCACCGGAATTTATTTCTTCGGGGAAATGCTCAACAAGCCCATTACCAACCGGCAAATACCTTTCTATGTAAGACAGTGTTAAAGGATCACTTATCTCTGCCTGGATATACGAATCCAAAGTACTATTATAACGAGTCATATATATAATATTACGTTTATATGACTGAAGATTGTGGATCTTAATACCGCTGTTGAAAATCTTGTGCTTATACTCTTTAGAATGTATTAGTTTGTATTCACCATTTTCATATTTATATGTATTTTCTGCCTGAATTTTCCCAAGACGCCAATCTTCCTGAAAACTTTTCAGATTTGTGTCCAAGATCTGACTGCGGAGATGGAACATAAGCTTCGGGAGAGGTATAAATATATTCCTTTTTCCCATATTCAGAACCAACCGCATCTTCATACTCCGTTACTTTCTGATAATAGATAGGAGCTCCATTACCATAATACAAATCTTCAATAGCATTAGAATAAATAACCGTTTTAAGTGCTGTGGGATAATCCAAATACGTTTTATCGTAATGTTCATCAATGGGGGTATCACCTATATACAAAACATTTTGACGACATAAGAAAACGTTTTCAGATTCTGAGAAAGGAGCATGCAAACCGCGAATAATACCAGTCCCATCCTCTCCGTAAACATAATATTTCCTACTGGCAACTGTCCCGTCAGCTTGACAATTTAATATACTAGCTACTCGCGCGCCACCCGAAGGTATCGTACGCCAACCTCCATCTATACGATTACATTCAAATTCAAAATCTGTATATCCACCAGTTGGGTAGGTGATTCGTTTCAATAGACCTTTTAAAGCATATTGTGGTTGAACATTGTTTTCCATCTCCATATAAAGCAAATAATTTCCTCCTATAAAATAATTAAGAAGCATCTGATCTAAATAGTTGTTACTTAAATAATGTGGAGTTTCTATTTGCATAAAAGGAACATTTATATCTACATTATCTGTACGATCGTGTGTCGTTCCGCGAAGTCCTCCCCAAAAGTCACAACCTATTGTAAAATTGCTAAAAGCATGCATACTTGAATAATCGAATTTATAAGTTTCGCTGGGATTTCCAACAATTTGAATCTTATCCAAATAGTTAGTCAGGCTATTTCTTTCTGCTGACACCTTCTGCCCGACACAAGTTTGAGTAAATGCTATTTCACGTACTTGTTGCTGCGAACTATCTACAATTTTTATAGAAGACAGATATTCATAAAGTGTGTTGTAATTGAATAACAATTTATTCCCATTAAACTTAATAACAGAGGGTACCAAACGTTCCTGAACACGTTTACCATTTACAAATTGCATTTCGCCCAATTGATATGTATTATCAACATAATCGGTCTCAGTATATACAGGAGGATCTTCACAATATTCTGGAAAAATAAATCGCGTATAATCCTGAGATACAGTATAATTGATCACATGAGGATAATTTATATTCTGAAAAGGTATTTTCTTAAGAATATCCTTTAGTGTTATTTCAGCACTCCCCGGAAACATATTTGAAATATCATCTGCAAAAAAGACCCGACGTACTTCAGTTAACCCATCAGGCTGCCCTAAAGGAATACTCATATTTTCATACAGTTCGGAACTCTCTACAAATGTATATGAAACTCTACTTGAAAGTTGACGATAAGAAAATTGTATTGTATCCAGCTTTGAAGGAGATATTATCTCACGACATTTCCATGATGAAATATAAGTACCTAAGTCTATACCAGGAGTTCCCGGATCATTTTTTCTATAGTAGTAGTGGTCCCCCCAAATAAATAAACGGTCCCATCCGTATCCGTTACACGAAATCCTAAAGTAGAGGTCCCTGTAGGAAGAATTACTTCAAATCTAATTCCCGTATAAGGTACCGGAACTAATGTTATTCCTTCATTTTGGTACTTTCGAAGATAAAAACAACCCGACTTACCCTTTAATCTATAATAATATTTATCAGATTGAGTATCAATCTCATTATTAAGCATTCGTAAACGATTATAGGGGGGTATAAGTATTAGCAAAATCAAAATTTGTAAGTTTCCCAAATGGGACTCGTTCATACTCATTATAATAATAACCGGATAATTGCCTAAAATCATCATGCCCTCTAATCTCTCGTACAATCTGAAAATCAGAACTCAGCGACCAGCCCAATCCTGTATAAGCACTTTCTTCTTTTGCCTTAAATCCTCCGGCATGATAGCTAATTACAAGCGGCAAACTACTCTCACGGCCTTTCAGCTCAAAAAGAGGAATTTCTATCCGGGGAACACCTGTATTATAATCTACCGGGAAATTAATACACTTGGCTAAACTCGCAGCTTCTGGAGCAGGAGGAGGTTTTACCGGATAACTGAATTGTGAAGGAACACCTTGAGCCAATAAAGGGGATACAAATGATCCCAATAGGATAATACAAAATAAATAATGGCTTTTCATAAGCGCTAAATTTAAAATTAACCATTGTAAAAATAGGCAATTTTTAACAAAATGATTATCTGCATTATCTCAAATATTATCAATAAAGTATCTATTTCAAGAATATAAAAACTCATCGCCTTCCGGCGATGAGCATCTATAAAAATCTCAATATAAATCTACTATTACTCTCTCCTTCGTAAACGTTCCGTCAGCTTGTTGCATCGGCTCTTCCATTCTCCACTTCATAGTAACCGATTTACCCAAATAATCGAGAATCTGATAGAGCGTTTCGTTCCTGAAAGTAGCCCTATATTTATACTCTTTCCCCGATATATTATTAAATTGAATATCAATATTAAAATGACGTGACAATCTCTTCAACATATCAGGCAAAGGAGTATTCCTAAATATCAATTCACCGTCTTTCCAGGCTATCTTCTCAAATACATCAACCTCAGATTTGACATATTGCGACGCCTTTTTGTCATAAAGCAGACGCTCACCCGGCTGTAAAGACTCAGCTTCCTCATATCCGGGTATAAGTACATTTACATGTCCGGATTCCAGCACGGCCTCAACATAACCTTCATTTTCATAGGAACTGACATTAAAACGGGTTCCGGTTACAAATACACGTACTCCCGAAGGGTATTAACATAAAAAGGATGTTCTTTATCAGATTGTACTTCAAAATATGCTTCACCTTGCAAATCCACCTCACGTATATTTTTGCCAAAGATAACCGGATAACGAAGGGTACTCCCCGAGTTTAGCCAAACGACCGAATTATCAGGCAATTCATAACGCACCACAGAACCTGTAGAAGCTGTTATACTCGCATATTGTATTTTTTCATCCGACGATTCATTAAAATACAAATACCCTAATATCACAGAGGAGAGAAATAAGGGCAAAGCCAGAAATGCAGCATACCGGATCAATTGGTGCTGCAATCTTTTATTCTTCTTTCTTCTTATCTGATTTTGAGTTTTCCCAAAAGCAGTTTGTACATCAATCGTTTCCATCTCTCTGATATCATCTCCCAAAGCCAATGCCATCCGAAGGTCCTGAAATAGTCTTCGGTGCTCCTCCGACTCATTCAACAGGATCTCCACCTTCTTTTGCTCGGCTTCAGTGCATAAGCCTTTACAATAGCGAAAAAATAAATCTGAATCTTTATATTCCATTTGTTTTTAAGTTATCTTTTTCGTTTTTCAACTATTACCGGATAAATTATAATCGGGTAAATCGTTGGTCCGCTTAAACTATCTACTATTTGGGATGCCAATTTACTGTATTCTTGTCGAATAATTAATAAAAACATAAAACTAATTTTCTCTAAGAATCATAAAATCATAAATATATACCCCACGGCTTTTCAATGTATACTCACCTTATCTATATTACAATTAAAACCACCTCCAAAGGACAACTCCTCTTCTATTTTTGAAAAAACAATCCTAATCAGTACCTTTACAAAGCACTATTTACTATTTTTGTGACGACTTTGGCTATGATACAATAATAAATACCCTAACAGCAGATGCAATGAGAATACGCCTTCGCGAAAGTAATAACGAGAAAGAATTCAGAAAGCTGTATGAAGAATACTATGCTCCTTTCTGTCTGTATGCGAAGAGATTCATAAATGATATGACAGTCTGTGAAGACCTCGTTTCCGACGTATTTGTTTCTCTCTGGGATAAACGGGATTCAATCGAATTAAAAAAAGAGACAGCAACCGCATATCTGAAAATATGCGTGCGCAACAGTTGCCTCAACCACCTGAAACACATGGAATATGAATGGAACTACAATGAGTTCTGTCAAAAGCAGTCTCCCATCTATGCCACAGAGACAGACAGTGTATATACTTTGAACGAACTTTATGATATGCTATACAAAACACTGCAACGCCTTCCCGAAAACTACCGCATTGTATTTATCAAAAGCTTCTTTGAAGGTAAAACGCATGCCGAAATTGCACAAGATATGAATCTTAGTGTAAAATCGATCAATCGATATAAACAGAAAACAATGGAATTACTCAGAGAAGAACTCAAAGAGTATCTGCCTGTATTGCTTCTAATAATATTACAGCACAGATTATAATCTATGTTTTACAATTTTCTTTTTATCAAGATATTTTTGATTATAAAATTTCTCATCTGTTTTTATATTAATCAAACTATCCCGACTATACAAAAATGCATATCAGATATGTCAGGAACATTATATTCTTCAACATCTGTAGGATAAACAATAAGTTCATTATCAATTAATGCATACTTAATTATCATTGAACTACCTATCCCTCCATAACGTTTCCAATATTCCAAAATTGAATCATTTCTTAAAATAATAGATTTCACATCACTCTCCACGATTTTTTTCCTGATTTCATTTTCACTATAAATATCTGAATCAATAGAAGGTATAAACCTATATACCTGAGTATCAAAACTAATTTTACATGACACAAGAACAAATGCAATAAGCATTAATGATACGAAAAGAAATAAATTCTGTTTCATGGTAAAAGTTCATATATAGGTATTAAATCGTAAATTCTGCTCCCACAAAATTATAAAATATCCATAGCATCAGATACAGAAAGGGCTATATCTGTAACCTCCAATTATTTATATTCTTTCTGCTACATTTAAACTACATCAGTAAACTATCACGAAGAAACACATACTCCTTCTCTCCAATTTTATAAAGACATGGCATAGTTTCAGGGAGATTTATATGAATCTTTCGATTTAAAACTTTTGTATCTAAATTAATACTATCCAGAGGAGGTATATAATACAATGAATCACGCAACAATGAATATATCTTCAGGGGATATTCACAATAAGAGACGCCATCAAATCTTAAAGGATCACATTTCAAAATTAAATTTATAGGAGCTCCTGTTTTACCCTCCTGTTCCGGAGAAAAGGGAGGAACATTATAAATCCCAGGGAAAACATCCAGAAGATCAATCTCAGAAACAGAAAATTCAAACGGCTGATTACCATTCTTAAGTAAAAAACGACTCTCAATATTTGAAGATAAATCTAAATAGAAAGAAGAATCAGATTTATTGTAAATCTCAATATACAAATATATTTCCAATAAATCAGAAAAAAGAGATACTGAGTTATCCTTACCACAAATCCGAACATACGAGATAGTCATATCCACTAAAGGATCTACTTTCACGTCCTCTAAACAACGAAAATTACGTATAGCTTCTATATCGTAATAACTCTCTAGTCCTCTTTTTCGAGTAAACATACTTTTATCACACGACTTACATTTAAAAAAATACCATGTA
The DNA here is from genome assembly GCA_000613465.1 of Bacteroides nordii WAL 11050 = JCM 12987. Lineage (GTDB taxonomy): Bacteria > Bacteroidota > Bacteroidia > Bacteroidales > Bacteroidaceae > Bacteroides > Bacteroides nordii. Next base: position 128,163 of record BAJA01000012.1, read on the forward strand.
AAATTACTATATTGAGCCCCTTCTAAATATGGCCATATTTTATCTACTATTTTACCTGGCAATTTTGGTTTACCCTGAAAATAAAACAAAAAATATTTACCATTATATTCTATAATATCAGTTGGTTCTCGATCTTCAATTGATTCAGGGATAAAAGATCCATCTCCAATTATTACATAAGAATAAAAATCAGAATACGTAAGTCCTACAATCTGTGTAAATCGAGATAATGAATCAGTGTTAGCCAAACGTTCTAAATGATCTAATAACTCTTCATCTATTTTATTAGGATTTATATTTACCTGGCAACTGCTCAATAATATCACAATGAATATACAACTTCTACTTATAATGTTTTGATACATCCAAATTACTTTATTCATAAACAATTTCACTACAAAAAACAACAATCCAAACAAGGTCCTCAGCTTCTGTCTATTCGTAGTCCTATTTTTCTTTCTAACAAGATAATACAAAAAAATAAATAAAAACTTTTCATAAACATCATATTCATAATTATCAATTGTAAAAATAAGCAATTCTTAACAATACTACTATCAGTATTCTCTCAAATATTATCAATAAAATATCTATATACAAAACGATAACCATTACTAAAAAAAAATAACACAAAACATTACTGTAACCTATCATCCTCCCTTATAATATCACATATAGATACTCAATTCAACCACCCTTTATTATATAAATCAAAAATAAAGAGTTCATTCCTTTTAAACACCCTTCTTCTCTATAAATTCATTCATTATGAGAGCTATATAAAACAATATACTTTAGACCTCCTAAAGCAGCTATTCTTTATTTGCATATCTACTGACTTTAGCATATCTTTGCTACATAATTTAAGACTAAAAACATCCCCATGTTTTCTATCAAAACACCCGGATGTTCTTATATAAAACATCTGCATGTTTTTATTCAGAACATCCGGATGTTTTAATAATAGATATCACAAGAC
>BAJA01000011.1 GCA_000613465.1 Bacteroides nordii WAL 11050 = JCM 12987
AGAACTATTAGACTCTTTCGAATATAGCAAGGAGGCTCGCCGATTTTGGGAAAAAAGTGATCATGCTTGACCTCGATCTTGAAGCTCCGGGGCTACATACTAAGTTCTCTAATTTTCAATGGGACAGAAAGGTTGAGAGCGGCATTGTAGATTATATCTACGAATATGCAATCAATCATAAAATTCCGGCAAAAATAACACCGTATGCATATCATCTGGAAGATTTGTCTTCCTCGTTAGATTTAATTCCGGCTGGTAATCCTAAATCTTCGGAGTACTGGCGAAAACTATCTGCCATTAACTGGTATGAATTGCTTTATGGCGAGAATGCAACAGGCATCGCCTTCTTCCTGGATCTGAAGGTAAAAATAGAGAAAAAATATAAGCCAGACTACTTTTTGATTGATACACGTACGGGAATAACTGATATATCCAGCCTCACGATCTCTTTACTTGCTGACCGGTTAGTTATTCTATCTGCCAATAATCAAGAAAATCTCGAAGGCTGCCAACGAATTGTACGGAGCGTATTGAATCAAAAAAATAATATGTTGGAAAAGGAAAAAGAGATTATTTTGGCTCTTACGAGAATACCTTATCCTTCTACTCCTACAGAATGCCTGCGGGAAGAGAGTTTAATCGCCAACTTTAAAAAACACTTTGAGGGATTGACTTACGCTTCCGGCAAGGAACTGAACAGTACTCCGGTAGTGATTCATTCGGACAGAGATCTGGAGTGTAGCGAAACTTTTAAAATTGGTTTTGAAAAAGAGACAAAAGGCTCATCAGAAATCATTGCAAACGAATATCTGGATTTTTTTGCCCGAATTACAGCAGGTGATTTAACAAAAGAGGAAATAGAGAAGTTTGATAATGAGAAAGAAATAGCCCGGCTTTATAATAAAATAAGTCAGACAGAAAATGCCATAGAAGGCGTACAACTGGCAGAAGAAGCAATAAAAAAATATCCGAAAGCAGATCAGTTTTATTATTTACTTGCTCTTAAATGCTTGAAAGCCGAAATGGAAGAGAAAGGGATTAGAGCTATAAATCAAGCTATCAAACTACTTCCTTTACCCTATTATCTGATACTAAAAGCAGGGTTACTCTACAATAAAGGAGAGTGGAAAGAAGCTTATAAAGTGATATCGCCAATAAGACATATTTCTCCCCAAGCTTTTTATCAATATTGTTTAACGAAAACAACTATAGGCGGATTTCCTGAAAATGAAGTTCTACAGGAGTTGAGCGAATTAAAAGAAATGAACTATTTGTCTCCGGAAGTGGATAACCTGATTGCTTGTTATCAAAACGATATCGGAAATTACAAAGAAGCCGAAAGATCAATATACAGTGCTCTTGAACAAAAGAAGGATGAACCGCTATTTTATACTACTTTAGCTGAAATAAAAGCAAATCAAAACGATATTCCTCTATTTTATATGAATATAGATATGGCATTAAGTAAAGGGGCTGATATAAAGAATGCAATATCGACTGTACCTCGTGTTTATTCAAAATTCAAGAATGACGAGAAGTTTATTTCTCTTTTGAAACGCTATGGAAAAGAGGAAGAAATTGAATTATTGAAAACATTGTAGAAACAGAAACATCTGTTTTTTCCTTAAATATTTCGGTAAAAAGAGATAGAACAAACATCCAGATAATCCCCAAAGGCCTCTAAAACTATCACAAATGAAGCCAAAAACAGTAGAAATGTATACGAAACCACTCAAAAAGCACTCTATGCCGTAAATGTTTCATTTTTTGGTTTGTTTGTCTACTATTAATAGTCTGCCTTTGCCTACTTTTGAGCAAACGATTAAAACTCAAAGTAGAGATGAACAAATATAAACTGATTTTATTGGCCTTGAGCATGACTGGTTTTGTACAAGCAAAAGTTACATTACCAGCATTCTTCACCGACAATATGGTGGTACAGCAAAACAGCACATTAACGCTTCCAGGTAAAGCCAAAGCAGGCAAAAATGTTACAGTAAAAGCCAGCTGGAATGACAATAAGTTCACGACAAAAGCAACTGCTGACGGTTCTTTCAGAATAGAAATACCCACTCCTGCTGCCGGAGGGCCTTATACCATAACAATCTCTGACGGAGAAACCCTGACATTAAAAAATGTACTGGCAGGAGAAGTGTGGTTCTGTTCAGGACAATCTAACATGGAAATGCCTGTAGCCGGATGGGGAAAGGTAATGAACTATGAACAGGAAGTAACAGAAGCAAAATACCCTTCTATCCGTTTACTGCAAGTTAAAAAAACGACTTCAGTGACTCCTGCAGAAAATGTAGAGATGAACATGGGAGGTTGGCAGGAATGCAATTCTTCTACCGTTCCGGAATTCTCGGCCATAGCATATTTCTATGCACGCGAACTATGGAAAGAACTGAATGTGCCCATTGGTGTGATTGATTGTACCTGGGGGGGAACTCCCGCCGAAGCATGGACAAGTATCGGTTCTTTAAAACAAGTGCCAGGTTTCGAGATACAAGCAAGTAAAATAGAAAAGTCAGAGGCCATCGCAGCTTATCAGCAAGAGATAAAAGAGTGGCAGGAGCTATTAGTAACCAAGGATGCCGGCCTCAATAAAGGAATTCCAATGTGGATCTCCTCTCTTCAGACCGATCCGGCATGGAAGACTATGGAACTTCCGGGGTATTGGGAACAGAAAGGACTAAACGGAGTAGACGGCATAGTATGGTTCCAACGGGAAATAGAGATTCCTTCAAGCTGGGAAGGCAAGGAAATAACATTAAATCTCGGCATGATAGACGACGAAGACGTCACTTATTATAATGGAAAAGAAATAGCCAAAGGATATGGATACTCAACTCCTCGCCACTATACCGTCCCGGCAGAACTAGTTAAAGCAGGAAAAGGAGTCATCACTATACGAGTGTCCGACTCTGGCGGAGAAGGTGGTATACACGGAGAAGGAAAAGATATGTTTGCAGAAGCCAACGGGCAGAAAATCAAGCTGGAAGGAATATGGAATTACCGGATAGGTATAGCTCTGGGAGATCTCCCTCCGGCACCGATGTCATTAGAAAGCTCAAGTTATCCTTCGGTCTTGTACAATGCTATGGTACATCCGTTTACTATATTCCCAATCAAAGGAGTTATCTGGTATCAGGGAGAAGCTAATGTAGGAAGAGATAAACAATATGTTCCCCTATTCCAGTCGCTGATTGCCGATTGGAGAAAGCAATGGAATACGGACTTTCCATTCTACTTTGTTCAACTGGCAAACTTTCTGAAGCCCCAAGAGGTTCAGCCAGACTCTCAATGGGCCGCCTCCGGGAGGCACAGGCAGAAGCCCTGCATGTGGATAATACGGGAATGGTAGTAGCCATAGATCTGGGAGTATCCTACGACATTCACCCTAAAAACAAACAAGAAGTGGCTAAACGCTTTGCTACTTTAGCACTGGCAAATACTTACCATCAGGGAGAATACATAATGCCAGCCTGCCAGTCTTATAACATCTCCGGAAAGAAATTAACATTGACATTCAACACTGAAATACAAGCACAAGAAAAAATAATAAAAGGATTTATCCTGGCCGGACCGGATGGAGTGTTCCATCCGGCAACGGCAACCTTAACAGGAAAAACAAACATCGTACTTGAATCTCCGGATGTGGCAATCCCTATAGCTGCCCGCTATAACTGGGCTGATTGTCCGGATGGTAATCTTTACAGTACCAACTCCAACCTCCCGGTTCCGCCCTTCCGAACAGACAAAGGAACATGCGAAGAGGCACAAAAGTAAGATTATCCATATTCTAAGTAATTTTATCTATTCCTTAACAGGATAAATCCGGGTTACTTTGCAGACGAGACTAATTCGTAATTCATTCATAAATTTAAAGACTATTTAGTACCATGAATTTAAAAACGACCCTATTGGCAGGTTTATTATGTCTTGCAGGCATAGCCCACGCCATCGAAAAACCGGTAATAAAAATTGAGACCGGAAACACCAGCCTCATCTACCGTGTAGGTGACAATGGCCGTCTTTACCAGTCATATTTGGGCAAACGCCTCAACCACGAAGCAGACATTAACCATCTGCCGCAAGGGACCGAAGCCTATCTCACCCACGGTATGGAAGACTACTTTGAACCAGCACTGCACATTGTGCACAATGACGGCAATTCTTCTACCTTATTAAAATATGTATCACACGACAGCCGGAACCTCTCAGATGGTGTAAACGAAACTGTCATTACATTAGCTGACGACCAATATCCGGTAACTGTGAAGTTGCACTATGTGACTTATGCTAATGAAGACATTATCAAAACATTTACCGAAATCAGTCACCGTGAAAAGAAGCCGGTAATGCTTCATAAGTATGCTTCTTCACTGTTACATCTCAATCATGACAAATACTTCCTCACAGAGTTTGCCGGAGATTGGTCACACGAAGCTAATGTCATGGAACGTGAACTGGCTTTCGGAAAAAAAGTCATTGATACCAAATTGGGAGCACGCGCCAATATGTTCGTTTCCCCTTTCTTCCAGTTGGCTATAGATCAGCCTTCCGAAGAAAATGCAGGCGAAGTATTGGTCGGTACATTAGGCTGGACAGGCAATTTCAACTTCACCTTTGAAGTAGACAACAAGAGCCAGTTGCGCATCATCAGTGGTATCAATCCCTACGCATCAGAATATAGCCTTCCTTCCGGAGAGATATTCCGTACACCGGAGTTTTACTTCACGTATAGCCTGAACGGAAAAGGACAAGCCAGCCGTAATTTCCATGATTGGGCACGCCACTATCAGGTAAAAGACGGTGATCAGACACGTATGACCTTACTTAACAACTGGGAAGCTACTTATTTTGATTTCGACGAACAAAAACTGATCGGTTTGATGGACGAAGCCAAGAAATTGGGTGTAGATATGTTCTTGTTGGACGATGGTTGGTTTGCTAACAAATATCCTCGCAGCAGTGACCATCAAGGGCTGGGCGACTGGATAGAAACAGCTGATAAGTTACCGAATGGCATAGGACGCCTGACTGCTGAAGCAAAGAAACACGGTATTAAATTCGGCATTTGGATTGAGCCCGAAATGGTAAACCCCAAAAGCGAACTCTACGAGAAGCATAAAGACTGGGTAATTCATCTGCCTAACCGTGAAGAATATTACTTCCGTAACCAAATGGTGTTAGACCTTAGCAATCCGGCTGTACAGGATTATGTATTCGGCGTTGTGGATCAGTTAATGACTAAATACCCGGATCTTGCTTTCTTCAAATGGGATTGTAACAGCCCTATCACTAACATCTATTCACCCTACCTGAAAGGAAAACAAACACATCTATATATTGACTATGTAAAAGGCTTATACAAAGTGCTCGACCGCATAAAAGCCAAATACCCGAATCTGCCTATGATGTTGTGCGCCGGTGGTAGCGGACGTTCTGATTATGAAGCATTGAAGTACTTCACTGAATTCTGGCCCAGCGATAACACAGATCCTATCGAACGTCTGTTTATCCAATGGGGATTCTCACAAGTATTCCCCAGTAAGACTTTGTGTGCCCACGTTACTACCTGGAACAAAGATGCCAGCATCAAGTTTCGTACGGATGTAGCAATGATGTGCAAACTGGGATTTGATATCAAGATGAGTGATCTTAACCCAAACGAACAAGTGTATTGTCGTCAGGCTGTAACAGAATACAACCGCTTGAAACCGGTTATACTGGAAGGTGATCTCTATCGTCTTGTTTCGCCTTACGGAAGTAACCATACTTCAAGTATGTATGTGAACAAAGATAAGAATCAAGCCATCGTATTCGCATTTGATGTTTACCCACGCTACGGCGAACATATCCTGCCTGTACGTTTACAAGGATTGGAAGCCAACAAAATGTATCAGGTGAAAGAAATTAATCTGATGCCGGGAGCTTCTTCTTCTGTAAACGGAAACGGACAGACTTTCTCGGGTGAATATCTGATGAATGTAGGCCTTGACCTCTTCACTGGTTATAAATTAAACAGCCGCATTATTGAAATCATAGCACAGTAAAAACGGAATCACGAGGAGATGGAAAGAGATTCCATCTCCTCTTTATACCATAACACAATGAATCGAATACTATTAAGCAGCATCTTTACATTTATGCTGATTACCGGTACTATAGAAGCCGGCGAACACACACAATACGTAAACCCTTTTATCGGAACAGGAGCCGTGCACGGCAGCTTGTCCGGTAACAACTACCCGGGTGCCACCGTTCCTTTCGGAATGATACAGTTAAGCCCCGATACTCGCGAAGCTCCCGACTGGGCACAAGCATCGGGATATGATTACAATGACCAGACCATCTATGGATTCAGTCACACCCGCCTCAGCGGAACAGGAGCGTCAGACTTGATAGACCTTTTACTTTTACCGACAAGCGAAGGGCGTACTTCTTCGAATTTCTCCCACACAGCAGAAAAGGCTCAACCCGGATACTACCAGGTGATGTTGGCAGACGAAGGAATCAATGCTGAATTGACGGCAACCACACGAACAGGAATCCACCGGTATAGCTACCCTAACGGAAAAGAAGCACAACTCATCATCGACTTAGACCATTCAGCCAATAAAGGAAGCTGGAATCGCCGCATCATAAATTCTCAGATCCGTATCGTTAATGATCATGCTATCGAAGGATACCGCATCATTACAGGTTGGGCCAAACTACGAAAAGTATATTTCTACATAGAATTTTCCAGTCCTATTCTCTCCTCATCGTTGAGAGACGGTGACCGCCAATACGAAAACACACCCGTCATCAATGGCAGTAATCTGCATGCCATGTTGCGTTTTGGAAAGCTTAATGAAAAACCGTTGATTTGCAAAGTAGCTTTATCTCCGATATCTACGGATAATGCCCAATTAAATCTAAAGCAGGAAGCCTCACACTGGGACTTTAACCAATACACCACTGATGCCGACCGATTATGGGAAAAAGAACTGGAAAAAATCAATATCCAAGGTACCGATTTGCAAAAAACAATATTCTATACAGCTTTATACCACACCCTGATACAACCCAATACAATAAGTGATGTAAACGGAGAATATATGGCAGCCGATTACACCACCCGGCAGCTGTCTGCAAACGAAATACACTACACGACATTCTCTCTTTGGGATACATTCAGAGGTGCTCATCCACTTTATACATTACTCAACGCGGATCGTGTCACAGATTTCGTAAAAAGCATGATACGTCAATATGAGTATTATGGCTATCTGCCTGTCTGGCAATTATGGGGACAAGACAACTACTGCATGATAGGTAACCACTCCATTCCCGTCATTGTAGATGCTATCCTGAAAGGAATACCCGGAATTGATATAGAAAAAGCTTATGAAGCCGTATACAACAGTTCGGTAATTTCTCATCCCAACTCACCTTTTGAAGTATGGGAAAAATATGGATATATGCCCGAAAATATACAGACTCAATCAGTTTCCATTACTCTGGAGCAAGCTTTTGATGACTGGTGTGTAGCACAGCTTGCAAAAAAATTAGGAAAGAACAATGACCACGAACGTTTTATGAAACGCTCCGCTTTCTATCGTAATTTATTCAATCCGGAGACCGGATTCTTTCAATCGAAAAATGATAAGGGCGAATGGATAGAGCCATTTGATCCTTATAAATACGGAGCCAATGGCGGTTATCCTTTCACAGAAGGAAATGCCTGGCAATACTTTTGGTATGTACCACAAAACATACCCGACCTCATTACATTGACAGGAGGAAATAAAGCCTTTACAACAAAACTGGATACATTCTTCACCGTCAATCATCAAAGCGGTGAACTAAACGATAATGCCTCCGGCTTTGTTGGCCAATATGCCCATGGAAATGAACCCAGCCATCACGTAGCTTACCTGTATACCTGTGCTGGAGAACCCTGGAAAACACAGAAGTATGTAGCGCACATCATGAATAACCTGTACAATGATACTTCTTCGGGATATGCCGGAAACGATGATTGTGGTGAGATGTCTGCCTGGTACATCTTCGGAGCACTTGGTTTCTACCCGGTCAACCCGGCGAGTGGTGAATATATAATTGGCACTCCGATGCTGGAAAAAGCAACGATACATCTGCCCGACGGAAAGACTTTTGCAATAAAAGCTCCCCGCAAAAAAGGAAATGAGATTTATATCCGCTCCATAAAGCTAAATGGTAAGAAGTATACAAAAAATTATATCACACATCAAGATATATTAAATGGCGGTACCCTGGAATTTGTTATGAGTGCTACACCACAAAAGTAATAGTACTATTAATCATGAAAAATATGACACATTTAAAAACTTATTTAGCAGTAGCAACCCTGGCGTTTACAGGATGTCAAAGTGCAAATAATGCTGGTGAAACCGCAGAGTTGTGGTATGCCCAACCTGCAAAAGAATGGATGGAATCCCTACCTATCGGTAATGGTCGGTTGGGTGCTATGACTTATGGTGGAATCGAAGAAGAAACGCTGGCCTTGAATGAATCTTCCATGTGGTCAGGGCAGTTCAATGAGAATCAGGATAGACCCTTCGGTCGTGCTAAACTGGATAATTTGAGAAAGCTATTTTTCGAAGGAAAGTTATGGGAAGGAAATCAGACAGCCGGTGACAACCTGAATGGCATGCAAACATCTTTCGGTACCCATCTTCCTATAGGTGATCTGAAAATAAGGTTTACTTATCCTGAAGGAGATATAACAGACTATCGCCGTTCACTAAATTTAAACGAAGCAATCAGCAGTGTTTCTTTTAATGCAGGTGGGGTAAATTATAAGCGTGAATACTTTGCTACGAATCCCGATAATGTACTTGTTCTTCGCTTATCAGCAGATAAACCAAAGTCTGTCACCATGGATATGGCTCTGGATCTAATGCGTCAGTCAGAATTTACTGTCGAAGATAATCAGATGATCTTTACTGGTAAAGTAGACTTTCCGTTACACGGTCCGGGTGGTGTGAATTTTGAAGGAAGAATAGCCGTATTGACCGATAATGGCGAAGTAAAAATGGATAAAGCGGGTATCAGTGTAAGCAATGCTGATGCGGTGACAATGATCGTAGACGTACGTACCGATTATAAAAATCCGGATTATAAAGCTTTGTGCGCAACAACAGTCGAAGAGGCCGGTATGAAACCTTACGAAGCCCTGAAGCTGACGCATATAAAAGATTATTCAGATTTATTCAACCGGGTAGAACTGAACTTAGGTAAAGATTCTAACGACACCATACCTACAGATATCCGCTGGAAACAAATACGATCGGGAAAAACAGATACAAGTTTCGATGCTTTGTACTTTCAGTACGGACGCTACCTGACAATAGCCAGTTCACGTGAGAATTCACCGTTGCCAATTGCTTTACAAGGTTTCTTTAATGACAATAAGGCTTGTAATATGGGATGGACAAACGACTATCATCTTGATATAAACACGCAACAAAACTACTGGGTATCCAATGTAGGAAATTTGGCAGAGTGTAATACTCCACTTTTCAATTACATCAAAGATTTATCCGTACATGGAACCAAAACTGCTGAAGTTGTATATGGCTGCAAAGGCTGGACAGCCAATACAACTGCCAATATCTGGGGATACACCCCGGCATCCGGAACTATCATCTGGGGACTATTCCCCCTGGCCAGTTCATGGATAGCTACGCATTTATGGACACAGTATGAATATACACAGGATAAAAAGTATCTGGCAGAAGTAGCTTATCCTTTGCTAAAAGGTAATGCAGAATTTATACTTGACTATATGGCAGAAAATCCTGCTAATGGCTATTTGATGACAGGTCCAAGTATCTCACCGGAAAACTGGTTCAAAACAGCAGACGGACAGGAAATGGTAGCCTCTATGATGCCTACCTGTGACCGTGAACTGGTTTATGAGATCTTTACTTCTTGCATCCAGGCTGCTGATATTTTAGGCATTGACAAAGCATTCAGTAACAATCTGCAAACAGCTTTAGCCAAACTACCTCCTATACAACTGCGTGCAAACGGAGCCATCCGCGAGTGGTTTGAAGATTATGAAGAAGCACACCCGAACCATCGCCATACTTCGCACTTATTAGCTTTATATCCTTTCTCACAAATCACTTTAGAGAAAACGCCCGAACTCGCAGCAGCAGCCCGTAAAACGATAGAAGCGCGTCTTGCTGCAGAAAACTGGGAAGATACAGAATGGAGTCGTGCCAACATGATCTGCTTTTATGCCCGCCTGAAGGATGCGGAAGAAGCTTACAAAAGTGTAAAGACCTTCAGGGAATGTTATCACGCGAAAACCTGTTGACTGTTTCACCAGGCGGCATAGCCGGAGCCCCGAATGACATTTATTCATTCGACGGAAATCCTGCAGGAGCTGCCGGAATGGCTGAGATGTTAATACAAAACCACGAAGGATATGTTGAATTCCTGCCTTGCTTGCCGGCAGCATGGAAAAATGGGCAATTCAAGGGTTTATGTATTCGTGGAGGAGCGGAGGTTTCGGCACAATGAAGATGCTGTGATCCAACATGCATCATTGAAAGCTACAGCCGACAACACGTTTACTGTAAAACTTCCTACCGAAAAGAAGTATACGGTAACCTTGAACGGAAAAGAAGTCTCGGCAAAAACCGATAGTAAGGGATTAATCACTGTTGAAATGAAAGTTCAGGATTTGCTGGAAATCAAATAAGATTCATACCATATGAAAAGAGAGGGTGCGTCAAAAGCAGATAAAGCTATCAATATGTAACTTTAGAAACGCAGATTAACGCAAATTAGCGCAAATATTAAATTGTATTTGCGCTAATTTGCGTTAATCTGCGTTTTAATAATGGCTGATTTTACTTTTACCCCCTTTTTTATAAAGCCGGGACATCTGCATCTAAGTCATCCCCCTTTAACTGTGACGGTGCCATATGATACTTCTCTTTAAACTTCCGGGAAAAATGCGCCAGGGTTTCAAACCCTAACTCCCAATAAATATCCGAAGGTCTCTGACGCTCCTCTGCTATCTTATGATAAGCAACCTCCAGACGTTTATCAATCAACCACTTATTAGGTGTTGCGCCAAATAGCCGGATAAACTCCCGGCGAAACGTAGAAAGGCTTCTACCCGAAAACTCTGCAAAATGCTCCAAAGGGGCATTAAACATATAGTTAGCATTCATAAACTCAACCAGATCTTTCTGAACCAATGGATTACTAAACAAGGAAGCAACAATTTCCTTATCTGTAAAAGTCAACAAATGAAGACATTCTTCCAGTTTAAGTTCAATCAATCTTCTATCCAAATGAACTCCCTCATCCGAATAAACAGCAAGCGAAGCAAACAAAGCTTTCAAAAATGTATTCTCATTTATCTTCTTAAAATAGAATGAAGTATAGCTCGTGCACACTGGTACCAGATTATTCTGTGCATAAGACTTTAAAAACTTCTCCGTAAGGTTCAGGCAAAGCAAGCGGCAATATCCATTCTTACCAGGCGTTATCTTTATCTTCGAGAACCCACCACGGTTGACAAAAAAGTAATCACCTGCTCTCGCCATAATATGCTCCCCGGAATTAGACAACGCAATCATCCCCTCCACCACTTTTATCAGTTTGTAATTACGTTCATACAATTCTTTCTGTGTTGGCTTATCATAGCACACAAAATAAAAAGGCTCTTCGGATTTCCGAAACTCACGTTGATGATTCATAGTGGCAAAGATAATCAATATGACTCTTACAGACAACTAATTTTGCAACTTAGCGACAAATCCGGTAAGATAAAACAGCTTAATTTTGCAACTTGAAATTAAACAAAGAGGTATGTCAAAAAAAGAAACGACAAAAAGGTACATTTTATTCATCACCGGCTTATTTATCAATGCAATAGGAATCAGTCTGATTATCAAGGCAGGACTTGGTTCATCTCCTATTTCCAGTCTTCCTTACACCATCAGTCTCGGATTTCCTATCACACTGGGAACACTGACTTTTATTCTAAACCTTTTTCTCATAGCAGGACAGATCGTATTACTAAAGAAAGATTTTAAGAAAATCCAATGGTTACAGCTCCCCGTCTCCATCCTTTTCGGTTTTTTCATAGACCTCTCCATGCTGATACTGGCATGGGTAATGCCCGAATTCTACCCTTGGAAAATGGTTACTTTACTCCTGGGTTGCATGATTCTCGGGTTAGGAGTCAGTCTGGAAGTAATAGCCAATGTAGTTATGCTATCGGGAGAAGCGTTCGTACATGCTATCTCACAGAAGAAGAAAAAAGAGTTTGGCTGGGTGAAAATAGGTTTCGATTGTACATTGATGATTTTGGCCTGTACTTTGTCTCTGATACTATTCGGAGAGATTACAGGCGTACGAGAAGGAACTATTATGGCGGCATTACTTGTCGGCGTATTCGCACGCTTTTTCAATCATCGGTTGATTTTCCTAAATACAATGCTCAGTGACCGGACAGTTTCTGTCACTGTCGAAGTTCCTCGTAAAACACAATTCGTCATCACCATAGCACGAGAATTTGGCAGTGGAGGACGGGAAATAGGACGAAAAATAGCCAGTGACTTAGGTATTGCATTTTATGATGAAGAACTGATTAATATGGTAGCAACCGAAAATAATCTCACACCAGGATATGTGGAACAACATGAGCAGAACATTTCAAGCCAACTACTCTACGAATTCATCATGCAGGATTTCACTGTACCCATTGAGAAAAGTCTCTCTTCTGACGACGCTCTGTTTGTTGCCCAAAGTAAAGTAATCCGCAAGGTAGCAAGCCAGCATTCTTGTGTAATAGTAGGCCGGTGCGCTAATTACGTCTTACAGGATTGTGAACGATGCTTTAATATATTTCTACATGCAGATCGGGACAGCAAACTCAAAAGAATTATTAATGAATACGGAGAGCCTGCAGACAAGGCAGAAAGTAAACTGAGACGAATAAACAAAGCAAGAGCCAACCACTACAAAGCCTACACCGGCCGTACGTGGAATGACTCTAGAAATTACGATTTGTGTCTCAACACCAGCATTTTGGGTATAGACGAGGCATGCAAAATCATTGAGAAGACTGCAAAAATATACCTAAAAAGAAAGGATAAAGCCCCCATAACAATCTCATAGCAACTACTCCTCTCCTTCTCTATATTCCAGAATATCTCCCGGCTGGCAATCCAGCTCTTTACAAATCGCTTCAAGTGTTGAGAACCGGATTGCTTTTGCCTTTCCGGTTTTCAATATAGACAGATTGGCCGGCGTAATATCTATTTTTTCTGCCAATTCTCCCAGAGATATTTTCCTCCGGGCCATCATTATATCAAGGTTTACTATTATAGCCATAATTTCTCTTTTTTCAGTTCAGGTCAAATGGTAAGTTCCTGCTCTTCTTTTAATTTCACTCCTACTGCAAAAATCTCAATAAACAAAGCAAGAATAGAGAACATCATCCATGGATATTTTATAGAGTAACTTTTCACTTCATACCCATCCAAAAGTATTTGCGAAGTCCAATCACTATACAAAAAGTAATTTCCACCCTCCATACAAACTCCCAACAGAATGACAGAGTAAATAAAGTAACGCATACGCTTTACATTTTTCCGTGTAAATACATCACCACGGATAGCAGAAAAGACAACCCGGACCAGACAATAAATACCGTATATACATAAAATAATAAACGGTACAATACAACATTGATACATCATATACCAGGAAGGAGTTTTCACAACGGTGCGTATACAAGCAACGGAGTAAGGCACCTTTTTATCAAAAGTTTTGTTCAACAACGAGTCTTCAACAACCGGCTCTGCCTTCACAGAGAAATCGGTAGTATATGTACCTTTCTCACCAATATACTCTCTCGAATCACCTGCTTCATTCCAGCCATCTATAAAGCCTGGCACAGCATCTTTCAATGCAGTTACCATAAACATAACAAAAACCAATATACCCAATATTTTTATAGCTTTCATCTTTCCCATAAATATCCTTTCAGACACAAATTATTAGATAGTGAGTTCCTGCTCCTCTTTCATACGGACACCAATCTTGAATACACATCCGATAAATAAAATAAATACTCCAAGCAAAATATAAATCAGATAAGTCTGCCGGAGATTGCTCACAGAGACAAAAGTTCCGAAAAAGCCTTGCAATAACCCATTCAGTTCGACAATTCCTCCAATAGCCACAATCAGAGTAGAGTTCTCCTTCGTAAATACCTCTTTACGTTTCACATTACGAAGCAGGCAGAAGATAAGAATACTACATACAGCCATTGCCAATAGAGTAACACTTTGAGGAAGCATAATCCACAAGAAATCGTCGGTGTCATCTTTCCCTAAATCAAAACACAACATCGCATTTTGAATAAAGCTAATCAGCAAGCAGCAGAAACAGATAAACATCAAGCATGTCATCACCACTTCCAACTCTTGTTTCGGATCTTTGCTAAACAAACTTTTCATACTCGTTTCCTTTCTTAAATAGTTAAATCCTGCTCTTCTTTCATTCTTAATCCGATAGCAAAAATCTCACCTACAATCAGGGCTACCAACCCTAAGGTTAAAGTCAACTTGGATACAAGACCAGATAAATTCAAAGAATATCCCGGTATTGAGAATGCATCCGATAGTTCATAAGCCGAGATATAAGCAGGAAGAGCATCGCAAATAAAATTAAGAATGAGAATAGCTCCCAACCAGCGAAGGCGGCGGACATTCTTCCAACTGAAAATATTCGATTTATTAATAGCTACTATCAATTTAAAGAAGAAGACCACAGAGAAAATCATAGTGAAAATGCCAATAAAATTGCACAACATAGAGGTAAACTTAAACCACAGATTAATCGGTGTATTCACACTCACTATCAATTTGCCATAAATAGCTGGAACAAACTTTCCCGATTTCTCATTATACACTGAATCTTTCAGATCAACAAAATCATCCGGAAACAAAGAGATGGATTTCATATTGTGTGTTCTCTTCAATTGTTCTTTATCATGCTCTGCATTCATTCCCACCTGGAAACCGGCCATAAATGCATTACTAAAATAGTAAGCAGACTCAAACACCGAGTAACAAAATACCAGCATTACCAATAAACAAAGTATATTCAATCTCCTTTTCATGACAATCAATTGTTTTCAGTCAATATTTCTATGTTATTATCTTTTTTCCAGGGATAAGCTACTGTCGTTCGTTTCATCAACCAATAACACCCTACCAGCAATACAGCTGCCACACAAGTGATTATCAGATTGGCCGTACCACCAACAAGAGCATCCATATCCTCCACACCGGGGTATTTTATATTAATATAAACCGATATGCTATTATTTAATATGTGCATCAGAATACAAGGTATCAGACTCGCTGTTTTGTAATAAACCCATGCTAAAAGAAGACCGATAAGAAATGCGGGTACCACCTGCACCGGATTAATATGGAATATCCCAAATATCAAAGCCGAGATAAAAATGGCTTTTGCAGGATTATATTGTTTCAACAAAGCCTTGGTGATAGCGCCACGGAATAACAACTCTTCAAGGATAGGCCCTACAACAGCTATGGCAACAATTCCTCCCCAACCGGATTGCAAAATATCGAAAGCCTGTTCCATTATATTGGGTAACCACTTCATGTGAGATATCAATGTAGAAGCCAACCACGAGCAAGAGAGAAGGCTAACCACACTCAGCACCAGATAAGAAGGGGATACTGTAGACCAGGTTACTTTTTCATTACTGATATAACCTGCTTTCCAAAGGTAGAAAAGCATTAACAGAATACCGGTCATCTGTGCCGGAATCATTATCATCTGCATCAGCGCCTCTTTATCTATCCCACCGGTAGTGGCAAACAAATAAATAGCACAGGGAACTGTTATCAGAATAGGTGACAGAATCTGTAAAATTGCAAAGTAAATAAGAACCAGTTTTATCGCAGTTTTCATTTCATTTTTATATTAAAGGGATGCAAAGATAATTGTTTTAATTCAGACTATCGGCCTCCATTGCGAGATAATCCCCGCACAGTAAATACTGGTTTGCTTCCCAACTTTCTTCGTTCTGATTCCATTTATAAAGCACGTATGACAGAATTTCATTTTCAAGTCCTTTGCTATAAACAGCCTTTTGCGGATTCAGCGAGAAGTCTTGCGTTTTGCTATCCCATGCAGCATACTCTACTATTGAATTATTTCCGGATTCGGACATGCTGATCAAATAATAAGGTACCCATTTCTGTTCTCCCTCGCTCCAACGATAGGCTTTCTTTACTCCGCCCTTCCCCTGAGCGTCTTTGCTATATTCATATTTCAGTTTCGGAGTAAGATACTTTCCGCTTTTATCAAGAGAGTATACCGTTTCAGCATTCTCGCTCTTATTATAAACGAATTTAGAAGAAGTCTGTGCACTAACTGCAGAACTACACAAAAATAAGGCTAACATTGAGATAGATACAACCAGCATCGAGATACTCATAAATGACTTTTTCATAAGACTATGTATTTTTAATTGTTATTCAATGATTATTTATCGTTTTTCGATATGCAAAGGAAAACATTATTTTTCATCTACCAAAGAAAAACGATAAAAATTTATCGATAAACAATAAAAAGTTTTTTTTTGCGGCTTATTTGCTCAATTACTGAGTATGATCTATTTCTTCTTTTCTACCTCTATATAATTCTAATCAACATTTAATGCTCCCAATAGTGTCAACACAAAAAACTACACACTATCATTTTAGAAACACGAACTAAAGCTCATAGATAAACAGAATAGGATTATTTTCATCATCCATGGCATTCAATTTATTTATAAATTCCATTTTAAGCTTATTTTTGGAGGAATGCTCTAAAGATACATCCATCATATTTTTTAAACGAGCAACCGGCCAGGCAACAACTATCTTATTCGTATTCCCAATTACCTGTACATTGCTACTTCCCACATCCACTGTTGAATCTAAAAGAAAGAGATGCCGTGTCATCTCTCCACTTTGTTTATCGCATACAAAAAGGCCAATATTAGTTGTAAATAATACACGTCTGGAATTCTCTATCACTTCTTCTAAAGATACTACATAATGTTTCTCCCTACAAAGATCCAGAAATTCAAAAGATTTCATCTTGCTTTCTAATAAGCTTTCAGGCAATGTGCATTCTTTGAAATCCAATTTATATTTGGGATAAACCTTCCCATATTTAGCTTCATATATAGTATTATCAAATCCTCTCACAATATGGATAGAAGAGTCTTGTGTCATAGAATTCCCATGACCAAAAAGGGTTACAGTGCCCAATTCATTATTTTCAAATACCTTTCCATGCTCCAATATGTCTGCTTTGTGATTCAATTGCCGATCATAAACAGCTACTTCCTTCTTTTTATTCACATTTGTGTTGTCATGAAAATAAATATATCGCCCATCTGTACCTAAATGACTATAGTACCGTTCGCCTAAAGATTCCTCCCTAAGAAACTTGCCTTGATAGGAATAGAACTGTACTTTAGAGGGATGCGCACATAATACTACAAGTTCTTTATTCAGATTATCCACACTGATATCACCTATATTAATATATTCCTTCGGACCTTTCCCCACGTTCCTTATTCTATTTATATACTTCCCGTCTTTATCGTAAACAATAACACTGTTAGATTGCTGATCAAGAACAAAAAGAGTATCTTCTGCCATACAAATACGATCTATTTGCCCAATTAATGCCAGATCATTTGTTTCCAGAGGTATTATTTTCTTCGATTTAAAGAAAACAGTATCTTCTAATACTCCTCCAGCTTCTTTAAAAGTGAATGTTTTTACATCTGGTATATTATGATCTCTCGCATTTGAGTTTTTGTAACAAGTAAATAATATAAAACACAGTATGAAAATAGTTGGCTTCATAGGCATTAATTGTATTTTTTAGAATTTATATAAGTATTACTACAAAGATAAAAGGAGTTATAAACACACACATGTCTATCTCTGCCAAATAGGTATTCAAACCTGTTATATAATTGAAAAGATACAAATTAGGCAAGAATAAACACATACATTTTAACCAGACTTTGAGCATACCTTACCATTTTGTAATTATTCAGGAAAGAAAAGAAGCTACAGAAAGAAAAAATAGAACACTTTTTGCATTAAAATATTCACACAAACAATCCAAAACACAAACACTTCATTATCAATGTATTAAATATTGTTTTTTTTTGCTCGTAGAGAAATAAGATGAAACTCGTAGAGAAATGGGATGTTTCTCTACGACCAACAAGACAAATCTCTACGACCAACAAGCAGAAAATTCATAAGACATTACAAATAAAACAAGAATAAGAAATAGCTAGCTTTTCTATTGTAACAAAATAATCATCATTAATCATATGATCATTTAATGGAAAATATAAAGTCACTTGACCCACTATTATAAAAGTTCTCTGACCCACCTTTATAACTAAAACTGATCCATTGAAATTATAATAAAAATTGACCCTATAGAATTGCGATATTCCAGTTTTGTTTTTGTACTTTAAAACGAAGCATATACCAGTAGGATATTTCTACTCTGAAGCCAAATAACTTCAAACTCCCCTTACACATGTAAAAAGGGATAAAACAAGAGAAATATAAGAGGTAAAGGAGAAAAAAGACAGACAATTATTTTTATCAGAGAAAGTTATCGGATTATCAAATTATTCCTATCTTTGCAATGCAACCAAGAAATGGGTGCATCGTTTTTATTGAACGACGGAGAAATCTTATTGTTATCTGCCATTGAAATCTGGTAAATTTTAACACATGCAGATAATAGGTGAGACTCTCCACGTCCAAGATGCATATAACTTTGTTATATACCATCTGGGCGTGGAGCTATTGCGTATTATTTATGTGTGGGCTTACCAGAGCCTCAATGGGATAATATAGTATATAGCTTCCACGCCTTTTTATACATGCATGGAAGCCTTTCAATCGGTTAAAACACACAAATATATGAACGATTATTCCTGCCCTTGTCTTATGAAAACCGATCTGGAGCAATCGGTTGATAAGATCTCCTTTCTTAAAGAGTACTACCCCGGCATTGAATCTCCCGGATACATTGAAGCGCTGCCCAAACAAGAATTACTGTGTTGCCTATGTCTGCTCGACAGCATTCTATTTTCTATCGAACAGGAATACTATACATGTACCGTTACAGAACTGATCCGCCTATATCGATGCAGAGAAAGAGTAGTGAAACGTTTCCTTTAAGAGAATATTTATTCAAGAAAATGAATACGATAATAAAGGATTGCAAGAGTATACACTTTTCTACAACAAGAATGTACATTCTTATGTATCAAGAATGTACATTTTTGCGATACAAAAGTGTACATTCTTTTAAGCATTGATTATCACGAGTTTACAGCAACAGAGTTTCTACCGCTGCTGCATCTTTATGGAGTTGTGCAATAAGCCCTTCTATCCCGTCAAATTTCATCTCAGGACGGATGTATTGCACAAAAGAGATACGAATAAATTTATCATAGATATCTGAATGGAAATGAAGGATATGCACTTCAATACTTCGATTCATCCCATTATTAAGTGTAGGGCGATGACCAATATTCAACATACCGGCATAGGTACATCCATCAAAACTGACTTGCACAGCATATACTCCATCCGCAGGGACAAGCTTATCAGGATCGTCTACACTGAGATTAGCTGTTGGAAAGCCTATTTTACGTCCAACCTGATAACCGCTAACCACCGTCCCATCCAAAAAATAATCATACCCAAGACAACGCGCAGCCATCTTAACATCTCCCTGATGGAGATAGTCACGAATCACGGAAGAACTGATATGGATCTCCTTATATATATACGCGCGCGCAAGAACTATCTGCATACCGATTTCTTCACCATAACGGCAATAATCTTCAAAGCTCTCACTACGATTATGACCAAAGCGATGATCGTAACCAATTACAAGCGATTGTACCTGGTAACGTTCCTGCAAAATGGTAGTCATAAAATCCCGGGCAGTAAACCAGGATATCTCCGGAGTAAAATCGAGCATAATGCAATAATCTACTCCGGTTTCAGCCAGTAATGCAATCTTTTCGTCCTGCGTAGTGAGTAACTCCGGATGATAATCGGCCTTCATCACCTTACGGGGATGAACAGGAAAAGTAATCAAAGCCGAACGTAACCCACGGGTAGCAGCTACCTCCTTCACCTGTTCAATGAGGAAACGGTGACCTGTATGTACTCCATCGAAAAATCCAATGGTAGCCACACATGGCTCGAGTAATGTACCCGGTATATTACGAATAATCTGCATCAGTCAGTAAAATCGGTTTAATTAAAGATATGGCTCCAATTTTCGTTTGCCTGCGGCGTATAAGTAGAAATACCCAATGCCTGGGCTGCCAGACAGTTCGCCTCCGAATCATCAATAAAAAAAGTCTCTTTCGGGTCGATATTGGCATCTGCAAGTACTGTTTCAAATATCTCTGTATCGGGCTTTACCATCTTCATCTCAAACGAAAGATATATCTTTTCAAAATAATCTTCCACCTGGAAGCCACGATAAGGAAAAACATTCTCACAAGACCACTTCCAATGAATATCGTTGGTATTACTCAACAGATAAACCACATACTTTTCACGAAGTTTCAGCAATAAATCAAGTTTGTAAGTAGGAATATCCACCAGAAAAGAGTTCCAGGCATCATCAATCTGCTGATCTGTTAATGGCTTCCCTACCATCTGCCGGATAACGTCACGAAACTCAGCAGAAGTTACCAATCCCTTTTCCTGCTGCATAAAGATACCCTGCTGATGATAAACATTCAACAGTTCATCTACATTTTGCAATCCCAACTTTTTAAAATTCTCAATACAACGCGGACGATCGAGATTTATCAGAACGCCCCCAAAATCAATAAGAAGGTTTTTTATTCCTTTTCTTTTCATCTTTTATTTATGTATTAAACGCTGAACGAAGCGGATAAGTTCTCCCACCCACAGAACGAGTGATGAGGTACCTATTATGATCAGCCACGTCTGCCAGTCGAGCGGTTCGGTACGGAATACTGCTCCACCAAACTGTACGATCAGAATCTGTCCGCCAAGGATAGCAATCACAATCAGCTCCATGCCATACGATTTGGAAAGTCCCTTAAATGCCGAGTCGTTTGTTCCAAACACACGGGCATTGAACAGGTTCCAGAATTGCAGCATAACAAAGAAAGTGAAGAAGATTGTAAGACGGTGCACGGTCATTCCACCTTCAGCATTCGTATAATAGTAAATCATACCCAACAATACTATCAGGAAAACGGTACCGACCCCGAATATATTGTACTGCATCGCTTTACTGATAATAAAATCAGTGCTGCGACGGGGTTTTTCATTCATCACGGTTTCACTTGGCGGAATAGAAGCCAATGCCAGAGCAGCAAATGTATCCATAATTAGGTTCACCCACAACATCTGAGTCACGGTCAGCGGCAAAGCTGTGCCCATAAATGAACCGAGCAATACGATAAGCAGTGCAACAAAGTTGATTGTAAGCTGGAATACGATAAATCGCTGGATATTTTTATAAAGCGAACGTCCCCACATCACAGCCGTACCGATACTGTTGAACGAATCGTCAAGCAAAGTAATATCGCTGGCTTCCTTGGCTACGGAAGTTCCCGTACCCATTGAAAGTCCTACTTGTGCATGGTTCAATGCGGGAGCATCATTGGTTCCGTCACCGGTTACAGCAACTACAGCCCCTTTCTGTTGCAGCAACTGCACCAGACGTTGTTTATCAGTAGGACGGGCACGAGACATTATCTTCAAATCCATCACCCTGTCCAGAGCTTCCTCATCGGTCAACTCGGCAAAGGCAGTACCGGTAATCCGGTTACGTTCCGTATCCTCGGAATTCCAAAGTCCTATCTGACGGGCTATTTCAGTAGCCGTACCCGGAGTATCGCCCGTTACAATTTTAATGCCAATACCTGCCGACTGACATTTTTCCACAGCAGCCGGAACGTCGGGACGAATCGGATCGGAGATAGCAACAACCCCTAAGAAGTTAAGATCATTGGCAGCAACCAACTCGACACAATCATTAGGTGCATTATCATCCACTATTTTAAAAGCGAATCCTAACGTACGCATTGCCATATTTTGATAGCCCAACAACTGCTCTTCTACCGTAGAACGATATTCAACCGTATCCACCCGCTTGCCGTCGAGGATTACCTCCTTACATTTTCCAAGTACAATTTCGGGAGCACCTTTTATATATAGCACTTTTTTACCGATAAGGGGAGACTGTACCAAAGTAGCCATAAACTTACGCTCGGTAGAGAAAGTCAGCTGATCCAGTACAGTAACCTGTTCACGGAATTCCAGATAGTTCTGTTGTTGAGCGTTGAGCCACAAAAGCAATGCTACTTCCGTAGGATTTCCTACACCTTTTGGTTTTTCACCTTCACCGGTTTCTTCAAGAAAAGCGGTAGAATTGGCACTGATACCTTCTATCACCAATTTGCTGATATCATCACCGGCAAGTACACCTCCATCTTTTAATCCATAGAAATTCGGTTCATGTACCTGCATCAGGTTCTGAGTCAGCGTACCAGTCTTATCCGTACAGATAACGGTAATAGCTCCCATCGTCTCACAAGCATGCATTTTACGCACAAGATTGTTGGTAGAAAGCATGCGACGCATATTCAGAGCTAAGCTGAGCGTCACACTCATCGGCAAACCTTCGGGTACCGCAACTACAATCAATGTAACAGCCATCATGAAGTACTTCAGTACTATCTGGGCTATGGCCATATAGTTATGCCAACCTACGATTTCATTGGCCGAAATATAGTGATATAAGTCTTTTGAAACAAAAATGATAAAAGTAGCTCCTGCTACAGTAAAGCCAATCTTACCTATCAGTTTGGCCAGTTTGGTAAGTTGTATGTTCAGCGGAGTAGGTTCACCACTCTGTTCCGTACTTTGCCGGGCTACCTTTCCGATTTCCGTAGCATCACCAACACGAAGCACCTTCATCATACCGTGACCATCAACTACCGTCGTACCCCGCATCACCATGTTGGAGGCATAAGTCGCTTCGTCGTCAAAATCAGCTTCGACAATCGTCTTATTAATAACCGGCTCACCCGTCAGATTGGATTCATTGACCTGTAGAGAGATGGCTTCCACCAACTCACCATCGGCAGGAATCTCCTCACCGGTCTCAAGCACTACAATATCTCCTACTACAATGTCTTTTC
This sequence comes from Bacteroides nordii WAL 11050 = JCM 12987, assembly GCA_000613465.1. Taxonomy (GTDB): domain Bacteria; phylum Bacteroidota; class Bacteroidia; order Bacteroidales; family Bacteroidaceae; genus Bacteroides; species Bacteroides nordii. Next base: position 23,348 of record BAJA01000011.1, read on the forward strand.
GGGGGATTTCCTGAATTCGTCCGTTACGAATCACTTTTACAAGTGTTTCTTCGTTGACAGCATTCAGCAAATCAAATTTTTTGCTTGCATCATACTCAAAAAAGAAACCGATACCAGTAGCCAGCAAAATAGCAACTATGATACCGATAGTCTCAGCATACTCATTCTCTATAATCGAAATAATCAGAGAGAAAACAGCAGCAACGAGCAGTACGCGTACAACAGGGTCTTCAAACTTTTCCAGATAAAGTTTCCAAAGAGAAGGACGTTTAGGAGGTGTTAATAGATTTACACCATTTTTTTCCCGACTTTCCAAGACCTCACTATCTGTAAGGCCTAAATGATAATAGTCATTGTTTTTTGCAGTCATTCAGATACATGCGTTAAATTTAGGTTGCAAAAATACAACATTAAATCGGCATAGAATGTTTATTAATTTTTTTTAAGGAGTAACATTTCCGTGCATTTTAGTCTTTGCCAATGCACGCTCTGCCTGCTTTTGACGAGTGATATCATGGACAGTGATCACCATCCGGTCTTCACCGTTTAACAAAAGATAAGTTCCGGAAACAACAGCGTCGCATTCTACGGATTCATAACCAGAGGTACACACGTTTAAGGTAGCTTCCAAATCTGTAAAACTCTTCTTTTTATCAAAAGCCTCCTGTATGGCACGACGTACCGGACAAGAACCACAAAGCTCATGTGTTCCGCACCCACCTGATGCAGACATCGCATTACGGCACTGCAACAGATCTCCCACTTTCTTCTCCGCAGCTCCTTTTTTAATGCCTGTACGTCTGTAATAGTTTGTTTTCAACACAACAAAACCTGAGTCTATCAGTAAAACAAAAGCATGTACACTCTGCAATATTGCCCCTGCAATATAGCTTGTCTTTCTCAGTTCATCCACCTCTTTTTTTAATGCCCGGCGCACCTGTACTGCTTTTCTTCTTTCCCAAAGAAAGGCAACTAAAAGAACTGAACATAAAATAACTAAACCTATTTCCATTCTCATTATTCTTTTATCAACCGGTTACCTATTATCCAAATACATACCGCAAAGATACCTTTTTTCTATGGTAAAAAAAGAAAGGGCAATGAACAATCTGTATATTTTTTATGTTATATTTGTAGTAAACTTTAAAAAAGAAATATGAAGAAGTATATTTGCACCGTGTGTGACTACATTTACGACCCGGAAATGGGCGATCCTGACAGTGGTATTGAACCAGGCACAGCTTTTGAAGACATCCCGGATGATTGGGTATGTCCTCTTTGCGGAGTGGGGAAAGAAGACTTTGAAGAGTATAATGAATAGTGATAAACGGGTTAGTGATTAGTGCCATGCGGTTACAACGCAGTGAACTAATCACTAATCCGTTTATCACTTCTACGAAAGTTTCTTCTCTTTCACATCACTACTCGCTTCTACTACATTGACTACATAATCGCCCAGCTTCTCACATTCGGCAATAATATCCATATAGTAAACTCCCATCTGATAATCATATTCTTTATTGTTCACGTCCAGAATATTCTGATTTTTCAGTTGGTTGCGGTAGTTATTAATCTCGTTCTCAATATTAAATGACTTGTTTACATCAATACTGTGATGTTCGGGTTTCTCTACTACTACAATCATTTGCTCCAAAGCATCGTTAGTAAGCTTCATCATAAAGTGAATGTGCTCATACTGTTTCTCCGTGAAGTCCTGATTAGTCTGGCGCTTACGATTAATGGTCCGTGCAAGATTATAGCAACTGTCTCCAATACTCTCAATCTCCGTCACCTCGCGTAGCATAGCACGTATCTGCAACTTACTTTCCGAACTTAAACGACCTTCAGAAACCTGATTCAGATAGTTCGCGATTTCCAGTTCCATATTGTCACTGATATTCTCATATTTTTCTACGCGACTGAACACTTTATTAAAATCATCGTCTTTATCCGTATGTAATAAGTCCTGTACCATGCCAAACATACGGTGCGTACGCTCAGCAAACAAATGGATTTCTTTACGTGCCTGAAGGATAGAAAGCTCTGCTGTAGACAACATGCCGCCAGTGATAAACCGCAAGCGAGGCTCTTCGTCTTCTTCTTTCGGACGAATGATAGCACAAACAGTACGCTCTATCAGTTTCACACCCCATATCAATAAACACACATTACATATATTAAAGATAGAGTGGAAAGCAGATAATTTATAAGAAATAGCCACTTCTGAATTTCCCGGATGGAAGAATGTATCTACCACCCAATTGACAAATTCCATAAAAGGATGAAAAATAATCAATACCCAAATCACACCAAATACATTAAAAACAAAGTGTGCCAAGGCGGCTCGTTTTGCTTGAGAATTGGCAGTCAGGGCAGCCAGGTTAGCTGTTATGGTAGTACCAATATTCTCTCCCAATACAAGAGCGGCTCCCAATTCGAGGCTTATCCAGCCATTAGCACACATAATTAATGTTATTGCCATTGTTGCAGCAGAAGCTTGCACAATCATGGTCAGTATGGTACCAATAAAAAGAAATAACAACACTGAAAAGAAACCCATATCCGTATAGTTCTGTACAAAAGCTAACATGTCTGGGTTGGCATTCAGATCGGGAGCATTATTTTTCAAAAAAGAAAGCCCCATAAAAAGGAAAGAAAAACCAAAGATAAATTCTCCGATAGACTTACGGTTACTTTTATTAGAAAAGATAAGTGGAAGGGCAAAAGCCAGAAGAGGAAGAGCAAAAGCCGACATATCGACCTTAAATCCAAATATTGAAATAATCCATGCCGTAACCGTAGTACCAATATTGGCTCCCATGATTACACTGATAGACTCTGCCAGTGTTAGCAATCCCGCATTAACGAAACTAACCACCATCACTGTTGTTGCCGAAGAGGACTGAATAAGGGCTGTAATCAACACTCCTGTTAAAACCCCTGTTACCCGATTGGTGGTCATTGCTGTCAGAATGCTTCGCAATCTGTCACCTGCGACTTTTTGCAAACCCTCACTCATTATCTTCATCCCATACAGGAAAAGTCCTAACGAACCGATGAGTTTTAAAAAATCATAAAAAGAATATTCCATCTATAATTATTTTAATAGTTGTTTGTTCTCTAATCGATTATATCATATATTTATCCAATTCAAATTACTTCTTTAAAAGCCAAAATGAAACAGATGTTACAAATATGTTGCAAAAATAATAATATTTATAGAGAATTCCCTATTGGCAGTTCACTTTTGGATATTTATTACGGTTTTAATCTTAATTTTCCCTATCAAGTAGTTAGCGCCAAGGTAAATAATCGTTCCGAAGGTCTTAATTTCAGAGTATATAATAATAAAGACGTAGAATTTCTGGACGTAAGAGATTCCTCCGGAATGCGTACGTATGTGCGTTCACTTTGTTTTGTGCTATATAAAGCTGTCAGCGAATTATTCCCGGAAGGAAAACTTTTCGTAGAACACCCCGTATCAAAAGGTTATTTCTGCAATCTGCGTATCGGACGTCCTATTACATTAGAAGATGTATCACTCATCAAAAAAAGAATGCAGGAGATTATAGCTGAAAATATTCCTTATCACAGAATTGAATGTCATACAACGGAAGCGGTACGTATTTTCAATGAACACGGAATGAACGATAAAGTAAAGCTACTGGAAACCTCCGGCTCACTTTATACCTATTATTATACTTTAGGAGATACCATTGACTATTACTATGGTAACCTTTTGCCCAGTACCGGATTCATCAAGCTATTCGATCTGGTGAAGTACTACGACGGATTATTGTTGCGTATCCCCAATAAAGAAAATCCGGATGTACTTGAAGAAGTGGTGAAACAGGAGAAAATGCTCGACGTATTCAAAGAATACCTGAACTGGAGTAATATCATGGGAATAACCAATGCAGGCGATTTTAACCTGGCCTGTGAAGAGGGACATGCTACCGATCTGATTAATGTAGCCGAAGCATTACAGGAAAAGAAAATAGCCCAGATAGCCGATACGATCTTTCATCGCGGAGAAAATGGAAACCGCGTAAAACTGGTATTGATATCCGGTCCGTCTTCGTCGGGGAAAACCACTTTCAGTAAACGTCTTTCTATCCAGTTGATGACAAACGGGTTAAAGCCCTATCCCATTTCACTGGATAACTACTTTGTGGACCGCGAAGAAACTCCACTTGATGAAAATGGAAATTATGATTATGAATCATTGTATGCATTGGATCTGGATCTGTTTAATCAACAGCTTCAAGCCCTGCTTCGAGGAGAGGAAGTGGAACTTCCCCGCTTTAATTTCAGTATCGGAAAGAAAGAATATAAAGGAGATAAACTAAAAATAGATAAACATACCATCTTAATATTGGAAGGTATTCATGCCCTGAATCCTGAGTTGACTCCGCATATCCCGGAAGAAAACAAGTTCAAAATCTACGTTTCGGCACTAACAACCATCTCCTTGGACGATCATAACTGGATTCCTACCACAGACAACCGTCTGCTTCGCCGCATTATCCGCGACTTCAACTACCGTGGATATTCAGCACAAGACACCATCTCACGATGGCCCAGTGTACGCGCCGGAGAGGATAAATGGATATTCCCTTATCAGGAAAATGCGGATGTGATGTTCAACTCCGCCTTGCTTTTTGAATTTGCAGTATTGCGTCTTCACGCCGAACCTATCTTAATGGGAGTACCCCGCAATTGCCCGGAGTATTGTGAGGCATACCGCCTGTTGAAGTTCATCAAATACTTTATTCCTGTTCAGGACAAAGAGATTCCACCGACCTCACTATTAAGAGAATTTCTGGGAGGAAGCAGTTTTAAGTATTAATCATATTACAGGATTATCCGTTATCGCGGATAATCCTGCTTTTTTATACCTATTTTCTGTTTTAAGTCCCGAATTTATTATAAATTTGTGTCAATTAAACAAGCAATAAAATGAAAACACCCGTAGCTATCATTGTGATTATGCTCTGCTTTAGCACATTAAGTCATGCGCAGAATACAAAAAACAGAGCACAGGAATTAAAGGAACAAGCTCAAAATAGCCTGAGCCAAAAAGATTATATCAAGGCACGTTATCTTTTTAAAAAAGCGTACGAAGCATTTGCTACCCGCGAAGATTATCCGCAGGCTGTAGAATGTGGTATTCAAGCCAATGGACTCTATATACGTGAGAATTTTTATAAAGAAGGTTTCGAACTCTGCCGCGACATGGACCAATTAGTGTGGGCAGGTGAACAGAAAACCAAGAAAGCTTTGCACGACCTACGGTTTCTAATTACCAAAGAGCGCCTGCAAATGTATATCGCACTAAAAAATGCAGCACAGGCCAAATTACAATTGGACAAGCTGGAAGAAACAGCCAATCTTGCTAAAAATGACTCAATAAGTGAGGATCTACTCTATACCAAGGCCAATTATTATTATACCTTTGGCCTTAATACACAAGGAGATGCTTGTTTCCGCAAACTCATCAATCAATACAAAGAAAAAAAGAATTATGAGAAAGTAGACGAGTGCTACAAAAATCTGATATCCATTGCCCGCAAAGCGAATAATGCCGCACTGATGGGACGTACTTATGAAAATTATATTGTATGGACCGACTCTGTAAAGGCACTCACCGCACAAGATGAATTGAATGTATTGAAAAGGAAATATGACGAAAGTCAGCTGACAATACAAGAAAAAGACGACACACTGTCCGCCAAACAGTATATTATCATCGGACTTTGCACACTGGTTGTTATTCTTATTGCGGCATTGGTGCTTCTTGCAATTGTATTACTACGTTTTATGGCAGGAAACCGTAAACTCAAGAAAAACATACAAATAGCCAACGAACACAATGAATTGAAAACCAAATTCATTCAAAATATATCTTCACAGATGGAACCGACTCTGGACACACTGGCTGCCTCAGCAAGTGAACTTTCAGACAAAGCGCCACAACAATCACAGCAAATGCAGACGCAAGTAGTTGCATTAAAAAAGTTTAGTGATGATATACAAGAACTTTCTTCGCTGGAAAATTCGTTGACTGATCCCTACGAAATGAGCGATATCAACGCCAGTACTTTTTGCGAAGAAGTAATGGAAAAAGTGAAAAGTAACATTAAAGCCGAAGTTACCACTTCTGTAAATGCACCAAAGCTCCAAGTAAAAACCAATAAAGAACAACTGGAGCGTATACTTCTTCACTTACTACAAAATGCTGCTTATTACACACAAGAAGGACGCATCAGCCTCGACTTCAAAAAACGTGGAGCGCATACTCATCAGTTTATTGTAACTGATACCGGTACTGGTATTCCCACTGAACAACAGGAAACAATCTTCAAACCTTTTACCGAAGTGAAAGACCTCACACAAGGAGATGGCCTGGGATTGCTATATGTTCACTTATTGCTACAAAAATGAACGGCAGCCTGACTTTGGATACAAGCTATACAAAAGGAAGCCGGTTTATATTAGAGCTACACGCTTAATAAAAGGGAGAGGGGAGAATGGAGAAGGGAGAAGTAAGCTGCGCTATCTGCTGCATAGTACTTCTCCCTTCTCCATTCTCCCTTCTATCTAATCTCTTCCACCTCTTCAGGAGTCAACGGAATTTTCTTACCTAAGCGACGGGCACCGGTCTCAGTTATCAGATAATCCTCTTCATTACGAATTCCTCCAAAGTTCTTATAAGTATCTACTTTATCATAATTGATAAAATCAGCAAACTTTTTATCGGCTTTCCACATATCAATAAGTTCAGGGATAAAATAAATACCCGGCTCTACAGTGTGTACAAAGCCCGGCTCCAAAGGAATGGCCAAACGCTGCGACTTACGACCGAACTGAGTACTCTTCGGTTCGCCATTATACCCTACCCAAAGTTCACCCAGATTCTCCATATCATGTACATCCAGTCCCATCATATGTCCTAATCCATGTGGATAAAACAAAGCATGTGCTCCTTCACGTACTGCATCGTCGGCATTACCCTTCATCAAACCCAGTCCTTTCAGGCCCTCTACCATCACACGGGCTGACAAGTCGTACACATCCATATAAGGAATACCCGGACGAAGCGCTTTCACTGATTCCAGATGCATTGCATTTTGAATCTCATAGACTTCACGCTGGCGGGTAGTAAATTTCTTATTAGCAGGTATAGTAGACGACATATCTCCGGCATATCCCATTTCTGTTTCAGCTCCTGCATCAATCAGGAACAGATCTCCGGACTTTACGGTATTACCATGGTAATGGTTGTGCAAGGTCTGCCCATTGATGGTGGCAATGGTTGCAAAAGAAAGTTCACAACCTGCAGCGGCAGCAACAGCCTCCATAGCAGCTACTACTTCAAACTCTTTCATACCCGGACGAAGCACCTTCATTGCAGTAATATGCATATCTGCAGTCACATCACAAGCCTTCTCTATTTCTACAATTTCTTCAGCTGATTTATGATTACGCTGTTCAACCACCGCACGGATAAAAGGTACCGAACCTTCCTGACGTACAGGAGGTATACCCAGCCAATCCATCAGTTTCAGTTTATGCTCAGCACGATAAGGAGGAAGATAGTGAATTGATTTACCCTTCTGTACACACTGATGCAAATAGTTTACAATTTCAGCAGATGGTAAAGTACGCGTCACTCCTACACGTTCACTCTTCTCTTTTAGAGTAGGCTGGACACCCATCCATACAATATCATCAATTGTCAGTTCATCGCCGAATATAATTTCTTTTTCATCGTCAATATCGATAATGGCAGAAAGTCCTGCAAACGGAAGACCGAAATAATAAAGAAAAGTAGAATCCTGACGATAACGGAAGGTATTACTCTCATAATTCAGCCCACACTCGTCGTTCCCCAGGAACAACAACACCCCGGAGCCTAATTTCTTTTTCAGCAGGGCCCGGCGCTGCACATACGTTTCTTTACCAAACATAATGTTCTATTTTTTAAGTTAGTGCAACAAAGATAGAGAATTTAGCGTTATAGAAAGAAAAATAATCGTTCTAATCTGTGTAATCTGTGGTGAAAAAGTTACTTTTGTAGCGAGATATAACCGAATGTAGAAAATAAAATATTTATGGCACAAGGTTCCCGTCAAATACAATCCCAGGCGCAGCAGCAGATACAAACGCTCTCTCCGCAGCAGATTCTGGTAGTAAAGCTATTGGAGCTTCCCGCCGTAGAACTGGAAGACCGTGTACACGCCGAATTATTGGAAAATCCAGCTCTTGAAGAAGGTAGAGAAGAAGCGGCTGCCGATGATCCGGATGAAAGCAACAGTAACGATCTGGAAGCAGAAAGTGATGCCAATGAATATGATTCCCTGGGCGACTATCTAAACGAAGACGACATTCCTGATTATAAATTACAAGAAAACAACCGTTCCAAAGGTGAGCAGGCAGAGGAAATTCCTTTTTCTGACGCTACTTCTTTTTATGAAATATTGAGAGAACAATTGAGTGAACGTAACCTCACAGAACATCAGCGTGAACTGGCAGAATACCTTATCGGCTCACTGGACGATGACGGCCTGCTCCGCAAATCACTTGAAAGTATCAGCGATGAGCTGGCTATCTATGCAGGTATCAACGCTACCGAAGAGGAACTGGAAGAGGCTTTATGTATTATACAAGACTTCGACCCGGCCGGACTTGGTGCACGTAACCTCCAGGAATGCTTACTTATACAACTCCAACGAAAGCTGGAAAAAGGTAAGCCGGATAAGGCACTTATGCTGGAACAGAGAATTATCAATGAATGTTACGAAGAGTTCACACGTAAACACTGGGATAAGATAATAAAGAAACTGGGATGCGAAGAAGAGCTTTTCAACACTGCCATCTCTGAAATCACAAAGTTAAACCCTCGGCCGGGTGCTTCATTGGGTGAAGCCATCGGTCGTAACATGCAGCAAATCGTTCCCGACTTTATTGTAGATACCTATGATGACGGCTCTATCAGCGTCAATCTCAATAACCGGAATATACCGGAACTTCGTATGAGCCGTGACTTCACCGAAATGGTAGAGGAGCATACGAAAAACAGAGCCAATCAATCTAAAGAATCCAAAGAAGCAATGATGTTTCTGAAACAGAAAATGGATGCTGCCCAGGGATTTATCGATGCAGTAAAGCAACGTCAGAATACATTAATGACTACCATGCAGGCTATTATCGACCTGCAACGCCCTTTCTTTCTTGAAGGGGACGAATCATTGCTTCGCCCTATGATCCTGAAAGACGTGGCCGAACGTACGGGACTGGATATCTCAACCATATCACGTGTTAGCAACAGCAAGTATGTGCAAACAAATTTTGGAATCTATCCGCTGAAATTTTTCTTCAGTGATGGATATACTACCGAAGACGGCGAGGAAATGTCAGTACGTGAAATACGTAAAATACTAAAAGAGTGTATTGACAACGAAGATAAAAAGAAACCACTGACTGACGATGAACTGGCCGAGATCTTAAAAGAAAAAGGATATCCTATTGCACGGCGTACCGTAGCTAAATATCGTCAGCAACTGAATATACCAGTGGCCAGACTAAGAAAGTAATTAAAGATATTAATAATTAACAATAAAAGGGCTCCATCATGGGAGAAGCAAACGTAGAGCAACATATCATTGCAGATAAAACGCTTATCAGAACGGCACAGATTACATCGTGGATACTAACCCCGTTTTCTATCCCTTTTCTGGCTTTTCTGGTATTGTTCTTATTCTCTTACCTTCGTATCATGCCCTTGCAGTATAAACTTATTGTATTGGGAATCGTATATTGTTTTACTATACTGATGCCAACCATCACAATTTTCCTGTTTCGCAAAATCAATGGTTTTGCCTTGCAGGAATTGAGTGAACGAAAAAAACGGTACATTCCTTTTACGCTTACCATCATCTCTTATATATTCTGTCTGTTGATGATGCACAAGCTGAATATTCCCTGGTATATGACTGGTATTATACTGTCTGCACTGGTGGTTCAGATTATCTGTATCATTGTAAATCTGAAATGGAAACTCAGTGAACACATGGCTGGCATAGGTGGTATTATTGGTGGATTGATTTCATTCAGCGAATTGTTTGGTTATAATCCTGTCTGGTGGCTATGCCTGTTTATTCTAGTAGCCGGTGTGTTAGGTTCGGCACGGATTATTCTGAGACATCATTCTCTAGGCGAAGTACTCTCGGGCTTCGGTGTAGGATTTATCTGTGCACTATTGGTACTGCATCCACTAAGTAACGTATTATTCCGGATATTTTTATTTTAACATGAATATAAACCCATAAAAACTAATTATTATGAACTTCCCACAAAATTTAAAGTACACCAATGAGCACGAATGGATTCGTGTAGAAGGAGATATGGCTTATGTAGGTATCACTGATTATGCCCAGGAACAATTGGGCGATATTGTATTTGTTGATATCCCCACAGTGGGTGAATCACTGGAGGCGAATGAAACTTTCGGAACAATTGAAGTGGTGAAAACCATCTCTGACCTCTTTCTACCGGTAGCAGGTGAAGTAATAGAACAGAATGAAAGTCTTGAAGAAAATCCTGAACTGGTCAATAAAGATCCATATGGTGAAGGATGGCTTATCAAGATGAAACCTGCCAATCTAAAAGATATTGAAGACCTGCTCGATGCTGAAGCATATAAGGCAGTGATTAACAATTAGTGAATAGTGGTTAGTGATCATCGTACCACTAAATAGTAAATAGTAAATTGTAAATAAAATCATGACCCCAATTGTAAGTATCATCATGGGTAGCACTTCCGACCTTCCTGTAATGGAAAAGGCAGCACAGCTACTCAATGATTTGCATGTACCGTTCGAAATGAACGCTCTTTCTGCACACCGTACTCCGGAAGCAGTAGAGGAGTTTGCTAAAAATGCCCGTTCACGCGGTATTAAAGTTATTATTGCCGCTGCCGGTATGGCTGCTGCCCTTCCAGGCGTAATTGCCGCCAATACCACTTTGCCTGTAATCGGAGTACCTATCAAAGGTTCTGTTCTGGACGGTGTTGACGCCCTGTATTCTATCATCCAGATGCCTCCGGGAATACCGGTAGCTACAGTAGCTATCAACGGAGCAATGAATGCCGCTATCCTGGCAGTACAAATGTTAGCATTAAGCAATACTGAACTGGCTGATACATTTGCAGCTTACAAAGAAGGCTTGAAGAAAAAAATTGTAAAAGCTAACGAGGAACTTAAAGAGGTTAAGTTTGAATATAAAACCAATTAGATTTACGATTGGACGATTTACGATTTACGATTGAAGATGCTAACAAGATGATTAACGCTTCGTCTAATCGGTAGAAGTATCTTCAATCGTAAATCGTTCAATCGTAAATCGTCTAATCGTAAATCGTCTAATCGTAAATAAAATCGTGGATTTATTCAATTACTCCCGGAGAGAAACATCAGAAGTAAATATTGGGGCCGTTCCATTGGGCGGCCCTAATCCTATCCGTATCCAGTCGATGACCAACACATCGACTCAGGACACAGAAGCCTGTGTAGAGCAGGCGAAACGTATTGTAGATGCAGGTGGCGAGTATGTACGCCTTACAACACAAGGTATCAAGGAGGCAGAGAACCTGATGAATATCAACATTGGGCTACGCAGCCAGGGATATATGGTACCACTTGTCGCCGATGTACATTTCAACCCCAAAGTGCTGATGTGGCAGCACAATATGCCGAAAAAGTACGTATCAATCCGGGAAACTATGTAGATCCGGGACGTACCTTCAAGCAATTGGAATATACGGATGAGGAATACGCGCAAGAATTACAGAAAATCCGTGATCGCTTCATTCCTTTTCTGAATATCTGTAAAGAGAATCATACGGCAATTCGTATCGGAGTAAATCACGGTTCATTATCCGACCGTATCATGTCTCGCTATGGTGATACTCCCGAAGGTATGGTGGAATCATGTATGGAGTTTCTGCGTATCTGTATAGATGAAAAATTTAAGGATGTAGTAATATCCATCAAAGCCTCCAATACGGTCGTAATGGTAAAAACTGTTCGTCTGTTGGTAGCCGTAATGGAAAAGGAAGGGATGGCATTTCCTCTACATTTAGGAGTTACAGAAGCAGGAGACGGAGAAGACGGACGCATCAAATCGGCATTGGGAATAGGAGCATTGTTAGCAGATGGATTGGGAGATACCATCCGTGTCTCTTTAAGTGAAGAACCAGAAGCGGAAATTCCTGTAGCACGTAAGTTAGTAGATTACATCCTTACCCGCCAGGATCACCCTTATATCCCCGGAATAGAAACACCTGAATTCAACTACCTCTTTCCTACCCGCCGGGAAACGAATACCATCCGAAATATTGGTGGAAACAACCTTCCTGTTGTCCTTGCCGACCGCATGGACGGAAAGACAGAAGTCAATCCGCAATTTACACCCGATTATATTTATGCAGGAAGAGAACTTCCCGCCATACAGGAAGCCAATGTTGAATATATCCTTGATGCCGATGTATGGACAGGAGAAGAAGGTACATGGCCGGCATTCAATTACTCTCAACTTCCACTGATGGGCATGTGCCAGGCAGAATTAAAATTCTTATTCATGCCGTATATGGCACAGACAGATGAAGTGATTGCCTGTCTCAAAACACACTCGGAAGTGGTTATTATCTCTCAAAGTAATCATCCGAATCGCATTGGAGAGCACCGTGCCTTAGTACATCAGTTGATGTCCGAAGGATTGAAAAACCCGGTTATCTTCTTTCAGCATTATCAGGAAGAGGATGCGGAAGATTTGCAAATCAAAGCTGCTGCTGATATGGGGGCATTGATATTTGATGGTTTGTGTGATGGTATCTTTCTGTTCAATCAGGGATTACTCCCACATGCTATTGTAGATGCCACCGCTTTCGGTATTCTGCAAGCCGGACGTATCCGTACCTCCAAAACCGAATATATTTCTTGTCCGGGTTGTGGACGAACGTTGTTCAATCTGCAAAGCACCATTGCCCGTATTAAAGAAGCTACTTCTCACCTGAAAGGATTGAAAATAGGTATTATGGGATGCATTGTGAATGGTCCCGGAGAAATGGCAGATGCTGACTATGGATATGTAGGTGCCGGACGAGGCAAAGTCAGCCTCTACAAACAGAAGGAATGCATAGAAAAAAATATTCCGGAAGAAGAAGCTGTAGAGAAATTGATTGAGCTAATTAAGGCGAACGGGGATTATACTGAGCAGAAATAAATCTATTTACGATTAGACGATTGACGATGTACGATTGAAGTTACTCTTTAAAAGCCTGTTTCAGCGATGTTAGAGACAGAGTGATCCCAATCGTACATCGTCAATCGTCTAATCGTAAATAGATTCATTATTCATTCCATCGATATATTATCTTTTTTCTTCTGACTAAATAACCAGTCCATAAATCCCGGATAATTGAATGCCGGATTCCAACTACCATGATCACAACCGGGAAATTCAATGTATTCTACATCAACCCCTGTCGCCTTCAATGCTTTATAGGCCGCACGTGATCCTTCTACCGTCACTACATTATCTGCATCTCCATGAAAGATACGAAACTTTACTCCCTTAACATCTGCTAACCGGGATGGATTCACCGTTCCACAGATAGGAATTGCTGCCGCAAAAAGTTCCGGAAAACGAATTATCATATCATAGGTACCCATTCCACCCATTGAAAGACCAATAATATAAACACGATCCTTATCTATCTGTGGCATACTAAGATAAACATCCAACAGCTCTTTTAACGAACTAAAAACAGGAGAAATTTCTTGTCCGGCGGGCATATCCGACGGAACGAACGAGACAGGACGAGAAGTATATGCCCAGTAAGCATCTATCGGACACTGAGGCATTAACACAAAAGCCGGATACTTCTCACGATTTACCGGATTAAGAAACATCTGGCCTCCATGAACCAATTGCTTTTCATTATCACTACCCCGTTCTCCCGCACCATGTAGAAAAAGAACAAGCGGATACTTCTTTCCTGCTTTCTCCTTTTCCGGACGGAGCAAACGGTATTTCAATGAATCACCCCGGGAAGAAATAAACACTTCTTTCTGATAAACCTCTTGCGCTGAAACAGAGATAGTCAACAGAAACAACAAACCCAAACTAATAATCTTTTTCATATCCTCTTTGTACCATTAATTTTTTAACCGTAAAGATACATCCTATTTATCAAACGCCCCAGTCTCTCAACAAAAAAGGGAACACATGATCTGCGTTCCCTTCTTAATATAATAAGATATTAAATCTATTTTTTCTCAGTGGCTGTTACGCTCAATATCTGTTGATAACGTTCCGGATTCGTTAAAATCTTCACAGCTTCATCCAGTTCATTATCACCTTTCAGCTGCTGAATAATCGCACCACGCTGATAATAATAACGTTTAATAATTTCCTCAGAAATCATCTCCTTAATATCCTTAGAAAAATAATCAAGGTCACGATCCAAATTATGACTCAACTTATTCTCCAGCGCTTTAAATTCATCGGAAGCCTCCTTCATATACCCTTCAAATTCGGCGGCCTCTTTCAGAGTCTTCAGTATCTTCTCACTCTGTTGGTCATACTTGAAATCTGCTCCCTTCACTTTATTCTTGAAATCTGTATAGTCGGCATCTGTCAGTTCAAACTTTTCCGCCGAAGCAATAACAGGGTGCTTCAAACAGTAATCTGTTGCGTAATCAAATATCAAATTATCACGAACCAAATAATATAGAATGTTGGGCAATCGCTCCTGCTTTACTTCGATATCGGGAGAAACACCGCCACCATCACGAACTTCACGCCCGGCAGCAGTATGGAATACAGTTGTCAAACTATCAGGAATACGTGCCACACTACCATCTTCATTCCGATGCGCATAATCAATAGCCTGTACACAACGCCCGCTGGGGATGTAATATTTAGAAGTAGTAATCTTTAAGTTTCCTCCATAGGGTAAAGAACGGGGCACTTGCACCAAACCTTTTCCATAGGTACGGTTACCTACAATCACAGCACGATCAAGATCTTGCAATGATCCGGAGAGAATCTCCGACGAAGAAGCCGTACCACTATTTACCAGCACAGCAATCGGAATAT
The DNA here is from genome assembly GCA_000613465.1 of Bacteroides nordii WAL 11050 = JCM 12987. Lineage (GTDB taxonomy): Bacteria > Bacteroidota > Bacteroidia > Bacteroidales > Bacteroidaceae > Bacteroides > Bacteroides nordii. The sequence continues at coordinate 38,510 of BAJA01000011.1, forward strand.
CCGTATCCAATGGTTCGCGCAGTGTTTTGTAAGTATTACTGGCCTGTTTTATCTTACCTTTCGTTGTAACGATTGTCTTACCTCGTGGCACAAAGAAATTCACTATTTCCACAGCCTGGTCAAGTAATCCGCCACCATTGTTACGCAAGTCTATTACCAATGAAGTAGCACCTTGCTTTTTCAAATCCAGGAAAGCATTTTTAAAGTCCTTGGAAGGAGTACCCGAGAAACTACTAAGATTTATATAACCCACCTGACCCTCCATTATTCCATAATAAGGAATAGTAGGCATCTGAATAGAACGTCGTACAATTGTAAACTCCAATGGTTCTTTCACACCAGGGCGTTGTACCTTCAGTTTAAAGCTGGTACCCACCTGCCCCCGAAGTAATGTACTCACATCCGAATTGTTTTTCAAATCTTTTCCATCAATCTCCAGCAATATATCACCGGCTTTCAACCCGCTTTCAGCCGCCGGCATTCCTTCGTAAGGTTCAGCAATCACAGTATATTGAAGTTTCGGATTATATCTGATCAAAGAACCAATACCACCGTAAGAGCCCTTGACCATCATCTCCAGTTCGTCCTGATCGTTCTCCGGATAATATACGGTATAAGGATCAAGTGAATACAACATATTGTCGATCCCCTCACGAATCGTTTTATTCGGATCAATGGTATCCACATAAAACATATCCAGCTCTTTTACAATCGCATTGAATATGTCGAGATTTTTAGCAATCTGAAAATTGCGGTCGTCTCCTTTTTTGAAACCGAAGAATGCTACCGCAATCAACACGATCACTGCAATGATACCATTCTGCCTATTTAGAAACTTTTTCATACACTTTTAGTTAAAATGAGTCGTAAATGTAACTCATTACCTGCTTATTCAGACAGAACTTCGTTAATATTTAACTTTATTTCATCCCAACGTTCTTTTGAGATAGTGGTTCCGATAACCTGTATAACATTTCCTGAAAGAATGGAACCTATCTTAGCACACTTTTCCAATGAATAACCGCAAGTAAGCCCATACAAGAATCCTGCTGCAAAATAATCACCGGCACCTGTGGTGTCTATCACTTTTTTTACCGGAATAGCCGATACTCTGACCTCTTCCGTACCCTTACGAATCAGCGAACCCCTACAGCCTATTTTCACAATAGCAATACTGCATAGCTTACCGATTATTTCCAAAGCCTCCTCAGGTTCTTTACCTGTGAATGCCTTCGCCTCTTCTTCATTAGCAAATACAATGTCTACATATTTACTTATTAATAAAGAAAAGAATTCCTTATCTTCCTCCACGATATTATAACTGGCCATATCGAGACAAATTTGCAATCCGGCTTCCTTTGCCAGTTTAATAGCACGGAGAATCATATCATGGTCTTGTACCAGGTATCCTTCAATATACAGATAAGCATACCCCTTGAACATATCCAGTGATAAATCTTCAGCTCTCAACGTAGAAGCAGCTCCCAAGTATGTCCCGAAAGTACGTTCGCCATCCGAAGAAATAAAAGTAGATGCCACTCCCGAAGGTAAATCAGAGAGGAGCAAATTGTCTTCAATATTGTTTTTCTGGAGATTTTCGCGGAAAAAGTTTCCATAATTATCATTTCCCACTTTTCCTATAAAACCGGTAGCAGCTCCAAGACAAGAGAGTCCAAGAATAGTATTTCCAGCCGATCCTCCGGTTGCAAGGAGGGTCTTCATGTTACTAAATTTCTCGTTAATCTGTTGTAACTTAGCGTCATCGATGAGTTGCATGCTTCCCTTTGGTAAACCCATTTCATCAAGGATAGTATCATCTTTCAGAGTTGCAAGTACGTCTACAAGGCGTTGCCCAAACCAATTATTTTGTCCATTTTGATATTTTTTTTGCAAAGATATTGCATATTTCAAAATATCCTATTACTTTTGCATCGCAATTGAGAAAAACATTCTTCCTTAGCTCAGTCGGTTAGAGCATCTGACTGTTAATCAGAGGGTCCTTGGTTCAAGTCCAAGAGGAAGAGCAAAGTTTAAATTCTTGATTGCAAATTATTCTTCCTTAGCTCAGTCGGTTAGAGCATCTGACTGTTAATCAGAGGGTCCTTGGTTCAAGTCCAAGAGGAAGAGCAAAAAAGTCCGTCTTTATGGCGGACTTTTTTGTATTTATTCTCTTCAATCAAATAGCAATGCCACCTTTATCCTTTGTGGAACTGATTAAAGATCAGCGCAAGCTAATTCTGTTAAGTTTATTCAGCCATAGCCAATGTTAGTACGCTTATACGTACCCTATCCGCTTTCTCAAAAGCAGAAGCACAGGCTACGGTAGTAGCTCCCGTGGTAAGTACATCATCAATAATGAGTATATGCTTTCCCACGAAAAACTCCGGAGTAACAAGATGAAAAATACCGTCCACATTTTCCCAACGTTCAAACAAAGACTTACGGGTTTGTGTTTCGGTATTCTTCTCACGTACCACACCGGAGGTTTCTACCGGTATGGAAGTTATGGCAGAAATTCCGCGAGCTATCCATTCACTTTGATTATAGCCACGTAATTTTTGCTTTTTCTTATGAAGTGGTACAGGAACAATCACATCTACTCCTTCAAAAAAGCCGGAAGAGAGTAATTCTGCTGCCATATAACGCCCCATCGCTTCTCCTATTTCTTTTTGACCGCCATACTTCAATTGATGAATAATATGACAAAAATCACTTCCCCGTTGATAAAAGAAATAAGCCGTAGCTCTTTCCAGAGGAATTTTTCCCAAAAACAACTGCTCTACCAGATTGTTTTTAATCCGATGGTATCCCGTACGGGGTAATCCTATGTTACAGCGGGTACATAAACACTCCTCCCCTTTTGCCAACGGACCACCACATACCAAACAACAACGTGGAAAAAAAAGAGAAAGAAAAGAGCTAAACCAGTCTCCCATGGCACTTAATGATTAAAAAGCCCCTCCGGTGGAAGTTCTTTTACCAGACTCTGCAGGAGTGAATGGATACTTCCGTTCGTTGCAATAATATGGTGTCCTTCTATAAAATGTTTATTCCCATAAAAATCGGTCACCTCTCCACCTGCTTCCAATACGATCAATGCAGCTGCAGCATAATCCCATTTACCAATAAATGCTTCCAGCCAACCTTCAAAGCGTCCGGCAGCTACATAGCAAATAGCAGCAGCGGCAGAACCATTCATACGAATACCACCTACTCTGCCATAAAGATTATCTAACAGATGCAGCGCCGTCTGTTTGTACGCTTTGTCATTGTAAGGCAGTTCTATAATAAGAAAAGAATTGGTTATATCCCTGACTTCCGAAACTTGCAACTGTACGCCATTCAACCAGGCCTTCCCTCCTTTCCAGGCATAAAAGCACTCGTCACGACAAACTTCATAAACGACACCAAGCAATAATTCATCCCGATTACGCAGCGCAATACTAACACAATAGGGGGCATTATCATGGATATAGTTGGTAGTCCCATCCAGTGGATCAATTACCCAGCAATAGGGTTCATCATTGTAAGTAGCCGACCCTTCTTCAGCAATAAATCCCGCCTCAGGAAGCAAAGCCGAAAGTGCTGTAATCAATTTTTTCTCCGATTCCTTATCTACATAAGAAACATAATCGTGCGTACACTTCTCGACAACATATTCAGAACGAAAATGTTTCCGTTCCTCTCTTAGAAAACTACCGATAGCATTTGCGATACAGCATACATCGGCAGTCAATTGTTTTAAATCTAACATATCATTTTTAATTTAATCTTCCGATTTTTCCAAAGAATACAACTTCGACATTCCCGCATAAATACCTGTATCAGAAAAATCACATACGATCGTCTTTGTATCCTTAGCTACAGAAGGGATACAAACATCCACACGAATAACGGATTGCGCCTGTGCAGGATCTGCAATATGAAAACAGGAAGCAGAATTCTCCATATCCTTAAAGAGTAGTGCACAACCTTTATCCACCTTTACAGTGATCTTACCATGCTGAACGTTGCAGCCCGATAAAACACCATCTCCCAAACATCCAGTTTCTTGTTTCTGACCACCTGCATCGAATCGCTATTGGCAAGAATCTCTATATTACTTGCCGGATAAGCAGCCATGTCTTCTGCCGTCTTTTTATTAGGAACCACAATATAAGCATAAGTCGCATCCCTGGGTGATAGTCCATGATCAAAACCCAAGGTAAATACATCTGTATCCTGCTCCATCTTCGGGGCAGCTGTATTGATATCATACCAGTTGCCGGACTGGGTTTTATTACTTAGAAAAACATTCCCCCCCATAGGGAATACATAACCCACTTCATTGTGTAATACCCAATTCAGCTTATTTTTATAGAAATAATTTCCTGCTCCTACTGTAGAAACCTGATTATTATCGGATATGCTAACCGGAACCTTGTCATTGAGCAAACATTGATTCACCGTTGTACTGACACTCTCTGTTGCAGTAGAGGTAATTCCTGCACCCAGACATACAATCTCATCATCAAAAAAGAACCATGCCTTTTTTGCAGTGGTATTTACTCCTGCATAATTGTCCTGATAAGCATAGGCCGTTACACCATAGATACTGTCTGATACACCACCGGCAAAAGTGGATGTTCCTCTCGTCTGCCAGTCACTGGCAGCTTTAGGAATAGTTGTCATTTGCGGTGCCGTCACTCCGGGTATTTTTGCCCAGTCCCACACCGGGAAAATATTAAAATACTCATCTCCCTTTACTACTATATTGGTACAACCATCCGAAAGAAAATAAGTTTTCAGATTCTCTCCATTACCATACTCACACCGCATAGTACGAGAAGAAGCCATACGAACATCAAATGCATACCCCGGACGTACATGCAACGTATAATCTCCGATAAAATAATGCGTATGACATGGTTTCACAGCATAATCCGCTGGTTTCTTTCCGGCAAGGCGATCTACAATCGCTGCATATTCAGCCGCATATTCCGGATCCAGAACAATCATTCGCTTAGCAAATTCAGCCATTGCACTTTTATCCAGAATACCGGGACGGCTTACTCCGCGTCCCAACACATCATATGACATATATTTACCACGAATCGTCTGGTAATAAGTACCCCGCATGAACTTACTCAAAAGCGCCAATTTATCTGCTGGTAAAGCATACTGGGTACCTCTTGTATACATAGCCACCTGAGTCACTCCTTTCAGTATCTCATCACCATAACCACCTATATACAACTGTACTCCATGCTGAAAGTAACAATTATCATATTGAAATCCCTCTTTAGTAGTATATACAACAGTACTATACGAATAGCCAATAGCCTTCTTCAACATTTCCTCATCGGATGTCAGACAAGCCCGGTAAATCCAATGTAAGGCAATATCAGTCATATTGGCCCCAGTCCATTTGGCCGGATCACCACCTTCAGCTTTCATCCGTTCCAATGTTCTATGTTCAAGATCGGCCGGAATATGCTTTTTCCCCGTGCGCATCTGAATCAAAAGAACCCCTATCCGTTGTGGTTCGGCTATCTGATTGTACCACCAGTTACTACAATTCGGATTGCGCCGGTACCAATATTCAAGTGCAGCCACAATCTTACTATACAATGCTTCCTGCCGATAGTGTTTATTCTTCGGATTTGTATAGGCAAAAACAAAATCATAGACACGGTCAATGTGAATCAACGGTTCCCAGTTTGTACGATCCGTACGACTATAATCTATATCTGTGAATGAACCATCAACAGCATTGTACTTAGTCAGATATTCATCAATAGAAGGATTGCCGGCAAAATCTGCCCGTATCTTATCCATCAACATTTCAAATTCATTTACTTCTCCGGGCGAAGGAGGTAAAAGGCGGGCATTTACCATGGTCGGCAGAAAAGATACTGCAAATACAACCAATACTACTATACAACGAAACACTGTTCTCATAGTCTGTTTTTTATAAATTACTGCTATAAATTGTCAGTAAAGTTGGCAATTTTCCATGAGATACAAGCTATTATACGCCATATTTTTCCTCTTTTTAATATCCAGAAGAGCGTGATACAGTTCTGTTCCAATGATAATTAAATACTATATTTTACAAAAAGTATAAAAATCGGAACATTCGCTGCCTGTAGCTGTTTTACTCCTATAAACAATTAAAACAGAACGATTATGAGTGGTATTATTAACAGAAACAATCCTATTGCCGAAGAGAACATTGATCCTGACGGACGTCCGGCGACTGATAAGTTTGAAGATTGGAGTAATGAAGTATCAGAAACCGAAAATGTATTTCATGACACCAAAGAAAACGTTACTAAAAGCAAGAAAGAACGGATCAAAGAAATGGATAAAGTCATCAAAGAAGATCTGAAATGAGACTGTGTTTCTTCTATCAGAAGATGCTGATTATCAAGCATTAAAAAAGTACGTACTTTTATACTGCAAACTAACGTATTTAACATAGCGTTAAATACGTATTTAAGTAGTAGTGAAATACGTACTTTCTTTATATAAAGAATCTATTTATTGGTATACACATCCACCTTAAACTCTTCAGCAGGAAGAGTCGTAAGTTCTTCATAAGGGGTAAGAATTGACTGAATACCTCCCTGCCCTACACCCGAAGTACCGCTATTCGTACGAATATACTTTCCACAAACAGCCATATCCCAATCAGTACGGAGGCGCCAGTGAGCATCATCTTCTGTAGAATTCAGTGGCGAAGTACCTACTACCTCACCAGTAGACAAAGAGATATAAGTCCACTGCGTATCACTCAATCCGGATAAGGTAACCAAACGGTCTTCCTCTTGTATAACAGATTTCTCCGAAGCACAAGAAGTAAACAGACCTATACATATTAAAATAAAGATAATCGGTTTCATAACTCTTTTTTTTTACAGTTATCAAGGCAGAGGAGCATAACGAATGGTCAGCTTTCCATTCTTCCGGTCGTATCCCTGGAACTGTAATTTAACTGTTTGTCCGTTTGCTTTACGAACCACAAACGGGTGAGACTGAGGAGTATTAGTATCAGGAACCAGCCACTCCACAGGACTGGCTGAAAGTCCGCTTTCTATAGTAGAAGAGGTAGAAAGCTTTAACTCTCCTTTGATAGGCAGATCTTTCTCTGTACACGCATATTCTGTTCCAGTGCGATAGTCATTCACAGAAAAACTGTTTATTTTCCCTTCCCCTAATTTCCCGTTGCCAATTTGCCTGACAATCAGAAAATATTTGGGAGAGCGGAAAGACTGAAAATCAGCTAATTTATCTGTAAAGTTAAGCCCTACTTCAATAGTCTTGAAAGATTCAAGTGTACCGTTTCCCTGCATATAATAGTCACCGCCCTGTGTCAACATTAACGGATAATCTAATATGACGGAAGGAGAAGCGGCATCTCCTTCGGCTACACCCAAACGAAAATAGAGATCATTACGGGATGTATAAGTCAACTTCACCCGAAAAACAACAAGCGGAGTATGAATCTCCGGTTCTACATAAGTGCCTCTGCATCCAAATCGGCAAGACCACCCTCAGCAGCAGGGAGTAGAAAATATTTATAAGGATAATAGCACTTACCTTCACTTCCCCACCAGGTTCCCCAGGAATTTACTACAATAAAAGCTCCACGCTCGTCTTCAGTAATCTCTCCATCACCATTTAAATCATAGGCTACCGTATCATCATACCCGGCAATGGTAAGAGCATGTGCTCCGTCCGTACCGGGACGGGTGATCATATGTGTCAATCCAGTGACAGATGTCCCCTTATAAGTAACCTCTTTCCAGTCAGAGCTCTTGCACGAAAAAGTAACCACACCACCCGGTTCTCCCTCTTCGCCACGATTATAAAGATACTGGCGAAGGCGATCTATACCTTCCCGCGTCTTTAGAGTAAACTTTGAGTAACTTTTCACCCGATAATTCATAGCGCGAAGATATTTATCATAACCAGTCATCCAGGTAGTAGAAGAGGTGACAGCACTCTCATCATTCATATCACTCAATGTTACAGCACCAGCTACCTTCATCATGTTATAACCCAGTTCAGGATGAGAGCCCTGGTCATTTCCTTCATTCAGATAATTCCAGGTAAAATGATAATTGAATATGTGTTCAGGGCTATCAGCAGCACGATCAAGCAAACGGTTCAACTCATAAGTATAAACATAGCGCACACCAGAGGCTTGTGAGCAGGAATTACCCAACTGAGAAAATACAGGAGGGAAATATTTCAAGGTTGAATTATCTACACCTCCGGGAGTACAGCAGAGGAGGCAGAACGTGTATTCGTCCCCCACTCCGGTATTCTTTGCCTGCGGGAGATATCCTCCTGCGTCAAAGGCTTCACCGGATAAACAGGGCGTACCTGCTGTGCTACCGATGACAGACCGATAGCAAGCAGGTAAGCTATTAAAATTATATACTTTCGTGAATTATTCATTTACGATGATTCATTATCCGATTATAAGTTTTAAGTGCCTCATCACGCACAACTTGTGAATAACGGCTATCCTGACTCATAGCCTGTGCCACCTGGCTTATTTCATTGTGGCGACATGACATCCTGAACCATCCCAGTGCTTCAAGCAATGAAACCTGAACCGGTTCATTATCCGTTTTCTGGAGATACTCCAATAACTGAGGAATCTGGCTGTGCACATTATAATTGCGTAAATAGCGGATACGCCCCAACCGTTGATTCACCGTCAGACTATCATCTGCATAAATAGAACTAATATCTTTCAGCCAACGGTTAGAATTTACTTCAATAGCACGTTTAATGCCTTGCTCTGCCTTTTCGCTCTCTACATACAGCGACGGATTAAACTGTTTCTGAAACTCAGCCGTCAATGCTTTTTCCGGGAGAAGTGCAAGTGCCTGTTTTACATTAAATTCAATACGCTCCGCTGTATTATTACGAATGGCAGCACGAATCAATGCAGGAACCAAACGATCATCTCCATTACGAGCAATCATATTGATAGCAAAACGCTGGATCATTTCATAACTATCGGATACAGCTAAATCAAGACAACGGATAAAGTTATCATCGTCATATTCAGAAAGTAATACCAGACATTCCATACGCACGATATCAGACGGGCTACTCATAAACTTATCCAACAGTTGTTTGGAGTTCATCTGTCCGCCATCCGAAAGCTGCCTCAATGCCATAGCCTGCAAAGCAGGATAAGAACTATTCAGTTGTTTCTTCCACCAGGCAGCATTTTTAGTTGAAAGCACCTCATTGATATCAAATCCCAGAGCAACGGGAACAGCAAAATGAAAAGTAGGATCACCAATCAAATGCCCTTCCAGATAAGGATTTTCCATCGCCATACGCCCAACTCTCATACCCAGACCAACAAGTCCCAAATAACGATCTGTCCACTTCTCCTGTAGCACGTTTACACTGTTTGCAAGTACAGCCATTGTATTGCCCTTACCCGAAATATAGGCACCGGCTATATATTTATCTTTATGGAAAGAACCGTTGAAACAAGCATCCAGCACGATAAAACGGGCATTGGGAGTATAGTTGTCAAAGTCTTCAATATACAAATCGAGACTACGCAGAAAAAGAGAATCTTTTTGGGTGATTTCCGGATCAAAACTACCTTCAAACCAGGAAGCCGGCAGATCATCGAAACGCTTACTTAATACCAACTGTATCGAATCAGTATTCTTTCCCTTCTCACGGGCATGACGCATTGTTTCACGCAAATAAAGCTTGATGCCCTCCACCTGATCTTTAGTAGTCTGCGGTTCGGGCAGATCATTCATATATTCTATTTCCACATCTCCGTGATGATGGAGAATAGCGATATCAAGATCATTGCGCTGAAGTTCGGACATCAGGCGATACTTCACAGCAGCATCCCGTTTGTGATCAATATACTCAATGCCATTTTGCTGTATCCGTGTCCAGGGAAAGTTTTCAACTAAAGCTAACTTCTCATCAATCCGGGCCATCATAGATTCGGATACATACCCCTGCCCACTGAAGTAAAGTAACTGATCGGCAGGGTTAGTATTTTGCTTTAAAGCCACTACCTTTTGCAGATAAGCACGTAACTTATCATATTTAGAAGCATCATCAGCCGACATTTTTATACGTCCCGAATAGATTTCAGGAGACAGAAATTGCGGAGAATCCGGAGACAGAGAGTAGTAGTAATACAATGGATACTGCTCATCTTTATCCAGAAAATTGAACTTCAGATCGAAGTCGTCATAGAAACGGTCAGAAGGCACCGATGATTCGGTACGGGGAAAGGTTTCCTGATTCATTTTAAAAGCAGAAGTCAGGTGTTGTGCATCACGTATCATAGGTACCGGAATATCCCCTACAAAAACAGCTCCTTCAATAGGGCATTCCTTTTGAAGATACAACTGTTGAAGCTGAAAGCGAATCGAATCAGGGACTCCCCAACGGTCTACAATGATGTAGGTCTTTAGTCCGTCATTCTCTACAGCCTTAGCATAATTATCTATATCCGTACAAGCTTCCTTATAGCTCACCGGATCAACTACAATAGCGAAACCCCGTTGAAGTTTTGCAGCCAATGCAACAGAGGTTATTGTTCCGGTAAGAATCAGTAAGCTAACTATTCTTTTTATCATTTTTCGTCTATTACTTTAATTCATTAAAAAGTCAAATTCACACCCACATTTAATTGATTACGGTTTGTACCGTCCAGAGGTACATAATCTCCCGTGTAATGTTTCAATGTATACTCCGCATATACTCCCAGCCACGAGTGAAAACCGGAAATAGCAAGAGGAACCTGTGCCTTTGCACCTATATTCCCTTGACAGTAGGCAGCTGCAGAGGTTTCAAAAGCAGGAAGGCTATAAACTGTTTTCAGCTTCAGTCCATCAGCTGAAAAGCTGGAAGAAAGCCTGTGATTATACATCCCGTTAAGATAGATGCTAAGCAGACTTTTCTTAATAGGAAGGTTCTTACAGGCATTCAGTACAGCATAAGCAGCCGTATATTTCTGTAAATAAACCTCCGGATAATTTTTTATATCAGACTGACGGACTCCGGCCTTCACCTCCCAGGTGAAATGTGGCAGCATTTGCCGCATCCGGTCCATACGGTAGGTAAGTGAAGCATCCGTCCGTTTCTCGATATGGCATACGGAAGCATCTTTTACTTCCCATACGGTATTGCCATCTGCATCACTGGACTGTGTCTGGATATACCACGTTCCTTCTACTTTATTATGCGAGGCCTCAAGGGTGACATTATGCATTGTTCTCTCTCCGGAAATCCGAAAACGGTTCGTTAAAGAGAATCTTGTACGTGCATACTTTCCTCCTTTATATTTATTACTGCTGCTACCATCTATTGCTTCTTCTGTAGATTTCTCGTAACCTAACTCAAGAAAATCAGCCAGATGAGCCGCATTATTCCAACCTAACTGCAAATTACCCTGATAAGCAGTTCCGATGTATCTCCGTTGGAAGCCAATCGCCTGCTGACTTTCATAATTTCCCATACCCCGGAACAAAAATAATTGATAGGTCTCGTAAGTTTTTACCAAAGTATAATTCACCGATTCACCCAGCCAGCGTACACCGGCAGAAGCACCAATTCTGAAGTTACCCCATTGATAATTCACACCCGGATTGAGCAAAAAGCGCATTCCTTTGATATCGGGGCGAGGATCTGTCTGATCCGCACTGCTTCCAACCTCATATATCGCTCTTAACCCGGCTCTCCAATGTGCATTAATCTCATAAGAGAAACCTCCATTAAGTCTGAACTTCTCCACATTGTAATCACCCGTAAGTGAGTCGGCTACAATAAACGGGTTATCATCAGCTATAAACAGCGTACTGTTCCATTTCCGGTCCGTCTGTTTACCATTCTCATAGCTGACATCTCCTTCAAAAGTTATTTTGCCAATCCGCTGTATACCAAACAAGCTTCCACTCCACCAGTGTTCACGCGAGGACTGATCTACCAACCGGAAGTCACCCGAAGAACGAAGGAAGTTAATGTTGATATCCGTCACACTACGCAGAGGTGAATCGGAAATTGCTGTCGGATTATTACTGCCGTATTGTATATTGCCCAGATAGAGCACATCCTGATACAAGCGTAGCGAATCTTTCCCGCCTTGCGCATGGCAAAGGCAGGAAAGAAACAAACCTATTATTAAAGAGAATTTCAGCTTTACAAACATAACTCGTTTTTTCTTTATTTATCTACTCCTGTCGGATGTGTTCCCGGAGTAGGAGTTTGTCCACCCAGAATGAAATCTTCGCTGGAGTTGTTTGTGTCTTTATACACCACCCGACCGTTATTAATAGCAATTACTTTACGACGGAGGCTCTTACCGGAGTATGCGCTGCTCGCCAAAGAGCCGTTAGAAGAACCGTCTACCCATGCCATACCCACATCTTCAGTAGATTTCAGGTGTTTATACCGATCGCTTTCTATAGCCGGCACAATATCAATACCATCAATTACATATTCACGTGGAATCATCAGCTGTGCTTTGTCGCTCTTACCGGGAGCCACCATCATATTCTCCGGATCAGCCACAAATGTTACATTCGTCATACCTGCCGGGAGTTTAGCCAAAATCAGTGCCTGCCCATCTACAGAAGGCATGAAATCCATACCATAGGAAGCATTCAGATAGAGACAATCCATATTAGGAATTCCATTGATATCTGTGTCGGAAATAGAGAACGGACCACAATAAATATCCCAGTCAGCTGTGCTCAAATCTACCGGAGAAGCTACATCATCACCTGTCAATTGACGTTCATTGTGTTTGATAGGATTCGTCGCAACCACCACACTTTCACCGGGTTGAAGAGGATGTTCCTTACCTGTTCCCGGGAAAGCAACGGTAAAGCTTGCCATCGGATAACGATCTAATAATTCTCCGTTTTCATCTACCCAGATAGAAGGAGAAGGAACATATACATTTACCGGAAGACCGTTGTCTACAATACCTAAGATAACTCCATCAAGATACTGCACTTCATCCGAGTTATTATAGATTTCATAGAAGGCATCTTTGAAATACCAGTCTTTCACTCCTGTAAAATAGACTTCTTTAAAAATCAATCCACTACCAGAGGCAATTGCCAAAGGTAAACTTACAGATTGATCGCTATAAACAGAAACTTTGCTTACCAACCCGTTCAGATTGTAATCTTTAGCACTACCTGATGCGCGGAAATCATATTCACCGGCATTCAAGGTAAACGAAGCTTTACCATCTACCGGATTAGCTACCGATTCTTCGGATGTTTGAGTATTAACGCTGTTATTACCAATTCTGTTACATCCGCCATACTGATATCCGTGGGAAGAATCACAGTTACATCCACTGTGTATTTCTTTGCGATGTTATCATTCTCATCATCTGAACACGATACCAAAAACAACATTGCCAACAAAGGCAATAAACAAAACAACTTTTTCATCTTTAGTTTTCTTTTTTAGTTATTACATCTTAGATTTTGATTTTTACTTCTGCTCCAAAGTAGATCGGAATAGTCAGGTCTTTGTAACCTGCAGCGGTCCGGTACTTATAGCTCTTTGATATTTTGAGGAAATTATTTGCTGTAAACGAGAGTTCCAGCATCTTTCCCAATTCTTTTGTCAAACGAAAATTCAGTAATATAGTAGTCGGGTAATTCTCTACCCCAAAGTAATTACTGTGTCCATACTGAGTCATCATCAGGCGATATTTGTATATATCCTGATATTCGGCTTTCCACTCATTGAAGTTTCCCTGCTTGTCGATGAAGCCTATAGGGTTGACAAAGTATTTCTCTTCATTGTTACCACTCAATGGATCAACAGCCTTGTAGAACAGATTATTTCCACTTTCATCTTCGTAAATACGCTGATAACTCTCTTTCCATACAATCTGTGCCGTAGTGGAGAAAATCATTTTCAATTTAGGAATATGCGTGATAAAGCGAACGTTCGTATTGAAACGTTGTTCTATAGAACCACCTCCTCCGGGCATCACAGCCATATAAGGATAAAGTTTTCCCTCATACGAGGATCCTATCTTCGAATAGGTAGGCAATGTAGAATGACGCTTTACATAGAGCCAGGCACCGTCTACCACCACAGACGTTTTCAAAAGAGGAATCTGTCCGAAGTTGATGCTATACTCTACCCCCCGCTTGATGGTACGGGTATTGTTTACCGGCATATTGTAAGAATACAAGGTAGTATCATTTACAATTGTAGCCGGGTTTCTTATTCCGTCTTTTTCATAATAAAGCATACCGTTGGTATAATTCACATTATCCACATATCCCGGAACCGAATAACGCCGAAAAGGCATCGTCACAGGTACTCCTTTGAAAGAATACTCATTGGTATGTTTTTCATAGAAGAAAGTAACATTTCCAATTACCTTTCTGATACGTCCTGCCAAACCTATTTCCATCTTCTGGCTATAAGCTGGTTTCAGATCAGGGTTAGAGGTATTATCTATGACTTTGGTAGTCATAATAGAAGTGGACTTGCTCATATCATCGGCAAACATTAGATTGAAACTTGATTCGTCAAAATAAGCCTTATCAGGATACAGGTAGAGAAGAGTAGGTGCTTTGGCAGCAATACCAAACCCACCTACAATGCTCAAGTCATCAAACACTTTATTATTGTCACCGTTCAGGATATTATATTCCATATTAATACGAGGTTCTACCATAAACATATCCTTTCTTCCGGCACTCTTATCTATAAACAGATTACTGAGGCGTACACCTCCCTGTAAGGTCAATGTTGTTTTCCGAATGGGTAACTGGGCTTTGTCTTCTATGAAAAAAGATAGTGTATTGATAGCCGGAACTGATTTGAACGACCTGGGTCGAATAGACTGAATATCGTTTACCACCGGAGGAAGCTTAGGATCAAACATCATCCATCACCCCGGTTCACATTATATTTCCATTCGATGCCTGCTTTCAGGGTCATAAAACAATCGGATGAGAACTGGAAAAGTTTATTGGCTTTCAACTGTCCGAACACATCCAAAGGTTTACCGTCCACCGTATAGTCGGAATAATAAGATGAGCTAAGGAAATAGGTTTGGTATTCGCCACTCACATACGAATTAGCCACCGGAGTAATACCCGATTGCAAGATGATCTGTTCACGACGATAATCCTGCTGATGGCTATAATTTACCATGAAACTATATCCTAAAGAAGAAATCCAGGAAGTATTCAGGCGCCAGTTACCTTCAAGATTGAAGCGCACCCCCATATTTTCATTTTTTATCTTCTCATCCTGCTTCAGTTGAGGATCTGTTTTTTCACTATTTATGTTCTGATAATAGGCCAGTCTCATGTTGAAAGTCAAAGGCCGGGAACTTTTCATAAAAGTATTGGAATATCCCAGATTGGCCGTAATCCGATCAAATCCGTTATAGCGCTTACGTATATCTGCATACGACTGTGAGTAATCAGCGGAAATATTCATTGCTCCCATTTTCTCACTGATAAGGAAACCTTTTCCGGCATATGCCATTTTAGAGAAAGGATCTGCTTTCAGTTTTACTTCGAGCGGAGTAACCCCCGAACGAGTTTTGATAATGACCGCACCTGACGTAAGATTTCCATACTCTACAGAGGGAATGCCCCGGATTACTTCCATAGATTCAATGTTATCCGGAGAAATGGTACGCAGGTCAAGTCCTTTTCCACTCACCGACTGAGCATTCAGACTCGTACCGGACTTACTGGTAGAAAGCACCTGCATATTTGCATCATTCGAAAGTGGAGCACCATCCACCATCACCGATGTACCCAAAGCATTATTATCATTGGAAGATACTTCACGAATATAAGCCTGCCCCACATTATTCAAATCCGGATTTTTAGTCAGATTACCAGGAAGGAGTTGCAACATATCTTCCACACTTTTGGGTTGGATATGTTGAATGGCGCTTTGATCTATTCTGGAAGCCGATCCCATCCGCTGTTCCTGAGCAGTAACGACTACTTCATTTAAAGCCAAAGTCATGGGAGAGAGTTTAATAACAGTCAGCTTCATCTCCGGCTTTATCTCTATTTTCTTAATTGTCTTTTGATAACCCAGCACAGAGATCTCACACGTATAAACTCCCGGCTTCATTCCCGGAATTTTAAATTTACCATCCATATCGCTAATTGCCCAAAGTGCATGATCCGGTATCTGTATAGTAGCAAATTCAATGGGAGCTCCTGTTTCCGCATCAATGAGGGTTCCATTAAAATCAATACGTTTGACTGGAGTATTCTGCGAAAATATACAAAGGGAGGATATCAAAAATAGTATTAGAAAAGATGCTCTTGTTACAGCATATTGTTGTCTCATATTCGTTCTTATCTTTACGCCTGATGTTGAGCTGCAAAGATACTTCAGTAAAGGAAGCAAAAAAATACCTATCAATAGGGATATTCACATCGGAATACCCTATCAATAGGTATTGTTTAAAATGAGGTAACACAAGAAAAAAGAATGTCTCAAATAATTCCTCTTACCCGGTCTTCGAAAGCAGACAAAGCGGCCTTGGCACCTTCACCCATGGCGATAATAATTTGTTTATAAGGTACAGTCGATACATCTCCGGCAGCATAGATGCCCGGAACGTTCGTACGGCAGTGTGAATCAATACCAATTTCACCAAAACGGTTCATCTCCACAACTCCACGGAAAGCAGCACCGTTGGCAGCCAGACCTATCTGGACGAAAACGCCATCCAGTTCCATTATACGCTCTTCGTCTGTTTTACGATCTTTAATGCGGAGAGAAGTTAATTTATCACCATTACCTATTACCTCCGTCGTCTGTGAACTAACAAATATTTCCACATTAGGCAAGCTTTTTGCTTTCTCCTGCAGAACAAGATCGGCTTTGAGCTCGTCCATAAATTCAAAGACTGTAACCTTCGAACAGATACCGGCCAGATCGATAGCCGCTTCTATTCCAGAATTTCCACCACCGACAACGGCTACGTGCTTACCTTTATAAAACGGACCGTCACAATGTGGGCAGAAAGCGACGCCTCTTCCGATATAGTCTGTTTCACCGGGAACATTCAGCTTTCGCCAACTGGCACCAGTAGCAATAATCAAGGCGGGAGCTACAAATTTCTCACCAACGGAAGTCGTCACAAGTTTCTCTTTTCCGTTGACTTCTACAGTTTCAATGCGACGATGTTCCAATAAATCTACCGGATATTGTAACAGATGCGTTTTCAAATTATCTGCCAGTTCACTTCCAGTCGTATGTGAGACAGATATCAGGTTTTCAATTCCTACCGTCTCCTTTACTTGTCCGCCAATACGCTCGGCGATAATTGCCACACGTAATCCTTTACGTGCCGAATAGATAGCAGCAGAAACTCCGGCAGGACCTCCACCGGCAACAATAACATCATAGTTCTTTACGGTAGTGCCTATTTCGCTTTCATTGATACCATATTGGGCCTCCAGTTTGGTAAGTAACTCCCCAAAATCGCCACGCCCTACGTGCAGTAGTTTTCCATCGGCAAATACAGAAGGTACCCCCTGAATTTTAAGAGCTTCTACTTCGTCCTGATAAAGACCACCGTCCACCATCTCATGTGAGATAGAATTGTTCAGCGTAGTCATAGCATTGAGAGCCTGCACCACATCGGGACAGTTGGTACAAGTAAGCGAAACATAGGTAGTAAGGTGTATCGGGCCTTTCAGGGCTTTCACACGGTTACAAACCTGTTCATCGGGAAAATTCTTTCCCTTACCGTCAAGATTAAGAATGGCAAGTAGCAAAGAAGTAAACTCATGCCCGTTAGGAATACCCCGGAAGGTAATACCGGTCTCATTTCCATTCTTCAACAGAGTAAACTCCAACCTTTCTCCCTCATTCACCCGACAAGAGATATGGGGAGAGCAATCGGCTACATCAGCCAGCAGATCGAGTAACTCGCCACGGCTTTCGTGTCCGGACGATACGTATATATCAAAAGTAAAATCTGCCTCTAATCCGGCAAATATACTTTTCAGTTGTTCTTTTAATGTAGGGTCTAACATAATTAGGAGATAGAATATAGAATTGGAAGTTAGAAGTCAGGAGTCGGAATTATAGAATATGAGGGTCAGAAGTTGGAATACATGAATAAGAAAACACCTGAACAGATTCCAACTCCCAACTCCTAAATTCTACATTCTAATTTAGATTTTCCCTACCAGGTCGATACTTGGTTTCAGCGTAGCTTCCCCTTTCTTCCATTTTGCCGGACAAACCTCTCCGTCGTGAGTAGCTACAAACTGAGCAGCCTCTACCTTGCGAAGTAATTCACTTGCATCACGACCGATGTTATTGTCATGCAATTCGGCTACTTTAATCAAACCTTCCGGATTTACCAGGAAAGTACCACGATAGGCCATACCTTCTGATTCAATATATACGCCGAAAGCACGGGCCAAAGCACCTGTCGGATCTGCCAACATCGGATACTTGATTTTACGGATACTGTCTGAAGCATCATGCCATGCTTTATGAACGAAATGTGAGTCACAACTTACAGAATATACCTCTACACCCATTGACTGAAGCTGGTCGTATTTTTCGGCTACGTCTACGAGTTCTGTAGGACATACAAAAGTAAAGTCGGCAGGATAAAAGAAGAAAATCGCCCATTTACCTTTAACGTCATTATTGGTCACTGTTTTGAAACTACCGTTATGAAAAGCCTGAACACTGAATTCAGGAAGCTGAGAATTAAGAATTGATTCCATACTAAACTTATTATTTATTGATTTAACTTGTTTTTGTTTCTGATACAAAGATAGGGGGATACCTACCGGAGAAACAAAAAAAGTCCAATCGAATAATTCTATACTCTGATAGACAAAATCCATTATACTATCTGTCTTTTTTGTACTTTTGCAGGAAACTATAAAGAAGAAGAAACATGGAACATCCTCTGTCTCAGTTCAAATACTGTCCGAAGTGCGGTTCGGAGCATTTCAACATACACAATGAGAAATCTAAACAATGCACCAATTGCGGGTTCGTATACTACTTTAATCCATCATCGGCAACAGTTGCCTGATTCTGAATAAGAAGAATGAATTGCTGGTATGCCGCCGCGCCAAAGACCCGGCAAAAGGTACGCTCGACCTGCCGGGAGGATTCATTGATATGAACGAAACAGCAGAAGAAGGTGTAACACGTGAGGTGTTAGAAGAAACCGGATTAAAAGTGAAAGAGGCAATCTATCGATTTACTCTTCCCAATATTTATGTATATTCAGGCTTCCCGGTACATACACTGGATATGTTTTTCCTCTGTAAAGTAGAAGACACCAGTCACATTGCCGCAATGGACGATGCTGCTGATGCCTTCTTTATTCCCGTTGCAGAGCTCCGTCCCGAAGACTTCGGGCTCGACTCTATCCGCAAAGGTCTTGGAATTTTCCTATCTACTCTGTAACACCTGCCAACAGGTCATCAAGCATTTTCTTTAGCTGGGGTTTTCCAACTGTCCCCAGCTTCATCCAGGGCTTCCCTTCCATCGGGCAAAACAATAAATTCGGGATAGTACGGATGGAAAAAGCAGACTCTAAAAGAGGCTCGTTATCCACATCCACCTTATAGAAGTCAATCTTACCGGCATATTCAACAGCCAATTCATCAAGAACCGGTGATAACCTCTTGCAATAAATACACCAAGGGGCATGGAAATCGACGATACAAGGTTTATCTCCTTTGAACTCCCAGCTATCAGGATATTGCCGGAAATCAGATACTCTCTCTGTAAAACTCTCTTTTGTCAAATCAATTACTTTCATATTATTTAGGGTTTAATTATCATTGTCTTTCTATGATGCAAAATTACGGCATTCCATCCAAGCAGGAAATAGCAATTTAGCTGATTCATATAGCAATTTTTCCCACTATCACACAAAGTTCAAATCTACATACCAGGCAGAAATTCATCCTTTTATTAAAACATTTTCCCTTCTCTGGACGTTAAAACCTGTAAAACTAAAGAGCTGTTTGCTATAAAGTCCCCAAAAACAAGTACTTTTGCCAAAACACTAAATTATGAAAAGAAGAATTTCACGATTTATATGTGCCCTGATATGCTGTACGCCTATCATCACGTCGGCACAAACAAGCGAAAAAATTACCTCGCCTGTCAATCTATATAAAGAAGGAAGAAACCTGTTTCTGCAAAAAAATTATGCAGCAGCTACTCCGCCATTAAAAGCTTTTATCAGACAGGAACCTAATGCCTCATTGCGCGAAGAAGCAGAATATATGCTGGTATGTTCGGCATATGAACTGAAAGATAAGAACAGTATCACCCTGTTGCGCAATTATCTGGAGCAATATCCCGATACTCCTTATGCCAACCGTATTTATGCTTTACTTGCTGCCGGCTATTTCTATGAAGAAAAATATGACGAAGCACTGGCACTGTTCAACTCCGCCCAACTGGACTTGCTGGGTAATGAAGAACGGGATGACATGACCTATTTGCTGGCTACCTGTTATCTGAAAACGGGGAATGTAAAAGAAGCTGCCATCTGGTTTGAAACCCTGAAAGCCAGCAGTAAGAAATACGACAATGACTGCGCTTACTATATCTCTTATATACGCTACACACAAAAGCGCTATGACGAAGCATTGAAAGGTTTCCTCCCTCTGCAGGACAACCCCAAATATAAAGCACTGGTGCCCTATTACATTGCAGAAATTTATGCAATCAGAAAAAACTATGATAAAGCTGAGATCGTAGCACAAAACTACTTATCGGCATATCCGCAGAATGAACATGCTGCCGAAATGTACCGCATCCTGGGAGATGCTTCTTATCATTTCCGCAAATACCACGAAGCAATCAACGCATTTGAGAGTTATCTTGAAAGAGATGCTTCGCCCCGCCGGGATGCCCTCTACATGTTAGGACTCTCTTATTTCCAGACAGGAGTATATTCAAAAGCAGCTGAGACGTTGGGAGAAGTAACAGGCGCCAACGACGCATTGACGCAAAATGCGTACTTGCATATGGGACTTTCCTACCTGCAACTGGCCGAAAAGAACAAAGCCCGTATGGCTTTTGAACAGGCTGCCGCCTCCAATGCCGATATGAAAATAAAAGAACAGGCTGCCTATAACTATGCCTTGTGCATTCACGAAACGTCCTACTCTGCATTCGGAGAGTCGGTAACCGTTTTCGAGAAATTCCTGAACGAATTCCCCAACTCCCAATATACCGAAATGGTAAGCAATTATCTTGTTGAAGTATATTTGAACACCCGCAGCTACGAAGCGGCACTGAAATCCATTGAACGCATTGCCCATCCGGGTACCCGCATCATGGAAGCGAAACAAAAAATACTGTTCCAACTCGGTACACAAGCATTTGCCAATGCCTCTTTTGAGCAGGCAATCGGCTACTTTAACCAGTCTGTTGCCATTGGCCAATACAACCGCCAGACCAAGGCCGATGCCTCTACTGGCGCGGAGAATCTTACTACCGCCTGAACCGCATGACGGAGGCTGCCCGTAATTTCAGAGAATACCTGCAACTGACGGAACAGACTAATAACGAAATGTATGCACTGGCAAACTATAATTTGGGATATACCGCTTTCCATCAGAAAGATTATGCACAGGCACGCAACTGGTTCCTCAAATACATACAACTGGAAAAGGGTGAAAACAGAACAGCACTGGCCGATGCTTACAATCGTATCGGTGACTGCTTCCTCAACGAACGTAATTTCGACGAAGCCAAACATTATTATGCACAAGCCGAAAGTATGAATGCCTCTTCCGGAGACTATTCATTCTACCAACTTGCCCTGGTATCAGGACTGCAAAAAGATTATTCCGGCAAAATCACTCTGCTGAACCGTCTGGCAGGCAAATACCCCACATCACCTTACGTTATAAATGCCCTTTATGAAAAAGGACGTTCGTATGTATTAATGAATAACAACAACCAGGCCATTGCCTCTTTTAAAGAATTGTTGAGCAGATACCCCGAAAGTCCTATCAGCCGCAAAGCTGCTGCCGAAATCGGTTTGCTGTATTATCAGGATGGAAACTACGATCAGGCAATCGATGCTTACAAACTGGTAATCAACAAATATCCGGGAAGTGACGAAGCCCGTTTGGCAATGCTCGATCTAAAGTCTCTTTACGTTGATATGAACCGCATTGATGAGTTTGCCGCACTTGCAGCTTCCATGCCGGGCAATATACGTTTTGATGCCAGCGAACAGGATTCTTTAACTTACATCGCTGCTGAGAAAATTTATGGACGCGGACGCATAGAAGAAGCGAAAAACAGTTTCAACAAATACCTGCAAACTTTCCCCGAAGGTTCCTTTAGCCTGAATGCTCATTATTACCTTTGCCTCATCGGAAAAGAGCAAAAGAACTATGATATGATTCTGCTTCACTCCGGCAAATTACTGGAATATCCGGATAATCCATTCTCTGAAGAAGCATTAATAATGCGTGCGGAAGTTCAGTTCAACCTGCAACAATTTGCAGATGCATTAGCATCCTACAAAATGCTGAAAGAGAAAGCAACCACAGCAGACCGCCGTCTGCTGGCAGAAACAGGAATGTTACGCTGTGCACACCTCATCAAAGACGATGCAGAAACCATTCATGCTGCAACAGCCTTGCTGGCAGAGGCCAAATTGACTCCTGAATTGGCAAATGAAGCACTTTATTATCGTGCTAAATCTTATATGAACCAAAAAGCTGACAAGAAAGCATTGGCCGATCTTCAGACACTAGCCAAAGATACCCGTAACCTTTACGGAGCAGAAGCGAAGTATCTGGTAGCCCAGCAATACTATACTGCCGGAGAGTATGCCGCAGCCGAGAAAGAGTTACTCGACTACATCGAACGGAGTACTCCCCACGCATATTGGTTGGCACGTAGCTTCGTCCTTCTGTCGGATGTATACATGGCTATGGACAAAAAGCTGGATGCACGGCAATATCTGTTGAGCTTGCAACAGAACTATCACGCTAACGATGACATTGAAGGCATGATTGAAAGCAGACTTGAAAAACTTAATAAGTAACGAAGTATGAAACGTAATCATTATATCTTCCTGGGAATGGCGCTCGTCGCACTCCCTTCACTGGCTCAGGTGCAACCCCAATCCAAAGATACGACCATGAACCGCACTGTCGTGGTTGAACAGGAATACAATCCTATCATTCTGGATGCCTCTAAAGTAAACGTTTTGCCCAAAGTAGAAGAGCCTGTAGTAAACAAGAAAGAGGTTGAATATGCGATAAGTTCTACCCCTGCCTCCAATATCCCTGTGGGAACAATGCAGGCTTATACCGGAAAAGAGGTACAACCGACAAGTAAACCGGGATATGTACGCGCCGGATATGGTAACTATGGTAACCTGGACTTATTGGGTAATTATCTTTTTCACCTTTCCAGCCGGGATAAGCTGAATGTAAACTTCAGCATGGACGGCATGAACGGTACGTTGGACATGCCCTACGGTGATGCCCGGAAATGGGATGCACATTACTACCGTACGCGTGCTGCTATCGATTATCTGCATCAATTTGGCAAGATAGACCTGAGTGTAGCAGGACACTTCGGATTAAATAATTTCAACTATGAGCCTTATGGTTTTTCTTTCAAGAAACAGAAGTTCACTTCAGGCGATCTGCATTTCGGAGTGAAGTCTACAGACGAAACAATGCCGTTACAGTTTAATGCAGAAACCAACCTGATGCTTTATGACCGGCAACACAACCAATTCTTCGGTGGTGTGAATGAGACGCAAATACGTACCAAAGCCATTGTCAGCGGCAACATCAGCGACGAGCAACAAATAAGTATTGCTTTCAAAATGAACAACCTCATCTACAATAATAAAAGAGACTTTTATAATGAAGAGATAAAGAGCATTTTCAAAAGCCGTACCGTCGTAGACTTAAACCCGTACTACGAACTCAACAACGATGATTGGCGACTGCACTTAGGAGCCAATGTTGATTTCTCTTTCGGTAATGGCAAATCATTTCGTGTCTCTCCGGATGTAACCATACAATATGTATTCTCAGACAGTTATGTGGTCTACGCCAATGCTACAGGGGGCAGACAACTCAATGACCTGCGCCGATTGGAGACTTATAACCCATACAGCGACCCTTCTAACGAGGTGAGAGATACCTATGAGCAGCTCAATGCCACTTTAGGATTCAAAGCCAGCCCTGTAACAGGTTTATGGTTTAATCTCTTTGCCGGATATCAGAATCTCAAAGACGATCTGTATCAGATAGAAAATAGCTGGATAGGCGGAACAGGCGGCAATTTCATTGATCTGAGACAAACCTCAACGAATAATATCTATGCCGGACTCAGTGCCAGTTATACCTACAAGGACTTGTTTACACTCTCAGGTGAAGGTATCTACCGCCATTGGAAAGCCAGTGATGCCTACACAGATAATGTATCTTCCCCGAATTATAATCCCGCTCTGTGGATGAAACCAGAGACAGAGCTAAATTTTAAAGCAGAGATACATCCCATTCCGGCTCTGTGGTTAAATATAGGTTATCAATATATCTGGCGGGCTGAAAGATATTACGGATTTAGCAAAACATTCTTCCCCGCCGTCAGCGATCTTAATATAGGAGCCACTTATCACTTATTTAAAGGAGTCTCTGTCTATGCAAAGGCGGATAACCTGTTAAACAAGAAATTCCAGCGTTATCTGCTCTATCCCACTGAAGGAATTAACTTCCTGGGCGGTCTAAGTTTCCGATTCTGAATACCACTGGCATCTCCTGTAACTTCGGACCAACGCAACAGGTATATAAGAGGAGGTGCCAAAAGTAAAATTCGCTATCGTTAAAACACAGATTAACGCTAATTCACGCAGAGATTACATTTAATCTGCGGTAATTAGCGTTAATCTGCGTTTCTAAAGTTACATATTGATAAGCTTTCTCAGACTTTTAATACACCTTTTAATCCCAGGTTCCGCGAGTAAAATCCGGTACTTCAATCAGCTAATCCTCCAATCTCTCTCCCGGCAAATCGCCTTGCGCTTTCTCTTCCTTTATCACCTCTTTGCTCAGCATCGATTTCGGGAAATAACTCGACAACGGTATACGAATAAACTTCATTTTCCTGATTTGCCGTGTTAACCAACGATCTGCTATAAAATAAATGCGCGACACTTCCACTGTCGCCGGAGTTACATCTTCCGGACGTTCTGCTCCCGGACTGGTAAGAGCCACCTGAAATGTACCGATTCCTTTCAGATTCACCGAATATCCTTCTGCCAGAAGTTCTCCCAGCACCAAAGAGACATCCGTCAGGATACCTTGTACTTCACCTTCACGGAATCCGGCCCGTTCCGCTACGATGCGCGCTACATCTTCCTCCGTTTTACCACCGCGCTCCTGCAGCTTTTTCTGTACGGCATACCACCGCACTTTCTTATTGCCGCCTATGACGCTCACTTTCTTTCTTACTAAATAGGGTATTGACATTTTCTTATAAGTGTTTATTGATTAGGGTTTAAACATCCGATGCTTTTCTCGTAGTTCTTCGTTGTTTTACATGTACATCTAAAGCAGTACGACATGTACATCTCAGACAGTACGACATGTGCATGTGGAGCAGCTTTACATGTACATGTAAAACAATGGGCGATTACGACAAAGATAACCTTTCTTTACGGGGAAAGCAAACAATCCCGGTAAGAAAAGCAGATTTGGTTAAAACATATCTTCACACACCCCACCTCTTCCGAGTCCTAAAAAAAGTCTTTTTTTGCAAAAAAGAAACAGATTCTCTCTATATTATAAGGTAAGGAAAATGTTTTTTTCTACTTTTGCCTCCGAATTTTATGATGTAAAGAGGTTGTAACTTAGAAAGACATCCCCCCCGGCATCCTTATTAAAGTAAAAACTATGCAGAAAAACCTTGTAATTGTCGAGTCTCCAGCCAAAGCAAAAACGATTGAAAAGTTTCTTGGGAAAGATTTTAAAGTACTTTCCAGTTACGGACATATCCGGGACTTGAAGAAGAAAGAATTTAGTATTGATATCCAAAAAGATTTCAAGCCGAATTATGAAATACCTGCAGATAAAAAAGAACTGGTAGCGAAATTGCAAGCAGAAGCCCAAAAGGCAGATGTCGTATGGCTCGCATCCGATGAGGACCGCGAGGGAGAAGCTATCGCCTGGCATCTTTATGAAGTGCTAAAGCTAAAGCCGGAACAAACAAAACGAATTGTCTTTCATGAAATCACCAAGACTGCCATATTAAAAGCAATCGAAAATCCGCGTGAAATCGACATCAACCTGGTAAATGCACAACAGGCCCGACGTATCCTCGACCGTATCGTAGGTTTTGAGCTTTCTCCCGTATTGTGGAAAAAAGTTAAACCTGCTCTTTCTGCCGGACGTGTACAGTCGGTGGCTGTCCGCCTGATCGTAGAACGCGAACGTGAAATACAAGCATTCAAAAGCGAAGCTTCCTACCGTGTTACAGCCATATTCCTTGTGCCGGACACTGACGGCAAACTGGTAGAAATGAAAGCCGAACTGGCCCATCGCCTCAAAACCAAAGAAGAGGCGAAGGCATTTCTTGAAACCTGTAAAGAGGCTACCTTCACCATTGAAGATATTACCAAACGTCCGATAAAGAAAAGTCCGGCGGCACCATTTACCACTTCTACCCTGCAACAGGAAGCAGCGCGTAAATTAGGCTATACGGTAGCACAAACCATGATGCTGGCACAAAAGCTATACGAAGCCGGATTCATTACTTATATGCGTACCGACTCGGTAAACCTTTCGGAATATGCAACCGAAGGAAGCAAACAGGCTATCATCAACATGATGGGCGAAAGGTATGTGCACCCGCGCCACTTCACTACAAAAACCAAAGGAGCACAGGAAGCGCACGAAGCGATCCGTCCTACCTATATGGAAAATGCTACCGTGGAAGCTTCTTCACAAGAGAAAAGGTTGTATGACCTGATATGGAAGCGTACCATTGCTTCACAGATGGCCGAAGCCGAACTGGAAAAAACAACAGCTACTATCGGTATCAGTACCAGTAATGATGCTTTCACAGCAATCGGAGAGGTAGTAACCTTTGATGGCTTCCTGCGTGTATATAAAGAGTCTTATGATGATGATACCGAACAGGAAGACGAAAGCCATCTGCTTCCCCCATTGAAAAAAGGGCAGGTGCTTGACCATAAAGATATTGTAGCAACAGAGCGCTTCACCCAGCGTCCGTCACGCTATACCGAAGCCAGCCTGGTACGCAAGCTGGAAGAACTTGGAATTGGGCGTCCTTCAACATATGCACCTACTATCTCTACCATCCAGCAACGTGAATATGTGGAGAAAGGCGATAAACCGGGAGAAGAGCGGTCATTTAATATACTGACACTCAAAGACAAAAAGATAACTGATGCCATACATACTGAAATAGTAGGAGCAGAAAAATCGAAACTGATTCCTACGGATATCGGAACTGTAGTAAACGACTTTTTGAACGAATACTTCTCTAATATTCTGGATTATAACTTCACAGCCAATATTGAGAAAGAGTTTGATGAAGTGGCAGACGGAGAGAAGAAATGGACTGCTATCATGAAACACTTCTACAAAGGATTTCATCCATCTGTAGAGTCAACTTTAGCCACAAAGAGCGAACATAAAGTAGGCGAACGTATCTTAGGTGAAGAGCCGGGAACGGGTAAGGTTGTATCCGTAAAGATCGGACGATTCGGACCGGTTATACAGATCGGGAGTACAGATTCCGAAGAAAAGCCGCGTTTTGCCCGTTTGGAGAAAGGGTTGTCAATGGAAACGATTACCCTGAAAGAAGCGCTGGAATTATTCAAACTTCCGCGGGTAGTAGGAGAATATGAAGACAAAGAGGTAAGTATAGGTACAGGCCGTTTCGGCCCTTATGTTCGTCATGACAACAAGTATATATCTCTGCCGAAAACACTTGATCCGATGGCTATAACGCTTGAAGAAGCAATCGAACTGATCCAGGAGAAACGTGCAACAGAGGCCCAAAAGCATATCAAAGAATTTGCAGAAGAACCGGAATTACAAATTCTGAACGGAAGATACGGCCCTTACATTGCTTACAAGGGCAGTAATTATAAGATCCCGAAAGATGTAGTCCCACAGGATCTGAATCTTCAAACTTGTCTTGATATTATAAAACTACAAAGTGAGAAGGCCGCCACTACTCCGAAAAAAGGACGGGCGACAAAGAAGAAATAAAAAGTATATCCAAGCTAAAAGGGCATTCTGGGATTCCGGAATGCCCTTTTAGCTTGGATATACTTTTTTCCTAATATTCAGTTGTTTATATTCTTTTTGTTCGTATATTTGCAGCGCAAACATACGAACATTTTAGTATATGAAAAAAAGTCTCACACAAACATTACAGATTGCCAGTATATCACTGCTAATCAGTTTATCTTCCTGCGTTAAAGATGTTGATTTATCACAATCCGTACCCAAACCGGTAAAAGGTGATTATTTCGACTTTCAAACCACCCTTGATTGTCCGATAAACATAGATCTAGGATTGGAAGATTATCCGGTCTTAATAGAAGTCTACGGTGAAAATCCTTTTGAAGATACCGATGGAGTCATTATTAAAAAAGACATTGAACCCCTTTATCGCGGTATCACAGATGAACAAGGAAAGCTGGAAGGACAAACCGTACTCCCGTCTTACCTGAAGAAAGCATATATCTACTCTCCTTATGCAGGTGTTCCTTTTATTGAAACAGAGATTACAGCAAATGGGATCTTTGCTGACGTCCATACAGCAAAATCACAAACAAGAGCGACTGTAACCAGAAGCATGCCGTATACTTACCCTGCGGACATGAAAGTAATAGGCGATTGGGACATATTCGGCTATCCGGCTTACCTGACACCTAACCGCTTTAATTTCCCCGAGAATGAGTTATATTATATCACCGAGGCTACAAAAATCAAAGACTATTCAAAAGGTATGCGAGGTACTCACCCCGAATACTTCGATCCGGATAATGAAAGAGGAATACCTATCATCAAAAAAACAAAAGTGAATCTGGTTATGATAGGTAAGTATGCACCGGCAGTAAGCAATACAATTATTTATTATACTTACCCTACCGGACAGGAACCTGCATCCGTTAATGATATCCAGAAAATAATAGCCTATCCGGTATCCGCCGGGATCTCCTGTGGCAGTACAGTACAATTGCGGTACTGGAATGAAAAAGACGGAAAATTCGAAGATGAATTTCCGGAAGGAGTTACTATCGGTTGGGGAGTTTCTTCCAGTTCGTTTAAAGACGGTAATGTAGGAAGCTCCGGCGGAAACCATAATTACTATTCAACCGACAAACTGAACACAAGAAGTGGGGATGAAAATGCACAGCATACTATCGCTATTTTCAATAAAGATTACAGTTCAGTGATTATTGGTATGGAAGACAGACCTATAGCAAATATCTCTAACTACACGGATGTTGTATTGTATCTTCATACAGACGTATCGGGAGCTATTGGCG
The DNA here is from genome assembly GCA_000613465.1 of Bacteroides nordii WAL 11050 = JCM 12987. Taxonomy (GTDB): domain Bacteria; phylum Bacteroidota; class Bacteroidia; order Bacteroidales; family Bacteroidaceae; genus Bacteroides; species Bacteroides nordii. Next base: position 68,097 of record BAJA01000011.1, read on the forward strand.
GGAATAATATACCGGATCTGGAAAAGCCGGAAAATCCCGGTCCTTCAGAAGAGGATAACTACACGACATATTTTGGAATGCTTTCCTTTGAAGACCTATGGCCCAAAGAAGGAGATTATGACATGAATGATGTAGTGATTTACTATGAATCAAAAGTGTACAAAAACGATAAGAATCAAATCATTGCAACAGAAGATCTGATACTTCCTTATTGGGATGGTGCAGGATATGATAAGTTTAATGGATTCGGATACCAACTATCCGTTACGCCTGACAAAGTAAACTCCGTACAGATAACATCTGAGAACTACGAATTTACTTCGAGCCCTTTGTTCCAGTTTGACAGTAAAGGTCTTGAAGAAAGAGTTGACAACGATAATGCAATAATCATACTTGCTGACGACATGAAAAAGGCAACCAAACAGCATAGTAAGTTTATTGTAAAAACTACATTTGCAAGTCCGCAGTCCGAATCAACTTTCTTACTGCCTCCTTATAACCCGTTCATTATTATCGATGCACACGAAGAAAGAGGTAAAGAATTACATCTGCCCAATTATGCACCCACCAAACGAATGGATACAAGCTATTTTGGCACTAAGAACGACATCTCCGATCCGACACAACAGATGTATTACATAGGAAAAGAGAACATGCCATATGCCATAAATATCCCCAATATTAAAAACTTTGACTATAAGAAAGAGGAAGAGGGAACACGTATAGACATGCTCTATCCGGAATTCACACGGTGGGTTCAAAGCCATGGAACTGAAAATGCAGACTGGTATTTACATAAGAAAAAGTAAGATCAGCATCTCTTTCCCGGAATAACGGGTGGAGCAGACAAAACAGAGCGTGCGGGAGTTCTTTAGTATATGATTCAACTAAAGAACTCCCGCACGCTCTGTTTTGTTCACTGAAATCCTTACATTCTTGCAGGAACCTCAATTCCTAACAATCCCATACCAAGACGAACAACCTTAGCCACATTGGCAGATAAAGCGACACGGAATACTTTTACCGCCTCGTTCTCTTCACGCAAGATGCTAAAGTCGTGATAGAACTGGTTATATTCTTTCACCAAATCATATGTATAGTTGGCAATAACAGATGGGCTGTAATCCGTTCCGGCCTGTGCTACAACAGCTGCAAAGTCGGCTACCATCTGGATAAGTCCTTCTTCTTTCTCACTTAATTCGACGCCTGAAGGAAGTTGCGCAGGTATAACAATACCACTCTCGGCAGCCTTGCGGAGTACCGACTGAATACGTGCATATGTATACTGAATGAACGGACCTGTATTCCCGTTAAAGTCGATAGACTCTTTCGGGTTGAAAGTCATATTCTTACGTGCATCCACTTTAAGAATAAAGTATTTCAATGCACCCAAGCCTACAATACGGGCGATATCGTCTGCTTCTTCCCTGGTCAGTCCGTCCAGTTTTCCAAGTTCCTGAGAGGTCTCTTTCGCTGTAGCAATCATCTCCTCCATCAGATCATCTGCATCTACAACGGTTCCTTCACGGGATTTCATTTTGCCTTCGGGCAATTCCACCATACCATAAGAGAAATGCACAAGGCTCTTACCCCACTCAAATCCTAACTTATCAAGCAAAATAGAAAGCACCTGGAAGTGATAATTCTGTTCGTTACCTACCACATAAATCATCTTATCAATAGGATAATCGGCAAAACGCAATTTGGCTGTACCAATATCCTGGGTCATATAAACAGAGGTACCATCCGCACGAAGCAAGAGTTTATGGTCAAGTCCTTCCCCCGTCAGGTCAGCCCACACCGAACCATCTTCCTTCTTGTAGAAAAAGCCTTTCTCCAGTCCTTCCATGACCTTTTCTTTTCCTTCGAGATATGTATTGGATTCATAGTATATCTTATCAAAACTAACTCCCATCTTACGGTAAGTTTCATCGAATCCGGCATATACCCAATTGTTCATCATTGTCCACAAGGCACGCACCTCCGGATCACCGGCTTCCCACTTCACTAACATTTCACGGGCTTCATTCATCAACGGAGAAGCAGCTTCGGCCTCTTCTTTTGTCATACCACCCTTCATGAGCTCAGCTACTTCAGCCTTATAATGCTTATCAAAAGAGACGTAATAGTCACCTACCAGATGGTCTCCTTTTTTCCGGACGACTCAGGAGTCTCACCGTTACCATAAAGTTTCCATGCCAGCATAGACTTGCAGATATGAATACCACGATCATTCACAATATTGGTTTTTACCACCTTATTGCCGTTTGCCATCACAATATTGGCAAGTGCATTACCCAACAGGTTATTACGTACATGACCCAAGTGAAGTGGTTTATTGGTGTTAGGGGAAGAGTACTCAATCATTACCAACGGAGAATTATCATCTGCGGCAGTGATTCCGTATTGTTCATCGGCATGGATCACATTCAACAGTTCAATCCATGCAGAAGAGGCAATAGTCAAGTTCAGGAAACCTTTAATCACATTAAAAGCAGCTACTGCCGGCTCATTGGCCTGCAAATACTCACCGATTTCCTGTGCCGTCTGCTCCGGTCCTTTCTTCGACATACGCAGAAAAGGGAACACAACCAGGGTCAGATGTCCTTCAAATTCTTTTTTAGTTTTCTGCAACTGCACCTGCACGGCAGGTACCTCCTGACCGTAAAGGGCTTTCAGTCCGTTTATTACGGAATCCACAAGTTTATTCTCTATATTCATAGTTACATTTTTTTTCTGCGCGCAAAGATACAAAAAAGGAGGCGTTAGCACGTCTCCTTTTTTGTAAATCTTTCAACTATATAGCTTATTCAACAGCTTCAGACAATTCTGCACCTGCTTTAAACTTAGCAACTTTCTTTGCCGGGATAGTGATAGCCTGTTTCGTTGATGGATTAATACCGGTTCTTTCAGCTCTTTCGGATACTGCGAAAGTTCCAAAACCAACCAAAGAAACTTTGTCACCACCCTTCAGAGCATTCGTTACTGAAGACACAAAAGCCTCAAGTGCTTTTTTAGAATCTGCTTTACTCAAGCCCGACTCTGCTGCGATAGCATTAATAAGTTCAGCCTTATTCATAATTCGTAAATGATTAATTAATATATATGTTACACAAAAGATAGACGTAAATTCCTCACAAATATAGAGTAACAAAACAATATATCAAATAAAAACATCCAAAAAACACAGCAAATTGCTGAAAAAGAACTAATAGCGACCACTTTTTCTGCTTTAAAACAGAATTTATTCGTACTTTTGCGACCATTACTCAATTATTAGCATAAAAAGAAATTCAAACATATGATGCCTACAGTTACTAAAAACCTGATAATTATTAATGTACTGCTTTATTTAGGGACCATCGTAGCTCAAAGTTATGGTATAGATCTCGCAGATTATATGGGTCTGCATTTCTTCATGGCCGACAGTTTTAACCCTGCACAGTTAATCACCTATATGTTTATGCACGGAGGGTTCACACATCTCTTTTTTAACATGTTTGCCGTGTGGATGTTCGGTCGTATCCTCGAACAAGTGTGGGGTCCCAAACGTTTTCTCTTTTACTATATTGCTTGTGGTATCGGAGCAGGACTTATACAGGAGATTGTACAATTTGTTGAATATAAAACCGTATTATCCGGATATACTATGGTTCAAACCATTAGCGGGACCATACCGATGAGTGAGTATCTGAACATGATGAATACCGTAGGAGCTTCGGGAGCCGTATATGCTATTCTGCTTGCATTCGGAATGCTATTTCCAAATCAGCAATTGTTTATCTTCCCACTTCCGTTCCCCATCAAAGCCAAATACTTTGTCATCGGATATGCTCTAATTGAACTGTACTCAGGATTCGCCAATAACCCCAATGATAACGTAGCACATTTTGCCCATTTGGGAGGAATGATATTCGGATTTATTCTGATTATGTACTGGAGAAAAAAGAATAACGATCATGGCACATATTATAGCTGATTTAAAAGAAGCTTTCCGAAGAGGAAACGTCTTTATCCAACTGATATACATCAACGTAGGAGTTTTTGTAGCAACTACATTGATTAATATCTTTCTGTTACTTTTTAATAGAAGTGCAGATGGTATATTCGAACTACTGGCACTTCCGGCTTCTTTCACCCGGTTTATCTTCCAGCCCTGGTCATTGTTTACGTATATGTTTATGCATGCAGGTTTCATGCATATCCTGTTCAATATGCTTTGGCTCTATTGGTTCGGACAATTGTTCCTCTACTTTTTCTCGGGAAAGCACTTGCGCGGACTGTATATTTTGGGAGGAATCTGTGGTGGATTGCTATACATGATTTCCTACAACATTTTCCCTTACTTCTACCCAATGGTAGAGATATCAACTTTAGTAGGAGCTTCTGCCTCCGTACTTGCGATTGTAGTGGCAACTGCTTATCGGGAGCCTAACTATCCGGTACGCCTTTTTCTTTTCGGTACTATCCGCTTAAAATATTTAGCTCTGATCGTAGTACTCACAGACTTACTGTTTATCACTTCCAATAATGCAGGCGGACATATCGCTCACCTGGGCGGAGCATTGGCCGGACTTGGGTTTGCTGCCAGCCTTAGCAAAGGTACAGATATTACAGCCTGGATTAACAGAATATTGGATGGCGTTTCTTCTTTGTTCGATAAAAAGACCTGGAAGCGTAAGCCTAAGATGAAGGTTCACTATGGCAATTACAGCCGTGAACAAGATTACGATTACAATGCCCGCAAAAAAGCTCAGTCGGATGAAGTAGACCGTATACTCGATAAATTAAAGAAATCCGGATACGAGAGCCTCACTACCGCAGAGAAAAAAAGTCTTTTTGATGCAAGCAAAAAATAAAGCATGAAACACGTCGGAAAAGTTTTCACTTATCTGATTTTAGCTGTCAACGCATTCTTTGTCGGGATTCTTTTATTGACAGCTTATAGTCCGCATATTCACCCTGTGGTACATCCGGTAGAATCATGTATGGGACTCACTTTTCCCATTTTTCTGATCATCAACCTCTGTTTTCTCATCTTTTGGCTGCTGGTGCGTTACAAGTTTGCGCTTTTGCCCATTCTCGGCTTTGCCTTCTGCTATCCTCAAATCCGGACGTATTTCCCTATTAATATCCATACATCAGATATTCCCGAAGGAAGCATTAAAATTCTTTCCTACAATATCATGTCTTTCGGAAACATGGAGAAAGAGAATGGCAAAAACCCTGTACTCGAATATATCCGTGCCAGTAATGCCGATATCGTTTGCCTGCAAGAGCACAATGTTTCTTCAACAGCCAAGATACACCTGAATGCAAAAGAGGTGGAAAAAGGTATGAAAGCCTATCCTTACCGGCATATTCAACGCGTAGGTAAAGAAATCAGTAATAACCGGATAGCCATATATTCAAAATATCCTATCCTCTCTGCACGAGAGTTGCAATATGAAAGCAGTTATAACGGTTCTGCAATTTATGAATTGAAAGTCAACGAAGATACAATTACTCTCATAAACAACCATCTGGAATCGAACAAACTGACCAAGGAAGACAAAGTTGTATATGAAGAAATGCTGAAAGACCCCAATGCCCATAAAGTGAAAAGCGGTACCCGCCATCTGGTTGGAAAACTGGCAGAAGCATCTGCCATCCGTTCTAAACAGGCGGACGTCATTGCAGCCGAAATTGCCAAATCCCGCCATCCGTATATCATTGTATGTGGCGACTTTAATGACACCGCCATCTCCTACACGCACCGGGTTATTGCAGAAAATCTAGACGATGCCTTCACCGAATCCGGACAAGGATTGGGTATCTCTTACAATCAGAATAAATTCTATTTCAGGATAGACAATATTCTTATAAGCAAGAACCTAAAAGCCTATAACTGCACAGTGGATCGCTCTATCAAAGATTCTGACCACTATCCCATCTGGTGTTATATCACCAAACGATAAATCAATGACCAATAAAACGAATGACAATACCCAATAACAATACCTATGGAAATAAAGAAAACAGTAATTATTTTAGCTGCAAGTTGTATGATGTACTCCTGTGCTACAAAAACGGATAATAATCCGTTCTTTACCGAGTTTCAAACCGAGTATGGTGTTCCGGCTTTCGATAAAATCAAACTGGAACATTACGAACCCGCTTTCCTAAAAGGAATAGAAGAGCAAAATCAGAATATCAAAACCATTATCGAAAATCCGGAAGCACCTACATTTGAAAACACAATTGTAGCGCTGGATAACAGTTCGCCTATTCTGGATCGTGTCAGTGCCATCTTCTTCAATATGACCGATGCAGAAACAACAGATGAACTGACCGAATTATCTATAAAAATGGCTCCGGTACTCTCTGAACACAGTGATAACATTTCCCTCAACCAAGAGCTATTCGCCAAAGTAAATAACGTATATCAACAAAAGAACGACTTGCATCTCACTACGGAGCAAGAACGCCTGCTGGACAAAACCTATAAAAGCTTTGTACGTTCAGGAGCCAATCTTTCTGCTGAAAAACAAGCACGCTTACGCGAAGTTAATAAGGAACTTTCCACTCTTGGCATCACATTCAGCAATAATATCCTGAATGAGAATAATACTTTCCAATTATTCGTAGATAAGGAAGAAGATCTTGCCGGCTTACCCGAATGGTTCCGCCAAAGTGCAGCCGAAGAGGCAAAAGCTGCCGGACAAGAAGGAAAATGGTTGTTTACATTGCATAATGCCAGCCGTCTGCCTTTTCTCCAATATTCGGAGAACCGCCCACTTCGTGAGAAAATATACCAGGCCTATATTAACCGTGGCAATAACAATGATAAAAACGACAACAAAGAGATAATTACCAAAATAGTTAGTCTCCGTCTTGAAAAAGCCAATTTACTCGGTTTTGACTGTTATTCAAACTTTGTTCTGGATAATACAATGGCTAAAAATTCAGCCACTGTTATGGACTTCCTCAATAACTTATGGAGTTATTCGCTCCCTAAAGCCAAAGTAGAAGCTGCTGAATTGCAAAAGCTCATGGATAAAGAAGGTAAAGGTGAAAAGTTAGCACCTTGGGACTGGTGGTATTATACCGAAAAACTCCGCAAAGAGAAATACAATTTAGATGAAGAAGAAACCAAACCTTATTTCAAACTGGAGAATGTACGTGAAGGTGCTTTCGCAGTAGCCAATAAACTGTATGGTATCACTTTGACCAAATTATCAAATATTCCTGTATATCATCCCGACGTGGAAGTATTTGAGGTGAAAGACGCAGATGGTTCTCAATTAGGTATCTTCTATGTTGACTATTATCCCCGTCCCGGAAAGAGCGGTGGTGCATGGATGAGTAATTATCGCGAACAAAAAGGAGACATCCGTCCACTGGTTTGTAATGTTGCCAGCTTCACTAAACCTGTAGGCAATACTCCATCATTGCTTACCATGGACGAAGTGGAAACACTCTTTCATGAATTCGGACACGGACTTCATGGCCTATTGACCAAATGCAACTACCAAGGTATCTCAGGTACCAACGTTGTACGCGATTTTGTAGAACTTCCTTCGCAAATCAATGAACATTGGGCTACCGAACCGGAAGTGCTGAAGATGTATGCCAAACATTACCAGACGGGTGAAGTCATTCCTGATTCAATTATCGACAAAATTCTGAAACAGAAGACCTTCAACCAGGGATTTATGACAACAGAATTACTCGCAGCTGCTATCCTGGACATGAATCTTCACAACCTGACAAACGTAAAGAATTTAGATGTAATTTCTTATGAAAAAGAAGCAATGGATAAGCTCGGGCTTATTCCTGAAATAGCACCACGTTATCGTACAACGTATTTCAACCACATCATTGGCGGATATGCTGCCGGTTACTACAGTTACCTCTGGGCCAACGTATTGGATAATGACGCCTTTGAAGCTTTCAAAGAGAATGGCATCTTTGATAAAACAACAGCCAATCTGTTCCGTCACAACGTACTTGAGAAAGGAAACAGTGAAGATCCGATGGTACTCTACAAAAACTTCCGCGGAGCAGAGCCACAGCTGGAACCGATGTTGAAAAACAGAGGCATGAAGTAATGAAAAATAATCTAAGGTTAAAAATAAGAAGCGGAATGCTGAGCTTTTTTAACTTCAAGTAAACTTTAATATCCCCTGAGGTAATTCAGAATCCTCCGGGGATATTTTATTTTCCCGGATATAAATCTCTACATTAGGAGCAAAATGTGCCCTAAACCTCAAATATTTGACCCCTAATTACCACTGAATGTGAAAAAAAAACTATATTTGCAGCCTTATATGCGACAGAATTAAATTAAAAAGTAATCATAATAAATTAAAAGTAAAATGCAAAACAAAGGATTTGTAAAAGTTTTTGCGGTACTTCTCACGCTGGTATGCGTGTTCTACCTCTCTTTTTCCTTCGTTACCCGCCACTATACTAATAAGGCAAAAGAAGTAGCGAATGGCAATGCTAAAGTAGAACAAGAATACCTGGACTCTCTCGCTAATGAGCCAGTCTGGAAAATATGGAAGTGGAATTACACGCTGAAACAATGTCGTGAAATGGAAATTAGTTTAGGTCTGGACCTCAAAGGTGGTATGAACGTCATCCTTGAAGTATCTGTACCTGATGTTATTAAAGCACTGGCTGATAACAAACCTGATGAAAACTTCAATCAGGCATTGGCAACCGCTGCCAAACAAGCTGTCAACAGCCAGGACGATGTGATCACCCTATTCGTTAAGGAATATCACAGAATAGCACCGAACGCTAAACTTTCTGAACTTTTCGCGACACAACAGTTGAAAGACAAAGTTAACCAGAAATCATCTGATGCTGAAGTAGAGAAAGTATTACGTTCTGAGGTAAAAGCTGCCGTAGAGAACTCTTATAATGTACTCCGTACCCGTATCGACCGTTTTGGTGTGGTTCAACCCAATATCCAAAGCCTCGAAGACAAGATGGGACGTATCATGGTAGAACTTCCGGGTATCAAAGAACCGGAACGTGTGAGAAAGCTTCTTCAAGGTTCTGCCAATCTGGAATTTTGGGAAACATACACAGCCAAAGAAGTGTTGCCCGTTATGGAATCTGTAGACGGCAGAATACGTAGTGTCCTGGCAAGCTCTTCTGCAGTAACCGATACTACTACAACTGTTACAGAAGAAGTAGTAGCAGAGGTTGCACCTGCAAAAGTCATTAGCGCTACCGATAGTATTAAGGCCACACTGAAAGGTGACAAGCAAGAAGCTTCCAACAACATGGAACAAATCAAGAAAGAGCATCCATTGTTGGCTATTTTGCAGTTGAATACAAGCGGTCAGGGGCCTATCATTGGTTACGCCAATCACAAAGACACTGCTGAGATAAACAAATATCTCTCCATGAAAGAAGTAATGGCTGAACTTCCCAAAGACTTGCGCTTAAAATGGGGTGTTGCCGCAGCTGACTTTGCTCCGAAAGGACAAATTTTCGAATTGTATGCTATCAAATCTACTGAACGTAATGGCAAAGCTCCACTTGAGGGTGATGTAGTAACAGATGCAAAAGACGATTACGATCAACACGGTAAACCGTCTGTAAGCATGTCTATGAACTCTGACGGTGCACGCCGTTGGGCACAATTGACCAAACAAAATATTGGACGTTCCATTGCTATCGTACTCGATAATTATGTATACTCTGCTCCGAACGTAAGTACAGAAATCACAGGTGGTAACTCAATCATCACAGGTAACTTTACTCCGGAACAATCAAAAGACTTAGCAAACGTTTTGAAGTCAGGTAAGATGCCTGCTCCTGCACACATTGTACAGGAAGATATCGTAGGTCCGTCATTAGGTCAGGAATCTATCAACGCAGGTGTATTCTCATTCGTTGTGGCACTTATCCTGCTAATGATTTACATGTGTGCTATGTACGGATTTATCCCGGGTATGATTGCTAATGGTGCATTGTTCCTCAATTTCTTCTTCACGCTGGGTATCCTTTCATCCTTCCAGGCAGCACTGACAATGTCGGGTATTGCCGGTATGGTGCTTTCACTCGGTATGGCAGTAGATGCAAACGTACTTATCTATGAACGTACGAAAGAAGAGTTGCGCAGTGGTAAAGGTGTAAAGAAAGCATTGGCCGATGGTTACTCAAATGCATTCTCTGCAATTTTCGACTCCAACTTAACTTCAATCATCACCGGTATTATCCTGTTTAACTTTGGTACAGGTCCTATTCGTGGTTTTGCCACTACCTTGATAATCGGTATCCTCTGCTCATTCTTTACAGCAGTATTCATGACTCGTATCGTTTACGAACACTTCATGAATAAAGACAAGTTGTTGAATCTGACATTTACCTCTGCAATCTCTAAAAATCTGCTGGTAAATACTCATTTCGACTTCATGAAGAACAATAAACGTTACTTCATAATCACAGGTGTTATCATTCTGGTATGTATTGCTTCATTCGTAACCCGTGGTTTAAGTCAGAGTATCGACTTCACCGGTGGACGTAACTTCAAAGTACAGTTTGAACAACAAGTAGAACCGGAACAGGTACGTGAATTGATTGCAAGTAAATTCGGTGATGCCAACGTAAGTGTAATCTCTATCGGTACTGACAAGAAAACCGTTCGTATCAGCACTAACTACCGCATCGAAGAAGAAGGTAATAATGTAGATTCTGAGATCGAGGCATATCTGTACGAAACACTGAAACCATTGTTAACTCAAAACATTTCATTAGCCACTTTCATTGACCGTGACAACCATACAGGTGGTAGTATTGTCAGTTCACAAAAGGTAGGTCCGAGTATTGCAGACGATATCAAGACATCTGCCATCTGGTCTGTTGTTCTGGCTCTGATTGCTATCGGTCTGTATATCCTGCTTCGTTTCCGCAATATTGCTTATAGTGTAGGTTCTGTAGTGGCACTGACTTGTGATACAATAATGATTATTGGTGCCTACTCTCTATTATGGGGATTGGTGCCGTTCTCACTGGAAATTGACCAGACATTTATTGGTGCTATCCTGACAGCTATCGGTTACTCTATCAATGATAAGGTGGTAATCTTTGACCGTGTGCGTGAGTTCTTCGGTTTATATCCGAAGCGTAACAAACGTCAGCTGTTCAACGAATCACTAAATACAACATTGGCCCGTACAATCAATACTTCATTGAGTACATTGATCGTGTTGCTGTGTATCTTCATCCTAGGTGGTGACTCTATCCGTAGCTTCGCATTCGCAATGATCCTGGGTGTTATTATCGGTACACTGTCTTCTCTGTTTGTTGCTTCGCCTATTGCATATGCAATGATGAGCAAAAAGAAAGAAACAGCAGAGGCTGCTACTGTTGCTGTAGAATAACAACAGCCTGATTATATAAAAAAAGAGAAAGCTTCAGATAAGCTTTCTCTTTTTTTGTCCCTATCATAGATAAATAGGAATATAACACACAAAGATACTTCCTTTACCAACTCGGGGTATCGATTTACACCGGAAGGATCCACAAAACAGCGAATATTTTCCCGGTAATAAGTTTAAAGCTGTAACTAAGCATATGCTGATTCATCTGTATCAGTTTCCATATCGTCGCTTGTATTCCCAAAACGTCTGCAACTTATTTATGGCAGGACACAACATTAGCGTTACCCATGTAGCTTTGGAACGATACGGATGATACGTACCACAGATATAATAGGAGAAGTAGTGGTACAGATACCTCACTATGTAAGAAGTATCAAGTAAATCCCCTTGTATATATAGAATGTATCTGGATGATCTAAAGACATTTATAAAAAAGGAGTTGCCAGACAAGGGCTGGGAAACAATCAGAGGTGCAATGAAGGAATATTTTAAAAGAAAAGCTGTAACCTATCTATCTGCACACAATAGATTACATATTCTGAAAGTAGTCCCGAGGGGAATCGAACCCCTATCTAAAGTTTAGGAAACTTCTATTCTATCCGTTGAACTACAGGACCTCCTTTTAGATTTCGGTTGCAAAGATAACGTATTCTCTTGATTTAACAAGACAGAACATACAGATTTATAGAGTGCCCGAACAATAATAAGCCAGTCATAAAATATACTATAAAATAGAGTCAGTAAAGAACAAGAATATTCTCATCATTGCAAGATAATACACCCTAAAAACTAACAGATAGATTACATTTTGCATAAAAACTGCAACATTTCGTCATTTTCAGCATAAAAGAGCAATAACAATATGCAATCATTTAAAACACAAACAAGACACAGAACAGCGCATTTTGCTTACTCTAAATACCAAAATAGCCCCATAACATAATTCTTTTGACAGGAGGCTACAGATAAACAGAAAAAGATTTTGCTAAGTCGTTTAACTTTACGACCTTTGCGAAACCTTCTGCACAATAAATGAATATACACAAACCACTTAAAAAGGGGTTATATTTATGCAAAACGAAGAAAGTCGATCCTAAAATTAAATATAGTAAGTAAAATTATGGCAGACGAAATGATGGTTAAAGAATTGGAGCAAGTGGTAGTGCGCTTCTCCGGCGATTCCGGCGACGGTATGCAATTGGCCGGCAACATCTTCTCGAACGTGTCGGCAACAGTAGGAAATGACATCTGTACATTCCCTGACTATCCGGCAGATATCCGTGCCCCGCAAGGGTCATTAACGGGTGTATCCGGCTTCCAGGTACATATTGGAGCAAGTAAGATATTTACTCCGGGCGACCGCTGCAACGTATTGGTTGCAATGAACCCCGCAGCACTGAAAACACAGATTAAGTTCTGTAAACCGCAAGGATTGATCATCACTGATTCCGATTCTTTTGGAGCAAAAGATCTGGAAAAAGCAAAATACACAACAGATAACCCGTTTGAAGAATTAGGTGTTAAGCAAGAAGTACTTGAAGTACCTATTTCATCTATGTGTAAAGAGAGTCTGAAAGATTCCGGACTGGACAACAAGGCTATACTCCGTTGCAAAAACATGTTTGCACTGGGACTGGTTTGCTGGCTCTTCAACCGTAACCTCGAAGCTGCAGAAAACATGCTCCGCCAGAAGTTTGCTAAAAAGCCCGAGATTGCCACAGCAAATATAAAAGTATTGAACGACGGTTATAATTACGGCGCCAATACCCATGCTTCTACCTCTACTTATAAAATAGAAAGTAAAAGTCCGAAAGCAAAAGGACTCTATACCGATATTAATGGTAACAAAGCCACTTCATATGGTCTGATTGCCGCTGCTGAGAAAGCAGGACTGGAACTCTACCTGGGTTCTTATCCTATTACTCCGGCTACAGACATTCTACACGAGCTTTCAAAACATAAATCACTGGGTGTAAAAACAGTACAGTGTGAAGACGAAATTGCCGGATGTGCTTCAGCCGTAGGAGCTGCTTTTGCAGGCGACCTCGCTGTTACTACTACTTCCGGACCGGGTGTATGCTTAAAAAGCGAAGCATGAACCTCGCTGTCATTGCCGAACTTCCGTTGGTAATAGTCAATGTACAACGTGGCGGCCCTTCGACTGGGCTTCCTACTAAATCGGAACAAACCGACCTGTTACAAGCGCTTTACGGCCGTAATGGCGAAAGCCCGATGCCTGTTATTGCCGCTATTTCACCTACCAATTGCTTTGATGCTGCTTATATGGCAGCCAAGATAGCCCTGGAACACATGACTCCGGTAGTATTGCTGACTGATGCTTTCATCGCCAATGGTTCTGCTGCCTGGAAGTTACCTAATCTGGAAGAATACCCGGCTATTAATCCTCCATACGTCACTCCGGACATGGCGGAAACATGGACTCCGTTCCAACGCAACGAGAAGACCGGTACACGTTACTGGGCTGTTCCGGGAACAGAAGGATTTATGCACCGTATCGGCGGACTGGAAAAAAGCAACGAAACAGGAGTGATCTCTACTGAACCTGAGAATCACCATAAGATGACGTTGTTACGCCAAGCCAAAGTAGATAAGATTGCCGATAGTATTCCTGAACTCGAAGTACAAGGTGATGCAGATGCTGACCTACTGGTAGTAGGATGGGGCGGAACATACGGACATCTCTATTCGGCTGTAGAACATATGCGTAAGAACGGTAAGAAAGTAGCCCTTGCTCATTTCCAGTACATCAATCCGTTACCCAAGAACACAGCCGACGTACTGAAGAAATACAAAAAGATTATAGTAGCCGAACAGAACCTGGGGCAATTTGCCGGATACCTGCGAATGAAAGTGCCCGGACTGAATGTCAGCCAATTCAACCAGGTGAAGGGGCAACCTTTCGTTACGAGAGAACTTGTAGATGCATTCACTAAATTATTGGAGGAATAAGAGATGAGCGAAACAGTATATACAGCAAAAGATTATAAATCAGGTCAGCCCCGTTGGTGCCCGGGATGTGGTGACCATGCTTTCCTGAACTCTCTGCATAAAGCAATGGCCGACTTGGGAGTTGCTCCGCACAATATCGCAGTAATCTCCGGTATCGGCTGCTCCTCCCGTCTGCCTTATTACGTAAACACCTACGGCTTCCACACCATCCATGGACGTGCTGCTGCCGTAGCTACAGGTGCCAAAGTTGCTAATCCCGACTTGACTATCTGGCAGATATCCGGTGATGGTGACGGACTGGCTATCGGTGGTAATCATTTTATCCACGCCGTTCGTCGTAATATAGACCTGAATATGATTCTGCTAAACAATCGTATTTATGGACTGACTAAAGGGCAATATTCTCCGACTTCGGAACGTGGATTTGTCAGTAAATCATCTCCTTACGGAACAGTAGAAGATCCTTTCCACCCTGCAGAGCTTTGTTTTGGAGCACGTGGACGCTTCTTTGCCCGTTGTATAGCTGTTGATGGTGCCGCTTCTGTAGAGGTACTGAAAGCAGCAGCCAACCATAAAGGCGCTTCTGTCGTAGAAGTACTGCAAAACTGCGTTATCTTCAACGACGGTACCCACGAGAGCGTTGCTACCAAAGAAGGGCGCGCTAAAAATGCAATCTATCTGGAGCACGGCAAACCGATGATCTTTGGTGAAAACAAAGAGTTTGGGTTAATGCAGCAAGGTTTCGGATTGAAAGTAGTAAAGCTGGGAGAAAATGGTATCACAGAGAAAGATATTCTGATACACGATGCCCACTGCGCAGACAACACACTGCAACTGAAACTTGCACTGATGGAAGGTCCCGAGTTCCCGATTGCTTTAGGTGTAATTCGCGATGTGGAAGCTCCTACTTACAATGATGCCGTAGTAGAGCAGATCGAGGAAGTAAAAGGTAAGAAGAAATATCACAATTTCAACGAACTACTTATGACCAACGATACCTGGGAAGTAAAATAATTACTATATACAAACAGAAAAGAGGTTGCACTTACCTAAGACGGTTACAGTGCGACCTCTTTTTTCTTATCACCCCTTCAGCATTCTATATAAACATCCTCTGCTTTATATACTTCTTATTGGCTTTAGAGGGTCTATCTGTTTCAACCCTTTGAGAGTCTTTTCTCAAAGCTTTGAGAAAAAATTCTCAATACATTGAGAACACTGTTTCATATGCATTGAGAAAGTTGTTTCATATATATTGAGAAGAATAATGATTCACAGCTCTCCTATTCTTTTTCTCCGTAAGCCAGATCACCGGCATCACCTAATCCCGGAACAATATACGAATGCTCGTTAATCTCCGGATCAATAGCTGCACACCAAATAGTCGTTTTATCTTCCGGAAATATCGAAGCAATATGTTCCACCGCCTGCCTGCTGGCAATAATAGAAGCTACATGAATTTCTGCCGGATGCCCTTTAGTAAGCATAGCCTGATAACTAAGCTCCATACTGCTTCCCGTTGCAAGCATCGGATCAGTAATTATCAAAGTTTTTCCATCGATACGTGGTGAAGCAATATACTCAATATGTATATCAAATTTCAATGTATCCTTATACTTACGATATGCCGAAACGAAGGCATTTTCTGCATAGTCAAAATAGCTCAGAAAGCCCTGGTGAAATGGCAACCCGGCACGAAGAATAGTACTGATTACCAACTGACTATCCGGTGTACTGACCGGTGAAATCCCCAAAGGAGTCTGAATCTCCTTTACAGAATAAGCAAACGTCTTACTCATTTCATAAGCCATAATCTCACCTATCCGCTCAATGTTACGACGAAAACGCAGACGGTCATTTTGAACTTCTATATTCCTTATTTCTGATACATACTGATTCAGAATAGAATTTGTTTCACTAAAATCAATTATCTTCATTTTATTAGCCTTTATTTATTCAGAATTTATACGATGCAAAGTAAATGATAATCTTTCAAATTGCAACATTCAGTTAGCAGATATTGTTAGTAATATATAAAAGAGATTCGATTAGGGAAAAATTTCTCTAATACGTTATTTCTTTCCAAAGAAAATACTACTTTTGTAGCCGATTTACAAGGAGATGTTTAAAAACATTCTTTCCCTCAAATGCCAGAATGAGATAATAAAACAAAATACCAATTTAAATTAATTCAAAAGAAAATGGCAAATTTAGATTTAAGCAAGTACGGTATTACAGGTGTAACAGAGATTTTACACAACCCGTCTTACGATGTATTGTTCGCTGAAGAAACCAAACCAGGTTTGGAAGGTTTTGAAAAAGGCCAGGAAACAGAACTGGGTGCTGTAAACGTAATGACAGGTGTATACACAGGTCGTTCTCCTAAAGATAAATTCTTCGTTAAAGATGCTACCAGCGAAAACACAGTATGGTGGACTTCTGACGAATACAAAAACGATAACAAACCAGTAGATGAAAAATGCTGGAAAGCCGTTAAAGAATTGGCAACAAAAGAACTTTCTAACAAAAGATTGTTTGTTGTTGATGCATTCTGCGGTGCCAACCCTAACTCTCGTTTGAAACTGCGTTTCATCATGGAAGTTGCTTGGCAGGCTCATTTCGTAACAAACATGTTCATCCGTCCGACAGCTGAAGAACTGGCTAACTTCGGTGAACCTGATTTCGTTATCATGAACGCTTCTAAAGCTAAAGTTGAAAACTACAAAGAATTGGGTCTGAACTCAGAAACTGCAGTTGTATTCAATCTTACAGAAAAGATTCAGGTTATCCTGAACACTTGGTACGGTGGTGAAATGAAGAAAGGTATGTTCTCTTACATGAACTACTTGCTCCCATTGAACGGTATGGCTTCTATGCACTGCTCTGCTAACACAGACAAAGAAGGCAAAAGCACAGCTATCTTCTTCGGTCTGTCTGGTACAGGTAAAACAACTTTGTCTACTGACCCGAAACGTCTGTTGATTGGTGACGACGAACACGGATGGGACGACGAAGGTGTATTCAACTTCGAAGGTGGTTGCTACGCTAAGGTTATCAACTTGGATAAAGACAGCGAACCGGACATCTACAATGCCATCAAACGTGATGCTCTTCTTGAAAACGTTACTGTTGATGCTAACGGTAAAATTGATTTCGCAGATAAGTCAGTTACAGAAAACACTCGTGTTTCTTACCCGATCTATCACATCGAAAACATTGTTAAACCGGTATCTAAAGGTCCGGCTGCAAAACAAGTTATCTTCTTGTCAGCTGACGCATTCGGTGTATTGCCTCCGGTATCTATCCTGAACGCTGAGCAAACTAAATATTACTTCTTGTCTGGA
This sequence comes from Bacteroides nordii WAL 11050 = JCM 12987, assembly GCA_000613465.1. Classification (GTDB taxonomy): domain Bacteria; phylum Bacteroidota; class Bacteroidia; order Bacteroidales; family Bacteroidaceae; genus Bacteroides; species Bacteroides nordii. Next base: position 85,792 of record BAJA01000011.1, read on the forward strand.
TTTACAGCTAAATTGGCAGGTACAGAACGTGGTATCACTGAACCGACTCCTACATTCTCTGCTTGTTTCGGTGCTGCTTTCTTGTCATTGCACCCAACAAAATATGCTGAAGAATTGGTGAAGAAGATGGAAAAATCTGGCGCTAAGGCTTACTTGGTTAACACAGGTTGGAACGGTTCTGGCAAACGTATTTCTATCAAAGATACTCGTGGTATCATCGATGCTATCCTTGACGGTTCTATCGACAAAGCTCCTACTAAGGTTATTCCTTTCTTCGATTTTGTTGTTCCTACAGAACTTCCGGGAGTTGATCCTAAAATTCTTGACCCACGTGACACTTACGAATGTGCTTGCAAATGGGAAGAAAAAGCAAAAGACCTGTCTGCTCGTTTCATCAAAAACTTCACTAAGTTTGAAGGTAACGAAGCTGGTAAAGCATTGGTTGCTGCTGGTCCGAAATTGTAAGATAAAGCAAATCATTTCGAACGAAAGTTCAAATACTGATTATAATAATAAAAGCGATTCCCAAAAGGGGGTCGCTTTTTTTGTTTCTTACAGTTAAAACACTTACTTTTGTGCAAGACAAACTTAACAACAAATAATCAGACTCTTATTCATGTTTTTTTAGCAAGAATTTGGCTCTCACTTTTGCAATATTAAACTCCAAAGTAAAATGAAATCACCATTCATTGCCTTTGCCTTTTTTCTAATTTCATTCTTCGTTGTAGCATGCAACAGTGATGAAGCTTCTGACTACCCTACAGATCCGGTGAGCACCACCCAAGTATCTCTCTGTATCGCACCTTCTATTGAACAAAGCGAATTACCAATGAGCCGTAGCAGTGAACAACCGAAAGGGTTGTATACTATTAATGTATTTTGGCAAGGTAAGGGATTAAAAAATTACGAACCATACGTTTCTGGTCTGTTCGATGATGTAAGCCAAGTAAGTATCAGCCTCATCGATGGGTATAAATACCGTTTTGACTGTACCTATTTAGGAGAAAATGAACTTCCTCATCACATTATCGACAATGGGGTTATAAAATATGGACGTCCTTTTGCTCTGACGCAAGATGGCAGTATTTATGCTCCGGTCACTAATAGATTAATTGTCTCTCTGGCTCCATTCGATAAAAATAATCAGTTTTATCAGGGAACTTATTCAGGCAACACAGAAGTTACAGAAGGCAAAATATGCTCTTACCCTTCTAACCATCGTTATTACGGAAGCAACATTGTCGATCTGAGCCAATCAACAACTTCACATGTCAATGTGAACATCGAATTGCTACGGGCATACTGTACACTGACATTCGAATCGAAAGATATTCCGCAAGGAGATATTATTGAAATAACTCTTTCAGGAACATCTCCCTTTACCATTCTCGGAACCGGTGGAGATGGAACGATAAAAACGGAAGAACGATTATTGGCACTCAGCAAAACAGCCGACAGATGGAACGGAGGAATCAATGCAAGTGATCAAAGTTCTATTTTAGTGAGATATTACTCAACCAAAGACAAAGAATGGCACTCCATCTATCAAGACGCTCCTCTCATCACGTTAAAACGAAACAAACGAAATATTATCAAATTCATCAATATAAATCAGGCCACAGGAGAAGGTCATTTTACTATGGGCGAAGGAGAAATAGCTGGTAACCCCACTGATTCTGAACACCAGGAAATTATCTAAAACAATAAAATAAACATATATCATCATGAATTATTCTAAAAAACTTGCTACCATCAGCGCTTTAGCAGTGGCAATATTAAGTTCTTGCATCGAAGAAAAAGATCTGTCACAAATTAGTAAAGTTCCTGAACCGGAAACCTATTCAGAGGTAACTTTTAATATTGGAGGTGAATGTAGCACCACAGAAACTCCGCTTTCACGTGCTACAAATGAGAAAAAAGACATTTATGGTATTACTGTTTCTCAATGGATCAGAGACACAAGTGGACGTCTCCAAAGTAAACCTTATGCATATGGGATATTTGACAATATTAGTAACCTGAAATTAAATCTGTTAGACGGTTACAAATATCGTGTAGCTTGCACAATGGTAAGAAATGCAACAGACTCCCTCGAAGTAGATGGAAAATTAGCCCGCCCTTTCACTCTTGACCGTAACGGGAAAGTATATGGTACAGTAGAAAACAAGTTTCTTATAGCAGATCAACCTGACGGTACACAGCTATTCCTCTTTGATGCAGATAACAGTAAAATAGGAACTAAAGCACAAGAAGATATCTCTCGCCCATCTATTTTACGATATCATGGACTTATTGACTCCCTGGAAACACATACTGCAAATAATGAATTAGAACTATACCGACGTTACTTTGCTGTAAAATTCGTAGCAAACGGCTTGCGTAAGAACTACAAACTGGAAGTTCAACTGGATGATTCTCCTAAATGGGTCCTGACACCGGAAAAGAATGAGACAGATTATACCTACATATCTTTCAGAACTTTAACCGGAAAAATCACAAGTAGTAATATTATTTCAGAAAATGCAATGTTCAGAGTGGAACTTTTTAAGGATGGAGTCAGTCAGGGGAAAATAATGGAATATAACCGTTCTTTTAAACGTAATTATAAATCGGTTATTGCTATCAGCGACATTGACAACTTTGGTACAGACGCCGATCTAAGTATAAAAATAGCTGATGAAGGTGAACTGGAAAATGATCCGACAACTGACCTTCCCTGGCAAGGAGGAAATTAATGACACAAGATATTAACTGATAAAAATAAAAGGAAAGCGTATACCGACTCATTGTCGTACATACGCTTTCCTTTTTTCATATCTTAATAATCAAAGTTACTTAATAATCACCTTAGTTACAGCATTATTTACTTTAACAAGATAAGGACCAGCAGGTACCTCAACTGTATTAGCACCAGCAGCAATTGTTTTGCTTGCCACCACCTGACCGACAGTATTAACAACAAGAACCTGAGCACTTTCGGCTGCATCAATCTTGATAGCTTTATCACCAGCAAAAACGGTTGCAATAGCGTTATCACTTTCTGTACCAGCAATACCTACGTTTTGGGATTCAATAATTTCCGTCGGGAAAAGCTGGACAGTTCCATTATATATGTTTACAATAGCAGTAACATCATATTTCTTTTCATCTTTTGGTATTACAACACCTGTAAAACGATCATAAACTGCTGCAGTACCTTTGGCATCAGTAATGGTATAGTTCTTTGTTTTACCTTCATCAAGAGTAATAGTAACATTAGCTACTTTTATCAACTTGTTAACCAAAGCTTCAACCACTCCATCAGTTGCAACAACATCCGGCGTTATAGCTACACCAGAAGTACCTGCTACAAAAGTATCAGCCATAGGAGTTAATTGTTTAAGACCGCCATACTCACCAACTGTACCCATAAATCCTGCCGGAATCACATCACCACTCTTATATGTTTGGCCAACATTACCATAAACCTGCATTGCTCCAGTAGCATCCTGAACGAACAAATACAAACCATTCTGATAAATAACATTCACCGGATTTGTAAACTTAATAACAGCATCCTTAGATTGTCCAACAAACTCACCTATGTTAGCAACAGCAATGGGTTCCGAAATTGTATAAACAGCCGAAACAATATCGCTCTTGTCACCACCCTTAATCGCTATTGCCTTAATTGTTGTAGTAGTTTCAACTTTAATAGGATCAACATAAACGGTAGAAGAAGCAGTAGGATCAGTATTATCAGTCGTATAATAAATAACAGCATCAGCCGTACCACAAGACAAAGCTACCTCTTGCGGTGTATAATAAGTACCTTCAGCAAGTGAGAATCTAGGTATTTGAACTCCTGTTGCAGAAGCTGTTGTAACTGTAATAGAACTAATCTTACCAGTAGCAGCAAAAGTCAATACTACCTCACTAGCAACCCCCTCCCATGTAGGGCTCGTATAAACTCCGCTGTCAAATGTCAGAAATTTAGCAGTAATATCCTTACCTTCAAATCTAATTCCAGTAATTACTTCACCATTTGTAGTAGAAAAAGTCAAAGTAGATGTTGCATATCCGCGAATTCCTTCAACTCCCGTAGCAACTCCCCAAAAGCGAGTATCATTATTAGCCACTTTTTTTGAAGCAATTACAATATTCCCTGCAGTCAAATTACCATCTGCAAGATTAGTACCTTGTCCTGATGCAGGTACTGCATAACCAAATAATTCCGGTTTGGTTAAATCAAATACAGTCTCTGTTGCAAAACTTGTAACCACAGCTGCAACCACCATAAATAACGAAAGTAATAGTTTTTTCATATCATAATGTTTTTAAGTTATTATTCCACAAAGTTATACAATATTTAAAATTAAGCAAGCGCTCAATATTTAAAATTTCACAATGTTACCGCATTGTAATACCAAGAGCAATTCCAAGCAAAATAAAGCCCGGCAAGATGACTCCAGCCGGGCTTTTCCTTACTATATTACAAAAGCGTTAATTTTTATTCGCACGTTTACGTTCATTTTCATCTAAAATAACTTTACGCATACGCATTGCTTTCGGAGTAACTTCAACATATTCATCTTCCTTGATATACTCCAGAGCTTCCTCAAGTGAGAATTGCACAGGAGGAATCAGCCTCGCTTTATCATCCGTACCGGAAGCACGGGTATTGGTCAGCTTTTTCGATTTAGTTACATTTACCACCAGATCTTTTTCGTGAGAATGTTCACCTACCACCTGTCCGGCATACACCTCTTCCTGTGGGAAAATAAAGAACTTTCCACGATCTTGTAACTTGTCAATTGCATAAGCAAATGCCGTTCCGGCCTCCATGGCGATAATAGAACCATTGGTACGACGTTCAATCTCACCCTTGAACGGTTGATATTCTTTGAAGCGATGAGCCATAATAGCTTCACCGGCAGAAGCAGTCAACACATTGGTACGAAGACCGATGATACCACGTGACGGCATATCAAATTCAAGATTTACACGCTCACCGTTGCTTTCCATCATCGTCATCTCACCCTTACGGCGGGTTACCATGTCGATAATCTTACTTGAATATTCTTCGGGGACATTTACGGTCAACTCTTCTATCGGCTCGCACTTTACACCATCTATCTCTTTATAAATAACCTGCGGCTGTCCTACCTGTAACTCGTATCCTTCACGGCGCATCGTTTCGATAAGTACAGACAAATGAAGAACACCACGACCGGAAACAACCCACTTACCATCCTCTTCACTCTTACGAATGCGAAGGGCAAGATTTTTATCGAGTTCCTTCGTCAACCGATCATGTATATGACGTGAAGTTACAAACTTACCGTCTTTACCATAAAAAGGAGAATCGTTGATAGTAAACAACATACTCATAGTAGGTTCGTCAATAGCGATTGGCGGCAATGCTTCCGGATTTTCATAATCACAGATCGTATCACCGATCTCAAAACCATCAATACCTACCAAAGCACAAATATCTCCGGACTCTACTTCTGTCGTTTTCACACGACCCAGTCCTTCAAATACATGCACCTCTTTAATCTTTGATTTTACAAAGCTGCCATCTCTTTTTGCCAATGACACATTCATACCCTCCTTCAACACGCCACGATGTACACGTCCTACGGCGATACGGCCTGTATAAGAAGAATAGTCCAATGAAGTAATCAACATCTGAGGTGTACCGTCCAATTGCGTAGGAGCCGGGATATTCTCAATAATACAATCCAACAACGGAAAAATAGTATCTGTAGGCTTCTGCCAATCGGTACTCATCCATCCATTCTTTGCCGAACCATAGATAGTTGGAAAATCAAGCTGCTCCTCTGTAGCATCAAGGCTGAACATCAGGTCAAATACCATTTCATGTACCTCATCCGGACGACAGTTGGGTTTGTCTACTTTATTAATAACCACAATAGGCTTCAAACCGATCTCCAATGCTTTTTGCAATACGAAACGAGTTTGAGGCATCGGGCCTTCAAAAGCATCTACCAACAGAATACATCCGTCGGCCATATTGAGCACACGTTCTACTTCGCCGCCGAAGTCACTGTGCCCCGGAGTATCAATAATGTTAATCTTAGTTCCGTTATAAGTGATAGAAACGTTTTTAGAGAGAATCGTTATACCTCGTTCACGTTCCAGGTCATTGTTATCCAGAATTAGTTCACCGTTTGTCTGATTGTCGCGGAACAAATTTCCGGCCAAAAGCATCTTATCGACTAACGTCGTTTTCCCATGGTCAACATGGGCAATAATTGCAATGTTCCTAATGTTTTGCATATAATACCTAATATTTGCCGGCAAAGGTACGAAAATTGGATTAGAAAAAAGACCTATAGAGATTTTTTTTCCTGCAAAACGTTGTGGGATATAAAGATAATGGCTATCTTTGCACGCTCAAAAGTAAAGTTTATATATTACAAAAAACTAAGAATTATGTATTTAGATGCTGCTAAAAAGCAAGAAATCTTCGGAAAATACGGAAAGTCTAACTCTGATACTGGCTCAGCTGAGGCTCAGATAGCTTTGTTTTCATACCGTATCTCCCATCTGACTGAGCATATGAAGCTCAACAGAAAAGATTATAGTACTGAAAGAGCTTTGACAATGTTGGTAGGTAAGCGTCGTCGCTTACTCGACTATTTGAAAGCAAAAGATATCGAAAGATATCGTGCTATCATCAAAACTCTTGGATTGCGTAAGTAATCCGCTTGTTACAAACAAGATTAAAAGAAGTCGTTTCTCTGAAAAGAAGAAGCGACTTCTTTTTTTTAGTCCTCCCTCAGTTATTGTCCTACCCGAACTTTCATTAAACCCTTCGTACGCTATACCGTAGACAGCCTTTAAAGAAGTCGTAACAGAACATTGTACGACATGTACATCTCATGCAGTACGACATGTGCATCTGGGACTGTACGACATGCACATCTGGGACTGTACGAGATGTACATGTCGTGCAATACTCTTCACCGAGTCAGAAAGCATATGCCGGTAACCAAACGATTGATTGAAGTTTATCTCCGCAAGAGGAGGCAGTAAATTGACATTTTCTACACTTATAATTGCGATGCTATAAAGAATTTGCTATTTTTGCAACTTAATAGTTCTAAATTATAACCTTATAGACAATAAATACTATCAATATGGATACAAGTAAGATTGTCGGAGAAAAAATTAAAGCCCTCCGCGAAAATAAATCAATTACGATAGAAGAATTAGCACAGCGCTCCGGCCTGGCAGTAGAACAAGTAGAACGCATCGAAGGGAATATCGACCTTCCGTCACTTGCACCACTGATCAAGATAGCACGTGTATTGGGGGTACGCTTGGGGACATTCCTTGACGATCAGGACGAAACAGGTCCTGTGGTATGCCGTAAGGAAGAAGCCAAAGATTCCATCAGCTTCTCCAACAATGCCATTCATTCGCGCAAGCATATGGAGTATCACTCTTTATCTAAGTCCAAAGCCGACCGCCACATGGAACCGTTCATCATTGATGTAGCTCCTACTGCTGATAATGACTTTGTACTCTCTTCTCACGAAGGCGAAGAATTTATCATGGTTATGGAAGGTATCATGGAAATCAGTTATGGTAAAGCCAGTTATTTGCTGGAAGAAGGTGACAGCATTTACTATGACTCCATTGTCCCGCACCACGTACATGCTTATGAAGGAAAGGCAGCAAAAATTTTGGCCGTAATCTATACACCCATTTAGTGATTAGCGATTAGTGAGAAGTGATAAGTATTGCATATCCATCGTACTTATCTCTTCTCACTAATCACTAATCGCTTATCACTCAACACTTATCACCATTTATCATGCAATTATACAACCGAACTCTCGGCCAATGGCTTGAGCATTGGGCTGAGGAAACTCCCGACAAAGAATACATCGTATACTCCGACCGTAATCTGCGTTTCACATGGAAACAACTTGACCGTCGCGTAGACGATATGGCCAAAGGTCTTATCGCCATCGGAGTAGAAAGAGGCACACACGTAGGAATCTGGGCTGCCAATGTACCCGACTGGCTTACGTTGTTATACGCTTGTGCCAAGATAGGTGCCGTCTACGTAACCGTAAATACCAATTACAAGCAATCTGAATTGGAATATCTCTGTCAGAACTCCGATATGCACACGCTGTGTATCGTCAATGGAGAGAAAGACAGCGACTTCGTACAGATGACTTATACCATGCTTCCTGAATTAAAAACCTGTGAACGGGGACATCTGAAAAGCGAACGTTTCCCCTACATGAAAAATGTGATTTATGTAGGCCAGGAAAAGCACAGGGGCATGTATAACACTGCCGAAATTCTGTTGCTGGGAAATAATGTGGAGGACGAAAAGCTGAATCAGTTGAAAAGCCAGGTAGACTGCCATGATGTAGTAAACATGCAGTATACATCAGGAACCACCGGATTTCCTAAAGGAGTAATGCTTACCCATTATAATATTGCCAACAATGGTTACCTTACCGGTGAGCATATGAAATTCACAGCAGATGACAAATTATGTTGCTGTGTGCCGTTATTCCACTGTTTCGGTGTGGTGCTGGCCACAATGAACTGCCTCACCCATGGCTGTACACAAGTAATGGTAGAACGTTTCGATCCACTGGTAGTATTGGCATCTGTTCATAAAGAACGCTGTACAGCGCTTTACGGAGTTCCTACTATGTTCATTGCCGAACTGAATCACCCGATGTTCGACATGTTCGATATGTCCAGCCTCCGTACCGGAATTATGGCAGGTTCTCTCTGTCCGGTAGAACTAATGAAACAGGTGGAAGAGAAAATGTACATGAAGGTAACCAGTGTATACGGACTTACAGAAGCAGCGCCCGGCATGACGGCTACACGAATTGATGACTCGTTTGACGTTCGTTGTAATACAGTGGGACATGATTTTGAATTCACCGAAGTAAAAGTAATTGATCCGAAAACAGGAGAAGAATGTCCGGTAGGAGTACAAGGTGAAATGTGTAACCGGGGTTATAACACAATGAAAGGATATTATAAAAATCCTCAGGCCACGGCCGAAGTAATTGATAAGAATAACTTCCTGCACTCGGGTGATCTTGGTATCAAAGACGAAGACGGTAATTACCGCATCACCGGCCGTATTAAAGATATGATTATTCGTGGAGGAGAGAACATCTATCCACGCGAAATAGAAGAATTCCTCTATAAGCTAGACGGTATAAAAGATGTACAGGTGGCAGGAATTCCCTCTAAGAAATACGGAGAAGCTGTAGGAGCCTTTATCATTCTCCGCGAAGGAGTAAAGATGCACGAATCAGATGTAAGAGACTTCTGCAAAAACAAGATATCCCGTTATAAGATACCCAAATATATCTTCTTTATCGACGAATTTCCAATGACAGGTAGCGGAAAGATACAGAAGTTCAAATTAAAAGATCTGGGACTGCAACTCTGTAAAGAACAGGGAATCGAGATAATATAGTTCTTGTAACAAGATACTTCAAAATAAAGAAAAGACCAGCTGATTAATTATCGGCTGGCCTTTTTCTTTATTTTTCTTTTCTATTTTACCATAATCTTTTGTACCACATTCACTCCGTCCTTAGACAAATGAACAAAGTAGAAACCTTTTTCCCAATACGACACTGAGACATCTGTTTGTCCGGTAGTCATTACGCCACTCCACACTTTTGTTCCGTTGATACCATAAACAGAGATATGAGTATGCTCCGGAGCTGTTATATGTAACAGATCACTTACAGGATTGGGAGACAAAGAGACAGCCTGAAGGCCCGGATTATGAATAGCGTTTGGACCAGTCTTACCGGCAAAAATAGGTTCACCCGGCTTTTCATTGTAAGCAAACCGATTGACTACGTAATAGCCTCCATCAGCACTTACTGTTATTTCAAACCAGCCATACAACGTATTACCTAAATACTCAAAGGCAAAACCAGCATAAGCAGTACGGCCATACCAGCTGGTAAACTGGCTGGTAGCAATATCCAGCTGATTGGGATAATCTCCGGGAGTAACCCAGTTGGATTTAACCCCAATCTCCGTTCCTTCGGTCAAAGGTGCAATATTCCTTGTATTTTCCAGACAAACCATTGGTTTAAGGTAGGTTTCCAGTTTCAAATGTTTTACACCAAATTCCCAGGCACCATAGCCGTTATCCAAATCTTCGGGAGCATAAAAATAAGTCCAGTTTCCATATTCTTCTCCAGCACCTATCCCGAGATCTCCAATTATAACCTGATATGGATTCAGAAAATCAAAGCTCAATTGCGCTGATAAATTTTCAATATCCGAATGGTTGAATACGGTTGGCTTCAATGTTAATTCGGTTACATCCATATCCTTTGCTTCATGCTTTCGGCCTTTCCTTTGAAAGATAAAACAGCTTGCTTCTCTGACACAACCTCCAATTGAGAAACCAAACCTTGGGGTACAGTCAATGTATAATCCGTTCCCTCAGTCAAGATACCTGTCCGGTTGAATGTATTATCTCCCATAACAACCATATTTATAGTTTGTGTAATTGTCCCGTCATTCAACTCTGCATTTTCCATCACAGAAGTAGTACCAAATATCAATTCCGATTTACCCATATCCTCACTCTTTTGTCCGGCTATAATAGCACTTCCCGGAGCTTCATTAAAGGCATAATCCAATAAGGTAAACGAATTACCGTCATCGGCTACAGATATTCTCAGCCAGCCATATAATATCTCACCAGCCAGAGTTCCTTCAAACTGAATACCCACAAATGCAATTTTTCCTTTCCAGTCGGCATACCCCTTAGACACTAAAGTTCCCAAATTCGGATAAGCTCCAATACCTGTTGTCCAATCAGAAGAATCACCAATCTTTTCTCCATAGTTGACTACAGTCAGATTGGTTCTGGCTCCCATCATCTTCTTCTCATACGATTCGATATACAGATTACCGTAATAACTACCCTGGTTAGTATTCCACATCAACCCAAACACAGAATTCTCATATTTTGTATCCAACTTAATAACCTCCCAACCATGGGCAGATGAAATATTGATATCCTCACAATCTACATACTTAATACCATAATCGGGACGACATTCTAACGTCAACGGCAATTTACAATCATATAACTCACCACTCTCTAACATTCCATTCTTGAAAATTACAGCCAATTCTATGTTCCGGTCGTTTACTACTGCCTTACCCTGGAAAGACAAAATAAGTTCCGTGTTACTTTTCTTCTGCAGCCTAGGAGTCAGTCCTTCCGGCAGTCCATCAATGACAAAATCAGTACCATACACAAAGTCTTTATCAGCCAGTACTCCATTGATTAATGTGAATTCAAATGTACCATCAAAAGTTCCATCATTGGCAGGTGCCTCCAGAATGTCTCCACGACTGGTCAGAGCGATGCGTTTGGTAGCTTCCTCTATAAAAAAGACCTGATCGGCAGTTTCTTTTTGCCACAACTCTACACGAGCCGGATGATCCAGTGCATCGAGCATCCGGTCTACCTGCCCTTTGTGAACATGGACGTACGGACATAGGAATAATTCATATAATTCGTCCAGTTCGTCAACTCATTCTCACAATTCCGATCGGCTGCTCCCATCAGAGCCACATCTGCTTTAGGCGTGTCATCTACCCAGTCACCCGGATTAGGTTGTCCTGCCTTATTTGCTTTACAGCCGTCGGGCCAGCGTCCACCATTGTCATCAAAAGTATGAGCCAAGTTCAGGAAATGCCCGAATTCATGGGTTAATACCCGACGGAAATTTTCATCCGTATTCGTTCCGATATAAGCACCATTGTATACTACACGGGCCAGATTTTCTTCCATCATTTCTACATCCGGATACCAGGATACACCCGAATTATTGGTCACTCCATCACCATAAAGATCATTCATCACATACACATTCATATATTTATGATTGTCCCAGGCATACAGTGCCATTCGGGGTGCATAATAGTTCCCGAACCCACTTTCAAGACGGTGATACAGAATACCGGTAGTCGCTTCTCCGTCGGGTCCCTTTTCGGCCAACTTGAAAGTAATATTCATATTGGCCTGAAGTTTGTTAAAGTCAGGATTATCATCACCGGAATTTGCTGTTATACCCTGAAAATCTTCATTCGTTTTTCTCAAAGCATCCTTTATTATCTCATCATTGAGCTTTGCCCCATTAAAAGTCTCTCCAAAGATGTGAAACACTACCGGGATTACATAAGAGTCGGGGCGCTCTGTTGACACCCTTGTTTGTGGTAGTTGATTGTGTCTCTTTAAAGCAGTCGGGTTTTCCTCAAAATAACGCTGAATCTGTTCATGGGCACGACATGGCAAAGGTGCTCCCGGTACATAACCCGGAACGTTTTGCGCAGTACCTCCCAAAGCTACTAATAGACACAGTAATGTAGTCCAATAACTTGTTCTGTTTTTCATTGCAAAAAATTTTAAATGGTTTATATACAATAATAAATTGTAGTAACTCATAATCCGGCAACAGAAGCTCGCCTGTTGTACTCCTCATACAACATCAGAAGATGTGCAGCCGACCAACTAAAGTGGGGAGCTTTCAACTGCTTACCTGTATATGTTTCGTAGTTTTCATGTATTGCACCATCTCCCTTCAAACCATGGAGCCTGTCGAATACCTGACGGGTATATGCATCCGCCTCCTCCACATAGCCATATCTTCGTAATCCGGAAATAGCAAAATAAGTTTGATCCAACCATATAGGCCCTCTCCAGTATCCTCGGGGCATAAACTTCGGATTATCAGCCGCAACAGTAGGAAAAGGAATATAAGTAGAGAACTTTGTAGAATCCGTAAATAGCTTCATAGCCTCCTTCATCTGCTCCTTGGTCGCGATACCTGCCCAAAAAGGTATATAAGCCTCACTGCCTGGTTCTTTCACGAATGTTCCATCCAACTTTTTATCAAAAAAGAATCCGGACTCTTTATCATAAAAATAAGTACTTATAATATCTGCATATTCCTTTTCATTGAACGGCTGTTTCGCCACTACTGCCAGTTTTTTCAGTAAAGAATACTCATAAGCCAGAAAAGCATTCAGATCAACCGATTCCTGATCAAAACTCCAGGCTGTATCGCTATTCTTGACCATTTTTGCACAATCAAATCTAATGGCATTGTCCATACCACTCTCCCAAGCTGCTGCCTCAATCGTTCCATCTACCGAACCAAATTCACAGATACCATTTGAATCATGATCACGATCCAGATACCACCAATGATAATAATGAAGCAATTGAGGATACATCTCTTCCACAAAAGCAGTATCAGCCGTTGCTTCAAATATCTTATTCACAGCCCATGCAGCCAAAGGTGGTTTACTATCCCTTGCGTTGTTTTCGCGAATGTCCGTATAGATACAATCTATTATCATTCCGTTATCCATTTGATAATCGAACATGGCACGTACTTGATTCTTAGCCAGTTCCGGAGCAAAGTCAGCCAATGCAGCAGCATGTTTCCATGAATCCCAGGCCCAGAATCCCATAAAATAGCCTACAGCATGTGATGGAACCACTCCATCATGTAATAATCCGGCACGGCTACTACGCCAGTTGGCGATAAGAGTAACCACTGCTTTAACTGCAATCCGATCGTACTCCTCCGGCATATCAGATCGCAACACTTTCTCTAAATAACCGTTCCAACACTGATAATGCTTATTGATGAAACCGGAAGGATTCGATTGCATCTTGGCAATAGCACCAAAATCAAACATCTGCTTTGATATTCTCCAGGGAAGAGATTACCACATAAATTGGAGATGCAGACGAAACATTTGCCTCATATCTATTACCGGAGAAATGGATCTTTACATTTTCCGGAAAGGTAATCAGATATTGATCTCCGGAGGATGAAGAAAGCATGCATGAATTATTTACTACACTATAAGAAGAATTATCATCTAATGCCTGACCATAAAAACACAACGGTTTATTACTATCCGAAACACATTCCAGCAGCACGTTGGATTTATCAATAAAGAAAAGACGCTGACTTATAGTCCCATGCCCGGAGGAAGAACGCATATACAGCTCTCCCGGGAAATAGACAACAGAATCCGGAGAGAAAACTTCATCGGGAGCTTCAGCAAATCCTACCGTTACCAATGATTGAGAAATCCATCGGCGTGTTTCCAGATCGAAGGGACCGCAAAAGCCATTAATCCATCGTTCCTTTTGTGGTACAGTAAACCCCATCCACGCTCCTTGATCAGAAAACCACCCGCTACAATAAAAAGAGTCATTAGGAGTATAAGATATATCCAAAATATTGTCATACTTATGTACTAACAAAGGATGAGACTCTTTTTTTTGCTCAGAACAATTACTAAAAAGTATACTCACGCCAATCAGTACACAAAATCTTATAATATATTTTCTCATAATCTTTATGAATTTAATTAAAACCATATCTGACGAGCCTGCTCAACTATTCCCTCTAAAGTCCGGATAGGTTGTATAACAAAACTATATTTCCTCATTGACGGAGTAATAGTGTATTCCGGATGTACCTGAGCCCCCCAGCTATTATCTCCACCTACTCCCATTTGCATTTGGTCTATGTTAATCCACACCAAATCTTTCTTCTCTACACTTCCACCATGTCTGCGTTCTACACTGAAAGGGACGTAGTCAATATCATCCTGCATAAAATTCCACGCACTTACAGACAAAGGTTCTGTACCTGTAATCAATAATCCCTTTTGCTCTTTATCACAAAGGGTAAGCCAGCGGGTATCACACTTATTACCGGTCTCCTGTGCACGTACATAAGGATGAAATTGTTCCCATACGCTTGCCTGGTAAAATCCTATGGCAGCAGAAGTCTTACGATCAGCATAATTTTCATGGGGGCCTCTTCCAAACCAGGTCATTTGGTCATACTCTTTTGGAATAATCATACGCATCCCAAAACGAGGCATTTCCGGTAACGGTTTTTGTCCCGGTATAAACGACATTTCCACTTTAATTATTCCGTTTCCGAGAATCTGATAGGCTATTTGCACAAAAGAGTCCTGCTCTTCCAAGCGATATTTGGTAAGTACTTTAACACATGTACTATCAGGGTTAGTTTCCATGTCCAACTTAAGAAGCCGGGCAACTTCCATTGTTTTCTTCCATTCCACACTACGTGAGAGCAAACCACTGGGCACATCATTATCTGTAGAGGGTCTCCAAAAATTTGGTCTTAAACCTGCCAGAAGCATTTCTTTACTGCCATATTTCAGAGAAGTCATTTCTCCTGAAACAGTTGAAAACTCTGTTCTGAACGATTTACTTTCGAGTATCAATTCTTTTTCAGTACGCAATACCTTAACGGGTTCATTGGTTTTATTTACATGCTGCCCGCTCTTCTCAATCGGCAGCTGCCATTGATCCATCGCTACAATAAAATCCTTCGGAGCATAAGATTCTTCACGCTTGGTCAACGTTTCAATCTTCAGAAAATATTCTTTTGATGCAGGAAGAAGTTCGCGATAAGGAATTGTTATTTCCCGGGAGGAATTTGCCGGAATAGCAGGAAAATCTAAAACACCCGATTGAATTTCTTCACCGTCTGCTTCAACTACCCATCTCAAATAATAACCTGCCAGATCTATAAAATCGTGGCGATTGGTAACAAGTATCTTGTTTTTTGTGAAAGCAACCGGTTCACAATGTACATATTGATAAACCTTCTTTACCTCCCAGATGTGTGGATGAAGTGAACGGTCTGCTGCTACCAGACCATTTGCACAAAAGTTAGAATCATTAGGTACACCAACATATCCCATATCACCGCCATATGCCCAAATATCGTGACCCTTCTCATCCTTTTTAGCAAATGTCTGATCAACCCAATCCCAAATAAATCCACCCTGCAAATTATCATACTTATAAATCAAGTCCCAATAGTCTTGCAGGTTACCTGTACTATTTCCCATAGAGTGTGCATATTCACACATTATCATCGGACGCAACTTCCGTTCATTAACAAATTCGCGCAACCACCAAATCCGGGCATACATAGGACAGTAGATATCCGACAAACCTTCACGGCGAGCTGCTTCATATTGAACCGGACGAGTCGTATCAAAGCTTTTTGTCCAATTATACAGTGTTTCAAAGTTCTTTCCATAACCTGATTCATTGCCTAATGACCATGTAATAATAGCTGTGAAATTACGGTCACGCATCACCATACGTTTCATACGTTCCATAAAAGGACGTTCCCAATCAGGATAATTAGCTAAAGTTCCATCTTCATGATATTCCATTCCATGTGATTCAATATTGGCCTCATCAACCATATAAAGTCCGTATTCATCACACAACTCATACCACTCCGGTCTATTGGGATAATGACTACAGCGAACAGCATTGATATTAAATTGCTTCATCATTTTAATATCTGTAAGCATAGTCTCCAAAGAAAGTGTACGTCCCCGATGTGGATCGTGCTCCTGCCTGTTTACTCCCCTAATTAAAATAGGAACATTATTTATCAAAAGCTGTCCGTTACGTATCTCAACCGTACGGAAACCAATACGATGCCGAAATGCCTCTAAAACATGTCCTTCCTTATCCTTCACACTTACTACCATAGTATAAAGATTAGGCGTCTCTGCATTCCATGCATTCACATTTTTAATAAGATGATCGAAACGCAAAAGAGTATCAGACAAAGAAGTGATAATCTTCTCATCAGAAAATAGAGAATTCTTACCCTCCATCAGCTTCAATTGCACCCGGTTTCCCACTACATTTTCAGGTAAGGCCATTGTCAAATCCAATTGTAGATCTCCATCTCTATAATCATTCACCAACTGAGCAGACGCCTTAAAATCCTTCACACGGCACTTTGGTCTGGCGATCAGGTATACACTTCTTTCAATGCCACTATATTTCCAGTAATCTTGTCCTTCTAAATAAGAGCCGTCACTATATCTGAAAACCTGAACCACTACTTTGTTCTTACCGGTTTTCAACAAAGAGGTCACATTAAAGTGTGAAGGAAGACGACTGTCTTCGGCATAACCAACAAACTGTCCGTTTACCCAGCAATAATAAGCAGATTCAACTCCTTCAAAATCCAAAAATACATCCATCCCATTAAAAGATTTTGGTACAATGAAATCTTTGGCATAAATACCTACCGGATTATAATCTGAAGGAACAAAAGGAGGATTAGCGGGAAAAGGATATTTGACATCTGTGTAGATAGGACAATCGAAACCCTGGAGTTCCCAACTTCCAGGTACCTCAATATCACTCCAGTTCTTTGTATTAAAATCCGGTTTAAAGAAATTCTTAGGACATGCATCTATATTCCGGGAATAAAGAAATTTCCATATTCCATCTAAAGAGACTCTCCGTTCATTAGCCTGTACATCATTGGACAACGCTTTTGCTTCGGAAGGAAAAGAGATAAAATAGGCACACGCCGGCTCTCTGTTAATACCGCTGATTTGTGGATCCTGCCAGGGAACTTGCTCCCCTGCCAACAAAGATGTAGAACAAAACAAACCATGAATGATCAAGTATAAAATATGCTTTTTCATATTCTCAATGTATTATAGTTAAATGGTACACAATAACGTTACAATGAATGGTACGGAAAAATCCAGTAAACACCCATGGACAATAGATACAACTATATATTTTTCTCCGGAATAGCGAGTTATAATAGGAAGAGTAGTATCCATTGTCGTAGCCCCTCCTACTGCGATAGGTGCCAATCTTCCAAAGAAACGAACCAGAAAAGGTGCTGCCAGTAAAGCTATAATCTCTCTCATTATATTGGATAGCAGGGCTATAGTCCCCAATTCGGCTCCTTTATATTCAGTAATAATAATACTTGATAACGAATAATATCCAAAACCCGCTCCCACAGCCATACAATCTACCGGAGAATGCTTATTGAAGAAAACACTACTCATACAACAGCCAACAAGAGTGCCTAAAATAGTCAATACAGGAAGCAAAAAGAATCTTGGATTTACTGTCTTAAAATTCAATAGTATCTGAGGATTATTGCCAACAGTAATACCAACACAAAACATCAAGGCACATAATGCATAAAAACTCAAATCCAGTTGTTCTAAGTACGAAGGATACAAACCGTACAAATTAAGTAAGATACCCAATGCGAAAAACAGTACAATAACAATGCTACTTTTCATTCCTTTCCTCCTTTCACGTCTCGGTATGATATAAAAAGCCACAATCCCCAGGCCCCCAAAACACTACCTGCAACAGCCGCTAATGTAATTACCAGTGCTTCAAGCCCGATCGTATGTAGTCCTTCCAATATCATTTTATTACCACCAACCTCCGTTCCAAGAAGAAATAGAAGAATCCATATTAACCACGTAATAATCCGATGTACAATATTCAGGTTTCGTTTTCTTGATAGATAACCAAGTAATACTCCACTGCCCATCAACCCAATAATAGTAAATATAAACATACAAATTATATAATTCCTATTGAACAACTATTTTAAAAACCTCTGTCCGCTCTTTTCCATTCTCTTCATATTTAACCTGAAGAATATAATTGCCTGAAGCAAAAGATTTCATATCTATTTTATCTATGTCTCCGGAGTATTTGAATAATTCGGTACCTTCTAAACCTAAAATTGAATATTGTCTGATTGGAGAATCTACCTGTATATATAGATAATCTGTTACCGGATTCGGAAAAACTTTTGCTTTCAGAGTATCAGTATTCTGCTGAACAGAAGATCCACCCGACTTTATAACGAAGCCATAGTCGTGTGCAATGCCACTATCCACCCAGCCACAAGGGGTTACTCCGTCCGATTCGTCCGTAACAAAATGTAAGAATAACCTAAATTTGAGTTTCTCGTTCTTTACTGCATTTTCCGGAATAGTAATCTGAAACTGACAATCATGCTCTTTATGTTGCTGCCCAATCGGACTAATAAGCTTGGTATCAACCAATTCATTCTCTTCTAACTCATAATTACCATTCCAATCCATCCAAAGTCTCAGTTTATAGATATCTGAAGAACCCGAATCCCAATTTTCTATTTTTACATTCATCACATGTGTTTTGCCACATTCCAACGCGGCTACATTTTCTTTGGAATAATCCATCCATCCTGTCTCCGAGTAAGAAACATTATTATTAATCCCGGCAAATTCAACCCCTTTTATATAAGCATAGTTACGGTAATCTGATTGAAACAGACACAAATCAGTCTGTTTACCATCCAATACCCCCGATTCACGATAAAGCAGCAGTAAATGAGCAGCAGACCAGCTGAAATGTGGAGATTTCAGCCTTTTCCCGGTACTTGTTTCATAGTTTTCATGAATTGGAGCATCTGTACGCAAACCATTAAGGCGATCGAACACTTGTTTTGTATAACCATCGGCCAATTCAGTATAACCATAATTTCTTAATCCATGAATTGCAAAATATACCTGATCCAGCCATATCGGACCTCTCCAATAACCATTCGGCGAAAAATTCGGATGATCAGCCGTAACAGTAGGAAAAGGAATATACGTTGCAAACTTCAAAGGATCAGTTAGATACTTCAAGACACACTCTGTCTGAGCGGGTGTAGCGATTCCTGCCCAAAGTGGAATATAAGCCTCACAACCTTCTACCTGCACAGAACTGTGACTACTCAGCCTTTTATCATAAAAAAATTCTTTTTCTCTATCAAAGAAATAATCGCTGTCGTTGCTGTCCGATCCGGTTCGTTAAACTCACAGTTGGCTATTATACTCAATTCCTTCAGCAATAGATATTCATGGGCCAGATAAGCATTCAAATCAACAGATTCCTGATTTAAGCTCCAGGCTCTGTTATCATTCTTCAGCATAGAAGAATGATCAAAACGAATCGCATTATCCATACCACTTTCCCAGGCAGAAGCCTCAAGCGTACCATCCACTGAGCCAAATTCACAAAAACCATTTTTATCGTGATCTCTATATTCGTACCACCAACGGTGATATTTCAGCAATTTAGGATATATCTCTTTCACAAAATCAGCATCTAAAGTAGCTTTATAGATTTCGCTCACTGCCCATGCTGCCAATGGCGGTTTACTGTTTCGTTCATTATTTTCTTTTTTATCGGTATAGATGCAATCGATGATCATCCCTTCTGAAGTCTGATAATCGAACATTGCACGAACCTGATCTTTAGCAAGGTTAGGTTCAAACAGGCTTAATGCTACCGCATGCTTCCACGAATCCCATCCCCAAAAACCGATGAAATAAGACATTGCATGAGAAGGAATAACTCCATCATGAAACAAATCACCTCTGGATGCACGCCAGTTTGTCAACAATGTCACCATAGCTTTTACTGCGATACGATGATATTCTACAGGCATTTCCGGACGTAAAACAGATTTCAGATATTTCATCCAACGATTCGTATGTTCTGTTATATAATTATCAGGATGTAATAATATACCTGTATCAACTGGGCATAATTATCCGGCCGTTTCGATTCGTAGAAATAAGAAATAGTGGCATATCCTTTATGCCCTTCAGGAAGTTTGGCCAAGAGCTTGGAATTCTCATAGGAAAGCTGAATATCCGATGAAAATGTGACGACACACATCTCTCCGGTTGATAGTTTCAAAGACAGAATATTATTCTCCAATCCGGATGACTGTATTCCTTGTAACGAACCATTTGTAATGTAGAGTTCCCTCTTCTCACTGGTTTCACAACTCCATAACGCCGTATACTTATCTACAAAAAATAAGCGTTGTTGTATATTCCCCTGTTTAGAAGAAGAATTCATGTATAGTTCTCCCGGAACGTATGTCACGCTATCAGGAGTAAAAGTTTCAGTTGTGATGTCTGCAGTAAATCCGACTTGGAGAATGGCATCCGATATCCATTGCCGGTGATCGAGCTCAAAAGGACCACAAAAACCATTTATCCAGTTATTCTCCGAAGGTAATGTAAAACACATCCATGAACCCAAATCAGAAAAACCTCCTGTAAAATAATCATTGCTGTATGGAGTACACCGGATATCTAAAATATCACTATAAGATTCTACATTATAAATAGCTGTTTGTTGGGTCGCAGAAACTGATATGGAGAAGCAAATGGTATACACCACCACAAACAATAATCGCCACATTTGTACTTTAAATTTCTCTCTAAACATATCAGTATTAAATTTTATCAGTTAATATTAAAAAATAAAAGCTGGTTCGGCCCTCTCTACCAGAATCTTGTATTAAGGTTCTTAGACCATATACAATTGTATTCAGTCACGATCAGTCGAACCAGCTTCTAAATACCCTATAAAGTGTGAAAAATATTATTTAATGATAATATTGGTTCGTTTTACTAATCCATCGTTTGTCTTCACTTGCAGAATGTACATGCCGGAAGTATTACCTGAAATATTGATAGAGTTTCCTGTTATCATTCCTTTTTGTACCAATTTACCATCAACGCTATAAAGCATATATTCGTTGGCATTCTCCAATTTTATAAAGACTTCTCCGTCTGTTGGATTCGGGTATACAGCAAATGCATCAAGTGATGTATTTTCAATAGAGGTTCCGCCATCAAGCTGAACAGTATAATCCTGTAACACACCACCGTCTTGTGTACTGCAAGGATCTGTATAAGGAACATCCGGAGTTTTATAATGCAGATAAGTACGCATTGTAAAAGTCTTGCTGGCATCGGCAGGAACAGTTATTTTTCCGGAAACTACTTTAAAAGAACTCTGCCCCGGTTTTCCTACAGCAATCGACTTTTGAAAAACCGTCTCAGCAGCAGTCAGTTTGCTATCACCATTCCAGTCAAAAAAAGCAGTTACATAATACTCATCTCCGGCACCGGAAGAGAAGTTACAAACGGTAATTTTTAATTCATACTCTTTACCTGCCTCCAACGTAACAACACGCTCTTTGTCCATTGTGTAATCAGCAAAAAGAACATTTTCATCATACGTATTAGAACCGATCTTTCCATCCCATCCTTCAGGAGTTGTAGATGATTCACTCACCATACCATTAATCTCAACTTTTGAGATACAAGCATAAGCACCCCATGTCAATTCAGGTCTACACAATTGAGATTGTGACATCGCTTGCCCAGCTACCATACTAAGTAGCGTAAAGCAGCAAAGTAATTTTTTCTTCATAATTTTAATTTGTTTTGATAATTAATAAATAGACATATGACCGGTAGGAAACCAGTGATCACCTACCGGTCCAATTATTTACTTCAGAATTACAATTTGCTGTAATACAGACTCTTTCGTCTCTATTTTTAAAAGATAAGCACCTTTCGGTTGCTTACTGATATCTATTTGAGAGGTAGTAATATTGTCCTGTTGTACCAAACGACCATCAATACTATACAAGCTATATTTTACCATATTCATATTTTCACCACCAATATACAAAATGCCATCTGTAGGATTAGGGTAAACATTCATTGATCCAACTGTATGATCAATTATCATACTGGGATCAGAAGAAACAATCACATAATACTCTTCTAACTGTCCATTTTCCACAGTTCCACAAGGCTGTTCCCCTACCATACTATCAGCATCACCATAATGCATAAAAACACGCATATGTAATTTTTCATTCAGTACTGCATTATCCGGTGCAGTCCATCTGAATTCAACAGTTCCCGGATTATCAGCTGAACCAATGGCAGGAATTGCTATCTTCTGAGATTCCTCTTTTTCAAGTATATTATCATGATTCCAATCAATATAGGCACGTATCACATAAGCATCCTTCGAGTTAGAATTCAGATTCGAATAGGTCACTTTCATTACATATTCTTTTCCTTTCTCTATATGCCCATTCAGTTCCTGATTGTCTCTGAAATCCTCAATAATCTCCGTATTATTCACCTCACCGGTTGTTTCATTAGAGATATTTGCAAATTCCACTTTTTTAATATAAGCATAAGGACGATAAGAAAACTCCGGAACACATACCTCATCAACCGGCTCGTCCGGACCATCAGGAGGTAATACATGGGCGTTCTCTTCACCATATATGATACCATAATCTTCAACATCTCCACTATCGATTTCACCACAGGGATCTTCTCCGTCTTTGCCTAATGTATAGTGTAACATCACACGGAAACCAAATTCTTTATCCATTACCATATCATCTGGTACAACAATATCAAAAATAAGTACATGCTCTGTACCTGCTTTACCAATCTTACTTATTTTCTGGGGAGCAATCATTTCATCTTGCTGAAATACATAATCACCATTCCAGTCAAACCAGGCACGAACTGTATAGGGATCATTTTCGCCGGATTTCCAGTTTTGCACAGTAACTTCCAATTTATATGTTTTACCTTTCTCCAGTCCGGCTACATAATCAGCCCGGAAATCTTTATACTGTTGTCCATCAAAGTCCGTATTTCTTTCTATTTGAGCAAACTTAACTTTAGAAATGTGTGCATAAGGAGCAAAACGAGGATTAAATAAACAGTAAGAAGTATACGGATCATTAAACAATACTCCAAAATTAATATTCTGTGCAGTTGGCGTTCCATTCTCCACCTTTAAAACAGAAGTATTCAAAGTTATAGAGACATCCTTATGGCTATCGGAAGCCTGGTGACTTAAGGCTTTTCCACTCATCGTAATCATAGCAGTAACATCACTTGAAAGAGTTACTGTTGCCTGCAAACCTGCCGGCAAATTTGAAATTGTATAATCAGTACCTTCTACCAGTACACCGAGTTTGGCAAATGTCATCCCAGCACTTGCTTCTAACTGTAGAGAACCGCTTACCTCACCTTGATTATCTATAGTTTCGGAAAAATTCTTTCCTTTTACAATCAGGACCACAGGGGCAGCTACATAGCCATCATTTACTCCGGTTGCAACCAGGTTTTCTTCTTGCCACAATTCACTCCGAGATAAAGACTCATTTAAATAATATTCCATTCGAGCCACCTGTCCTGCAGTAAAATGTCGGTAA
Organism: Bacteroides nordii WAL 11050 = JCM 12987; assembly: GCA_000613465.1. Lineage (GTDB taxonomy): Bacteria > Bacteroidota > Bacteroidia > Bacteroidales > Bacteroidaceae > Bacteroides > Bacteroides nordii. The sequence continues at coordinate 109,794 of BAJA01000011.1, forward strand.
GCATCTGTGTAATTCATAAAGTTTTCCCAATCTGTATAATTTCCTTCACAGTTTACCTGATCAGCCGGCCATTTGGAAGTAGCTACAGGAGGGGTATCTTCAATCCCATCATTCGGATAAGTACATCCACCCTCAAAGGTGTGATGTAACCCCATAAAATGCCCGAATTCATGAGTCAAAACCCGGCGAAAATTTTCGCTTGTATTATTACCTATATAACTACCGTTGTAGACTACACGAGCCAAGTTTTCCATTGTCATTGAATTGTCCGGTAACCAGGAAACGCCTGAATTATAATAATCCCCATCTGCATAAAGATCTTTCATTATATATATATTCATATATCGACTATTGTCCCATGCATATTTCTGGATCGCTTCATCATATCCTCCTCCATTGCCAAAACCTTTCTCGGCTTCATCATAGAATACAACACCTTTCGTCGGATTTCCGTCCGGATCTATTTTTGCCAAACGAAAAGCAATATTCAATGGCTTTTTTATCTCCTCAAAACGACTGCTTGCCCCTGTCTGGTTGTAATCGGCAGTCAATCCTTGAAAATCTTCATTGGTTTGCTTTAAGGCTTTTTCTATTAAGCTATAAGTCACTTTCAGACGAGAATCATTTGTGGCGTCTGCAAATACATGGAAAACAACCGGAATCACATACTGCCCTTGATGATAAGAGACGTTAGTCCTCGTCGCTACCAGAGCATCTACATTTTCAGTTTCCGCAGTAGGATGTAATTTCCTATACATCTCTTGCTGATGTTCGAATCCACACACATTTTGCTGTGCCGATACCCCGTTTATACTTCCCATTCCAAGAAGTACACCCAGTAAAAACAGTGTATTTTTTTTCATTTTTCAGATATTAAGTGGGCTTGAAAGGTCTTCACAGACCCCTCAAATCCCTGTTAAACAATTAATAAAAGTTATTTCTAATCGATTTTGTTATTGCTTTGAATCTCCATCAAAGGAACCGGGAGGAAGGCATGCTTCTCGGTACTAAAGTTTTTGCGCCCTGCCAAATGTAAAGCTTCATCCAGCTTACCCCAGCGACGAAGATCATAGAAACGGAAGTTTTCTACAGCAAATTCCATCAAACGCTCATGCTCTATTTGAGCTTTTACAGCCTCGTAAGACTCCCCTGACATTCCCGGCATATCTCCATGTACTCTTCTTACTTCGTTAATCAGTGGCACGGCCTTTTCTGGATGCCCCTGTTCATTGTAAATCTCAGCCTGCATCAACAGAACATTGGCATAACGCATAATAGGTACATTCGTCGAAGTATTAGATTGTTTTAGTTTTTGCATATCATCGGGCATATATTTGCGGAAACAACGATTAATCTCATCATTCGCATCAAATAAATCTGTATACTCAAATCCATATATTCTCTCATTACCATCATTAAAATAAGGATCGTCAAAGAACATACTTGCATATGCCCGGGAATCCAAATTACCTGTAGTAGCAATACGTCCTTCTTTTCTATATTCATTCAGAATCATTTCGCTCGGACGAATCTCATCCCATCCCCTCAATACAGGAGCTGCTACCCAATAGTGCATCACATGTTGGTGATAGGCACCATCAGAGGTATTTCCTGTAAACTGAATTTCAAAGATAGATTCTTTACAATTCTTATTTGTTCCATTAAACATACTTAGAAAATCTTTCTCCAAAGCATAACCTTTCACTTGCTCTAACGCTTCTTCTGCTTTAGTGAGATACTCCGTTTTCTTCTCCGGTTGTTCGTAAGCCCGCGTCAAGTAGGCCCAACCGAGATAGGCATAAGCAGCACCACTTGTCACGCGGCCGGCTTGTAGAGAAGGACGGGTTAAGGGTAATATTTTACCAGCCGCTGATAATTCCGAACAAACGAACTCCCAGCCTGCTTCCCTGGTAGAAAGAGCCTTATGCGTTTGTTCTTCACTTGTCAAATATTCATCACGAATAATAATCTTCTCCCAGTTCAGCAGTAACTTCATGTGATAGTAGGCACGTAAAAATAATGCTTCACCTTCCACACTATTATACTTTTTCTGATCCATCGGATGATCACCTGTCTGAACTTTATTAATACCAAATAAGACATTGTTTGTGTAATTAATGCCATTATAGCAATTCATCCAATACTCTTTGATTCGGGAATTCTCATTATTATATGTAAAATCATAAATTTGCCCCCATTCCGGATAGTTATTTACATCCGAACCTTTCTCCATGATATCTTCACGAAAAGTTTCTATCACAAATTTAATTTCAGAGAAATTATAAGTACCACATCTGTTATCCAACTGAGCATACGCAGCAGATAACCCGGATTCTACATCGATAGAATCTCTCCAAAATTTATCAGTAGAAAAATCCGGAGACTCTACCGTTAGAAAGTTATCGCATCCACCTAAAAATGTTGCACAAAAAAGAGAGGTTATATAAATATATTTTTTCATGGTTGATAGTATTAGAATTGATTAAAATGTCACCTGCAAACCAACAACATAAGAGCGAGTAAACGGATAAATAAAGACATCTACTCCTGTATCCAGAATACTGGAAGAGAACTCCGGATCAATACCCGAGTAATTGGTCCATGTCAGCAGATTTTCACCGCTAACATAAAAACGACACTTGTCTATATAAACCTTCTTAGTCAGATTTTTAGGTAATGTATATCCCACTTGTAACTGACGTAAACGAATAAAGTTACCTTTTTCCAGAAAACGATCAGATTCGCGAGAATTCATATTAGGATCTTTTAGTACGGCACGTGGCATTACATTACTCCTGTTATCTTCGGTCCATGCTCCCAACGTCGACTTAAACAGATTGATTCCTGCGTCCATTGATTCATAATACAGGCGATTAGCATTATACAATTTATGCCCCCAGGCACTTCCTAATAAGAAAGAAAGATCAACTCCCTTGTAAGAACCGCCAAACGATAAGTTAGCCTCTAATTTGGGTATACCTGAACCACAATACTCTTTATCATTTTCATCAATAACGCCATCATTATTCAAGTCTTTAAATCGGATATCACCAGGTTTCGCATCGGGCTGAAGAACTATATTTTTTATAGAGCCGTCCGGCTGTACAACCTCTGTATAGTGATTGGTCACATCTTCCGGTGATTGAAATATTCCATCCATTTTGTATAAAAAGAAACTCGCCACGGGATATCCCTCCAAAGTTTGAGTAACAAAATGGCCGGCACCCTTTAAAGCTGATCCATACAGAACCTGATTAGGATCGGCTTTTAGCATCTCGTTTTTAGTAGTAAAGAGATTGAATCCGATATTATATTCAAAACCATTACTATTATCTGCATAATTCAATTCTAACTCAAATCCCTTATTTCTCATCTTCCCTACATTCACTGTCGGGTTATAGATACCAGCGGATGGAGACATAACCTTCTCAATCAATAAATCTTCCGTTGTATTATAATAATAATTCAAAGAGCCCGAGAGCTTATTATTAAAAAAGCCAAAATCAACCCCAATATTCTTCGTATCAGTAGTCTCCCAACGTAAAGCATCATTTACAAGATACAAGTTAACCATACCTGGCCAAGGATTAGTACCTTGTACGTAGCTCATCCACTGGGTATTGTCACTGGTCATCGTCGGAGCATAATAATATCCTAATGCATTTTCGTTACCCAACCGTCCCCAACTCGCTCTCAACTTCAAGTTGCTCACAACATCTCCTGAAAAAAAATTCTTCCTCGCTAATACGCCATCCTAAAGCCATAGAAGGGAATACCCCCCACCGGTTATTCTTTCCAAATTTAGAGGAACCGTCGGATCGAATCGTTGCCTGAAATAAATATTTACCTGAATATGAATAATTAATACGACCAAAAAATGAAGCACGATTATAATTCCAGAAAGATCCGCTTCCAGTAAATGTTCCGCCTGTACCAGCATCTATCGTAGGTGATGTAGGATCAAAGAATCCCGCTGGAACTTCTGTTATTACCAACTTCCCATTTACCACATCATAATTCATTTTCTTTCCCTCAACATTGATTTGACTCCAGTCTTTACGAGCTGCAGATAAAGAGCTACCAGCCATCACACTCAGAGAATGTTTACCAAACGTTTTATCAAAAGTCAGTACATTATCGAATGTCTGCTCATACCAGTAAGAATTGCTATCATAATTATATGGATATAAGCTTTGTCCCTGAATGTCGGCAGTATACTTCTCCGAATGGTATTTAGTATTTGCATAATATCCTCTATAAGCATATGCTGTCTTGAACTTTAGCCATGGAGCAATATCCACGGTCAAACCTATATTGCCAATAATATCATACCCATTCGTTTTTTTATGTTTAAAATGATCATCTGCCATCACATTACGATTATTTGGCATTTCCAAACGAACTCCATCGACAGTCATATCATTTAAACCATAACCAGAAGGCTGATTTTCATCATAAACAGGTACCATTGGGGCCATTGCATACATCTCCTTTAAGGAATATTGTGGCTGTTGGCTTTGTGTTACTTTAAAAGCTAAAGAAGCATCAAAATTAAAAATCCTTTTTTGCAGATTTAACTTGACACGAGCATTATCCTGAGTGTATTTATTACCTCTGAAAATCCCCTTATCATCCGAATGATTATAAGATATTGAATATTTTGCAATATCAGAACCTCCCCTGATATTGACATTATAATTCTGAGATAAACCATTACGAAGCATCTCGTCTTGCCAATTCGTATCAAACCCGGTCGGATTCTTCAACTTCCCATCTGAATCTTTAAATGATAAATATCCCGGTTTCTTAGCAACAGCGTTTTCGTACATCATATTATGTACATATAAATACTCATCAGAATTCAGCATTTCAAACTTATTAGAAGCACTTGTAAATTGACAAAATGCATTAAAGTCAATCTTAGTTTCACCCTTCTTACCGTTTTTGGTAGTGACTATCACTACTCCATTTGCTGCAACAGAACCATATATAGCAGCTGCCGCACCGTCTTTCAATATCTCCATCGACTCAATATCCTGCGGATTAACAGTGGTTATATCCCCCGGAAAACCATCTACAATATAAAGTGGTTCATTGCTTCCCATCGTTTTAATACCGCGGATTTTAACAGAAACACCTGCCCCTGCATTACCTCCCGACTTCAGAATATTGACACCAGCTACTTTACCTTGCAAAGCCTCTGCCGGATTCGTAGTTGCACGACTGGCCAGTGCTTCAACATCCACAGAAGAGATAGCTCCTGTCATATCACTCTTCTTCATTGTACCATAACCAATGACTATCGTTTCATCTAACATCTGACTATCTTCTTTCAAAATAACTTTAAGCGTTTTCCTTCCATTTAAAGAAATAGTCTGCTTGATATATCCCATATAAGAGACATCAATTCGATCATTTGGAGAAACTACCAATACAAATTCTCCATTTAAATCGGTAATCATACCATTAGTTGTTCCAGTAACAACGACATTTGCACCTATCAATGGCTCGTCATTACTATCCAACACGTACCCTTTTAATTGATAATTTTGTGCATAAGCAGAGAGTGGAATAAGAAAGAGTAATGACATTATTGCATATAATAATGTACCTCCTAAGTAATTACTTTGCTTCATAGCAATTAAATTTTAAAGTTAATAAATGCGCTTTTCAAACACGTGACAAATAAACTTCAAAATCTAACTACCACCTAAAAATACTAATCTACATAGCCCCTACAAAATAGTAAAACAAAAGACTTTACACCCTACAAAACATTTCTTAAAATGTTGATAATAGCCAATTTATATCTATAAAGAAACCTACAAAATAAAAAAAAATCAAATATCACGTAAATAAGCAGAAATATCATCCTGAGAATGCAAACAGAGTGTTTTTCTTAAGCGATACCTTGCCATACTAATTGCTTTGATAGATATTCCAGTTAACAAGGATATCTCTTTTGTAGATAAATTAATCCGCAAGAAAGTCGCTAACTTCTTTTCACCATGAGTTAATCCCGGATGTTTTTGTTCCAAACGACTCAAGAATTCATGGTTTTGTTCATCAACCTCTTTGGTCAAAGAATTATTATCATCTTCCAGCTTTTTAAATTGGAGAATAAAGGTATTTATTTTTTTTAAGTGAGTTAAGATCTCATTATTATTCATTTTATAAGTACTTTTAATCATCTCTCTAATTTTCTCCAGAAGTTCATTCCGACTATTTAAGAAAAGAACAAAATTCGTCAATTCACTTTGTGTACTCTCTAATTTTTCCGATTTTGCACTTAATTCCACAGCTTGTTGTTGTAACTTTAGTTCTGTTATTATCTTATCTTTTAATAACAACTCAGTCTGTCCCTTTGCTATCTGTAAATCCTTTTTTCGTTTATATTGTTTAATTAAAAAGAAAGCAAGAAGAGTAATACACAAAAAAAGCACAACCGCAAGACTTATATTTCTTTTCAATAATTCAATTTGATGCATATGCTTCTGAATTTCGGATTCTTTTTTCTGATCCTGTAATTTCTGTTTTATGAGATTTCTTTCAATATTTACCAACTCTCTTTTTTGAAGTAACTGTTCCCGTTTCTTTTCGAAATTCAATAAATTATCATAGGCCTCTTTATAACATTTTTGTGCTGCATATACTTTAGAAAGATACTCATAATTATCACAAATTAATTCATGTGCATTAACATCAAATGCATAAACAGCCGCTTTTTTTAAAGCACTCAAAGCCTCATTATTCCTTTTAGCATAAAACAGCTGCATTCCCAAATTATTATAATTCTCTGCCAATGACCATAAAGCATTCAAATTTTCATTAATGACAATGGCTTCTTGTATTAATTTTATTTTTTCTTCTGTGTCACCTTCATAAAGACAAAGATTATTTATATTCGCTGCTATATTCTTCTTATCACCTAATGTTTTATTTATACGTAAAGCATCCCTAAAAAATTTATCAGCAATCTCATATTCTTTCATATAGACATGAATCAGACCGCGTGCATTGTAGGCGTTTGCCATTCCCGAAGAATCTTTAAGGACTTTATAGGTTGAAGTGCATTATCTATCAGATTTATTGCTTTTGAGAAGTCTTTTAATGAACCATATAAAGCTCCTAAATTAACATTTATCTTAGCCTTGGTTTTAAGATCTTTTGCCGGACAATAAGATAAAGCCTTATAATATGTATTTACACTCATATCGAAATTACCATAAAGCATGTAGGCATGACCAGATACAATTAATGTAGAAACAATCAAATTGGAATCTGTAGTTTGCTTTAGTATATCAAACGCTTGTAATGTGTAGTCAACAGCCTGCTTTGGATCAGTCAGAAGTGATTTGTAAGATTTATCCAAAAATTTCCAAACATCTCTTTGGTAAGAGTTAGCATTAATTGTATCAAAAAAGAAAATAAACGACAGAAATAATAACAAGTTTTTCATAATAATAAAGTTAGTCTAACATTAGGTATACAAATAAATATCTTCAATTCTCTAATAGTATAGAAAATCAAAGATATAATTAATTCTTCACATGTATAAATTAATATAGATAAGAATGTGAAAATATTATTTCACTCCAAGACTATCCGAAACAGAATCTTCCAAATAAAACACTAATAAACAAAAGATTATCAAAAATAATAAAACTTCAAAAATTGAATAAAAGTAAATACAAATCGCCACTATAGTATGACATTTCTCACTCACATTTCTTTAAACTCTATCGGCAAAGTAAAATAAAATGTTGTTCCTATTCCTACTTTGGAACGTACCCATATACGACCACCCATCTTTTCGGTCAGCATTCTGCATATAGTCAGTCCAATCCCGGTACCTTGTACAAAATCATTTACTTTACCAAAACGGCTGAAAATAGTAGTTACACGCTCTGCTGGTATACCAATACCCGTATCAGAAACATATCCCTGTACGATCTGGTCTTTCTTCTCAAAACCGAAATGAATTTCTCCATTTGAAGTGAATTTAATAGCATTACTGAGCAGATTCAACCATATCTGAGAAATACGGTCCCAATCACCTTGAATGGACAATTCAGGATCAACTTCGTCCAAAATAAGTTTCACACCAGGCTGAACAGAACTATGGTTCAAATAATATAATTGTGCGCACACATCTATCAATCTCACCGAGCGTATCGAAAATCTTAATGAACCAGCCTCAAGAGCAGACAAATCGAGTATATCATTAAACAAGTTCAGAAGTAAACCTGAATTCTTTTCTACAAGTTCTGCATACTGAAGTTGTTCTTCTTTGTTTATCGATTCTATAATAAGTTTAGAAAAACCTACAATCGCATTCAACGGTGTACGAATTTCATGACTCATATTAGCAAGGAAAGAAGATTTTAACTTATCAGCTTCTTCTGCCTTAATACGTGCTTTAATCAACTCTTTTTCTACCTTCTTAATATCAGTTACATCCCAGCCTACGCCAATGATATATGGATGCTCATTACCTGAAGGGACCAAGGTTTTTATCATCGTCACCATACGTATATCTCCGGAAAGTGTAGTATATTCTTCCAAATATTCCATTCTTCCAGTTTGCATCACAGCAAAATCACCAGCACGGAACCGTCTGGCTTCCTCACTATTTGGAAAAATCTCAATATCAGTCTTCCCTACGGCCACTTCTACAGCAATGCCTGTTTGTTCCGCAAAAGCTCTATTCCAATAAAGATAACGAAAATTATCGCCTGTGTCTTTTACGAATAAATATACAGGAACATTGTTTAAAATTGCATGCATCAAAGAATTCAAGCGAATTATCTCGTTTCGCTGAGAGGCATTCAATACTTCCGCTTTAACCTTTTCAGAAACATCTCTACACATACAAAGCAGATATTTTTCGTCCAGAGGAAAAATACGATTTTCATAATGATGCAAAACACCATCAAGCATAAGTGAATGTTTCGCTATAGACCCCTGCCCGGTAGCAATCACTTTATCCATATTTTTCCGAACACTATCATACGCTTCTTCCGGAACAATATCTTTTACATTTGATCCTACAATGCTACCTGAATCAGTACCTTCTACATGATTAGTTGCCGGAGAAGATGCAAGTTCCACAATGTTTGCATCATGATCAAAAACAGTAAGCATATCAGGTAATGCATCTAAAATACGGGTGCTATATTTCTCTCGAAATCTCCCCGTCTTTAGTGAGGATAGTTCTGAAGAAAGTTTTTCTACTTTTTTCTCTAAATTCTCTACAATTATTAGTAGTTCTTCTTTCGTTTTTTGTTCATATAGTCCCATAAAAAAGCATCTTCCTCAGAGGTATATTGTTGTATATGTTGATCATTTACATGCAAATATATGTTTTTTTACATAAAAATAGATACATATCTCCAAATTATTATTGATAAAAAAAGTCATAGCTTTTGCCCTACTATTCAGAAAGTTCTATCTTTGCATCACTTTTATTTTAAACAAATTACATATGTCTACAGAATTATTCTCTACCCTGCCCTATAAAGTGGCAGACATCACACTTGCAGACTTCGGTCGCAAGGAAATCGATCTGGCAGAAAAAGAAATGCCTGGCCTTATGGCTCTTCGCGAAAAGTATGGAGAATCCAAACCGTTGAAAGGTGCCCGTATCATGGGTTCATTGCACATGACCATTCAAACTGCCGTACTGATTGAAACACTCGTTACTTTGGGTGCCGAAGTACGCTGGTGTTCTTGTAACATATACTCAACCCAGGATCATGCCGCAGCTGCCATTGCTGCTTCAGGTGTTGCCGTATATGCATGGAAAGGTGAAACACTGGAAGATTACTGGTGGTGTACGCTTCAGGCATTGAACTTCCCCGGTGGCAAAGGACCTACGGTTATCGTAGATGACGGTGGCGATGCCACTATGATGATTCACGTAGGATACGACGCCGAAAATAACGCAGCCGTACTTGATAAAGAAGTACATGCAGAAGATGAAATAGAACTGAACGCTATCTTGAAAAAAGTGCTGGCAGAAGATAAAGATCGCTGGCATCGTGTAGCAGCTGAGATGCGTGGTGTATCGGAAGAGACAACCACAGGTGTACACCGCCTGTATCAGATGCAGGAAGAAGGAAAACTACTTTTCCCGGCATTCAATGTAAATGACTCAGTAACCAAATCAAAGTTTGACAACCTCTATGGTTGCCGCGAATCACTGGCCGATGGTATCAAACGTGCCACAGATGTAATGATCGCCGGTAAAGTGGTAGTAGTGTGTGGTTATGGTGATGTAGGCAAAGGTTGCTCCCATTCAATGCGTTCTTACGGAGCCCGCGTACTGGTAACAGAGGTAGACCCGATCTGCGCATTACAAGCTGCAATGGAAGGCTTCGAAGTAGTAACTATGGAAGATGCATGTAAAGAGGGTAATATATTCGTAACTACCACCGGCAATATCGATATTATCCGCATTGACCACATGGAACAGATGAAAGACCAGGCTATTGTTTGTAATATCGGTCACTTTGACAACGAAATTCAGGTAGAAGCTCTGAAACATTATCCGGGTATCAAATGCGTAAATATCAAACCGCAGGTAGACCGTTATTATTTCCCCGACGGACATAGTATCATCCTGTTGGCTGACGGCCGTCTGGTAAATTTAGGATGTGCTACCGGACATCCATCTTTCGTAATGAGTAACTCTTTCACAAATCAGACGCTGGCACAAATTGAGCTATTCAGCAAGAAATACGATATCAATGTATATCGCCTGCCTAAACATCTTGATGAGGAAGTAGCTCGTCTACATCTTGAGAAGATCGGGGTAAAACTAACTAAGTTAACTCCCGAGCAAGCTGCATATATTGGCGTATCAGTAGATGGACCGTATAAAGCAGAGCACTACCGTTATTAATTTTTCAATTTGACGATTTACGATTTACGATTGAAAACCCTTTGGTTATCAACATCCGAATCCGTAAATCGTCAAATCAGAAATGATACAAAACTCAATTGTAAATCATAAATCGTCAAATTGTAAATGAAAAAGTTTCTCCCCGACCTCATCGCCATTCTGGCATTTATTATTCTCTCCTTCGCTTATTTCTTTCCGGCAGTCATTGAAGACCGGGCACTTTTTCAACATGACAGTGTTGCCGGAGTAGGAGCAGGCCAAGAGGCTAAAGAATTTCACGAACGTACCGGTGAAACAACCCGTTGGACAAACAGTCTTTTTGGTGGTATGCCCACCTATCAGATTTCTCCCAGTTACGATTCTGTCAAGCCACTAAAATGGATAGAAAACATCTACCGCCTCTATCTTCCACCCTATGTATGGCTTACATTCATTATGATGTTAGGGTTTTATATCCTGCTGCGAGCATTCGGATTGCCAGCATGGCTGGCTGGGTTAGGAGGTGTTATCTGGGCCTTCTCTTCCTATTTTTTCATACTGATAGCTGCCGGACACATCTGGAAGTTTATCACTTTAGCCTACATCCCCCCACGATAGCCGGCATTGTGCTCGCATATCGAAAGAAATATTTATTAGGAGCCATTGTCACCGCTCTGTTCATAGCTTTACAAATACAATCCAACCATGTACAGATGTCATATTACTTCTTATTTGTCATCTTATTTATGGTAGGTGCTTTTTTTGAAGAAGCATGGCGTAAAAAAGAGTTGCCTCATTTTTTTAAAGCCAGTGCTATATTGGTAGTAGCCGCCCTCATCGGAGTATCCACCAACCTGTCGAATCTCTATCATACTTACGAATACAGTAAAGAAACGATGCGGGGAAAGAGCGAATTGGTACACGAAGGTCCTAAAGCCGAACAAACCAGTAGCGGACTCGACCGTGACTATATTACCCAATGGAGCTATGGCATCGGCGAAACGCTCAGCCTTTTCGTTCCTAATGTAAGAGGTGGAGCTTCTGTTCCGCTATCGGAGAACAAGGCTGCCATGGAAAAAGCCAACCCAATGTACAACGGGTTGTACTCACAGATCACCCAATACTTTGGTGACCAGCCAATGACCTCCGGTCCGGTCTATGTAGGTGCTTTTGTCATGGCACTTTTTATATTGGGATGCTTTATCGTAAAAGGTCCTATGAAGTGGGCACTGCTTGGGGCTACCCTTTTCTCCATTCTACTGTCGTGGGGCAAGAATTTCATGCCACTCACTGATTTCTTCATCGATTACATACCGATGTACAATAAATTCCGCGCAGTATCTTCCATACTGGTTATTGCAGAGTTTACAATACCACTGTTAGCCATATTCGCCTTAAAAGCAATCATTGATAAGCCCGAGGTATTAAAACAAAACCGCCGCGGAGTAATCATCAGCTTTGCATTAACTGCAGGTGTAGCATTGATTCTGGCAGTAGCTCCGGGCATACTTGTACCCAGTTTTATTCCTGCACGTGAACTGGCAGCCCTGCAACAAGCTATCCCCGGAGATCAGCTCTTGCCAATTCTTGATAATCTGAAAGAGATGCGCATGAATATGGTAACCTCAGATGCGTGGGCAAGTTTCCTGTTTATCTGTGGTGGTTTCGTTCTTCTTTTCCTCTATCAGCGAGGTAAGTTGAGTACTGTATGGACAGTAAGTGCCATTGCCGTACTTTGTATAGGAGAAATGTGGCACATCAATAAGCGTTACCTGTATGACGATATGTTTGTTCCACAATCCGCACGTATAGAAACTTTCCAAAAAACTCCTACCGATGAACAAATCCTGCAAGATAAATCATTGGATTATCGCGTGCTGAACTTTGCATCCAATACATTCAATGAAAATAATACTTCGTACTGGCACAAGAGCATAGGAGGTTATCATGCCGCCAAGTTACGCCGTTATCAGGAAATGATAGATCACCATATTGCCCCGGAAATGCAAGCCACGTTCAAAGAGATAGCAGCAGCCGGTGGAGAAATGGACAGTGTAGATGCCAATAAGTTCCGTATTCTGAATATGCTGAATACGAAATACTTTATATTCCCTGTCAACCAACAAGGGCAGACAGCTCCTATCCTCAACCCCTACGCATACGGTAACGCATGGTTTGTAAACAATGTGAAGTATGTCAATAACGCCAACGAAGAAATTGCTGCTGTTGGTGAAGTGGATCTGAAGAATACAGCTGTTGCAGATACTAAATTCAAAGAGGCTTTGAAAGGAAAAACTGAAAATCTCAAAGTAGATTCCCTAAGCACAATTAAGTTGACCAATTATGAGCCCAATCACCTGATTTATGAAACGTCCTCTCCGAAAGAGGGAGTTGTAGTATTCTCAGAGATATTCTATCCGGGATGGCAAGCTACCATTGACGGTCAGCCGATAGATATTGCCCGAGCCAACTATATTCTGCGTGCTGTAAACGTTCCTGCAGGCAAACACACCATCGAAATGCGTTTCGATCCGAAGAGTCTGCATGTAACAGAAGGCATTGCTTACAGTGGCTTGGCATTACTAATTATCGGAGCAATAGCAGGATTGTGGATCTATTGCAGAAAGAAACAATAAAGTAGAAGTTTTCTATAGGAAACCAAGCGCTAACACACTGATAGTCAACAAATATAAAAGTGTACATTCTTGTATGTCAAGAGTGTACACTTTTGTTATGTAAGAATGTACATTCTTATGATACATAAATGTACACTCTGTAATCCCTTTTATTTCACCACAATAGTCTTATTGAAATGAATACGATCGGAAGAGCTACCAATCTGTATCTCAAATTCACCAGGTTCTACTATATGCTTCATACGGGCATCATAAAGAGCTAATTCCGAAATCGGCAGCTCCAACGTTACCGTTTCCTTTTTACCCGCTTTAACCGATACCTTTTTGAAAGCTTTCAGTTGTTTGATAGGGGTAGCAACCGAACTAATCTTATCACGAACGTACAACTGAACAACCTCTTTCCCATCCCGTTTTCCGGTATTCTCAATCTCAATAGTAGCAGTCAACTTACCTCTGTCTGAGAAAATAGAATCACTTAAATTACAATCGGTATACTTAAATTCGGTATAACTCAAACCATAACCAAATTCCCATAACGCATAAGGATGCTCAAAAATATAATGCCCTGCCGGTTCTTCGTAAGTACCCGGACGGTCAAATCGCTGTACACGGTCCGTAGGAAAATAATTATAAAAGCAAGGTGTATTACCCGTACTGCGCGGAAACGATACATTTACACGTCCTGAAGGATTCACATTACCAACCAGAATATCGGCCATAGAACGCCCTTGCTGCTCACCAGCATACCACTGCGCCAATACAGCATCCGCATTTTCTTTCGCCCAGGTCATCACCAATGGCTTACCCGATATAAAAACAACTACCATCGGTTTGCCTGTTGCTTTTACAGCTTTCAATAGTTCCATTTGCTTACCAGGTAACTCTAAAGAAGACAAATCGAATCCTTCACCTGCCGTAGAATAACGTGGTCCACGTCCCAGAAAAGTACTACGCGTACCTACCGCCACAATAGCCAAATCACTTTGTTCTACAATTCTTACTGCATCCGAAATATTCTCCTCCTTCTGGCTCCACCAGTCACAACCATCTGCCTGTTGCAGTTTTACCTTATTCTTCATTACTTCTTTTAAACCCTGGTATAAAGTTACCCCCTCTTTCGTATCCGGAGTAGTCCATGCATAATCTCCGAAGATAGTCTGATTACTATTAGGCCCTATTACAGCAATCGATTTATATTTCGATAAATCAAGTGGTAAGATGTTATTCTTGTTTTCAAGCAAGATAGCACTCTCATCCGCGATCTCTTTTGCCAAAGCGATGTGTTCGGCAGAACGAACGACCTTTTTCACCTGTTTCGGATCACCGAAATAAGGACGGTCAAATAAACCTAAAGCAAACTTCACATACAAAACACGCCGTACAGCCTTATCGATATAGCTTTCATCTATAATGTTCTCTTTCACCTGTTGTTCCAGTGTTTCATAATCAGAATCCACGTCCAGATCAACACCGGCTATCAACGATAGGCGGGCAGCTTCTTCACGGGTAGAGGTAGCATAATGAAAAGTCATCACCCGATCAACGGATCCCCAATCAGAATATACATATCCTTTAAATCCGAGTTCATCGCGCAATACATCGGTCATATAATAAGGAGATGCTGACACAGGAATGCCATCATAGGCACTATAGCAACTCATAATACAAAGCGGATCAGCTTCTTTAATAACGCGTGCAAAAGGATAAAGATGCATACTTCGGAATTCGCGTTCACCACCACTGACAAAGGCACAATTCAGTCCTCCCGTCGGTGTACCGTGTGCTACAAAATGTTTCGGGGTACATGTAATCCGGTGCTTCTGGTATCCCTTCACAAAGCCAATCCCCATTTCAGCAATCAGATAAGGATCCTCGCCATAAGTCTCCTCCACCCTGCCCCAACGCAGTTCTCGGGCAATATCAAATACAGGAGATAAAACCTGATGAATACCCATCGTTGCCGCTTCGGCACCTGCTGCCTCCGTCATGCGCTCTATCAACCCGGGGTTAAACGTGCTTCCTTGTGCAATAGCATGCGGAAACAAGGTAGAATTATTTTGTAAAATACCCTGGATACCTTCTACAGCTGTTAAAATTGGGATACCCAACCGGGTTTTAGTCAGCATATAATTCTGTAACTCGTTATAGATTCGGGCACATTCTTCTGCTGTCCGGCCCATTTCATGGGTACATCCATAACTCTGTCCGCCAAAGACACGTTCTATCTCATCAATCCTGCCAACGGGTTTATTCTGTAGTTGTAATACCTTCTCCTGCAAAGTCATACGCCGTAGTAGGTCTTCCACACGGTTTTCAATGGGGGCATCCGGATTCTTATACAATGGTTTATCATTGGTTCCCCATACAAAACCGGTAGTCCCGATACATACCCCTAAAACTATCAAAAAGCTCTTTTTCTTCATATTATTACTAATGTTCATTTAGATAAGCCAATAGCATCATTCAATGCCTCTTTCTATCGTATTTATTTTATGTATCTTATTCAGAGCAACACTATTTATACGAATATCGGCACTCTTTTCGCCCATACTTGCAACCCATCCCAATTGAACGGTTGTCTCTTCATCCAATGTAAAATTCAATGTTTTTACTCCCGTGGTACGTCCCCAATTAAGATAAGCCAAGGACTGTGCTTCAACCTGATCTACATTTGGTATTTCACTACCAGTAACCACTACCCCATATGGATTCAGATTATTGCCTTTCGAAGTATTCACATTGAATGAGAACTCGTATGTCCCGGCAGGCAGAGTTACTTCCTGCCATATTTTACCATTTTCGATGGCAGCGGCATAATTCATCGTAGATATATTTATAAATGTCTTACCAGCAGAAGCCTCATAAAAAGTACCGGTAGTACCATTATTCTGTGTCAACAGATTAGAGGTATACTTCCAGTCTTTCAGAATTCCACTTTTCTCTGTACTATCGTCACTCCGCATCACAGGGTCAGTGGCATTTTTCAATACGCTGGCCGTCAACGTTTCATCCGCTTCTACATTTGCCTCAATCTCAAAGATATCCACGGCTGTAACATCCGGCAGATAGTAAGTTTTCATCTTAAAGCCACTCATCGACTTGTAGTCTTCCAGAATCGTTTCCTGCTCAGCTTGTTCTACTTCTACCATACGCTCCTGACCATTAACATCCGTATACCAGATACGGACATAAGGTGAATGAGTATCAGCAGTAGCCCATTTTATCGTAGTAGCATTATTTTCACATACCACAGACGAAATACCTCTATTATACAATGTACTTTCATAAATAGTACCATAAGAAGAGCCAATGAGTGATTCCGGTACAGAAGCATGTCCGTTGTCATCAAAAGTCTGAACAACAAAATTATAAATCCCCTCCTTCAATGGGATATCGTAAGTAAATACCTCCGCTCCTTCTCCACGCTGAATAGGCAAGTCAATTACTTCTTTCCCCATATTATAGGTAATACGAAGCCGGGTAATTTTAGGGTCAATAAGAATACCATAGAATTGTACACGCCCTTTTCCGGAACACATCTGCATACCCTCCGGCTTACCAATATACAGTATCTCCTTTCCATCCGTATACTTCAGATACTCATCCATCTGTGTACAAGAAGAAAAACCGCCAAGAAATAAGAACCAAGCCGCTATTGCCACTATATATTTAAACATCAATTTCATAATTCAAGCATTTATCAATTATTCGTTTCTGATTTATCATCTCCCCAGAAAGTAACCTCAGTAAATACCATATTAGAGTTACCGGTCCAGTTATCAATACATTTGATACGGATATAACGCACACGTGGTGCATCCAACGGAAAATCAGCATTATCACCTTCCCGTGCAGCCAGACGATCATCCTCAGTCAGTTCACTTCCAGGCAAACCGGAAGGCTTCTCATTTTCAATATGAAGTAATTTTATCCAACTATCCCAGCTACCGGATTTATCCAGTTCTGCACATCCCCAGACCTCATACACTTTCGGAGAAACATCGTTATAAAAGTGCTTGTCATCCTGTACAAACTTCAAGTTAAAACGACTCAACTTCGCCAGGACTCCAAGGTCAAAAGTAAACCAGGTAGGACCGTTATGCTCTTCAATACCTGTATGGGCTCCTGTCTGTCCGTCACCATCGGCAGCTGCCCGTCCATCCCAGATATACTCCATCTTACTTTCATAGAAAGTACATGGAAAATCACCGGGCAGAATCACCTCTTTGAATTTTTTCTTATCAAGTTCGGCTTCGTATATCGGAGTGAGGGTCTCTTTCTTTACCTGTGACTTATTACCCCATTTATCCTGAAAATAAATTTCAAAATCACGGGATATATCCAGATAACCACGCACGGAGAATGTAGCTTTGGGTAACCCTGTATAGAAAGTTTCTGCATTGACCATCTCATTATCCTCATTCGGAGTAGAAACATAAACTGTTAAGTCTGCTCTTGATGTATTCGCAAACGAAAAGGTCATCCCCCCAAAGTCGGGTTGTACTTCCAGCGTTTCATAAGCCGCCTGTACAGGAGGGGTATCTGCAGAAACCTGTATATTTACCGGTGCAGAATAATTCTCACTACGATCCACGGCATATACATCAAGCGAGTAGGTATCCATATCTCCAAAACCTTCAACCAGCAATGTATTCGTGAAGTAAGAAGCCTTAAATTCATATTTTTTGCCTTCTTTATTTGTATAACTGGCTGCTACATAGAGTAAATCGGGATCTGAAGGCAATGTATATGTAAGAAGTACAGAACCCGGCATCTTGACATAAGTTACATCACGTACCGGTGCAGGTGCCTCGCTATCATTTTCCAAAGGCTTCACAAAGTCGGTCTGACAGCCGGCAAGGGCCATCAACATCCCCAACATAAATATATATATTCTTATTGATTTCATATCTCTTTCTGTTTTTAATCAAATAAACGCTTTATTGCCATCCCGGATTTTGTACCAGATTGGGATTGATCACCAATGATTTTTCTTTAATGGGCCAGAAGTAATCACGTGGTGCCACAAATTGCTGAGTATACATGGCAGTCAGCTGATAATAAGTATCCACCGTTTTACCGCGAGGATTCCATGCCATCAATGTTTTATTATATTCCTTATCAGCTATTTTCCAGCGTCGCACATCCCAAAAGCGTTGTCCTTCAAACATCAGCTCAATGGCACGTTCACGCTGAATAATCTCGCGTAATCCCAACTGAGTTCTAAACTTATTCGACTTACGTGAATGTTGCTCCCAGGACTCTTTCACTCCTAAAAGCCCTGCACGTGCTCTGATTTTATCCACATAGCTAATTGCCAGTGTACGGGCAGCCTCAGAATCCGAAGCTTCATTAACAGCTTCAGCATAAAGTAAATAAAGATCGGCCAAACGGAACTCCGGCCACGGATATTGTTCTGTATTCCATCCGCTTTCGGTATTCACGAATCCCAGGCTCACTAATTTCTTAGCCCAATACCCTGTTTTAGAATAACCGTAAGCTCCTAAAATACCTTGTGCTTGTCCGGCACGTCCCTTTAGTTGCCAGATATCAGATGAATTTCCAGAAACACAGTTGTTTTGATACCACAAGCATCCGTCAAAACCAATATTTGCATAGTAACGGGGTTCCCGGTCAAAATTGGCACTTACCGTTTCATAATCCGGAATCAAATAAAACTCATTCGCTGTATTATTGGTATTCTTCTTTACCTTCAGACGGTTAGCGTATTCCCATTCTTTATCTTCATCAATAGGTACACCATTTTTTGTATAGTACAATTCCGTAGCGTACATTGTCGGATTTATCTTTTCAGATGCACCGTGCATATTCGACGGATACTTACCCACACGTGACATACAGGACTGCTGTAAACCACCTGTCAGACGACCGGACAGCCCCCAGATCAACTCGTCATTCCACTTTTCTGTCACACACTCACGCAAACTCAACTCACGTTTCAGTTTAGCACTGAATACCAGATTCGTATGTGTTTCATGCAATACAATGTCCGGGCTTATTCCGCCTTCACCCTGCTCACATATTTCAATGGCCTGTTCGCAAGCTTCCTGGGCATCGACCCATTTCTGTACGCTATACTCGCTATTAAATAAATGCTCACCGTCTTTATCCACAAAATCAGCATAATCCGGGTTACCATTAAACAACGGGCTGGCAGCCATTACCAGCAATTTAGCTTTCAGCATCAAAGCTGCCGGGCGAGTAATACGTCCCAGTTCTGTTGCCTGATCATCTATCTTCACAGGTAAATCTGTTTTTGCCTCATCAAGCAAATCAGAGATATAAGAGACTACTTTATCAACCGGGGCACGTTTCAGCCGTACTTCTTCCGGAGTAGCAGAGATTGGCAGATTTTCATCTGCTATCACAATCGGACCATACATACGCAACAGTAAATAATGGTAATAGGCTTTCAGGAACTTCACTTCTGCCAGCCATCTCTTCCTCATCGAAGGAGCAAGATCACCTACATAATCCGTATCAGACACATAAGTCAGAAATGTATTACAATCACGAAGCCCTTCATACAGACTATGAGCCGCACCATTACCTCCATCCCAATAATTAAGATAAGGATCATTCACATTCTGATATCCCAACCCGATACGCCAGGTAGCATAGTCATCGCCACTCTGAATAGGATAGAAAGTAGCTAATTCATCACCACCCATCAAACCAACATTTGCCCGTTCACTATGATACTCCGGAATATAAGAATAGCAGGTAAACAGATACTTCTCGGCTTCATTACGGTTACTGAAAGAGTGTTCAATAGTACCTACATTATCGGGCACAACATCCAGATAATCGCCACAAGCACTCAACATCCACATTCCACTGGCACACAAAGAGATACAAGCCAGGTTTCTTAGTTTATTTTTCAAATTATATTTCATAGCTTTTCGTCTCCTCTATTTAAAAAGTTAATTGGACACCCAGGTTAATAACCCGCTGAATAGGATAACCTAATCCGTTACCTCCCATTTCAATATCCCACATATGGAATCCGCTGAGCACAAACAGGTTATTACCACTACAATAAATACGGGCAGAATTTATATAAGCCTTCTTTGTCAATGTTTCCGGGAAGGTATATCCAACTTCCAACGTCTTCATACGCAGAAAAGCTCCGTTACGCATAAACCAGGTACTCTTTTGAATATTATTCTCCATACGAGTACTGCTCAGACGTGGCCACAAAGCGTAGATATTACGATTGGTTTCTGTCCAGTGATTATCAGCATAAGCCTTTAACAAAGGAATGTCTTTCCACATTGATACATTATCCCAGTTAGTGTCTTCATATACATGTACAAACGGAGAAGTGTTTTTAGCATCCAACCAGAAAGTAGAACGGGCAGATCCCTGGAAGAAAGCCGAAACATCAAAACGTGCACTACCAAAAGAGAAGCCAAAGCCATAAATAATTTCCGGAACTGTCGGGAAACCAATAGGTACCTGGTCAAGTTCAGTAATCTGCCCATCACCATTTACATCACGATATTTAATATCACCGGCCCCATATTCGTCAAATGTCTGCTTCGGAGAGTTAGCCACATCGGCCTCATCGATAAACAGGCGTTCTGCAATATAACCATATTCCTGTTTCAGCGACTGCCCTACGTGGAGTTTATACTTTTCGTTATATTCCGGTTCTTCATATTTCAGGAACTCACTATGAGCATACGTAAAATTACCATGTAATTGTAACCACATCCCCTTCCGGAACACTTTGTTATAATCTACAGATAAATCCAGACCTCTCGCTTTCGCCTCACCCACATTAGCACGTACCTTTGCCGAAAGTCCCATAGTAGAAGGAATAGACTCACGGTCCATCAGGATATTGGTACGATGTTCGGTAAAATAATCCACCTGCACATTCAGACCGTCAAACAACGACAATTCAAGACCATAATTAGACTTATAAGCCTTTTCCCAGGTAATATCCCGGTTATCATAACGCCTTACTGTTACTCCGTTCTTTGTATAATTAAAGTCCGTACCAAAACCATAACTCTTACCACTATCATTTGCATCTACCTCAGACAGATAGAAGAAACGGTCATCTTCGTCACCAATAGCATCATTTCCTACCAAACCATACGTATATTTCAATTTAAACTTAGGGAGCACCTTCTTCAACGGTTCCCAGAATTTTTCATTGGAAATATCATAACCTATACCGATAGCAGGAAAAAAGCCATAGCGCTCGGAACGATAAAAACGTTCGGAACCATTATAACCGAAGTTAAATTCAGCCATATACCGATTATTAAAAGCATAGGTAAAACGACCGGACAATCCCTGATTACGATAGGGCAAAGACTTTTGCAGATTATCTTTTTGTGAGTCGTCTTTAATGTTCGATACTCTTTTTTCACGACGCTGATATACCAGCAAACCGCTTACATCATGGTTCCCAAAAGAACGGTTATAAGACATCGCAGCCTCCATATATACAGTAGACTGTACATCTGTCCAAGAACCGGTAGACTCCAGGTATTCCGTCGGATTTGAATCCTCATTCAATTGCATAATAGAATATGAGCCACCTTTGTCATAAGAACTTACATTATAGAAATAAGGACTCGATGCACGACCTACTTCAAAATAAGCATAACGGGACGTATTGAATAAGCCACGTACATTCAGTCCCTTGGTGATAAATGACAAATCCTGCTTCAATTCAAATTGTGCATCCATTGTCGACTTAGAATAATCCTTATATCCTTTGGTCAATTCCGCATAAGGATTCGTATATTCCACATTATTATTATACAGTGCGTTACCATACAGCACATGTTTTGCAGAAGGAAGATCGGAAGTAGGATAATAGGCCGGGAACAATACCGGATTGGAAACCATAATCTTCTTATACATCGTATCTCCTCCATCAAGCGGTCCGGTATAATCATCAAATGTACCTGCCAACCGGACAATTGCTTCGGTCGTTTTCGTCAGATTAATATTTACATTCGATCTCAGCTGGTAAGTGCTCAGATCAATGTTATTTTTATAACCGGCATACTTATCATTCTTCAGATTACCATTATCTTTCGAAAAAGTGGCAGCAATATAATAACGAGCCACTTTACCACCACCGCTCACACTCAGGTTAGCACGCTGGTTTGCTACCAACGGATTGGTCATCAGTTTGCGCCAGTCATTAGCCGGATACAGATACGGATTCTTACCGGCTATTGTATTGGCTATTTTCTCACGTGAATATGCCAAAGGAGCCAACGGATTGCGTGTTGTTACCGCCTCATTCGCCATTTGCATATAAGTGATCGGATCTGCCAGCTCTATATTCGATGTATTGGAAGAGAAGGAATTCTCTACACGCAGACTGACCTTAGCCGGCCCCTCCTTACCTTCTTTTGTCTGTACCTGAATGACGCCATTGGCACCACGTGCACCATATAACGCCGTAGCCGTAGCATCTTTCAGGATAGAGAAGGCAGCTATATCATCCGGTTGCAAACGTGCCAGTTCAGTAGAAGTAGTTTCAATACCATCAATCAAAATCAACGGATCTTTCTTATAGCCGAAAGTTGTCACACCACGGATAAAAAAGTCAGCATTGTCCTGCCCCGGTTCACCACTGCGCTGATAAGCTATCAAACCGGACATACGCCCCGCCAATGCAGTAGTAAGGTTACTGGAAGGTACCTTTAAAGCCGCAGGTTTTACCGTCTGGATAGAACTAACCATACTCTCTTTTTTCTGCGTACCAAATGCTACCACCACTACTTCATCAATACTGACAGCATCTTCTTTCATTTCCACATCAATACGTTTCTGATTTCTCACTACAATTTCCTGAGTCTGCATTCCTAAGAAAGAAAATACCAATGTAGATCCGGCTGGCACATTAGACAGTGTATATTCACCATCCAGGTCAGTAGTTACTCCGTTGGTCGTACCCTTTACTACTACGGTTACAGCAGGTAGCGGTTCACCCAATTCATCTTTAACTACCCCCTTTACCACTCTGTTATCGAGTACTTCCGCATAACCCGATACACTACAGGAAAACAGCAACAAGGCCAAAATGAACTTAAATACTTTCCGGAAAGAAAGTTTCTCAAACATGTGTTTTTCCATACATAATTATTTTAAATCATCACTTAATTTCATTACAAGATTATACACTCATAAGAATAATGTTTATCATATGCAAAGGAAGCTTAAAAAAGGACAGTAATCAATAGACAAAAACATCATGGATATGGAGAATCTTACCCAAAGGAAAAGTCAGTCAGACTCTCCCCCTTGCAGCATGAATTTATCCTTCGGAGATTTTGTACAAAAGTCATTAAAACAAGGAATAAACAAATATTTTGCACGAATATCACTTGTTTTAATAACAAGAACTTTTAGAGTTCTGCTACAACCAGAAGAAAAACTGCATAAAGAGTCGCAATAACATGCAGCAAAAACTGCATATTATCACTTTATCCGGATATAAATGCATTTATTCCGGCACATTAATTACAATTTCATTACTTCAAACACTCCGAGACTCTACGAGGAACGATGCGAATGTCGTAGAGAAACGATAAGAGTGTCGTAGAGAAACATCTGAATCTCTACCGGACGACCTGTTTTTCCGCTGGTTGCCCCCCGAAACAGAGCTATCCAAAAATAGAATAATGAGCGAAATAGATAATATTTGGAAGCAAACTGCATAGTAAATACAAAACAAGGGTACAAAATAAATCCAATCAGCATCAAACCCTAACAATCCGAAAAATCCAACTCCCAAATAAAGACAATTCCGGACACCTTTGCCACCGTTCTCCACAAACAAGCAAATTCTCGAAGCTCAGGAATATCACTTTGACAGTCTGACATTTTGATACATACACCACATTTATATTACGTCGGTTCATTGGCACATCCGTGATGAATCAAATCCATGTCGGTCAACTAAAATCTTAGGAGGAGTCAGTCACTATTACAACTATTTTTTGGTAAGTTTGGAATAAATATCTTATCGCCTTATTACAAAAGTTTTGGGAGAAGTGACCGATTTTGAGATAATGAGTTGACAACCGCTCTTATTACTACATTTTACCTTGGCTTGCTTTCAAAGTAACTCGAAAATAAAGAAATGCATTTCCTTTATTTATATATACAGCATAATTCTGCACAAAACATCTAAATTAATTGGGAGAAAGTATATTTAGACTAAAAATTTTTGAATACCAGCCTCCTTCATTATCTTTGTAACTTCTGATAATATACAATTATCAGAAGTTAAAAACGGTGATTATGGATAAGAAAACATTAACTGAAGAAGATATAAAGTTGCGTTTCATTACTCCGTCTATTACAAATGCCGGATGGACAAACAAGTTGATACGTATGGAATATTATTTTACCGATGGTAGAGTAATATTTCAAGGGAATGTTCATGCCCGCCAAAAAGGGAAAAAAGCCGACTATTTATTACATAGTTCGCCCAATCACCCCATAGCCATTGTTGAGGCAAAAGACAACACTAAGCCGTTAGGTGGAGGTATGCAGCAAGCTATGGAATATGCACAAATCCTTGATATTCCATTCGCCTATAGTTCTAATGGCGACGGTTTCTTAGAACATGACTTTCTTACTGGCAAAGAGCGAGAACTGACACTAGAAGATTTTCCATCACCTGAAAGCCTTTACAAACGTCTTGTTGAATTCAAAGGTTTCACCCCCAAAGAATTAATTACTATCTCGCAGCCTTTCTATTCAAGTCCATATACTTATGAGCCACGATATTATCAGCGTATCGCCATCAATCGTACAGTTGAAGCTATAGCAAAAGGACAAAATCGAGTACTGATTGTCATGGCAACCGGTACAGGTAAAACCATCACTGCCTTCCAAATCATTCATCGGTTACGTACTTCTGGTCTGAAGAAAAAAATACTATATTTGGCAGACAGAAATATTCTTATAGACCAAACTATGGTACAAGACTTTAAGCCATTTAAAAAAGTGATGACTAAGATGCAAAATGCTAAAATAGATTCGGCTTTTGAAGTTTACATGGCTTTGTACCATCAATTGATATCAAATGACGAGAATAAAGAAGATCCATTTAAGCAAGTACAATCTTCATTCTTCGATCTTATCATTGTGGACGAGTGTCACCGAGGCAGTGCAAAAGACGATTCTGCGTGGCGAAAAGTACTGGAATACTTCTCTTCCGCAACCCAAATTGGACTTACAGCAACTCCAAAGGCCGAAGATGGAGCGAATAATCTGGACTATTTTGGCGAACCTATATACATCTACTCATTATTACAAGGCATTCAAGATGGATTCCTTGCCCCTTATCGAGTTACCAACAGCTATATCAATATAGATATGCAAGGATATATGCCTGAAAAGGACGAAATGGACTTGCATAATCGATTAATAGAACAAAAATTCTATCAACGCAAAGATATTGGTAGAAATATCGCATTTGTAAAACGCCGGGAAGTCGTAGCGTATCGTATTACCAAAATGTTAAAACAAATCGGGCGCATGACAAAAACTATTGTTTTCTGTTCGGATATAGATGAAGCAGAAGTCATGCGTTCTTTGTTAGTGACAATGAATGCCGATCTTTGTCACAAGGATTCCCGTTATGTGATGCGTATAACAGGGGATGATAATGTGGGTAAAAAACAGTTGGATAACTTTATTGACGTTGACCAGCCTTACCCTACAATAGTTACCACTTCCGAATTGTTGGCAACAGGTGTAGACTGTAAAACCTGTGGTCTGATAGTTCTTGATAAAGAAATTGGTAGTATGACAGAGTTCAAACAGATTATTGGCCGTGGAACCAGATTACGTACAGATAAAGGTAAATGGCACTTAGAAATACTTGATTTTCGCAATGCCACAGCTAAATTCAAGGATCCGGCTTTTGATGGTGACCCTGAACCGCCCGTTACTCACCCAAAGCCTTATTCACCAGTGAGCACTCCTCCCAAAGTTGTACATGAACCACCTGTAGAATACAAAAAGGTTGAGAAATATTTAGTCAATGGTGAGGAAATCTGTATATCAACAGAAATCGTCTCCTTTTTAGGAGAAGACGGTAAAACCATGCGGACTGAAAGCATTACTGATTTCACGAAGAAACAAATACGCAAACGATATGCAACTCTTCATGATTTTATAAAGAATTGGACAGAAACGGAACGTAAAAAGGCTATAGTAGAAGAACTACAAGATTACCATGTATTGGTAGATGCCGTCCGTGCGAAGAATCCGGCATTAGCCGAAGCTGATATCTTCGATATAATTTGTCATATAGCTTATGATCAAACTCCATTAACAAGACGAGAACGTGCTAATAACGTGAAGAAGCGCAATTATTTTGCCAAATACGAAGGTAAAGCCCGTAAGGTACTGGAAGCTTTGCTCGAAAAATATGCAAACAATGGTATTCTTGATATTGAAGATGAAGATATCTTGGATAATGCTCCTTTCAACAAAATTGGTACACCGCCAAAGATAGTCAAACTATTTGGTGGCTTGTCTAATTTTGAAAAGGCTCTAAAAGAACTGGAAACAGAAATTTATAACGTAGCATAAAATAAAAATAAATATGGCTGTAAATAATATAGTAAAACGTCTACAGAATATCATGCGCCAAGATGCGGGTATCAATGGTGATGCTCAACGGATAGAACAAATGGTATGGATGTTTTTCTTAAAAGTATATGACACTCAAGAAGAAACATGGGAGTACAAGGCAAAGAAAGAGAAGCAAACATTTGAGTCCATAATACCCGATAAATTAAGATGGAGGAACTGGGCGGTTGATGAGAAAGACGGAAACGCCTTGACAGGAGAATCTTTACTGTTTTTCATTAACAACGAATTATTCCCAACATTAAAAGGATTGGATATTACACACGAAACGCCACGCTCAAAAGCTATTGTAAAAGAAGTTTTTGAAGACCTGAATCAATACATGAAAAATGGCGTACTGCTTCGCCAAGTTATAAACATCATCAATGAAATAGAATTTGATGATGCTGAAGACCGCCACATGTTTGGTGATATCTATGAAGGGATTTTGAAAGATTTGCAATCTGCCGGAAATGCCGGAGAGTTTTATACTCCACGGGCACTGACCGATTTCATCATTCAACAACTTAATCCACAATTGGGAGAAATTGTTGGAGACTTCACATCTGGTACAGGTGGCTTCCTTACTTCTGCACTCAATTATTTAGCTCCGCAGATACAGACTACAAATGATGGGCGTTTGTTTCAGCAATCCATTTTGGGACAAGAATGGAAACCATTACCTTATCTGCTTTCTATTACCAACCTGCTACTCCACAACATTGAAGCTCCTAACATACGGCATTGTGATTCTTTGGGTATAAAAATGTCAGACTTTAAAGAGTGTGACAAAGTAAATGTCATAGCCATGAATCCTCCTTACGGAGGTAGTACAGATATTGCAGCTAAGAGTAATTTTCCAATGGAGTTCCGAAGTAGCGAAACCTCCGACCTTTTTATGGTTTTGATTATGTATCGCCTAAAAGCGGATGGCCGTGCGGCTGTCATTGTACCTGATGGTTTCCTTTTTGGAGTAGATGGTGCTAAGCTTGCCATTAAGGCCAAAATGCTACGGGATTTTAATCTGCATACCATCATCCGTTTACCGGGAAGCATTTTTTCACCTTATACTTCCATCGCAACCAATGTGTTGTTCTTCAATAATGAAAAAGCAGAGGACAGTACTGACAACTACAAGACTAAAGAAACATGGTTCTATCGAATGGATATGCCGGAAGGATATAAACACTTCTCTAAAACTAAGCCAATGAGATTAGAGCATTGTCAACCTATCATGAAATGGTGGAACGATAGGAAAGAGATAATCACTGAAGACGGAAACGAAAAATCACGCTGTTTTACAGTGGAGGAGTTAATGGCATTGGATTGTAATTTCGATCAATGTAAGTTTCCGAAAGAAGAGGAAGAAATTCTTCCTCCAGCAGAATTGCTTGCTGACTATTTCAAAAAGCGTGCAGCTCTTGACCATGAGATAGACAAGACATTGTCCGAAATACAGAAGATTTTGGGTATAGAAATTAAGTTAGACTGATTTAGTACATGTTGAGTATCAATTTAATGGATAAATTATGAAAGATTTGACAGTCTCCGATATCGAGCGCCAGAATGTGCTGAACAATCGTTTTGCAGTTGATAGGATACAAAAACACCTTGATATAACGGGAATGCTATTTGATGGAGAGTATCGATTTACAAAAAAAATGGTTGCCGATTTCTATGAAGTAGATACGTCTACCATAGACCGTTATCTTTCGTTGAATAGTGATGAGCTAAAACATAATGGATATGTTTTATGTAAGGGTAAGTCACTGAAAGAGTTTAAATTGCACTTTGCTCACCTTATAAAAGAGGCGAGCAAAACCACTCAACTCGGTTTGTTCAGTTTCCGGGCATTTTTAAACATCGGCATGTTGTTAACGGAAAGTGAAAAAGCAAAAGCTGTACGTAGTATGATTTTAGATTTGGTAATAGCTACCATCAATGAAAAGACAGGTGGGGGAACAAAATTCATCAATCGTAGGGATGTACATTACATACCTGCTGCAATCACTGAAGAAAACTATCGCAAAAATCTTACTTCTGCAATCAATCAATGCGTAAACGGGCATCAAACCTATAAGTATGCACAAGTTACAGACCTTATTTACAAAGCAGTGTTCAAAGAGAACGCAAAAGAATATCGTGAAGTACTCAATTTAAATGCCAAGGACAATGTGCGCCATACGCTTTATGCAGAAGTATTACTTGTAATATCCTCTTTTGAAAATGGTGTGGGAGCTGTCATTCAGGAACAGTATAAGGCAAAACATAACGTTAAATTAACCATGGAAGAAGTCGAAGATATTGTCAATGAACTTGCTGAGCATCCTATGCAAAAGCCATATTTAAATGATGCACGAACAAAGATGGCTTCAAGAGATTATAGTTTCCGTGATGCTTATCATGGGAATATTGCTAATTATCTGAAAGCTGTAACACCCGAAGAGTTCGAACGTTTTATAGGCGACCAATCTATTGATTTTGACCACATTTTGGAAGAAAATAAAGATGTGCTTAAACGGTTAAAACAAGCAGAGGATGAGTGATGAAATAAAATACATCAATTATGATGAAACGTTGAATATTTATCATCGCATGATAGATGCCAGTGATGGTGGTTTTGAGGGTGTGCGTGATGAAGGTGGCATCCTTGCCACCTTTGATTTCATGCAAAATGATTTGTATTATCCATCTTTTGCGGATAAATTGTCGTACCTTGTTTTCAAGTTCTGCTCCGGTCATTATTTCAACGATGGGAACAAGCGCATTGCTCTTACTCTTGGAGCTTATTTCTTACATAAAAATGCCTATTACTGGCAGGCGTGTGTTTTCATGCGACAATTAGAGTCTATTGTTTATCACGTTGCTGCTTCCAATATAGATCAGGAATTATTGTTACGTATCGTGAATTGCTTCATGAACGGGCAAGATTATGATGAAGAATTGAAGATAGATATTGCTAATGCCATGAGTAAAGGAGAACTTGGAATAAAAGAAGAGGATTACGAATTATGAATGGGAAACAATTAAAAAACAGCATACTCCAATGGGCAATACAAGGCAAACTTGTACCTCAAGACCCAAATGACGAGCCAGCTTTCTTTCTGCTTGAAAAGATTCGAGCAGAAAAAGAACGTCTTGTGAAAGAGAAAAAAATCAAAAAAGATAAAAACGAATCTATTATCTTTCGTGGTGACGACAA
>BAJA01000010.1 GCA_000613465.1 Bacteroides nordii WAL 11050 = JCM 12987
CTTCATAAGTGTACACTTTAGCATAGTAAGAATGTACAATATAGTATGACAAAAGTGTACAATTAACACTCGGATAAGTGTACACTCTTGCCTGTCTTTAAACAGGAGGTTTATATTCGTTAAAAATCAATAGATTACATCAGAATAAACGTTTATATTCTCTCTTACATTTCTGTTTGAAAAAATCCGGTGATTACTTTTTTGATAACTACATATTTATCGGATAAACTATAAAACAAAGGTTCGGGCCTTCACAGGTACGAACCTTTTTCATGATAACCTAATAAACTAACCTTTTGTACCTTTATTTATATTCCTGTTGCTGTACGTAGGGGAACAAATCTATAGCCTTTTTTCTTGAGAGCTTTTATCATTGTTTCTAAATAATTATTGTAGAATTTGTCTGTTCGCAAGTCGGATGTTCCAAGGTGTATTAGCAGTAAATGTCCATTTAGACCTTCTTCTTTTTCTAACTGCATGATTCTTTCATAAATCATTTTACTGCTTTTGTAGTTTTTCATATCCGGAGTAGTATAGTCTGCATTGCTGCCACTCCCCGGAGTGAAATTGATAAGTTGTATACCCATGGCTTTTGCCCATGCTGCTATCTTTTTATTATAGTATTCATAGGGAGGAATGTAGAGTGGGGCATCTTTGTACTTAATTCCTGCTTCGCTGAGTGTTTCATAACTTTTCAGCATATCTTTTTCAAACTCCTCACGTGTGACGAGGAGTGAATCCCGATTCTCCCAGGGGCTATATAGTAAATGTCCATAACTATGACTGCCGATGTAATGTCCTTCTGCTTTTAGTTTTTGTACTACTTGCGGGTAAAGTTCAAAAAACTCACCGGTGAAAAAGAAAGCTCCTTGTATTTTCTGTTTATTCAATATACGAATGATGGCATCAGCTCCATCTGCCTTATTGGCTGCTGTAAAAATAAGTGTGAGTTGCTTTTGAGAAGGGTCAGTACGTATAATACCTCCTTCGCTATAGATGTTTTTATCATTGTCGGATTGGGCTTGTCTCATTCCTTCTTTTTGAAGGGCAGACAAATAATAGGTCAGGCTGGCAGTTCCATCCATTGTCGGTTCGTTGGTAGAATAGTCGTGTGTGCTGTCATGGTATACCATTGTGCCAGGTTGGAAGCGTTGATAAGTTTCTCCGGTGGAAATGTTTACTCCTCTCAAACTGTTGAATATGTTGGTATAAACAGGACCGTCAACAAGTCCGCCAGTCGCGTTTCCTGTGTTGTTAGTAAAGTAGGAAGAGTGAGGTTCTGAAGGATAATCCCCATATAAAGGGAGTTCTACAATCATGCTGCTTCCCCAGGGGTTACAACCAAATAGCCAGTCGCGCAGAGAGGCTTCCATCTCTTCGTATGTAGAATCTCCGGTAACTTCTCTATACAATCTGCATTGAGTTAACATGGCTGTGGTAAGATTATTGGAACACCAGATAGCAGGGATGCCGTATAGGAATGGATTTTGCCGGGCTTTTTCATAAGTACGTTGAAGTCCGATACGGATATTGCGGATGAATTCTTCATTCAACCGTGTATTGTTTTCAGTTTTTGCCAACCAGTAATGCCCCATGTTCATAAATGGATACCATTGATAATGTCTGGCGCTGTCTGCTCCCATCCAGGGAGTTACCGGTTCACGTCGTCCATATTCTATAGCTTGTTGCAGGTATCTATTGTTTTGGGTTGATTTATATAATTCAATAGCTGCCAACTCCATATCGTCTGTCCAGTTATCTTCTTCGTAGATATAGGGCGAACGGACAGAGGCAGTCTGGCAGACTCCTGGCTTTTTTATGCCTTCTTCATAGGCGGCATCGGCTTTCTTTTCAATCTCTTGAGCAAATTCCGGATAAAAGTCTTTTAAAATTCGGGCACCTAATGCAAAGCAAGAAGCAAATTTCCCGGCAGTGCTGGCTATGCCTGTTGTTGCATTCGTAAATTCACCGCGCACCTGTTTTTCACCACTACAGAAATAAACCGGTCTTCCTTTTCCGGGGCCATAGCCATAGTCTACCTTGTCATGATTGGGCAATCGCATACTGGCGTGGTCGCGATCATCGGCAATTTGGTTGTACATTTCTCCGGTAGTCGGATTCATTCTGTTTAGCCAGTCGAGTCCCCATTTTATTTCGTCTACAATATCAGGAATTCCATTCGCCTTTCGGTGTCCGTTCGCATCGTAATAATCACTAAATGCTTCCGGATTTTGTTGGTAAGCAAACATCATTTGATAAATGGCATTGGCTGAAGTAGTAGTGTATTGAAGATAATCAGCTGCATCATGCCAACCTCCGCGTACATCAATTTTTGTTCCGTCTTTGGTGGGATGGCAGATGATATATCCGTCATCCATATGGCAACTATCTTTTAGGTATGGATTATAACCACAACGTTGCTGGCGCATATAGTTAAGTAAAAAATCGGCTGTTCCATTGTATACCTGATTATTTATCGGGAAATAAGGAGACCGGGTATTACCGGCTTTTAGATAATAGGTACCGGGATGATTAAAATCACTGAAATCTATTCGAAATGTGCTTTTCATACTCCCAAGTGTACCTGTTGGCTGGATGGATGTAAATGTAGATACCGTTTTTCCAGTGAAGAGATCGATAAGTGAACACTCTTTTACACTGGCATCTTCTTCACTTAGGAATACTGCTACTTTCTTTGATTCAGGCAGATAGCCAAGCTGATTGATCCGAATCCATTCGTCTGCCCGTACGGTAATGGCACAGAGAGTGAATACAACAATAGATATCCAATGTTTTAGCTGCATATTGGGGGAATATTTGCTTAAGGTTAAAGATGCGTTAAGTTGTATAATGCAAATAAAGCAGATTAATTTAACTTTAGAGACAAATTCTTTGATTTATTAATAACTATTTAGTGTTGTTGATCTATTTTTAATATTAAACGTGCGCTGGTTTTTGATGTAATATATGAACATAAATGTAGTAAAGGTATCAATGAGATATATTAAAGAAAACTATTATCTTTATAATAATAAGGGATTTGGTCCTTTGTCTGATCGTTGATTTAAAGAATATAAATTTTTAAGATGTCCGGAAAAGAAGAGATTAAATATTAGTGGTTTTCTAAACTTATTTATATATTTACCCTCTTAAATATCAAGGTGCAAACTTATGGCAAACAATCTACTATTAATCCCTGACAATGGCCTATGAACAGTTACTTATGGCTTTTTTATTTTATTGATTATATTATTTATAATCATATTTTATTTATTGTATCGACTTCACCATTTAAAAAAAAATTGTTGCGAGAAACAGGGATTATCGTCATTTTCTGTCTGATATATTAGATAATCTTCCTTTTCCTATCATGGTAAAAGATATTCAGAATGAATTTCGTTATGCTTATTGGAATAAAGAATCGGAGGTGCAATCGGGGATAAAACGTGAGAAAGCGATAGGGCACAATGATTATGATATTTATGGAGAGGAGAGAGGGCGACATTATCGGAACATTGATGAAGAGTTAGTCAGAATAGGCAAACCTTATCGGTCTGAAGAGCGGTATTCAACTACAGATGGTGTAATACACGATACAATTGTAATGAAATCGATTCTTTCTTGGGAAGCATTAGGCAAATGGTTGTTGGTAGCTCGTTGGGACGTTAGTCAGTTGAAAAAATATGAAAGAGAGATTACGGCAGCTAAAGAAGAGTTAGAAGAAGCAATTAAAAAGCAGAGCCTTGCATTAAAGAGTATCGACTTTGGGCTGATCTATATTGATAAAACTTATAGAGTGCAGTGGGAGGAGACAACGCACATCAAGAGTCTGGTATCCGGCCGGCATTATACTCCGGGATTAATTTGTTATCAAACCAGTGCCCTGAGAGATAAACCCTGTGAACATTGTGCATTTAAGGAGGCTATAGAACAGGGGGTAATTGTTCGTCATACCATTCGCATCGATAAGGTTGATTTTGAAGTGACGGCTACTCCCGTATATGCTACGGGTGGAAAAGAGGTGATAGGCGGACTATTGCGTTTTGAAGATATTACAGAAAAGCTGAAAATAGAACAAGACTTGCGGGAGGCGAAAAATAAAGCAGAGGAATCTAATAGGCTAAAATCTGCTTTTCTGGCTAATATGAGTCATGAAATACGTACTCCTCTTAATGCGATTGTGGGGTTCTCTGATATGATTTGCCAGATAGATGATCCGGTAGAGAAACAGGAGTATATGAAGATTATTATTGCAAACAACGAACTGTTATTGCAACTTATTGATGATATTCTGGATCTATCGAAAATTGAAGCAGGTACAATGGATTTCTCCTATTCCGTTACTGATGTCAATGAACTAATGAGCAATATATGCCATCAGATGGAGCAGAAAGACCACTCTCCGGAAGTGCAGATCTCTTTTATAGAGAAAGCACCTACTTGTGTGATTAATACAGACAGGGTACGTTTGTCTCAGGTGATGATTAATTTAATGAGTAATGCAATGAAGTTCACTGAGCGGGGTAGTATTTCTATTGGATACCGCATAAGTGAAGCAAAGGATAAAATATATTTCTTTTGTAAAGATACCGGTATGGGCATTGCTGCAGATAAACTGGAGCTGGTCTTTGAGCGTTTTGTGAAACTGAATGCTTTTGTGAAAGGAACCGGATTAGGGCTGGCAATTTGTCGGGTCATTGTAGAACGTTTAGGAGGGGCTATTGGCGTTGATTCTAAAGAAGGAGAGGGAGCTTGTTTCTGGTTTCGTATTCCGGTTATTTTTGTTTCATAAAGAGTAGAGTCTGAAGATTTATTAAAAAATGAATCCAAATGCTGTGTTGGCGTGTTATTTGTAAACGTTTAAAGTAGTAGAACGTTTAAATATATAAAAGCATGGCTTATATAGATTATTATAAAATTCTTGGAGTAGACAAAAGTGCTTCTCAAAGTGATATTAAGAAGGCTTTTCGTAAGTTAGCCCGCCAGTATCATCCGGATTTGAATCCAAACAATCCAGGTGCAAAGGATAAGTTTCAGGAGATCAATGAGGCAAATGAGGTGTTGAGTGACCCGGAGAAGCGTAAGAAATACGATGAATACGGTGAACACTGGAAGCATGCCGATGAGTTTGAAGCTCAGAAACGTGCTCGGCAACAGGCTGGTGGCAGTGGTGGATTCTCCGGTTTTGGAGGAGGTGATGATAATGCGTATTGGTATTCTTCGGATGGTCAGGGATTTTCCGGAACCGGAGGCGAAGGGTTCTCTGATTTCTTTGAATCCATGTTTGGAGGTCGTGGTAGAGGAGGCCGTAGCAGTGCGGGATTCCGTGGGCAAGATTTTAACGCAGAACTTCATCTCTCTCTTCGTGACGCTGCAGAGACTCATAAACAGGTATTGACGGTGAATGGTAAGAATGTACGTATCACTATTCCTGCTGGTGTAGCCAATGGACAGGTTATCAAACTGAAAGGATATGGTGGTGAAGGCGTTAATGGTGGGCCTGCCGGAGATTTGTATATCACGTTTGTGATTCCTGAAGATTCTGTGTTCAAACGTTTAGGCGATGATCTTTATATCGATATTCCGTTGAACCTTTATACAGCTGTATTGGGAGGTGAACAGGAAGTTGATACACTGAACAGTAAAGTGAAACTGAAGGTGAAACCTGAAACACAGAACGGTACGAAGGTACGGTTGAAGGGGAAAGGTTTCCCTGTTTATAAGAAAGAAGGACAATTTGGCGATTTGATAGTGACCTATAATGTCAAAGTGCCTACCAATCTGACAGATAGGCAGAAAGAGTTGTTCCGGGAATTACAGAGTATGAACTAAAAAAATCAGCACTATGCAGACCGAATTAATTATAGTCAGTGAATATTGTCACAAATGCCATATTGAGCCCTCTTTTATAGAGTTATTACAGGAGGGTGGATTGATTGAAGTACATATCGAAGGTGGCGAACACTATCTGCTTGTGTCACAGCTTCCGGAGGTGGAACGTTATAGTCGTATGTATTATGACCTGTCTATCAATATGGAGGGTATTGATGCCATTCATCATCTATTGGAAAGGATGGAGAGTATGCGTAAAGAAATCAATTCGCTTCAAAGCCAGCTTTTGGTATACAGAAGACATGGCCTGGAAGAAGTAGAATGGTAATGAAAGTTGGAGATTAGTTCTTATATGAACTAAATTTCTGCCGGTTATATAAAGCAAAAGCTCCGTCTTATTTGAACGGAGCTTTTGTTTTTATATAACCGGAACTCATATTTATGGGTGTGTAAACTGAACGTTTTCAAGCATATCGTCTAAATCCTGTTGGGCAGCTTCATCATTAATCAGCATAACGAACGCATATATTGTTTTCTTTTCAGGAGAGAAGTAATAAAGAACAGTTTGCAGTATTTCATAACCTTCTTCATCAGGTGCACCGAAATGCTGCATATTGTCAGTTTTTATAAAATTCAAACCATTGATTGTAAGTGTACTGCGCTTATAATCTTCTGATGGCTCATTTTGGGCATTTCGTGGAATACTGAGAGATAATTTTTTATTGTATTCGTATATTTCGTCTGTATCATATTGTGAAACAGTGATTATAAGGTGATTGGCAGCATTGGTCCAACGTTGTTGAAGTAATATTGTTTCATTATCCTGGCGGGTAGTTTCTGCCGTCTGCCAGTTGGAAGGATAACGAAGCTGTATGCCTGCCTTTTCACTACTGAAGTTTAACCACGTATCTGAGGCGGTAAAAGGAGCGTAAGGTGGTAGTTGATCTTTGCTGGTGATACGTTTGCTTATGGGGTGTTCTTTCTGATTTTCATACTTTTCCGATTCATTGGATTCACCGGTAAGATAAGCTTGTACGAGTCCGCTATCCCATTCGTGACGCAAATCCTGATAGTCGGAGGGAACATTTTTGTTGAGGACCAGAAGTCCTATAAGGTATATCAATAAGATTCCGGCTTCTCCTCCCATCGTATAGTATTTTTGCAACTTTGATCTCTTTTCGTTGAGTGCCATTATATAGACGAAACCTAAAATGAATCCGTTGATTAATCCTCCTATATGGGCGGCATTATCTATACCCTCTTTTAATCCGTATATCAGATTGTAACCAACGAAAATCAATATACTTGAAAGTAATGCATTACGTTGTGTTTTCTCTATATGATGGAAACAAAGAAATGCCAGAAATATTCCGTATAGACCAAAGATCGCCCCGGAGGCTCCGGCGCTTATTGTTTCGGCATGCCAGAAGAGGCTGGACACTGCGGAGCAAAGTCCTGTTAATAAGTAAGCGGCAAACATACGTCGTGTTCCGAGTATCGGTTCGAGCAGCACACCGATGTAAACCAACGCATACATATTCATCAGAATATGAATGATGCCTATATGTACAAAATTGCAAGTAAGTGTACGCCACCAGCTACCGGTTAGTGTAAGTGGTCCGAAATCGGCTCCCCATTGTAGTAGTTCGAGGGTTTTAGGTTCAAACAGGTTGACACCGGAGAGAGTCATAAGAATAAAAACGAGCACATTAATGCCCAGTAGAATGGGAGTAGCTATAAAACCTTTGTGTGGGAGAAACATCGAATTTCGTTCTTTCTTTTCTTCGTTGACGTCGTCGGATTGGATCAGTTGTTCTTCTTGTTGGTCAGAGTTCATTGCCATGTGATGTGTGATGTTAATTATTATTGCGCAAAAATACGGAATAAACCTGTAAAGTGAAGATTATAGAAGTAATATATTTATTACTTTATGGCAGGGTAGGTTGGGTATGAAAAGGAGGGTGTGTCAATAAAGTAAATTAACCATCATTAAAACGCAGATTAACGCTAATTTACGCAAAGATTAAATTAAATCCGCGGTCATTTGTGTTAATCTGCGTTTCTAAAGTTACATATTGATAACTTTCTCAGACTTTTGACTCACCTTCCTTATTCTTAATTTGATTGCTGTTTATTTTCTGTAGTAAGCCAAATCGTCTTTATCGAATTTACGAATAAAGTTGATATGTTTTTCTACTTCACTTTCAGCATAACGTACATATACTTGTACAGATGTTCCGAAAAGTTCAGCGTTCTTTGAAGCATCCTGTACGAGTAGGTGCCCCATAATGATATGAGCAGCCATTTCTACCAGGCGACGTGCGCAGAAGTCGAGTAATTCCTGGTCTTTAGCCTCTGTAATCTGAGCAACACAAGCGGCGTATTTGCTTGCCATTGTTTTCAGGCGGTTGTGCAAACCTTCCATTTCGGGAGCTACCGGCATGTTTTCATACTCTTTGATACGATTGAGGTAGGCACCGGTAGTCACGTAACGGATAGCGGCTACTACCTGCAATTGAGTGGTTCCTTCGTAGATGGAAGTGATACGTGCATCACGATAAATACGTTCGCAGGCATAATCTTTCATAAAGCCCGATCCCCCATGTATCTGGATACAGTCATAAGCATTCTGATTGGCAAATTCACTACCCATACCTTTACCCAGTGGTGTGAAGGCGTCTGCCAGTTTGGCAAAAGTCTTTTGCTCAGCACGTTCTTCCGGAGTCAGTTTACGCTCTTTGGCTATATCGTCCAATGCCTTGTAAACGTCAACGAAGCGGGCAGTCTCGTATAATAGTGTACGTGAAGCGTCCAATTTTGCTTTCATCAATGAAAGGATTTCAGCTACAGCAGGGAATTCGATAATTGCTTTACCGAATTGTTTGCGGTCCTGTGCATAAGCCAGCGCTTCATTGTAAGCAGCCTGTGAGATTCCTACAGACTGGGCAGCGATACCCAGACGTGCACCGTTCATCAGTGCCATTACGTATTTGATAAGACCTAATTTGCGGTCACCACAAAGTTCAGCCTTAGCATTTTTGTATACAAGTTCGCAGGTAGGAGATCCTTTGATACCCATCTTGTTTTCAATACGGCGAACATTCACTCCACCATTACGTTTGTCGTAGATGAACATGGATAAACCACGGCCATCATGTGTTCCTTCTTCCGAGCGAGCCAATACGAGGTGGATGTCGGAATCACCGTTGGTGATAAAACGTTTTACACCGTTCAGATACCAGCATTGGTCTTTTTCGCTGTAGGTTGCTTTTAACATTACAGCCTGCAGGTCGGAACCGGCATCCGGTTCTGTCAGGTCCATAGACATGGTTTCACCTTGGCAAACTCGGGTGATATAACGTTTCTTCTGATCTTCGTTTGCAAATTCATAGATCGTTTCAGCACAATCCTGCAATCCCCAAAGGTTCTCGAAACCGGCATCACTGCGGCTTACGATATCGGCAGCCATGATGTACGGAGTAATTGGAAAATTCAGTCCACCGAAACGGCGTGGCATAGCCATACCCATCAATCCTGCTTTGCGGCAAGCTTCTAGGTTAGCTGCTGTACCATTGGCATATGTTACACGGTTATTGGCACATACCGGACCTTCATGATCAACGTTTTCGGCATTGGGAGCAATGATGTCGCCACAGATTTCACCTACAATTTCGAGCACTTTGTCATAGCTGTCCATTGCATCTTCAAAATCTATCGGAGCATAGTCGAAGTTATCTTTATCAGCGTAATTACGCTCTTTTAGCTCAACAATTCTCTTCATCAGCGGATGGCTGAGATGATGTTTTAATTCGGGAGTATCTAAATAAAAATTGGCCATTTTAATAATAATTTATAATAAGTAATTAGTAGTAAGTATTTAGTAGTTTTAAATCGATGCAGCTATTGATATTACGTTGCCGAAAAGATTTTAGCTACTAACTACCAGATTCTAAATTCCAATTTATTTATGAAGGTAAATGAAAATTAATTGGTAATGTATAGCTGATGCGTTTGGCTTCTCCATCTATCTTGCCGGGAGTCCATGTATGAGTACGGCCGATAGCTTCGACAATGCGCATTGCTTCTTTGTCAAGCAAAGGATCGACACCCGAAATTAATCGGGGAGCCGTCATATGCCCCTTTTCGTCAATCACAATCCGGAGAATAACTTTTCCCTCTGTTTTGGCTCTGACAGCATCAAGCGGGTACGCTAAGTTGTCCTTTAACAGTTTGGCCAGTGCATCTATACCTCCGGGAAATTCCGGTGCTACAAAGTAAGGCTCAAACGATAATTCGTTGCCATCGGCAGCCAGAAGCTTTCCATCTGTACATTTGTCGTTCAGATATGATTCTTCTCTGCGTAGCTTCCCATCCGGATAGTATCCTACCAATTTTCCTTCCATCTTTCCATCTTTGTAAGTAATAATCAGTTTTGTATTTCCTTCCGGATAATAAGCTATGCTTTGACCTTCCAGACGATTCTCCTTATAGATGTTTACCAGACTGTCTTTGCCATTGGCATACAAAAAAGTGCAGACTCCGTTTCTCACTCTGTTTTTCGGCTCTTTTGTGTAAGCAGAATAGTGACCTATTCCTTTAAGCCTGCCATCAAGTGTGTAGAATTCTACCTTTGTTTGCTTCTTTTTAGCTTTGGAGATCACTGCATATTCTACAGCTTTCTCCTTGTCGGTAGTCCATTGGAAGTGTTTATCCACATAAACTATTTTTTGGGCCGAAAGCGTACTGCTACCTGTAAATAGTAGTACTGCTATGATAGTCAGAAATACACCTTTCATATTACCCCTGTTTTTGGCTATTTGGAATTTTGTTTATAATACTTTATCATCTTCGGCACAACCTCTTCGATAGAACCGTTGATTACATAATCGGCAATCGTATTGATCGGAGCTTCCGGATCGTTATTGATAGAGATAATAATACCGCTTTCCTGCATACCGGCAATGTGCTGGATTTGTCCGGAGATACCGCAAGCGATGTAAAGTTTCGGACGGACTGTCACACCGGTCTGACCAATTTGACGGTCGTGATCGATAAAACCTGCGTCTACTGCAGCACGGCTGGCACCTACCTCAGCATTCAATACTTTTGCAAGATCGAACAATAAGTTGAAGTTCTCTTTAGAACCTACTCCATAGCCACCGGCGATGATGATGGGCGAACCTTTCAGATTGTTTTTAGCTTTTTCTACATGGCGTTCAATCACTTTTACTACATAATCCGTATCGGCAACATATTTTTTTACGTCATGACGGATTACTTCTCCTTTGTAATCAGCAGAAAGAATTGCTTTTTTCATCACACCTTCGCGAACGGTAGCCATTTGCGGACGGTGTTCGGGATTCACAATTGTAGCTACAATGTTACCACCAAAAGCCGGACGAATCTGATACAACAGGTTTTTGTAAGTCTTTCCTTCTTTCTTATCCTCATGGTCACCGATTTCAAGTGAAGTACAATCGGCAGTAAGTCCGCTGGTCAATGCAGAAGATACACGCGGACCAAGGTCACGACCGATAACGGTAGCACCCATCAGGCAGATTTGCGGCTGCTCTTCTTTAAACAGATTTACCAGGATAGAGGTATGTGGGAGGGAAGTATAAGGGTAAAGTCCTTTACCATCAAATATGTGAAGTTTATCTACTCCGTATGGCAGGATTTGTTTTTCAATATCTTTGAGACCGGTTCCGGCAACTACAGCTTCGAGTGCGCAATTCAATTCGTTAGCTAACGAGCGGCCTTTGGTCAGAAGTTCGAGGCTTACGTCTGCGACGATACCTTCTTCTATTTCGCAATATACAAATAAGTTATTCATATCTTTTAAGTAGTTAGTAGTTAGAATATAGTAGTAAGCATAGGAATGCTATTACTGTATTCATACTCCTTAGCCAATGGTATGGTTAGCTAACAGTTCAACAATCAGATTCTCTACATCATGGTCACTGCCACTGATGGTTTTACTCTCTTTTGCCTGGAACACAATGTTCTGGATGGACTTTACTTTTGTAGGTGAACCGCTAAGACCGCACTGTGCAAGATCTCCGTTCACATCGGCTACACTCCATTCAGCTAAATTCAGGTAGTCACGGTTGTCATACAGGTCGGTGTAATCCAGATTACCCTGCTGTTTTTCAGTTACAGTTTTGGCGTGTTTGTACTTCTGTACGAGTTTCGCATTGCGTGGGCGGCAGGGAGCTGCACTTCCGTTTACAGTGATCACAATGGGTAACGGACCTTCTACGGTTTCGATACCTCCGTCAATATGACGTTTCACAGTAATGCGTCCATCAGCTACTTTCAGGATTTCTTCGGCATATGTGATCTGAGTCAGACCTAATTTCTCTGCTACTTGCGGGCCTACTTGTGCAGTGTCTCCGTCAATGGCCTGACGACCGCCGATGATGATGTCACACTTACCTATTTTCTTGATGGCTGTAGCCAAAGCGTACGATGTACCAATGTATCGGCACCGGCAAAAGCACGGTCAGTCAACAAATAACCGTTATCGGCACCACGGAAAAGTCCTTCACGAATAATATCGGCTGCACGGCCCGGTCCCATGGTAAGGATGGTAACGGTTGAGCCTGGATGGGCATCTTTCAATCGGAGAGCTTGCTCAAGAGCATTCAGATCTTCGGGGTTGAAGATGGCAGGGAGTGCCGCACGGTTAATAGTTCCGTCGGCTTTCATGGCATCTTTCCCAACGTTACGTGTGTCGGGAACTTGTTTTGCCAATACAACAATTTTCAAACTCATGCTATTAATTTTAGTATTAGTATTTCTACAAGTTAGTAGCCAGTAGTCAGTAGTAAGAATCTTGCTATCAAACTATCCGGTTAACTATCAGCGTGCAAATTTACGGAAACAGTTGGTTCTGACAAGAAAACCATTAAGAAAATGCACAGGTTTAAAGTTTTTGAGCAAAAGATCAGGAGGGAGGATGTAGATTTCCGCTCTTCATTCTTTGTTAAGATTAAGATAGCGAATCCAATATGTTGGGTTCCGCATAAACCACATATCCGGGATATTCCATCGCTTCATCCAGCAGTAATAAAATAATATTGGCATGTTCTGTCACCCAAATGGCAACAGGATAACCATCTTTCTTTTGTTCAGAGAACAATTTGTCATACAGTTGCCACATCTTATCAGTTTTATCTTCATACGTTGGAGCTGAATAGAGCTTACAGAAATAATCATAAAGAACATGGTA
This sequence comes from Bacteroides nordii WAL 11050 = JCM 12987, assembly GCA_000613465.1. Lineage (GTDB taxonomy): Bacteria > Bacteroidota > Bacteroidia > Bacteroidales > Bacteroidaceae > Bacteroides > Bacteroides nordii. The sequence continues at coordinate 13,064 of BAJA01000010.1, forward strand.
ACTTTGAGTAATGTCGTTATGAAAAAGCCTTACTTCAGCAAATGGGACAGTACCGCTAAGGCCGTATGTGGTCATTAAATCGGGACTGCTATTCAGTACATCTGCATAAGAATACCAGGCTTGAGAATCTTTAGTGATGTCACTCCAATTATAAACCAGAAAATCTTTGTTGTCGGTGATGGAGATATCGAGCTGATGACGGAAAATTGTCTTATTGTCTTTCCATGCAGTCAGGTAAGTTTTATATTCACTGGGATACTTGAAGCAGTGTCCCCACTTCAAGGTCAGATGGCTATCCATCCAATCTTCTCCTTCTTCATGTTCAAACACTCGAAAACTACCATTCAGACCATCTACTGTCCAAACGATTGAATCGCATATAGCAGAAAGTTCACTGGAATTGATTGACTGCGAATTTTTATTATAGAGATAAAAGTTCATCATATTAAAAATGTTTCCTTTCTGTTGCTCGACGGCAAGAAGAGGCATTGGATATTCTGTCACTTTCACCTTTATTGTAGCCGTTTGTCTCGTTTCATGGTCGATGACTACTATGTCAGTTTCGCCTTTCTGTTTGCCTTTAATTTCTATTTTAGCTTTATAACTGCCAAATTCCCAAGTATAAAGGACGTCAATCAGGTCTGAGTTTTTAACATCTAACGTAGTGTTTTCATGGGCAGTCAGGTCTACGATAACACTGCGCCCCTGCATTACTTCGCAGGAGTTTTTAGAGAGTTCCAAATGATACTCAGGATTATTATCATCACTATTTTTGCTACAACTTGTACTAAAAACAACAAATAGAGATAGTAGTAGACTACCTAATGACAGGTTTAGTTTGTTTTTTGTTCTCATGATTATATGCTCGTATATATAACGGTACAAAGTTAAGAATATCAAATGAAAAAGTCTTGAAGTGATTCAATACTTTCATTCTTTCCGTAATTTTCTTCGATATGGCTAATGGTTTCGGATGTTAGCCCAGCAGGAAGAGATACTATTTCCTTTAGAGTGGTATATTGTGGTAGATTTGGGCAACGCTGTAACGTAACAAATTGATGTCGTATCGTTTTAAGAATTGAAAGAATTTTTAGCGCGTATCTCAGTCTGCATCTTCTTCCATGGTTTCAATCAAAAAACTAACCGGACGAAAGCCGTCATTGCACGATATCATGGCAGACTTTTCATTTTTCATCCAGCCATTGTATAAATTGCTGCCGCCATGTGACAAAGTCATCACAAAAGGTGATATACTCTCCCAGGCACTATCACACATCTCTTTGGGTTTCTCCCAACCATTGGCTATAAAAACTTGTCCCTCTTTCATATCACAAGCATGTTCCATCGGATTTTCATACTTCTCCATCAAATCTTGATAACAAGCTATTCGCATAACGGTAATCTTACATTTTTTCATAATTATATTATTTGGGGAGGTTAAAGTGATATTATAAACTTATTCCAAATACAAAATATACCTGGTTTTCGTGTGGATTTACTATGAACTTGCCAGAGATAGGAAGTGAGAAGCTCTTGGTGAATTTTAGTTCTTTGGTAGCTGATAAACCTATATTGACTACATTAAACTTATCAGCGTACATACCCTCCCAGGGAGTGAATCCGGCTTCGATGGCAAGGTCAACTCCCTTTACATTAAAAGGGTAGGAGAGTTCGCAATAACTGGACCATGCCCGTTTATCGTTTTCACGATAATCATTACCGGCAAAAGTAGTGTACCAGGCAGCAGTCAGAGGAAATCTTTCACTGATAGTATATGCTGCTCCAAATTCAAACGTATGGCCACTGCTGTGTGCCGAATAGTTGAAATAGTCAAAGGGCTCTTCTTCGCTTTGTTCGAAATAATTGGTAACGCTCAGAGTGAATCCTTTAAATTCGTATTCTAATGTAAGGTCTATCTCGTTGTTTTCATTGCGAAATTCAGTAGATCCCCATGCCGAAAGAGTGAAATCTCCCAGACTTACTCCTAAGGTAGGCTGTACGGAGGCATTACCGCATTTCATACCTCGCCATATATAATTGCTAACGAAGTCGGCATTGACAAAAACTTCTTGTGCCTGCATTATGAAAGGGCAAAGGAGTAATAATATAAATATGATTCGTTTTTTCATCCTGTTGGTTGTTTTTTTAAGTTGCAAAGATAATGCAAAGATTGATTGGATAAAAAAGATTCTTTTACTTCATTTTAAACTTAGTATTTTAACTACTATTTAAAATGCATATTAACGGTGTATTAAAATGCATAGTTTGGACTAATAAAGTACGTACTTTTTTATCCCTTGATTATCAGGTGTTTCTGGACTTTATAAAAAGAAAAAACGGCAACTCGCAAAATTGTTTATGCGGGTACACCGTTCTTATATTGTTACTCTCTGCAAAATTGCAGAAATTTCCCGTTTGCGTATCATCTTTGATAGGAATACCTACATTCCGGTAGGTGAAAGCTATAAAGAGCGTTTTACGGAGTATATTGAAAAACTAATGTAGTTCTTATTTGATACCTAACTTTTTCGCAATTTCTTTGGGAAGAGCATCTTTGTGCACCAGAATATTCATTGTCTTGTAAGCAACGAATGCTTTGGAAGCATACCATATTCCGTCGTATTTACCGCTTGGGCCCCAAGAGTTCTTTACCATAAAGTACTCTTTGCCATTCTGATCTTTGGCAATACCGTAGATTACCATACCATGGTCATCTGTTGTTTCCCAGTTATCAAATGCTTGTTGACGCATCTCCTGAGTTACATTCATTTCCGGCAAAGGACGTGCAGTCAGTTCCTTACGCTTATCGGCGGCAGTAAGTCCTGTCCAGCGAGCCATATCAGAACCTGTCAGCTCAGCGCCTTTTGCTGCATCCGGCATAACGGCGATACCATCACGGGTAAAACCTTGTTCGCTCACATCACTTCCCCATGCAAAAGTATACCCTTTCTTTACTGCATTATCCATTACTGCCATAAATTCATCCAACGGAAGGTTCCATGATAAACCATTGCGCCAATTGTCCTGAATTTCGATAGAGAACTGGCTATAGAAAGGATGGTGTGTATATGAAGTCAAAGATACATAGTCATCCGGATTTATACCTAATGATTGTGCAAAAGTCTGCGGAGTGTATTCTTTTCCTTTATAAGTAAACTTTTCCGGACACTGTCCCAGGTATGTATCATAGATGGCACTGATACCTTTTTGCCATACTGGAGTCAGTTTGGTTAGTTTTCCCTTGGCAATAGCATCTACATAAGCACCTGCTACGGCATCCAGCTCATTGTGTACCGGCAGTGAGTCGCCATACATAATTCCCGGCATAGCTTCTTGTGGTACAAGGCCGTAATTCTTCAGACAGTACATGATATCATAGAAACTACCGCCTGGTGAAAAAGAACTGTCACCATGATAACGAACATAATTGCGTGCACGGTCTACCATTGTATGATGAACCACGAACATTTCAGAGAAATCATATTCTCCTTTGCCCATCCGGAGCAATTCTGATTCAAGAAAACCGAGGGCAGAGAAGCTCCAACACGTACTCGAACGGTTTTGATTTTTGATAGATGTAATCGGATTTTCTTTAACTGTAGTGAAAACGAAGCCTTCTTCTTTTGTGTCCTGAGCTTTCATGCTCATACTGCAAATACAGAGTGCTGCCGCAACAAGAATTGTCTTTTTCATTATTATGTTGTTTTTATTATATTTATGCGACAAAGATACATGAATAACTTTGAAAATAGAAATAATTATTGCAGTTTTGCCCGGTATTGGTGTTCTGATCTTGTTGGGGAGATACATTAATTTCATTAGATTCATTGCCGAATCTTGTTCATTTGTTATTTTTGATCGAGAAGCAAATATAAATTGCACTTTGGCATAAAAAAATGAATGAGTTCATTTTATTCTGCTTCCGGTTTGCATTATCTTTGCAAAAAGAAAAGAACTATGACTCTTGACAATCAGACCGGACTGGTGCTTGAAGGTGGAGGTATGCGGGGAGTATTTACTTGTGGCGTACTTGACTATCTGATGGATCGTGATATTCGTTTTCCATATACAATCGGTGTTTCTGCCGGAGCATGTAATGGGCTCTCTTATATGTCTCGTCAGCGTGGACGTGCAAAATACAGTAACATCGATCTGTTGGAGAAGTACCATTACATTGGTCTGCGCCATTTACTCAAGAAACGAAATATTATGGATTTTGATCTTTTGTTTACTGAGTTTCCCGAGCATATCCTGCCCTATGATTATGATGCTTACTTTTCTTCTCCCGAACGTTTTGTGATGGTGACTACAAATTGCCTGACCGGAGAAGCTAATTATTTTGAAGAGAAAAGCGATAAGAATCGGGTGATTGATATTGTAAGAGCTTCAAGTAGTTTGCCATTTGTTTGTCCGATAGCCTATGTAGATAGTGTCCCGATGTTAGATGGTGGTATTGTTGATAGCATTCCTTTGCAACGTGCTATTACGGATGGATACCTTAACAATGTAGTGGTTTTAACTCGTAATCGTGGTTACCGGAAAGAGAATAAAGATATTAAAATCCCCTCATTTGTTTATCGTAAATATCCCAAAATGCGTGAAGCCCTGAGTTGCCGTTGTGCTGTTTATAATGCACAGCTCGAAATGGTGGAACGTATGGAGGATGAAGGACGATAACTGTTATCCGTCCCGTTAAACCTGTGTTGGTAGATCGCATTGAAAAAGACATTCACAAACTGACCGAATTCTATGAAGAAGGTTATGCCTGTGCCAAACGCATATTTGAGGATATTACCCTTTAATAAACTAACCGGTAACTCAAAATGAACGATTAGGCGATTATTATGGAGTATCCTCCCCGGAACGTTTCGCCTACTGCCAGGTGTTGCATCCAATCCTTGTCTTTGTATTCTCCGGTGTAGTGTGCACGGTCGCAGCGGCCATACCATGGTTCGATACAAACAAATGGTGCATTCTTAGTTGGTGGTGACCAAAGACCTACTACTGGAGCTGTGAAGCGCAGACTCAGATAAGGTTTCTTTTCTTTGGTACAGAGAATTACTTCTTTTATCTGGCTATTTTCTATTATCAGAGCATCTTTGTCAAAGGTATGTGTGTCTATTGGCAATAGTCCGTCTGACGGGAGCTCCAACAAATACTCTTTATTAGGGTCTGTACAACCTTTTTCGGAGATAAGAATGTATTTTATTCCTTCCTTTTTATCAAATTCAAAGAATCCGCGTTCAGCATTGACATTGTTAAATTCCGGAAAATAGAATGCCGGATGAGCACCTATCTGGAAGTACATTTCTTTATCTCCCGTATTTTTCACCGTCCATAATACGTCAATTTGTTTTCCTTGTATACGATATCCTATTTCGAGGCAGAAAGGGAAAGGATATTTCTTTCGGGTCTCTTCATTATCTATTAGTCGGTAACGTACTTCGTCAGGTTGTTCAAGTATGAGTTCGAAATCCATGTCGCGGGCAAATCCATGTTGGGTAAGATGATAAGTTACACCTTCGTGGTGATATTCATTATCCCATACGCTGCCTACGATGGGAAATAACACGGGAGAATGACGTTTCCAAAAGGCAGGGTCAGCTTGCCATAGATATTCTTTTCCGTTAGAGATAATGCTACATAATTCGGCTCCGTGAGAGGATACCTGAATGGAAAGTTGTGAGTTGGATATTGTTTTCATGATTATCCGATCTTTATTATATTTAATGCTATCTGTTATTTATCCTTCAAATGTAGCATATTTATTATTTAATCTGATAATCTCTATTGCATATTCTGTATAATAACTGATTGGAATTATTTTAGTATATATATTCTGTTCATACGATTGCTAAAGTGTTGCCGGAACTAGTTTGTATTTTATATCTTTTATTGGTTGGTTACTTCCCATGAATTATAAATTCTACCTTTTAACTTTAAAAGTCCTTTGTTTACGGCTCCATGTATCAATATTGATATAGTATGAAACAAATGTGGCATGTTATTTTATGTTTTCCGCAATATCTTTGCCATAGGATTTCTATTAAGAACAACTTTATTTTTTTATTTCTTAAATTTTAATATTATGAATGAGAGTAAACATGTATTTCAGAATTGCATAATCTTTGCACTTCTTTTTTTGCATCTTATTAATAGCGAAACAATTTTGAGAATAGGCAGTAGGACTGCCTGATAACTGTTTTGAAGTAAAGTGTATCTATTTTCAGGTATTGATGAAACCTCTCTTTCCTTCCTGAGAAAATAAGAGAGTGAGTATTTCGTTCTGATGGGTAACTTATATTTTTATTCTTAGAAAATGATATTTTTTATTAATGTGTATTTTAAATCTATCAAAAAACATGAAGAGACTTATCTTTAGAACAAAGCGAAGCATGGTAATCTTTCTTTTGTTACTTTTCCCTATTTTATCTATTGCACAGGTTGTGACAGGGAAGGTAATACTATTTGAGGATAAAGAAGCTTTGCCGGGTGTTAACGTTCTCGAAAAGGGAACGACAAATGGTACTATAACTGATATTGATGGAAATTTTTCTATTCATTTAAAGAGCCCGAATTCTACATTGGTTTTTTCAATGGTCGGGATGATTAAACAAGAGAAACGGGTTAATGCGGGTGATAAAGTAGATATAGTATTACAACCAGATCATTATCAGTTGGATCAGATTGTAGTGACGGGTTATTCTACTCAGAAGAAATCAGATCTGACAGGTTCTGTAACAGTTGTTTCGGTTGATGATATGATGAAATCTGCGGAGAACAATCCTTTAAAGGGTTTACAAGGGCGTGTACCGGGTATGGAAATTACTGCAAATGGTAACCCAAGTGGAGCTGCTACCGTTCGTATCAGAGGTATTGGTACATTAAATAATAATGATCCTCTTTTTGTTATTGACGGTGTGCCTACCCGTGGTGGAATGCATGAATTGAACTCAAATGATATTGAGAATATTCAGGTATTGAAGGATGCTTCCGCAGCGAGTATTTATGGTTCCCGCGCAGCTAACGGGGTCATTATTGTTACGACCAAGAAAGGGAAAGAGGGTAAAATTAAACTGAATTTCGATGCCTATGTTACCCAGACTTTTTATAATAATAAGCTGGAAGTAATGAATGCGAAAGAGTACGGACAGGCATTGTGGCAGGCTACGGTAAATAGCTCAGAAGATCCCAATAAAAATAACATTGGATATACTTATAAATGGGGATACGATGATAATGGAGAAGCTGCCTTATATGATATGTATTTACCAAAGTATTTGGATACGGATAAAACAATGCTTACTTCTGATACGGATTGGTTTGATGCAGTGTCTCAAAAAGGATTATTGCAATCATATAATCTTTCGGTGAGTAATGGAAGTGAAAGAGGGGATTACTTTTTCTCCCTGGGGTATCTGAGCAATGATGGTACATTGAAGTATACTTCTTTTGATCGTTTTTCAGCTCGTATGAATGCATCTTACCATATTATTAAAGATGTGTTGACTATTGGCGAAAACTTTTCTGTAAATCGTACATCAGAAGTACAGATTCCGGATGATAATATTTTGGACATGGCATTGAAAGCATTGCCTCTGATTCCTGTACACACAGTAGACGGCAAAGGTTGGGGAGGCCCTACAACCGGTATGAATGACCGTCATAATCCTGCTCGTCTATTGTATGATAATAAGGATAATAAATATGCATACTGGCGTTTGTTCGGCAATGCTTATATTAATCTGCAACCCCTGAAAGGATTGAATCTCCGGAGTAGTTTCGGACTTGATTATACAAATTATTATAAGCGTAACATGGTGCATAGTTATAAAACTGGTACGTTGAATAATGATTTGAGTTCTGTTACTTTGGGGGGAACTTATACAACTAAATGGACCTGGAGTAATACAGCCAGTTATGCAAAACAAATAGGTGTACATAATTTTGATGTATTGGCAGGTTTGGAGATGTATAAAGAGGAGCAGATTAATTTCTCTGCATATAAAGATGGTTTTCTGGTAGAAACTCCGGAACAGATGTGGCCTGATATGGGAATTGGAACATCCAAAGTGACAGGTGGCGCTACCAGTTATGCTTTATTATCTTATTTTGGTAAAGCCAATTACGCATATGATAATCGTTATCTTGCTTCTGTAACACTTCGTTATGATGGCTCTTCACGTTTCGGAAAAAATAATCGTTTCGGTACTTTCCCGGCATTCTCTTTGGGTTATCGAATCAGTGAGGAAGCATATATGGAGAAAACAAGAGAGTGGTTGTCTGATTTGAAATTACGCTTCGGATGGGGACAAACAGGTAATCAGGAAACGGCCAATACTGCTGTACATACACTTTATGTTACTGACTATGGTATGGGAGATCCTACCTGGACTTCTTTGAATGGTACTTCTTATGACTTGACAGGAAAAGGCGGTACTTCACTTCCTTCCGGTTATAAGAAAGTGCAACAAGGTAATCCTGATTTGAAATGGGAGACAACGACTCAAACCAATATTGGTCTCGATTTTGGCTTCTTTGATCAGAAGTTATATGGTACTGCTGAATATTATATCAAGAAAACAAAAGACATTTTGGTACAACCCCCTTATTTAGGCATCATAGGTGAAGGAGGTTATTGTTGGTACAATGGTGCTTCAATGGAAAATAAAGGTTTTGAAGTGAGCTTAGGTTATCGCGATCAAACACCTTTCGGACTCTCTTATGATATTTCCGGTAATATATCCGGTTATCGTAATAAAGTGACCAAGTTGCCGTCCGATGTTGAAAACTCTTATGGCGGAAACGGTAAGGGAGATAATATTCTGGGACGCCCCATCAATTCGTTTTATGGTTATATTGCTGATGGATTATTCCGCACAGAAGAAGATATTGCCGACCATGCAACACAAAATGGAGGAGAAGATTTGGGACGCATTCGCTATCGTGACTTGAATGATGATGGAAAAATCGATGATGATGATCGCACCTGGATTGGCTCACCTCATCCTGATTTTATGTATGGTTTGAACATTGAGCTGAGTTACAAGAACTTTGATTTAAGTGCATTCTTTTATGGAGTAAATGGCATTGATGTGAATACGTATGCAGTGAAAAGTGAAACTGATTTCTGGAGTATCAATGATGTTCGTTCCAATAAAGGTACACGTTTATTAAATGCCTGGAGCCCAAGTAATCCAAATTCGGATATTCCTGCTATCACGGCTCTAAATGAGAATGATGAAGGGCGTTTATCCACCTATTTTATAGAGAATGGTTCTTTCCTGAAATTACGGAATTTACAATTAGGATATACTCTACCACGTAAAATCAGTGAGAAAGCATTCATTGAAAAATTCCGTATCTACGTTAGTGGACAGAATCTGTTTACAATTAAAAGTAAGAACTTCTCCGGAGTAGATCCGGAAAATGCAGGGTTCGGTTATCCGATACCGACCACGTTTACCGTAGGAGTGAATATTGGTTTTTGAGTTTCAAATATTATGCGAAAATAAACTAACAGAAACATGAAAAAGATAAAATATATATTGGGTTTTATTGGAACTGCATTAATGTTTACAGCTTGTTCCGATTTTCTGGATGTAGCTACCCAAAATGGCTTGGATCCGGATCAGGCAAATGATGCAGAGAGATTTTGTAATGCTGCTTATGCTTCATTAATGAATCAACGTGATGTGAAATTATGGGCCTGGGGTGATGTCCGTTCTGATGATGCATATAAAGGTGGCGGTGGAACAAACGATGGTTATACAGAGCATTGTTATGAGACAGGTACACATATTGTGACTACTTTTGGTGAACCGGATGGATACTGGTTTGTACAGTATTGTGGTATTTCCCGTGTCAATTCGGCTCTTAATGCATTGAATATTGTATCAGAAAAAGAATTTCCGAATAAGGTGACCCGACAAGCAGAAATGCGTTTTCTAAGAGGACACTTTTATTTCTTATTGAAAATACTTTTCAAGAATATCCCTTTTGTTGATGAGACGGTCCCCGAACATCAATATCAGTTCATATCTAATGTAGAATTGACTGATGTTGAGATGTGGGATAAAATTATTGCAGATTTTAAGTTTGCTTTTGATAATCTGCCAGAGAAGCAGGCCGATTTAGGAAGAGCTAATAAATATGCCGCTGCTGCTTATCTGGCTAAGGCCTATTTATATAAAGCTTATCGTCAGAATGAAAAATATGAAGTAACTTCAATTGACGTTGATGATTTGGAAGAAGTAGTAAAATATACCGGAGAAGTCTTGAAGTCAAATTACGGTTTGGAAACAGATTTCGCTTATAATTTTATGCCGGAATTTGAGAATGGGAAAGAGAGTATTTTTGCCATTCAATTCTCTAAAGATGATGGTACAATGTTTGGTAACCTGAATTTTGCAGATTTTCTTTCTGTTCCGCAGGGATTGGGATGTTGTGATTTCCATAAGCCGAGCCAGAATCTCGTAAATGCGTTTAAGACAAGCAAAGGACTGCCGATGTTCAAGGTAAACAACGGTGTATATTCGGAGAATTATGATATAGCCAATTATTCGAAAAGTAAAGCGGCTGATCCTCGTTTATTCAGTACGGTAGCAATGGATGGTTTTCCTTATAAATACAATGAGGATCTTCTTTTCCAGAATTCGTGGAATCGTAACCCGGAAGTATACGGTAATTATGCTTCATTGAAAGAGAATGTAGACCCTTCCTGTGATTGTTTTGTTAACCTTTCTCCGTATTATGCCAATTCGATGAATAAAATTCTCATTCGTTTTGCCGATGTTTTATTGATAAGAGCTGAAGCTTTGATTGAATTAAACCGTGAACCGGAAGCGTTACCTTTAATAAATCAGGTTCGTCAACGTGCACAGGATAGTGCGAATGGGATGGTAAATTATAGTGATCCGGATTTGAAACCGGTTATGGAAGTTGCACTTTATGAGGATGGAAACAATTGCACCTGGAATCAAGACTTTGCCCGCTATGCTTTGAGATGGGAACGACGTCTGGAATTTGCAATGGAAAATATGCGCTTTTTTGATCTGGTTCGTTGGGGGATTTGCAGTGAAACGATGAATAAGTATTTTCAATCGGAAAAAGCAAGACGTTCCTATCTGAAGGAAGCCGTATTTACAAAAAATAAAAATGAATATGTTCCTATACCTCAGCAGCAGATAGGTTATAGTAAAGATTTATACAAGCAGAATTACGGATGGAAATAATCTTAAATAGACAATTCATGAAAAAGTATTTTAGTTTAATAATGATAATGTTGTCTGTATCTTGCCTGTTTCTGACAGCTTGTGATGACGACAAACGTGATTCATTGGATTTCTCACAAGACGTGAATATTCATGAGTTTACAATAAATGGGGTGCAAGGAGTTATCGATAATGAAACCATGATGATCAAGGTAATGCTTCCGCCTAAGTCGGATGTTACTTCATTAGTGCCTGATATTAAGGTTGCAGATAACGCTGTTATAACTCCGGGTAGTGGCGAATCACAGAATTTTTCCGGAAATGTGGAATATAAAGTGACAAACGGTAATTTATATAATACTTATAAAGTATCAGTTGAAGTATTGAATGCCAGAATTACTAAGTTTATACTCAATGGTAGATATGTCGGTACGATCGATCCTGTTAATAACACGATTAGTGTAACAGTTCCTACTACTATTGATATCACAAAACTGATTCCTACAATCGAATATACAGAGGGAGCTACTATTTCTCCGGAAAATTCGAAAATACAAGATTTCACTAACCCTGTGGTTTATACACTTACTTATATGAATGAAACCTTTACTTATGAGGTTTCTGTAATACAAAGTGATCATACCTATGCATTCCTGGGTACGGCCGAAACCATTGACGGACTGACTAATGCTGATGAAAAGACTGCGGCAGAATGGATGATGGAAAATATTCCGAACAGTAAATATGTATCATTGGAGTCATTGAAAGATGGCGCTGCTTCACTCAATCAGTTTACAGCGGTATGGTTCCATTATGAACAAGCGAATACACTGCCGGTTATTGCTGCTAATAAGAATGTGACAAATGTAATTAAAGGATATTACAGCAATGGTGGTAATATTTTCCTTTCCGGAACAGCTTGTCTCTATACGGGAAGTCTGGGTATCACCCCTGCTGCATATACTCCAAACAATGCTTTTGGCAGTTTTGGTGATGCCGGGCAGGTGAATGCTCCTGGTGAACTTTGGGGTATTGCTATTACCGGTTGTGAAGAGCATCCTATTTATAAAGGAGTGACAATTGATAAAACCACTCAATCGTGGCCGGTAGTTTGGCTTGTTGGGAAAGAGATATCCTGGAGAAGGAATATCGGATGTCCGTGGGATCTTGTTGCCCCTTATACACAAGACTGGGCAGATTGGGCATCAAAGACGGGTGGTACACCATTGGCTTCTTTCAATTGGGATGATGATTGTAATGAAAAAGTTGCTGTTTCGGTATTTGATGGTATCGAAGGTGGAAAAGGAACTGCTGTTTGTATCGGAGCCCCGTCTTATGACTGGTATTATGAGAAAGAAAATGTGTCGTCAAATTCATACTATTCTAATATAGAAAAGATGACGTTGAATGTTTTCAATTATCTCACTAAATAATTGGTGTAAAATGATACATCGTTGCTTGTCAACGATGTATCCTATCCTTTACTATAAACAACAAACTTATTTTTTTAGTAGTCAAAATAAATAGAGATCATAATTATGAAAAAGTATATCTATGTTTTGTTTATGTTCGCAACTTTCAATTTATGGGCATGTAGTGATAGCGAACCTTCAAATGGCGGAGGAGAAGAGGTGGTGGATAAAACCACTGATTGTCAATCTGCCAGCGAGAAAGGTGCTTATACTACTTGGTATAAACCTGCAAATGGCTGGGTAGGTGATCCGATACCTTATTATGATGACGGTAAATTTTATATTTTCTATTTACAGGACTGGCGTTCGGGGTATCCTTTCTTACATCCATGGCATATGGTTTCTTCCACCGATCTTTCTTCTTTTACTTTTGGTGGTGAAACCATCCCTTGTGGGAAAGAAGAAGAGCAGGATGTAGCTTTAGGAACAGGTGGTGTAATTAAAGATCGTATTACCGGAGAATACTGTGCGTTTTATACAGGTCATCAATGGAAGTGGCAGGAGATGGGAGTACCTACACAGGCTATCTTATTAACTACCTCTAAGGATATGAAGACCTGGACAAAGAAGGGTGAACATAATTTCTATCTCTCTCTTAGGGGACAAAGTGGATATGTGGAAAATGATTGTCGTGATCCACATGTATTTTATGATGAAGAAGACGGATTGTATAAAATGGTGGTGACAACCCATACGAATGCAGGGGCAACATTGGCTTTATTCACATCTAAAGAGTTACAGAACGCAAAGGCATGGACATTGCAGGAACCTCTTTATACAGATCCGGCTATTTGGGTCATGGAGTGTGCCGATGTCTTTAAGGAAGGGGAGTATTGGTATTTGACTTATTCGAATGTAGCCGACCGTAAAGTACATTATCGTTATGCCAAGTCACTGAAAGGCCATGGATAAAACCTGCCAATGATATATTTGATGGCATTGCTTTCTATGCCGGAAAAACGATGTCAAACGGAAAAGAACGTTATTTGGCGGGATGGTGTCCGACGCGTATCGGTGATGGTGATCCCGATCAGTGGGGAGGTTCTTTGGTTTGCCATCATATGTTGTTTAATGCTGACGGAACCATTGATCTTAAACTTCCTGACGGAATTGATAAGAAGTTTACTACGTTGAAAAAGACAGTACTTATTGATAAATCCGGGAAAGCTGTCAAGAAAGAGAATTCATATGTTCTTTCGGATGTGGCTTCAGTGTCCTTCCCGCGATTGGATAAGACATGCAAAATAGAAGCAACTGTCAAAGCCACCGGCGATGAAGATGTTTTTGGGTTTGCTTTTGGAGCATGTGATGATAAAACAGAAGTTTATTCTATTCGTTTTGATTTGAAATCCAAGAAAATGATAATGTCAAAAGATGATTTGACACGTGGGACTACTCCTGCACAAACCGATGTTACATTGGCAGTTCCGGCCGATAAACAATTTAAGGTGAAGATTGTGGCTGAAAAATCAGTTTGTGTGATGTATGTAAATGATAAGATTGCATTCTCTAATCGTATTGACAAAATGCCTAAAAATCCTTGGGCAATTTTTACAGATAAGGGAACCGAGATTTCTTTCTCTGATATAAAAGTATATGAATAATCCTTTATTTAATAAATTAAAACATTGATAACATGAAAAAGACATTTTTACTCGTTGCTGCACTTGCTGCCACTTCTACATTATTGGCTCAAGATGATTTAGTTATTTATGGTGATGTAACTTCGGGCGTTGAATGGCACAACTTTGCCGGTCCGACAAATGTACAGGAAGTGGATAATCCAACTCCGGATGCGGTTAATTCGACAGCTAAATGTATCTCAATGAATCGTCCTAAAGAGACGGGTGGCTCTGACGAGATAGGATGGCCTTGGGAAGGCGCTTTATCCGAGAGTTTTAGTGTGCCTAATATTACTGACTATAATTCGATTTCGATGTTAGTAAAAAAGCCCTATCCTGGGAAAGTTTGCCTTGAATTACAGAGTCCGACAGGAGGAAGCGGTATGATATATGCAGAATATACTGCCACCGATGATTCCTGGCAGAAGTTGACATTTCCGATCATAAATGTTTCAGGGCTTGGAGCAACCGGACTTACCAAAATATTGATTGAAATTCATCGTGAAGATGAAAATAACAATGATGATTTCGAAGATTGCATTATGTATGCCGATGAGATTACTTTACATAAGGCTATGCCGGAATTTGGTTTTAATGGAGAAGATAAAATTGCTGGTGGATGGATTCCTTTCCCGGGAGATGAGTTCAGCAGAAAAGCCAGAATTGTTGCTAATCCGGATCAGACAGGTATCAATACCACTGACAAGTGTTTGTGGATTAAGAGAGAAAAGAATGATGAAGTATTTTCCGGTGCCATTAATCGTAATTTTAAGGTGAATAATTTAAATGAATTCAGATGTATGACGATGATGGTAAAGAAGAGTATAGCAGGACCGGTAAGTCTGGAGTTACAGTCTCCTGGTGAGGAGAAGAAACAAATTCTGACAGCTGATTATACAGAGGTGGGTAGATGGCAAAAATTAGAATTTGTATTCCCTGACAATTTGTTGGAGGGTGCTCCATTACAAATTATTATTTTGCAGGCTCATGTTGTAGATACGAAAGAAGATGCAAGTTTTACCGAACCTGTGGATATATATGTAGATGAGCTTTATTTGTCGAGTGAAACTGTATCCATTCCTTTATATTCAAAGGATAAGAAAGAAATTGTGAAGACTGAGATTTATGATATCAGAGGAATGCTTATGACAACATTCGGTGCAAACGAAGAAGCCGTTATAGACAATCTGGAAAAAGGAGTTTATGTTGTTCGTCAAACAGATAAAGAAGGAAATGTGACGGTTGAGAAAATGATGAATAGATAATTTTAGTATGTATGGAAAGTGAAGAGGAGGGATTGAACATGACTCTTCACTTTCTTTTATAAAACTTTAAAGAATGCCGATATGAATTATACACGCTGTTTGCTTTTGTTGTTTAGCATGATGTCGTTTTTTTCTTGTAAACAAGAAAAATATGATATTACCTTTAGCTCATTATTAGATGAAATGGTTGATTACGAAGAGAGTGCCCGTTTTCCCGCCATACCATTTTCTTGCCGTCAGGAAAGTAGTTACGACCGCCGTTCTGTTCATCCGGACTCAGCAGGCTGGTTTGCCAATAATGATGGTTTTGGGATAATCCGTGTTGATACAATCAATGGGAGAAAAGAAAATGTTTTATTTGATCAGGATGGTCCGGGCGTTATTACGCGTTTCTGGTTAACAACAATGGATAAACGTGGTATAATGCGTTTTTATTTTAATCATGCCGGGGATGCCCAATGGGAGATACCGGCTTATGATTTGCTCCGTTCCGGTTTGTCAATAGGTAAAGAATTAGTGCAGGAACATCCGAATTATACTCCGGATGGAAAAGGAGGTAATACATTGTTTTTACCCATACCCTATAGTAATGGATGTAAGATAACATTTGAATTACCGGATTCAATTGAGCCTTCTCCTAAATACTATGGAATAAATTATCGTAGTTATCCGGTAGGAACAAAAGTTGAAACTTTTTCTGTTGAGCTCGTAGAGCAGAATAAAGATAAGATATTATATGTGGATTCATTACTCCGGAATTATCCTTCTTATGAGAAGGGAACATTGTTAACTGAATCCAAAGAGTTGTTTTCAAAAGATTCATTGTCGGTTGCTTTGCCCGAAGGAACGAATGCTGTCCGTTTATTATCTATAAATATTCAGATGGATTCAGTACATTATGAACAGGCGATGCGCGAACAGGTTATTAAAATGAGTTTTGATGGTGTGGAGACAGTTACCGTGCCTTTGAGTGATTTCTCGGGAGCAGGTATGGGAGCACACAAATCAGATAGCTGGTATATTTCTGCTGATGGCAAAGGGCATGTACTTAGCCGTTGGGTAATGCCTTATCAGAGTAATGCGTTTTTTAAACTTGTGAACCTATCTTCTACCACAGTAAAAGCTGATATCGAAATACGTGTGGATGATTGGAAATGGGATGAACGCAGCCTTTATTTTCATTCTTCATGGAGACAGGAAAATGGCATTCATGTAGAAGCAAATCCGGATAATGATGCGGCATGTATCGATTGGAATTTTGCAACATTAAATGGGCGTGGAGTTTATAAAGGAGATGTATTATCGCTTTTTAATCATACATTAGCATGGTATGGAGAAGGAGATGAAAAGATATGGGTGGATGATGATAAAGACTTTCCTTCTCATTTTGGCACAGGCACAGAAGATTATTACAATTGTTCCTGGGCTCCTGTCATTCCTTTCTATACACCGTTTGGAGGGGCAACCCGTGCAGATGCTGAAACGTCAATCGGGTATAATACATTTTTCCGAACCCGTAGTCTGGATCAGATCCCGTTTAATAGACACCTTCGTTTTGATATAGAAATGTTGAGTTGGATATCGGGTGAGGTTGATTATGCTGCTACTGTATATTGGTATGGTGATCTGAACGCAAAAGCAGAAAACAGCACATTGATAGAGGAGGTAACACGTCCTTTACTGCCTCAACCAGCGGATCCGGCCGCTTACAAGATTGCAACGAATGCGATAGAGTTTGAAAAATTAACTCCCACAGCAAAATCCGAAGAACTATTTACTGATGGTCAGGGCATGCTTACTTTCTCTAAAGGAAAGTGGAGTGGGAGTAAGCAATTGATCTGTACACATGGGAAAACTGGTAGTTTTATTGAATATGAATTTGAGGTGCCTGAGAATAAACCATATGATATAACTGTTCATGGAACAAAAGCACCGGATTATGGTATTATCGGCTTTTATGTAAATGGACATAAATCTCCAACCTTGTTTGATGGTTGCAGTGCGCCTGAATATGGTGTTGTTAATTCCGGGGCTATTCGTATCGGACGCTATGATCCGGAGAATGGAAAAATACGTCTAAAAATAGAGCTGGTTGGTAAGAATGAAAAGGCCCATGGTACGGGTGGTATTTTCGGATTAGATTGTTTGATATTAAATGCTGTGAAATAAATGATTGAGTAAAATATATAAAAGACAGACGTATCATTATTAGTATAGAATGAATCAAATATTATAAATACCGAATATTCAGACTTGGGCAAATGAGAACCCATGTAACAAATATAATATAGTTTGCAATAAATGTGATAGGCGTTCTATGCTATGGCGCCTATCTTTGCAGCAGTAGAATTTAAAAATCTTAATACCATAACAACATGTTTCATTTAAAAGATTCCTGGCGGAAAATCGGAAAAACACTTTCCTTGTTTATAGTAGGGACTGCTGCTTCTGTCTGTTCTTGTCCGGCTATAAATCCTCCTTTCGTGATTAAACATTTAGGTGACGGACAAAGTATTGTTCAGATAGAAGAACAGAAAAAGTATTTGCTTCTTCCGGTAGAAGAGGCTTCGCCCGAAGCTAAATTGTATATGATAGCCGATAACGACGTAGTGCGTAATATGAATGTCCGTTTGGCTGTTAATAGAGTAGATTACTTTGTACCAGTCGACCTTACCGGATTTGACAACAAACATCTTTCTTTCAATTTTCAGCTTATCCCGGATTCGGCTATATGCTGGAAAGAAATGAAACTTTCTGATGAATATGATATTTCCAATTGTGAAAAATTCCGTCCGGTTTATCACTTTACACCAGCTTATGGATGGATGAATGATCCGAATGGGATGGTATATAAGGATGGTGTTTATCATCTGTTTTATCAACACAACCCTTACGGTTCTATGTGGGGTAATATGCACTGGGGACATGCTACCAGTACGGATTTAGTAAATTGGAAGCATCATGGTGATGCCATCTCTCCGGATGCACTGGGTACGATCTTCAGTGGTTCGTGTGTAGTCGATAAAGACAATACTGCCGGATTTGGTGCCGGAGCCATAGTGGCTTTTTATACCTCGGCAAGTGACCGTCAGGTACAGAGTATGGCTTACAGCCTCGATAACGGAAAGACATTCAAAAAGTATGCCCGTAATCCCATTCTTACTTCCACCCAACGTGATTTTCGTGACCCGAAAGTGATATGGCATGAAGATACAAAGAAATGGATTATGATTCTTGCTGTAGGACAGGAGATGCAACTTTATTCTTCTCCTAACCTGAAAGACTGGACTTTGGAAAGTAAATTCGGTGAAGGACAGGGTGCTCACGGTGGTGTATGGGAATGTCCTGATCTTATAGAACTACCTGTCGAAGGCACTGAATTAAAGAAATGGGTACTAATCTGTAACCTTAATCCGGGGGGGCCGTTCGGTGGCTCGGCCACGCAGTATTTTGTGGGTTCATTCGATGGACAGAAGTTTGTAAATGACTCTCCGGCTTTAACCAAATGGATGGACTGGGGGAAAGATCATTATGCTACAGTAACCTGGAGTAATGCCCCCGAAGGCCGTCACATCGCTTTGGCATGGATGAGTAACTGGGAATATGCGAACAATGTTCCGACTCAACAATACCGTAGTGCAAACTCTGTACCTCGTGATCTTTCACTCTATACTTTCAATGGGGAGACTTACGTGAAGTGTACTCCTTCCAAGGAGTTACTTAAGTTACGAGATAAAGCAATAAAGAAGCGTACTTTCAAAGTAGACCGTACTTATAATATGGATAAGCTTTTTGCCGACAACACGGATACTTACGAAATAGAGATGACTATCAAAAATAAAAATGCCGAAGTTATCGGATTTCAACTATTCAATTCAAAAGGAGAAGAAGTGGAGATGAGCTACAATCTGATTGAGAAGAAATTCTCTATGGATCGTACAAAGAGTGGAAATGTATCATTCAGCAAAGATTTTCCAACTGTTACAATGGCTCCTATCGGGGGTAGTAATGAAATGAAACTTCGTCTGTTTATTGATAAATCGAGTGTTGAAGCTTTCGGCGACGATGGCCGGTTTGCGATGACGAACCTTGTGTTCCCATCGGAACCTTACAATCGCATTAGTTTTTATGCCAAAGGCGGAAGCTATAATGTGACTTCATTTACTGTGTATAAATTAGTAGTAAGTAGATAGTAGTAAGTAGTGGATAGTTCTGCTTTATCTAAGCAAAACATTTCTACTTAACTACTTCTCAACTTAAAAACTTCCCAACTTAACAACTCAAAAATAATGGAAAATACTAAAAATGCTTCGCTAACGAAGCTTGTCCCAGTGATGCTTTGTTTCTTTGCTATGGGATTTGTTGATCTTGTAGGTATCGCCTCTAATTATGTAAAAGCAGATCTTGGTCTGACAGATGCTCAGGCAAATATCTTTCCTTCACTGGTATTCTTTTGGTTTCTTATCTTCTCCGTACCTACAGGTATGTTGATGAATCGTATCGGACGTAAAAAAACGGTACTTCTTAGTCTTGTAATCACTTTTGCATCTTTGGTTCTCCCTATTTTCGGAGATGGTTATGTATTGATGCTTGTTTCGTTTTCTCTGCTTGGTATTGGGAATGCCTTGATGCAGACTTCATTGAATCCATTACTTTCTACTATTGTTAGTGGTGACAAACTTGCCAGTAGTCTTACCTTCGGACAGTTTATAAAAGCCATTGCTTCTTTCCTTGCTCCTTACATCGCTATGTGGGGGGCTACACGAGCCATTCCTTCATTCGACCTTGGCTGGCGTGTACTTTTCCCCATTTACATGGTTATATCGATTGTTGCCATTCTGTTACTGAATGCTACATCGATAGTAGAAGAACCGGAAGAAGGAAAGCCTTCTACTTTTATGCAGTGCCTGGCTTTGTTGGGTAAACCTTTTATTTTACTTTCATTCGTCGGGATTATGTGTCATGTGGGGATTGATGTGGGTACAAATACTACTGCTCCGAAGATTCTTATGGAGCGTTTAGGCATGACATTAGCAGATGCAGGTTTCGCAACCAGTCTGTATTTTATCTTCCGTACCATAGGTTGTCTTTTAGGATCCTTTATTCTGCGTAAAATGTCATCTAAAACTTTCTTTGCTATCAGTGTGTTTTTTATGTTGATGGCAATGGCAGGATTGTTTATTTTCCATGACTTGATGATGATTTACATTTGTATTGCTTTTATAGGATTTGGTAATTCAAATGTATTTCCTATCATTTTCTCTCAGGTATTATTGTTTATGCCGAATAAGAAAAATGAAGTTTCTGGTTTGATGATCATGGGGCTTTTCGGAGGAACAATTTTCCCTTTGGCAATGGGAGTTGCTTCTGACGCCATCGGACAGAGCGGTGCGGTAGCCGTAATGACGGTTGGAGTAGCATATCTCTTATTCTACACTTTCCGCATTAAAAAGTAATTTAAGTTGTAAATAGTTTAATCGTAAATTAGTATGAATAACATAATCGTAGGAATGGGTGAGGCACTATGGGATGTGCTGCCCGAAGGAAAAAAAATAGGTGGTGCTCCGGCAAACTTCGCTTATCATGTATCGCAGTTTGGATTTGACAGCCGTGTGGTAAGTGCTGTTGGCAATGATGCGTTAGGGGATGAAATCCTTGAGGTATTCAAAGAAAAGCAGTTGAAGCATCAGTTGCAAGTGGTGAATTATCCTACCGGAACCGTACAGGTAACGCTCGATAGCGCTGGTATACCTCTTTATGAGATTAAAGAGGGGGTAGCCTGGGACAATATTCCATTTACTGATGATCTGAAACGCTTGGCGCTCAGTACTCGTGCTTTCTGCTTTGGTTCGCTGGCGCAACGCAATGAAGTGAGTCGCACCTCTATCAATCGTTTTCTTGACACAATGCCCGATGGAGATGAGCAGTTGAAGATATTCGATATCAATCTTCGTCAGGGGTTTTATACCAAAGAAATCATTCGTGAGTCTTGCCAGCGTTGCAATGTACTGAAGATTAATGATGAAGAATTGGTTGCTATCAGCCGTATGTTCGGTTATCCGGGTATCGATCTTCAGGACAAATGCTGGATCCTCCTCGCTAAATACAATTTGAAGATGTTAATACTGACCTGTGGAACCAACGGGAGCTATGTATTTACTCCGGGCGTAGTCTCTTTCCAGGAGACACCCAGAGTACCGGTAGCCGATACGGTGGGGGCAGGTGATTCGTTTACGGCTGCTTTCTGTGCTTCGTTATTGAAGGGTAAGAGTGTGCCCGAAGCCCATAAACTGGCAGTTGAAGTTTCTGCATATGTATGTACTCAGAGTGGCGCTATGCCTGAGTTACCACAGGTTTTGAAAGACAGACTATTGTGATCTATATCTGTTTGTAATGCGCTGATAATGAGGTGATGCAAGAGTGTACACTTTTGTATAACAAGAATGTACATTCTTGCATAGTAAGGTTGTACATTCTTGTTATGTAAAAGTGTACAACCTTGTAATATCTTTACTTCTTTCTATTTTTCTTCATATTCTATTATTGATTTTGCTGAGTATAGATTTGGTAGTCAAACAAAAAAACATGGATTACTGCTTGAGCTTTTGGATTGATATTCCATAAGCATCCATCGTGGCGGCTTGGGGGACCGGAATAACTGGTAATTGAGCATATAGCTGCCAACTACATAAGATGGCGAAGAATATAGTTAACAATTTCTTCATTGTAGCAGTTGATAATGATTACAATATAAGGATTTATTATTGACTAATCAAAAAAATACTGGAAAAGTGAGAGTAAGTAGATAAATAATCCCTTTCCTCACCAATACACATTTGTTTTCTTACCGAGCTATAATGTTTTACATATACATGTAATGTTGCTTTAGATGATTCTTTGGCAATTTGGTTGAAAACGGAATTCGAATGGACTGATGAGTCGATGTTATGTTATCGAATGCAATACCATGATGGAATTAATAAAAGTTTCAAGAAATGTAGTTATCCTGTCTTTTTGTTCTTATATAATCGTTTTTTATAACACACTTATTCTAATCATTGCTATAACTGGAGAATAAATTGCATAATAATGTAAATTATCATCGCTGTTTTATTGCATAATCTTCCTTTATTTGGATAGTTATGCACATTTACCCGGCATGTTATCTTAATTTTCCCTATATGATAA
Source organism: Bacteroides nordii WAL 11050 = JCM 12987 (assembly GCA_000613465.1). Classification (GTDB taxonomy): domain Bacteria; phylum Bacteroidota; class Bacteroidia; order Bacteroidales; family Bacteroidaceae; genus Bacteroides; species Bacteroides nordii. The sequence goes on from BAJA01000010.1 coordinate 35,824, forward strand.
GTTCGGTTCCTCTACGAGGAACAACCCGAACCTCGTAGAGAAACGACTCGAGACTCTACGAGAAAAAATAAAACCGCCTTAAAAGACGTTTTCGGACGCTAACTGACGACTAAATTTACCCAAATCTTAATTGTCAAAAGTATAATCAAGGAGGTTTATAAAGTTGAATTGTGTAACGAATGTCAAAAGAATAAGATGTTTTTGTTATGTAATTTTTTGAAAACTGTACAATGAGAATTGTCAAAACTGGAAATGCCGAAGATTTTTATCACTTGTGAGAAACCTTCCCTGAATTAGAGGATTCCAGAGGATCAGGAATGTCACTTTGTCAAATTGCAAGTAGTTATGTACTGTGTATTTCGATCATAGAACAATCACTTATTAGAACTTACTTCCTTGTTCTTTGCCTTTTCCTTATCAATAATTTAAAAGAAACTTTGTATCTTTGAACACTGTAATGCCTTCATAAATGACGAAAAGGAATGCTATGAATGTCTCCCGAAGTATGATAAAAAACTTCTGTGTATTGGGATTACTACTCGTCTCCCTGTCTACTCTTGCACAACCTCTGGTCTGGAAAGATGCTCCGGATGAAACTTTTGTTTTCAAGCTCAGTGATAAGGAAGCATTGAAACTTCTTAAAGGGCGTTTCCGCCCTAAGGACTGGGAGAGAGTGCTTACTACTCCTTTTGCTTCTTTCTCGGAGAAATGGGAAGAACAACCGGCTGAGGGACATTTTATTTTTGCCAATATTGAGAGAAATAAAATTAATTATAGCTATCATCCTGTTATTCCTTTTCAGGTATTTCTTTTCAAAGAATATGGCGCACTTACTTTGCAGGTGGTAGATGCCGAAGGTGATATCCGCAATGATGCTAAAGTACGTCTGGATTATAACCGTCTCTTGTATGATAACTCCAGCCAAACATATAGTTATGAAGACTGGTCGGAAGAAGAAGATCATATTCTTACTGTTGAGCTGGATAAGTTTCGGGCTGTCTTCGACCTGAAAAAACATCTCGTTCCTTCCTGGTATTCAGATTATTGGGATCGGGAGGAGAGTCGTCCCAGCTTTTATAGCTACATGATAACAGATAAAAATAAATACAAACCGGGTGAAACGGTTCGTTTTAAATCATATGCCTTGTCCGGTAACAGACGCCCATTGAAGCAGGAGCTTTCTTTGTGGATGCGGACAAAGGGATATCAGTTTAAAAAAATATTAACTTTGCCTCCCTATCATCCGGGAGGTTTTGCCGGAGAATTCCAGTTGGACGATTCATTGAAGCTGGAACTCGACCGTCTATACTCTATCCAGTTACGTGATAAACGGGGACGGGTAGCGGCTACTACCAATTTTCGTTATGAAGACTATGAATTGACAGGAAGTAAATTGGAAGCTAAGCTTCATTCGGATGTACAGTACGCTTCGCAGGTAAATAAGCTGGAGGTTGTTGCGACAGATGCCAATGGATTGCCTATGCAAGAAATGGAGGTGGAGATCACTGTTCGGCTTCGCACAATACTGCATTCTTACACAAGTGTACTGTCATTACCGGATACCTTGATGTTTCGCCGTATCAGTCTGGATGCAACAGGGAAAACGCATCTTGAGATTCCTGCCGATATATTTGGTCCGGCAGATTGCGCATACGAGGTGAATGTACTTTTACTTACGCCGGACAATGAGCGGAGAGAACAACGATGCCGTGCCACTTTTTATCATTCACACTACGAATTGCAGTATCATACCCGGGGGGATTCTTTACGTTTTGCATTTCTGGACAAGGGGGTGGAGAGAAGTGTAGAAGCTGAGTTAATATGTGGGAATGATAAAAAGATCCGGAAGATTCATCTACCTTATGAGCAGAAATTTAGCCAGGCTGCTACGGGTTATCTTTTAAGAGTACCGGCTTTTAACTACGAATCACGTATTGCAGTTGCAGATATGAATAGTCAGTTGGATTTGAAAGGGGAGATAGATAGCGACTCATTGAAAGCTTGCCTGACGAATCCTTTGAATTTGGATGTGTCGTGGTATGTCTATCAAGGTAATCAGCTTTTGCAAAAGGGGGCGGGAAAGGAGCTGGACTTGCATATTGGTGACATTGATACTCGAGCGGTTTATTACATTGAAGTGTTCTATTTCATGGGAAATGAAGAGAGGTCACTGAAACGTGTGTATCGTGTTTACCCCAACAGCCTGTCTGTGGAAACGAATCTGCCGAAGCGAATTTATCCGGGACAGAGAGTAGATGCTACATTGCACGTGCGCGATAGATACGGAGAGCCTGTGCCGAATGTAGATCTTACCGCTTTTTCTGTAAACTCTCAGTTGGGATATGATATACCTGATTTGCCTTATTATGGAGCCGAACCACAGGCACGTGAGCAACGGGCGAGTTACTCGATGAAACAGAAAAACTATTTGCATTCTGCCTCATTGGATTTTGAACATTGGAATAGATTGGCGCATCTTGATCGCTTGCCTTATTATCGGTTCATATACCCTTCGGGGCAATTGTTCAGACATGTGATGGATACACCCGATGGCAGTACTCAGTTTGCACCTTACGTGATGATGGGAGGGAAGTCCGTGACTATTTATGTGATAGAATTGAATGATAAGCCTTGTTATTTTTCGTGGACTAAACAACCGCAAGGATACTCTTTCCGGATACCGCCCGAATCATCCAAACAAAAAGTGACTATACGCTTGTCTGACAGGGCTATCGTGTTGGATTCTATCTCATTTGAGAAAGGAAAGAAGACCATCCTGAGCCTGGATATGGAGCAGGTTCCGAAGGAAGCGAAAACAGTCTGGCTGAAAACAATCCGGGACAGGCAGGGGCGAACTGTTTTTTCCCGTAAAGAGGAAGAACGGTACCAGTTTTATCTCTGTCGTCTTCCCGTACCGGATGGAGTAGAATATACTTGTCTGGAGGGAGAATTTGGCAAGATGTGTCCGGTTTATCTCAATTACGCATTGCCACGTATGAAAAGTGTATTGGTTGGTCCGGTAGAGCCGGGATATTGGAAGTATGCCAATGGGGTAGAGTATCGGCACGAGGGTGGTTTTGCTTATGAGTTTGAAGGCAATGTGGTTTATAAATATTCAGAAGAGTTTTGTCCTAAATATCTTAGTTTTTCATCTACTGATGTAATAACCAACCTGAATGATTTTTATTTCACACCGGAAGTATTTCGGCAGTTTGTAGAGAAATGCAGGCAGAGAAATGCCTGGCATCCGCAAAACATCTGTATTGCTCAATCGGATAAAGCGCTAAATCTTCGGTTACCCGTAGAAAAAGACTCTACCGGAGTGGCTGGTTTATTATTTGAAGATCGGATTACCCGGAAAGTTTCTTATCCGGATATGATTGTTAAAAATGGGAATAGGAATCTTGAGATCCCTACAGGTGTATATAATATTATTGTTCTTTATAATAACGGGAAATATCTGAAACGGGATAGTATTGAATTGCGTCCTTGTCATCATGTGGATATCAATATGGAAATGTCGGTATGGCACAAGCGGGATTCTCTCTCTTCGCAGTGGCTGGCATTGCAAAGACACCTTGGTACGTTCTCTTTGAAACCGGCTTATCGTGAATTAAGGCTGACGAAAACGCGTTGGCAGGCAGAGATAAAGTGTCTGGTTATGTATATATTGAAGGAGATGACGAGCCGTTGACTGGTGTTTCGGTTGTAGAGAAGGGAACCGGAAATGGTGCTGTTACAGACATTGACGGATATTTTGAGTTGATGTGCGAACGTGGAGGTAATAGTACGCTGGAATTCAGTTTTATCGGAATGCAAACGAAGGAAGTGGAAGTAAGGCCTAATACGGAGTTGATTGTTATGATGAAGGAGGATAATTTGGCACTTGATGAAGTAGTAGTAACGGGATATGGAACCAGAGTCCGATCTACTCTCGCTGGTTCTGTGAGTGGTCTTTTAACTACAACTACGAGAAGTGGTGCTGATGTTGTCCCTCCCGAAGAAGAACTTCCGGATGAAGAGGCGAAAACTTCTGAAGAGGCTGAACATAGGCTGTATGATGAATTGATGCAACTGAACGGGCTTCGTCGTAATTTCTCTGATGTAGGTTTTTGGGAGCCGAAGTTGTATACGGATAAAGAAGGTAAAGCGCAGTTTAATGTGACTTTTCCTGATAACATAACAAAATGGGATGCAGTGGTTTATGCTATGAATCGTAAACTGAATTCCGGCACTTACCGTCAGTCGATACAATCCTACAAACCACTGATGGCGGAATTGAAAACACCGCGTTTCCTGACTGTGGGCGATACAACTAATTTCACCGGGACAATACGTAATTATACAAAAGAGGAAGAGGTAAAAGGGAGTACCGTTTTTTGTGTTGAGGCTGACACGTTGATGAGACAGGAGGTAAGATTAAAAGGAACTTATAGCATAGGATTGCCTGTGCAGGTTACCACGTCGGATAGTATGAAGGTCAGTTATATTTTTACTCGTGACGATGGTTACAGAGATGGAGAAGAGCATATGATTCCTGTAGTTGCACAGGGGACTGAGTTGTCAAAAGGATCTCTTTGTGTTTTGCAAAAGGATGAAACGGTGAAGGTGAAAGCCGGGCCGGGGGAGGAAGTCAGGGTGGAACTTAGCGGAAGTCAGTTAGATAGTTATCAGGACGCTGTTAATTATTTAGGGAGATATCGCTATTGGTGTAATGAACAATTGGCTTCTAAACTGATAGGACTGTTGGGACAGAAAAAGATAGCTTATTATAACGGTGAAAGGTTTGCGGGTGAGAAAGAGATAATAAAGATTATTCGCCGTCTGGTCAATAATCAGAATGACGAACAGCTTTGGGGATGGTGGGGACGTACGACAGAATCTTCTTTATGGATGTCGGGACATATTCTGAAAGCCTTGAAGATGGCTATGGAAGACGGTTATGAGGTTCGGATTAATTTGGATAAATTGAGAGTACGCTATGAATTGGCACAACCTTTCAGAGGGAAACGATTGGAAGATATATACCTGTTGCATGCTTTGTGGTATTGGGGGGCGGAACAGGATTATGCGGCAATATTCCGTTTGCTGAATCCATTGGTAGAGCAATGTGAGGTAAAAGAAAATGCCTTAAAAGAAGCTGATAAATCATATTTACCTCAATCCTGTCTCAAAGAAAAACTGTTGCTTTGGGAGATGTTACAGTCGCAGGTTAGTGTGGCCGACAGTATTCGCAGGTACCTGAAAGAAGATGCGCTGGGTGGAGTATATTGTACGGACGACCGAAGATTATCCTACTGTGATTACACCGGATTGGAAAATACGCTGATCGCTTATCGGATAATCAAGAGTGAACCTTCTTTGAGTCACTTAAAAGAAGCAATGCAATGGCATATTCTTCGTACGCGAAATACGGGTTGGAATACTTACCAGGCTTCTTTGGCGGTAGCAACTGTGTTGGATGATTTGCTGGATGGGCAATCTCAACAAGGTGTTCCGGCAATTGTAGAACTCACAGGAAAGGAAAATCGGCAAATAACAGAGTTTCCTTATACCATCCGTTTAGCTGCCGGCGATTCTCTGGTGCTGACCCGTAAAGAGGGGATACCTCTAATACTTAGTTCATCTATCGTAAAGCGGGTGACAGAAGCTAATGGCAGTGATGCATTTGAAGTACAGTCTGTTTTTGAGGGGGGTGACCGGTTGAAAGCAGGAGAACCTGCTACACTGGTGGTTACTCTCAATGTAAAGCAAGCTGGAGCAGAATATGTGATGCTGGAAGTACCGATTCCTGCATCCTGTAGCTATAATTCTAAAATAAATAGTAATATTTCGGAGGTACATCGCGAATATTTTAAAGAAAAAACCGTTATCTTTTGTGAGAAGTTACCAGTAGGAAAACATCTTTTCCGCATTTCGTTGCTCCCGCGTTATACAGGGACCTATTCACTTAATCCGGCGAAAGTGGAGTTGATGTATTTTCCGGTAGTGAATGCAAATAACGAGATACGTAATATACAAGTCACAGAGAGAAGAACAGAATAAATTATGAGATATATTGTTTCAGTCGTACTTTTTATACTTGCCTTGACCTCCTGCAAGAGGGATACTCCGCGCTATGTAATCGGTATGTCTCAGTGTAGTGATGACAGCTGGCGGCATAAGATGAATGATGAAATATTGCGCGAAGCCATGTTTTATGAAGGGGTGTCTGTAGAGATACGTTCGGCACATGACGATAATCGGAGGCAACAGGAAGATATTCAGTATTTTATTGATAAGAAGGTGGATCTGCTGATTGTTACGCCCAATGAGGCAGCACCGATTACACCAATAGTAGAAGAGGCTTTTGATAAAGGTATTCCCGTAATTGTGGTGGACAGAAAGATTCTTTCTGACAAATATACTGCTTTTATGGGAGCAGATAACTATGAGATAGGACGCGAAGTAGGAAAGTATCTTGCCGCCAAACTGGGTGGTAAAGGAAACATAGTAGAGCTTACCGGCCTGAGCGGTTCAACTCCGGCTATGGAGAGGCACCAGGGATTTATGAGTGCCATTAGCCGTTATCCGGATATTCATCTGCTGGCCAGGGCCGATGCTGCATGGGAACGTGAGCCGGGACGGATCATTATGGATTCTTTATTGCGGATTTATCCGAAGATCGATGCCGTATACTCTCATAATGACCGCATCGCACCGGGAGCTTTTGAAGCGGCTGAAAAGCTGGGGCGGGCCAAAGATATTGTTTTTGTGGGTATTGATGCCTTGCCGGGCAAAGGGAATGGAGTAGAGTTGGTGTTGGACAGTGTGTTGGATGCAACTTTTATTTATCCTACCAATGGAGATAAGGTACTGGAAATGGCAATGAACATTCTCGAAAAGAAGCCTTTTGCACGTGAAACCACGATGGAGACTGCCATTGTAGATCCGATTAACGCTCCGGTAATGAAGCTCCAGACTGCTCATATCGCTGAGTTGGATAAAAAGATTGAAACGCTGAACGGACGTATCAGTGGCTATCTCTCTCGCTATGCCAATCAGCAAGTGGTGCTTTATGGTAGTTTGCTTGTATTACTGCTGGTAGCCGGATTGTTGCTGGTGGCTTATAAAGCGCTTCGTGTCAAAAATAGGCTGAATATTGAGTTATCCAAACAAAAGAAGCAGCTTGAAGAGCAGCGGGATACTCTTTCCGAACAACGTGATCAGTTGATACAGCTTTCGCATCAGCTGGAAGAAGCTACTCATGCCAAACTGGTGTTTTTCACAAATATCTCTCATGATTTCCGCACTCCGTTGACATTGGTTGCCGACCCGGTAGAGCAATTACTTGCAGACAAAGACCTTTCCGGTGATCAGCATCGGTTGTTGCTGCTTGTTCAGCGCAATGTGAATATTTTGTTGCGTCTGGTCAATCAGATTCTGGACTTCCGTAAGTACGAGAATGGCAAAATGGAGTATACTCCTGTCGCGATAGATATGTTGCAGTGTTTTGAAAATTGGAACGAATCTTTCCTTGCAGCGGCACGTAAGAAGCATATTCGCTTCTCTTTTGATAGTATGCCTGATACAGATTATCATACACTTGCTGATGTAGAGAAATTAGAGCGGATTTACTTTAATCTTCTTTCCAATGCGTTTAAGTTTACGCCGGAAAATGGAAAGGTTACGGTTCGTCTTTCCGCACAGGAAAAAGAAGGGCAGAACTTCTTCCGTTTTACAGTAGCCAATACCGGCAGCCTTATCTCGGCAGAACATATCTGTAGCATTTTCGACCGTTTCTATAAGATAGATATGCATCATGCGGGGTCGGGTATCGGGCTTGCATTGGTCAAAGCTTTTGTTGAGATGCATGGTGGTACGATACAGGTAGAAAGTGACGAACGGCAGGGGACGATGTTTACGGTAGAACTACCGGTATGTAACTGTACGTCTGTTGCAGATACATTATCTTTGGAAGTATCTGAGCAGGATTTGCCTGTTGAGTTTTCAGAAGATGAAGAGGAACAGGAGTTGGGCTATGACTCTTCAAGGATGTCTGTACTGATAATTGATGATAATGCGGATATACGTTCGTATGTCCATGGGTTGCTCAATGCAGAATATTCAGTGATTGAGGCCGCTAATGGCTCCGAAGGTATCCGGAAAGCAATGAAGTATGTGCCTGATCTGATTATCTCGGATGTTATGATGCCGGGTATGGATGGTATTGAGTGCTGCCGCCGATTGAAGAGTGAGCTGCAGACGTGTCATATTCCTGTGATATTGCTGACTGCCTGTTCTCTGGACGAACAACGCATACAGGGCTATGACGGTGGGGCAGATTCATACATTTCCAAACCTTTTAGTTCGCAGCTTCTGTTGGCACGTATCCGTAATCTGATAGATTCACACCAACGATTAAAGCAATTCTTTGGTGATCGGCAGACATTGGCGAAGGAGGATATCTGCGATCTCGATAAAGACTTTGTCGAGAAATTCAAGAAGATTATTGAAGAGAAGATGAGTGACTCCGGATTGAATGTAGAAGATTTAGGAAAAGATATGGGACTGAGCCGTGTGCAGCTCTATCGCAAAATAAAATCGCTGACCAATTATGCGCCTAATGAATTGTTGCGTATGGCGCGTCTGAAGCGGGCGGCTTCTCTGTTGGCTTCTTCGGAACTGACGGTGGCGGAGATTGCTTATGAAGTAGGCTTTACTTCTCCTTCTTATTTTACAAAGTGTTATAAGGAACAGTTTGGAGAAAGTCCGACGGAGTTTTTGAAACGTAAAGGATAAAGAAACGGAATGAAAGATTATAAGGTTGGTAAAGAAACCATGTCCGATGCCTTCTGCCGGGAGGTGTATGCAGTGGTACGGGATATTCCTGCCGGGAAAGTAATCTCTTATGGAGAGATAGCCGCTTTGCTGGGAAAACCACAATGTTCACGCATGGTGGGACGTAGTTTGAAGCAGGTACCTCTTGACTTGAATCTTCCTTGTCACCGGGTAGTCAATGCACAGGGTAGGCTTGTTCCCGGGTGGGAAGAGCAACGGACCTTGTTGCAACTCGAAGGTGTCTGCTTCAAAAAGAGTGGTAATGTAGATATGGCCCGGTGCCTATGGAAATACGATGAAATACGTTAATACATACAAATAAAATATCAGATATATCATGAAGAAATTATTATCTCTTCCTCCGAATCTGGTGCACTGCTTTCATGAACTGGAAGAAGTAGATGCCTCAGAATGGTTTTGTACTTCCGATCCTGTTGGAGCAAAGTTAGGTTCGGGTGGTGGAACAACTTGGTTGTTACAGGCATGTCATGAGAATTATGCTTCTAAAGAGTCTTTTTCAAATTGGTTGGGAGCTGAAAAACGAATTTTACTACATGCCGGAGGGCAGAGCCGGAGGCTTCCGGGATATGCTCCTTCCGGGAAAATTCTTACGCCGATCCCTGTTTTCAGTTGGGAGCGTGGACAGAAGTTAGGGCAGAATCTACTCTCTTTGCAATTGCCGCTTTATGAGAGAATTATGAACATGGCTCCGGAGAATATGCATACATTGATAGCCAGCGGAGATGTATATATCCGTTCGGAGAAGCCCTTGCAGGAGATTCCTCAGGCCGATGTGGTATGTTATGGGCTTTGGGTCAATCCGTCATTAGCTACGCATCACGGAGTGTTTGTCTCTGATCGTAAGACACCGGATATTCTCGACTTTATGCTGCAAAAGCCCTCTCTTGCAGAATTGGAAGGACTGGCAAAAACACATCTGTTTTTGATGGATATTGGGATATGGTTGCTTAGCGACCGTGCTGTGGAATTGCTGATGAAGCGTTCTCTTGATACTAATTCCGGAGAGATTACCTATTATGATCTTTATTCAGATTATGGGCTTGCACTGGGGAGTCATCCCAAAATAGAAGATGCCGAACTGAATAGTCTTTCTGTTGCTATACTGCCTTTACCCGGGGGAGAGTTTTATCACTATGGCACGAGCCGTGAGTTAATCTCTTCTACATTGGCTGTACAGGATAAAGTGCGTGATCAGCGATTAATCATGCATCGTAAGGTAAAACCCAATCCTGCCATCTTTGTACAAAATGCTTCTACCAGTATCTCTTTCTCTTCCGAAAATGCCAACTTATGGATTGAGAACAGTTATGTGGGGAAAGGTTGGAAACTGGGATCTCGTCAGATTATTACCGGAGTACCGGAGAATGATTGGGAGATAACGGTACCCGATGGTATTTGTTTGGACGTAGTTCCTATGGGAGAAGCCGGATTTGTGGTACGCCCATATGGACTGGATGACGTGTTTAAGGGCGCATTGGATTCACCCGGTACTCTGTTTACTGGTATTCCTTTTGTTGAATGGATGGAACAGCGTGGCATTACTTGGAATGACATTCAGGGGGGTACGGATGATTTACAGGCAGCTTCCATCTTTCCAATGACGGAGTCGGTTGATGAACTTGGTTTATTGTTGCGTTGGATGACAACGGAACCTGATCTGGCAGAAGGACGTGTGTTGTGGTTGAACTGTATGAAGTTCTCTGCTGATGAAATTTCTGCCCGTGCCAATCTGCAACGGCTTTATGCTCAACGTACGGCTTTTCGTCGAGAAAACTGGAAGGGCTTGTCAGACAATTATGAGAAGAGTGTTTTCTATCAGCTCGATTTGGAAGATGCTGCCCATGAATTTGTAAATCTCGGACTTGAAGTGCCCCAGGCACTGCCGGATGATACTGCACAGTTATTGCAAATGCATAACCGGATGTTGCGGGCGCGCGTGATGGAATTGAAAAATGATCCGGGCAGCAAGGAAGAAGAGAAAGAGGCATTCAATCTTTTGCGAAATGGCTTACTAGGGCAGGTTTGCAAGCAGAAATGTAATCCGAAGCTGAATGTTTATTCCGATCAGATTGTATGGGGACGTAGTCCTGTACGTATCGACGTGGCCGGTGGCTGGACAGATACTCCTCCTTATTCGCTTTATTCGGGGGGAAATGTGGTGAATCTGGCTATTGAACTGAACGGGCAACCTCCTTTGCAAGTATACGTCAAAACTTGTAAAGAACCTCATGTTGTACTTCGTTCCATAGATATGGGAGCGATGGAAGTGGTGAATACGTATGAAGAGTTGCAGGATTACCGAAAAATAGGTTCTCCTTTCTCTATACCTAAAGCCGCATTGGCGCTAGCTGGCTTTGTTCCTCAGTTCTCGGAGGTGCAATATGATTCTTTGAGGGAGCAGTTGGAAGTTTTTGGTGCCGGTATTGAAGTTACATTGCTTGCAGCTATACCGGCAGGTTCCGGACTGGGAACAAGTTCTATTCTTGCTTCTACTGTGTTGGGAGCAATCAATGATTTCTGTGGTTTGGCATGGGATAAGAATGAGATTTGTCGTTGTACATTGGTATTGGAGCAGTTGCTTACCACAGGAGGAGGCTGGCAGGATCAATATGGTGGCGTTTTCTCCGGAGTTAAGTTGTTGCAAACAGAATCCGGATTTGATCAGACTCCGTTAGTGCGTTGGTTACCCGATCAGTTATTTACGAATCCTGAATATCGGGATTGTCATTTGCTTTATTATACTGGCATAACCCGTACGGCAAAAGGTATTTTAGGAGAGATTGTCCGTTCTATGTTTCTTAATTCAGGGAATCATCTTGCTTTGTTGTCAGAGATGAAAATACATGCTTTGGATATGAATGAGGCTATTTTACGTGGTAACTTTGCAAATTACGGTAAGTTGGTAGGAAAGAGCTGGATACAGAATAAAGCACTTGATGCCGGTACAAATCCACCGGAAGTGGAAAAGATAATCCGTTTGATTGAAGATTATACTTTAGGGCATAAGTTGCCGGGAGCTGGTGGTGGCGGATATCTGTATATGGTTGCCAAAGATCCACAGGCGGCTGTTCAGATTCGTCGGTTACTCACAGAATATGCGCCTAACCCTTGTGCACGATTTGTAGAAATGACTTTGTCTGACAAAGGGTTACAGGTATCAAGAAGTTAGTTCATGATTGTACGAATATGAATAAATTTACGATTAGACGATTGACGATGTACGATTGAAGTTGCTCTTTTAAAAGCCTGTTTCAGCGCTATTAGAGATAGAGTAATCCCAATCGTACATCGTCAATCGTCTAATCGTAAATTTATTTATTCCTGTATGGCTATGTAAGTGAAAATAATCTTCTCGTGATGATTTTATTTTCGTATGTGATGCGGCATCTCTTCCGGAAGTTCCATTGATATTTCCACCAGACCACTTACTACTCCTTCGTTAAACCAGGGTGTTTGATAGATCATTTTTTTGATGCCATTTTTTTCTATCGTGTAGGCATTACTGCCACCTGTTGCCAGCATCTCACGTATCTTCTCCTGTGATTGTAGATTGTGGCAATCGAAAAGATTCTTACCGATCAGACCGCCGTGTTTGGCAAATGTTTTACATGCTTTATCATTCATAAAAAGGATAACTCCTTTGGTGTCACATACTGTGACAGCACAATTCATTTCTTTAGCCCATTCGTACATTGCTCATTCTCCTTTCTTGGTTTTAATCAGCAAAGATAGTTCTATGATTCAAAAAAGAAAAGGAAGAAACCCTTTTAAAATGTCTCTCCCTTCTTAAATAGATTATTTAATAATGACTTTCTGCAAAAGCTTATCCACTTTTATCAAATAAATACCCGAATGATCTATCTGTATCATTTCCATATCTTTTGCTTTATGAATAACTGTTTGGCATACGCCCTGTAAGTTATATACGGAGATCATTTTTTCTTGTGCATTTTCTATCCAAAGAGAAGAGCCTTCTACTCTTATGCAAATATTGGTGGAAGTTGATATGTCTTCAATACCTGTAGGCGTTGTAGAAAATGTCCCTATTTGTTCGGATAGGGTTTTATTAGATTTATCATTTGCAATTAAGCTATAATAATAGGTAACTTCCGGTTTTAAATCCGTCACACGGAAAGAAAGCTTGGAGCTGTACGAGTGACTAATTCGCCTTTTGCATCAAATTGATAAGAAGCGATTTCTTTCTTCATATCTATGTCCGAATATATTTTTAATATGTATTCATTCGTATCATCTATTGTTTTCCATGTAAAATTAACTGCATTACTTTCTGTGTTGATGATCAGTGAATTTTCATTTTGTACAGGTATAAATACGGCTAATAAATTTTTGTTTTCATTGATAGTAAAGGAGTAATTATCTTCTTCGCTAACTATTTCTCCGTTATCCATCCAACATTTGAAACGATAGCCTGAGTTCGCTCGTGCTGACAAGTTTACCATGGCTCCTTGCTGGTATTCAGTGATTCCTAAAATAATACCTGCATTCAATATATTTTTAGTCACATTGACAGTCAGGGGTGCTTCTTCCTGCATATAGAAAAATTTCTTCCAGCCATCACTTGCCTTATAGAGGTTTGTAGTGTTATAAGGGATGTGGAGTTTGCAAGTGGTGACTCTGATTCCGGTAAAACTATTGTCGTAGGCAGCAGCGGGAGCAGCTCCCTTGCAATAGATATCAGTTAAACCAGCACAACCATAAAGTGCTTTTTCACCAACCATGTATAAGGTATAAGGAAGTGTGATTTCTTTAATGGTAGAACAACCATAAAAAGCGCCATATTGAAGCTCTTCACATTCCTCTGTAACTGTTACTTTCCTTAAATTGGCAGGTAAATAATACGTTTTAGCTTTATTATCCTGATAATATTGGGTAGTGGCTTTCATTTCAGCATTAGAAGACGTACCAAAAAGATCACCAAATAATCCTTGTATCCCTGCAGCGGTTTCTTTTACTCCTGTACCAACAAAAGGGATAGTAAGTTCTTCCAAATTACTTGAATTAGAAAGTATCCCACTACTTAAACTTTTAAGGCTACCAATATTTAAAGAAATAAGAGATTTTGGAAATCTCAAAATGTCTATATTTCTTACTTTTGGTAAAAGTACTATTTGTAGTTTATCACAGTTATCTAAAAAACCTGCCTCTGTAGAAGTAGCTACGGGAAGGCTTAGAACTTCAAGGCTATAGCAATTTTGAAAAGCATACTTTCCTATAAAATCGGCCGACGGAAGACTGACATCTTTAAGATTTGTGCAGCCATAGAAAGATTTTTCACCAATGGAAGTGGCTATAGGTAAATTTATATCTTTAAGATTTTTACAACCAGAGAAGGTATTATTTCCGATAGAGGTAGCCAAAGGGAGATTTGCAACCTTTAGATTTGAACAACCATTAAAAACACCATAATACCAATAATTAGGTCCATATCCATAACGGCAAGAAAGATTTGCTTGTTTCATCACGCTTATCTCTGTTAACGATAATGGAATATAATAACTGTAAATCCCAAAAACATCACGCCCGTATGTAACAATGACATAACCTTGTTCGGGGGGGGCCTTATAATTAGATCTTAATTCAAACAAATAACCGAGGTGCTCTTGGAGCTTAATAGAAGAACCAATAAATGGTAAAGAGAGCTTCTGCAAATTGCGACAACCTGAAAGAATAGAGTTTCCAATTTCAATAACACTGTTAGGGATAGTGATAGAGGTTAATCCGATACAGTCGGAGAAGGCATAATCTCCAATGCTGGTAATACCATCAGGTACGGTATAAGTGGATGATTTCGCATTAGGATAGGATAGTAATTTTGTTTTGTTTTTATTATATAAAACTCCATCAATCGCTGAATATCGCGGATTATCATTTGATACAACAAATTTTTTTAAATTGGTGCAACCACGAAAAACTTGATCGCTGAGTATTGTTATGCTGTTAGGAATGTTTATGGAAGTTAATCCTACACATCCATAGAAAGCCTCTTGGTAAATACTTGTTATACCTTCAGGAATGGTAATAGATGTTAGTTTCGTACATCCATAGAAAGCTCTATTTCGAATACTTGTTACACTATTAGGAATAGTATAAGTCCCAGATTTTGCATTAGGAAAAATAATTAATTCAGTCTTATCTTTATTAAATAAGATACCATCAACAGATAAATATTGAGGATTATTATCTGATACAATAATTTCTTTAAGAGCTGTACAGTCAGAGAATATATCATTGCTAAATTTGTTTATATTCTCACCAATAATGACAGATGTAAGATTAATGCAATCTTTAAATGCATTATAGGCGATAGAAGTAACCTTATATGATTTCTCACCATGTGTTATATTACCGGGAATTACTACTTCACCTGAATATGAATTATAGTTATCATTGTTGTAAGTAACTTCTGCCTCTATTCCTGTTTCAGTTGCGAAAATACGATAATAAATGTCATTGACTTTAAAATCATATGCCATACCTTTCAACATTGGCAGTAAACAAGCTAATAAAATTAAGATCTTCTTCATAATATGTGATTATAGTTTTACCTCTCTATCCCATAGTTTGGCGTTTATAAAAATATAAATAGAATGTGGGAAGTATTAATGTCATATATCAACAGTATTCTCTAAAGAGAAGATTTTCTGCGATTAATGAGGCATTAAAACATCCTTTGTATCTCCTCAAGCTTTGATATTCAAAACTAAAGGGAAAGTAATAGTTAGAATATCAAAGTAGGAGAGTGGATATATTTATTTATTGTACGATTACTTTGCCTGTATTAACGGACTTTCCACTGGCTATTACATTATAGATATACATTCCTTTCATACGGCGTGTTGGTACTTTAACTTTACTGCTTATGATAGCCTGGCGATAAACCATGCGGCCACTTTGATCACATAATTCAATGAAACTGCCGGAAGTTACATTTTCTTCTCCTACTTCTATAGTAAATGTTTCGTTCTGGCGTACCGGATTAGGATATCCTTTAAATTCAGCCATTTTGGTGAATTTAATGCCTGAGCTATTGCCTTTTATTATTTTATAGAAAGTAGTAAGTGTTAGGTCACTGCTATTGTGGGCACGTTTCTCGCTGAGTATATAATGGTTATCTCCCATTTTTACAACATTTAAGTATGAGTAAGGTTGGCCGGAACCGGGATAATCAGTAATTGCATCTGTTGGAATTTCTGTTAAAACCTTTCCATTTTCATCGAGGATCTCAGCTTTGGTCAGTTTCCATTCTTTTCGTTCGTAAGACTCACTATTTTCAACTGTATAGACATAGGTACCCCGAATATATTCCCATTTTTCATCATTATTGAAAAGTGTTTGAGTGGCAGGGCTCCCTTCTCCACCATCATGTTCTGCATTTACCATTTGGTATTCAATTAGTGAATATACGGTTGCTCCAATATCAAAAGACTGATTGTAATCATGTTCTACATCTTTTACTATGATATTTTTCACATTGTGTATTTCGTCATTGTAAATACTGATTGTGCGGTCTGTTTTGTTTTCATTATCTAATATGGAAAAGAAGTAATCTTCATTTACGAAATTGTGAATAAAGTAACAGGCCTTTTCGAATACTTGAGGTTCTCCAAAACTTTGCCCTTGCACATTTAAAGCTATTGCAGTAAATATGCCAAATAATAGTTTCTTCATTTGTTCTGTTTGTTTAAATAATTGTTGTAGAATATTGATGTGTAAATGAGATTGATAGAACTTATTGTACTATCACTTTACCTGTACTGATAGCCTTACCTCCAGATATTATATTATAGATATACATCCCTTTCATACGACGTGTTGGTACTTTAACTTCACTGTTTGTGATAGCCTGGCGATAAACCATGCGACCGCTCTGATCACATAATTCAATGAAATTGCCGGAAACTACATTTTCTTCTCCTACTTCGATAGTAAAAGTTTCGTTTTGGCGTACCGGATTAGGATAACTTTTAAAGCTGGCAGTTTTGGTGAAGCTTACACCCGATCCTCCTTTGCTTTTATTGAGTTTCCAATAGGAGGTGTTGTAAGTAGGTTCTCCGGGATCAACAGGCTCATTGAGTTCTTCGTCATTCACTATGTAATAGTTGTCGCCAATTTGGGTTAATTCAACCGATATCTCTAACATATCATATCCTGCATAGAACTCGACAGCTTCTACAGGGAGAGTGCCTAATATTTCTCCGTCTTCATTGATAACTTCTGCTTTTTGAAGTATGTATTCATATCGCTCACCTGTCGTCTGCTTTTTGAAAGTACAAAATACATATTCTATTTTGTCATCGTCATTGAATAGATACTGGCTCAATAAAGAACCACTATATGCGTCATATCCGGTTAAATTATCCATGTCTAAATCGACAATGCCATAAGCCATGTTATCTTCACGATTAAAAACCGCATTCTTTACAGTGAATTTTCTGGATTTCTGTAATTCATCATTATAGATGTCAACAATGTAATCTTTGTTACTTTCTGTGATGGTATACAGAAATGGTTTGCTGACAAAGAAATGTGCGATTTCACTTCTTTCTTTCATCACTACCGGTGTATCGGTTAAACTCTGTCCTTGCACATTCAGAGCAAGTACAGTAAACATTCCAAGTAATAGTTTTTTCATAATAATGTTTGTTTTTATAATTAAAATGTGACACGAAGTTAGGCATTTATATGTAAAGTATAAAACGCTATTTTGGAGAATGATGCCTGTTTGGATATATTCAGGGGCTATTGGTGCTTATTTGATGGTTATGTTACAAAAAAATATTATTCTTTTGTATAACTTTTCTTCTTTGATAAGTAAATGTGTCTGAACAAAAGCCAAAGAGGCATTGTTCTGTTTGTAGCGTGAGTTCAACACACATTACGTGATATTTCGTTTAAACTATCATTCATACAGAACTCTCACCAGTATATTTTGCTGCTCAAAATGTGTATTTATTAATCTCTATATCGGGAGGCGAAAGCCTGTTGTTTAATCGGAACTTTATGAGATATAAAGAAGGATTTCTATGGCTATTATTAATTATCTAAATATTATTATATATGAACAAAATAAACATCAAAGATTTATACCTTATTTTTGGAAATGACAAGCAGAAGGCACTTCGCTTATTGAAAGAGGGGAGAAGCAAAAGCGAAATATTGAAAGCAACCGGATGTACGGTTGCTGTGAAAGATGCAAACCTCTCGATTGACGAAGGAGAAATATTTGTTATTATGGGATTGTCAGGGAGTGGTAAATCTACTCTGCTGCGTTGTATCAACCGACTGATAAAACCAACTTCGGGCGAAGTGGTAATCAATGGAACGGATATTGCTAAGGTATCTGACAAAGAATTGTTGCAGATACGACGAAAGGAACTGGCTATGGTTTTCCAGAATTTTGGTTTGTTGCCCCATCGTACAGTACTGCATAATATTGCTTTCGGACTTGAACTGCAGGGGGTAAAAAAAGAAGAAAGAGAACGAAAAGCGATGGAGAGTATGCAACTGGTAGGACTAAAAGGATATGAAAATCAAATGGTTGGTGAATTATCCGGTGGTATGCAGCAACGTGTAGGACTGGCACGTGCATTGGCTAATAACCCGGAAGTACTACTGATGGATGAAGCTTTCTCTGCTCTTGATCCTTTGATTCGCGTACAGATGCAGGATGAACTATTGGCTTTACAAGCCAAAATGAAGAAGACAATTGTATTTATTACCCATGACCTGAGTGAAGCTATTAAACTTGGAGACCGTATTGCTATTATGAAAGATGGAGAAATAGTACAGATCGGCACTTCGGAAGAGATACTGACAGAACCTGCCAATGCTTATGTAGAACGTTTCGTGGAAAATGTAGACCGTAGTAAGATTATTACAGCGGCTTCGGTGATGATTGATAAACCATTGGTAGCGCGTTTGAAAAAAGAGGGTCCGGAGGTATTGATCAGAAAGATGCGCGAACGTAACCTGACGGTGCTTCCGGTAGTGGATACGGGTAACGTATTGGTAGGAGAGGTCCGATTGAACGATTTATTGAGGCTGAGAAAGGAACAGGTGAGGTCGATTGATTCTGTGGTACGTCATGAAGTACATTCTGTATTGGGGGATACGGTTCTTGAAGATATCCTGCCGTTAATGACAAAAACCAATTCACCTATTTGGGTGGTAAATGAGGACAGGGAGTTCGAGGGGGTGGTTCCACTGTCATCTCTTATCATTGAGGTGACCGGAAAAGATAAAAAAGAAATTAATGAAATCATTCAAAATGCAATAGACTTATGATAAATATCGGAAAATATATAGAGATGGCCATAAACTGGCTTACAGAACATTTTGCTTCTTTCTTTGATGCACTAAGCATGGGCATTGGAGGATTCATTGACAGTTTTCAGCATGTATTATTCGGGATACCGTTTTATATTACTATTGTGGCGCTTGCTGTACTTGCCTGGTTTAAGGCAGGTAAAGGAGTGGCTGTATTTACATTGTTGGGATTATTGTTGATTTACGGTATGGGATTCTGGGAAGAAACAATGCAGACACTTGCATTGGTACTTTCTTCCACCTGTCTTGCTCTGTTGTTGGGAGTACCGTTGGGTATTTGGACCGCCAATAGTGATCGATGTAATAAGATAATGCGGCCTGTTCTCGATTTTATGCAGACGATGCCGGCTTTTGTTTATCTGATTCCGGCAGTATTATTCTTTGGGTTAGGGACAGTGCCGGGCGCCTTTGCAACTATCATTTTTGCGATGCCTCCGGTGGTTCGTCTCACAGGATTGGGGATACGTCAGGTTCCTAAAAATGTAGTGGAAGCTACACGCTCGTTTGGGGCTACTCCCTGGCAATTACTTTATAAAGTGCAATTACCATTAGCGCTACCTACCATATTGACCGGAGTAAACCAGACTATTATGATGTCTCTTTCAATGGTTGTTATTGCTGCGATGATTTCTGCCGGTGGACTGGGAGAGATTGTCTTGAAAGGGATTACTCAGATGAAAATAGGCTTGGGATTTGAAGGAGGTATAGCCGTAGTTATACTTGCGATCGTTCTGGACCGTATTACTCAGGGGATAGCGCAAAACAAAAAGAAATAATAGAGATATGAATACTAAGATAAAAATTATAGTAGCAATCTTACTTGCTATATTCTTTTTCAGCTCATGCGGAGGAGGAGATTCTGATAAAAAGATAAGTATTGCTTACGCCAATTGGGCGGAAGGTATTGCAATGACGCATCTGGCAAAAGCCATCCTTCAAGAGCAGGGATATGATGTGAAATTACTAAATGCCGATCTTGCTCCTATATTTACTTCACTTGCCAGAAAGAAAGCAGATGTTTTTATGGATGTTTGGCTACCGGTAACAATGAGTGATTACATAGAGCAATATGGTGATAAACTGGAAATAATAGGTGATATATATGATGAAGCCCGTATCGGACTGGTTGTACCGGAGTATGTAACGATTAATTCTATTGATGAATTGAATTCTCAGAAGCAACGTTTTGGTTCGAAGATTGTTGGTATCGATGCAGGGGCAGGTATTATGCGGGCTACGGAAGACGTTATTGAAGACTATAATCTGGATTATAAGCTGATGACCTCAAGTGGTCCTGCTATGACTGCTTCATTGAAGAAAGCAATTGACAGAAATGAATGGATAGTGGTCACTGGTTGGACACCGCATTGGATGTTTGATCGTTTCAAATTAAAGATATTGCAAGATTCCAAGAATATTTATGGTAGTGCGGAGAAGATTCATATTATTACCTGGAAAGGTTTTCCGGAGAAAGATCCGTTTGCTACTCAACTTTTCAGGAATATTCGTCTGACAGATGAGCAGATCAGTTCTTTGATGCTGGCTGTGGAAGAAACAGAGAAAACAGAAAAGGAGGCTGCCCGTAAATGGATAGATGAACACCGGGAATTGGTGGATAGTTGGATTCCAAAAGAACAGTAAACAGACAAAAAGGCGGGAGCCCTTTCGGATTCCCGCCTTTCTTTTATCTGATAAGTTGAATTACTTATTCGGCAACACCCCAAGCCTGGTTAGCCAGACGCTTGTAGTTGTTGTAACGCCATTTAGCATTGTCTTCAGCTGCCTGGAACAGTTCTTCTGCTTCTGCAGGATATTGCTTCATTACAGATGCATAACGAACTTCACCTTTCAAGAAGCCCTTGAACTCATCCCAGTTCGGTTCTTTGCTATCCAGTGAGAACGGGTTCTTACCTTCAGCTTCCAAAGCCGGGTTGTAACGCCACAGGTGCCAGTAACCGCACTTAACTGCTTTTTCTTCTTCTTCCTGGCTCTTACCCATACCAGCTTTCAAACCGTGGTTGATACATGGAGCGTAAGCGATGATGAGTGAAGGTCCTGGATATGCTTCAGCTTCGCGGATAGCTTTCAGAGTCTGAGCCTGGTCAGCACCCATAGCGATCTGTGCAACATAAACATAACCGTAAGTAGTAGCCATCAGACCAAGGTCTTTTTTGCGAACACGTTTACCGGAAGCAGCAAACTTAGCGATAGCACCTACTGGAGTAGCCTTAGAAGACTGTCCACCTGTATTTGAGTAAACTTCAGTATCGAGTACCAGGATGTTAACGTCTTTACCGGAAGCGATAACGTGGTCAAGACCGCCGTAACCGATATCATAAGAAGCACCGTCACCACCGATGATCCACTGGCTACGTTTAACGAGGAAGTGAGTCAGACCTTTCAGTTCTTTGCAAACCGGGCAACCTGCAGCAATACCTTGTTCGATGATTGCTTCGATTTGTGGAGCAAGTTCTTTAGTCTTGTCTGCATCGTACATGTTTTCGATCCATGCTTTCAATACTTCTTTTGCTTCAGCCGGAGCATTTTCACCTGCAAGAATCTGGTTGAATAGTTTCACGATACGGTCACGCATCTTTTCGTTAGCCAGTTCCATACCCAAACCGAACTCACAGAAGTCTTCGAACAGAGAATTAGCCCATGCCGGACCGTGACCCTTTTCGTTTGTAGTATAAGGAGTTGAAGGTACTGAACCTGAGTAGATCGAAGAACATCCGGTAGCGTTAGCAACCATTTCGCGGTCACCGAACAACTGAGTGATCAGTTTTACGTACGGAGTTTCACCACAACCTGAGCAAGCGCCGGAGAACTCAAACAACGGAGTTGCGAACTGAGAGTTCTTAACGTTAGCTTTGATGTCAACCAGGTGTTGTTTGCTCTTCACGTTGTCAATGCAGTAAGTCCAGTTATCAGCCTGAGCCAATTGGCTTTCGAGGTGTTTCATGGTCAATGCCTTGCCACCCTTCTTCGGATTACCCGGACAGATGTCAGCACAGTTACCACAACCCAGACAGTCGAGAACGTCTACCTGAATACGGAAAGTTGTACCTTCGAATGCTTTACCTACAGTTTTCAGCATTTCGAAGTTTGCACCCTTCTGCTCTTCAGCATCAAGTACGAACGGACGGATAGAAGCGTGAGGACAAACGTAAGCACACTTGTTACACTGGATACAGTTTTCTGCGTTCCACTCCGGTACAAATGCAGCTACACCACGTTTTTCGTATTTAGAAGTTCCCTGATACCAGGTTCCGTCTTCAATACCCTTGAATGCAGATACCGGCAGCAAGTCACCGTCTTGTGCGTTGATAGGACGAACTACTTCATTGATGAATGCAGGATCGTTGTTAGTAGCTTTAGCATCATCTGCCAGGTTGGCCCATGAAGGATCAACTGTCAGTTGTTTGTATTCACCACCACGGTCAACGGCTGCATAGTTCTTGTTAACGATATCTTCACCCTTCTTACCATAAGACTTCACGATGAATTTCTTCATCTGTTCTACCGCCTGTTCTACAGGGATAACGTTTGTGATACGGAAGAATGCAGACTGAAGGATTGTATTGGTACGGTTGCCCAAGCCAATTTCCTGTGCAATCTGAGTAGCGTTGATATAATATACAGAGATGTTATTCTGTGCAAAGTATTTCTTCACTCTGTTAGGCAGGTTCTTAGCCAGTTCTTCACCTTCCCAGATTGTATTCAGCAAGAAAGAACCGTTTTTGCGCAAACCGCGTGTCACATCATACATATGCAGGTAAGCCTGAACGTGGCAAGCCACAAAGTTCGGAGTATTTACCAGGTAAGTAGAACGGATTGGAGTATCACCGAAACGCAGGTGAGAGCAAGTGAAACCTCCTGACTTCTTAGAGTCGTAAGAGAAGTAGGCCTGGCAGTGTTTATCAGTGTTGTCACCGATAATCTTAACAGAGTTTTTATTAGCACCTACTGTACCGTCAGCACCCAGTCCGTAGAATTTAGCTTCGAACATGCCTTCGCCACCCAAAGCAATTTCTTCTTTCTGAGGAAGTGAAGTAAATGTTACGTCGTCTACGATACCGATAGTAAAGTGGTTCTTCGGCATTGGCATAGCCAGATTTTCGAATACAGAGATGATCTGGGCAGGAGTAGTGTCCTTAGAACCCAAACCGTAGCGGCCGCCTACGATAACCGGAGCATTTTCTGTGCCGTAGAAGCAGTCTTTTACATCCAGATACAGAGGTTCGCCGTTAGCACCCGGTTCTTTTGTACGGTCAAGAACTGCGATAGACTTCGCAGTCTTAGGTACAGCAGCCAGGAAGTGTTTTGCAGAGAACGGACGGTACAGGTGAACTGCAACCATACCTACTTTCTCACCGTTAGCTACCAGATAGTCGATAGCTTCACGGGCAGCTTCTGTTACAGAACCCATTGCGATGATTACGCGTTCTGCATCTTCTGCTCCATAGTAATCGAACAAACCGTATTTACGACCAGTAATCTTAGAAATTTCGTTCATGTACTCTTCTACGATAGCAGGAACTGCTTCATAGTAGTTGTTACATGATTCACGATGCTGGAAGAAGTGATCCGGATTTTCAGCCATACCACGAGCAACCGGAGTCATCGGGTTCAGTGCGCGGGCACGGAATTCAGCCAAAGCTTCCTGATCAACCAGCGGAGCGAGATCCTCATTTTCCAGCATTTCGATCTTCTGGATTTCGTGTGAAGTGCGGAAACCGTCGAAGAAGTTCATGAAAGGAACGCGCGCCTTGATAGTAGCCAGGTGAGCTACACCAGCCAGGTCCATAACTTCCTGTACAGAACCTTCGGCCAACATAGCAAAGCCGGTCTGACGGGCAGACATAACGTCCTGGTGGTCACCGAAGATACACAACGCGTGAGAAGCCAGTGTACGAGCCGATACGTGGAATACGCAAGGCAGGAATTCTCCGGCAATCTTGTACATGTTAGGGATCATCAACAAAAGACCTTGAGAAGCAGTGTATGTAGTAGTCAACGCACCTGCCTGAAGAGAACCGTGAACTGCACCGGCAGCACCGCCTTCAGATTGCATTTCCTGTACCAATACTGTTTCGCCGAAGATGTTCTTACGTCCTGCGGCAGCCCATTCGTCTACATATTCAGCCATTGTAGAAGAGGGAGTGATGGGGTAGATGGCAGCTACTTCAGAAAACATATACGAGATATGTGCAGCAGCCTGGTTACCATCACAAGTGATGAATTTCTTCTGTTTAGTCATAACTAAAAATTAATATTTAAGTAAATAAATCATTTCAATATAAGAATCCGAACATCCAAAGAGGTATATGGTTGTTTCTGCCTATTTCTGCTTTTTGCAAAGCATACGTCACACCGGGATTATTCTTTATCTTCACCCCTTCGCAACATATCCTGAACGGCATCACTTCATCCACCAGGAACGAGGCATTCTTGTCTCCCTTATATACCTTATGGTCTTTCCACAATGAATTTACAAAGAAAGTGTCGAGCACGTCTTGTTCTTCTACTTTCACCGGATAAATGGAATACATCAGATTGGAATTATGCATCATAATCTTTGACGGTTTCTTGGGGAATTCTTCTCCCTTTGGATATACCAGATTAATAAGACGGGCATCTGCCAGATACTTGATGTAGTTCATTACCGTAGCACGTGATGTCTGTATATCGGTAGCCAATTGGCTCACGTTGGGGGCCTTGGGACCGTCTACAGCCAACAAATATAGTAATTTTTTTATCTTTGAGAGATATTTCAGTTCAATTTGTTTGATAAGAAGAATATCTACCTCCACCATCATATTCATGGTTTTGAGTAGGTTTTCCGAGAAATTACGCTTTTCAAGGAAGAACGGATAGAAACCATGGTGCAGATAATCCTGAAAAAAGTCCAGCGGACGAACTTTTGAAAGTATTCCTTTAGCTATCTGTTCGTGGTTACTGAGCAGTTCTTCAAGCGAGTAGGCACGGAACTTCATTCCGGTCTGAAGATTCAGGTATTCGCGGAAGGAGAATCCTCGCAGGTTATAACTTTTCACAATGTCGCGAAGTTCGAGGTTCTCTTCTTTCAGTCGCATCACCGATGAACCTGTGAAAACAATCTTCACATTGGGGAAACGATCGTAACACATTCGCAGTTCTTTACTCCAGTCCGGATGTTTGAACACCTGGTCTATCAGTAATACCTTTCCGCCCCGGCGTTGAAACTCATTGACGAAATCGACAAGGCTATGGCCGGAGAAATAGAAGTTGTTCATGTTGATAAAAAGACATGAACGGTCTGTTCCGAATTTCTCTTTAGCGTATTGGAGGAGGAAAGTGGTTTTTCCTACGCCACGGGTCCCTTTGATACCAATCAAGCGGTCGCTCCAGTCTATTTCGTCCATCAAGTCACGACGGACAGGAGCATTGGTGTGCTCAACAAGGTAAGCATGTGTGCGGTAGAATGATTCCATTTCTTTTCTTAGGTTTTACGGGTGGCAAATATAGTTCTTTTTCTGGTAATTGCAAAGTAGAGATAGCAAAATTGTACTTTTATTTAAGTAAGTTTGTACTTCATCTACAAGGAGGTGCGCTTCCCATGCGGGGAGAAGTTCACCAGGTGATGGTGATCGGAACTGGATTTTGCCGTTTTGTCAAAGTGATATTCCTGTTGTTAAGGGAGGGGCTTTTGGTGATCACCGGGACGATTGAAACGAAAAAACTCAGTTATTTCAATTAGAGTTTTGTTCTTTTGCTACTCTCTTTGTGTGTTGGGCTGCAAATGTAGTAAAAGTTTGCTTATTTTGGGCTGTTTGTGAGAATAAATATTGTTTCTTCTTTCTTTTTGCCTGCCGGATAGATCGATGGGAATTTTGCTAATAAATGGATGCAGGTGAAAAAAAGGGCGGTTTGGAGGCAAAAAGGCTTTCATAGGAAGATAATAAAGTTTTCTTCGGATGAAAAGAGGCTTTTCTCGGTATGATATTGCGATTCTCTTCGGTTGATATTGCGATTCAACTTGACCGAAAGTGCATTGGAATTCGGAGGAAGTACCGGTTTTACTACTGGAAAGTGCTATTTCTTGTGTATATTTGCGAAATGTGAACTGCCTTATTCGCTGGTTTGTTCTTTAGACAGGGAATGCTTGTTAGTCAGGAGTAGGAAAAGATGGATATGTGTAATTAATATGTGAATAATGAAAGCAAAATGATAAAACGTTCTCTTTATATTTTTAATCCGGACCATGATTTGGCATTGGCAAGTGGGGATGTGAATTATATGCCTCCTGCCTCTGCCCGGCAGATGGCGGCAGATCTGGCATTATTGCCGGTATGGTATGCTTCTCCCGAAAGTGCGGTACTGGCGCCTTCGGCTTATAATCTTGACTTTCTTCGCGAGATGCAGCAGCATTTGTCGTTACCTGTAGAATTGATGACGGAGCCGGAAGTAGCTTCGGAAGAGAACTTGCAACCGATGCCTTGGGGGTGGAACCCGGCTTTGAGAAAGAGGTTGCAGCTTTTGGGAGTACTGGAGTCGGAATTACCAGCATTATCTCAATTGGAAAAACTGCGTGTCCTTTCACACAGAAGTCGTGCGGTGGAGTTATTATCTCATTTGCAGTTGGATGAGCTTTTCTGCGGAGAATCTTTTTACCTGACCACTCCTGAAGAGTGGCAGCAGTTTGTAGAACGGCATTCGTCTTGTTTGCTGAAAGCCCCGCTTTCAGGTAGTGGAAAGGGGTTGAACTGGTGTAAAGGTGTATTTACTCCTTTTATCGCCGGCTGGTGTAAACGTGTGGCAGCTTTACAGGGTGGAGTAGTGGCAGAACCTATATACAATAAGGTGGCAGACTTTGCTATGGAATTCTGTTCGGACGGGAGAGGAAAGGTGGTCTTTGCCGGTTATTCTGTATTCTCCACTAATGGAAGTGGAGCATACGAAGGCAATTTACTGCTATCGGATGAAGAGATTGAACACAGGTTTTCCGTTTATGTCTGTAAGGAAGCTTTCCGCAAGTTAAGGTATCGGTTGGAAGAAGAGTTATCAGCTTGTTTCGGTCTTGGTTATTCGGGGTATCTTGGGGTAGATATGATGATCTGCCGGTTTCCTTCAACGGAGGTAGAATATAGAATTCATCCTTGTGTAGAGGTCAATTTGCGAATGAATATGGGGGTGGTAGCTCACCTCATTCATAAAAAGTATATTGCTTCCGGGACCACCGGACGCTTTTCCATTACTTATCATCCGGTCTCCGGTGAAGCTTTGCAGATACACGAAGAGATGAAGGCTGCTTTCCCTTTACAGATAAAAGACGGAAAAGTGGTTGATGGTTACATAGGACTGACTCCGGTTACTAATAAAAGTGTGTACCGGGCCTGGATAATGTGTGAGATGACGCCTTGATTATCTTCCTTGTACGGCTTTCCCTTCATTTCCATATCTGTCTATAGCTGTTACTGCAAAGCATTTTTTTCTGTCCCATGGCAGGAGGGAAGTATATACATATTCTGTACCCCTCACACTTTGGGCGATGATATTTTCTGGTTTTGTAGTATCTACAGGATATGTTTCCGAAGCATAAATGACATAGCGGGGGGCATTCACAGGGTCATTGTCTTTGGCAGCTTTCCAGGTCAACAGGGTGTATCCGTCTGCTGTTTCTGTAATGCGCAGTTCCTCCGGGGCAGTGGGGGGGACATTGTCCAGCCAGGGCATGGCCGGTTGCAGTGCCGGATAGGCATAAAAGTTTTCTGCCAGTTCGTCGTAGACTCCTTGCGTGTTGTCCATTAAGAATTTGGCACGATAATGTCCTTCTCCTGCCAGCTTATGTGCACGAATGAAGTTTATTTGCCGGTCTACGTCCTCCCGTACCCAGTTTCCTTCGCTCGGGTGCAGAAAGTAAATACCTAATCCCGGTATGATCTGCCGTCCGTTAGATTGTTCCTGCCAGTCGAGAGCAAAGGGATAGAAATTATTTTGGCGGAAATACATCATTGGGTAAATCTGGTCTTGTATACCTTCGCCCAACCAGCCTTGTGGGTCCTGATAGACAGCATGGAAGGCATTCCAGCCCCTGGAAGAGTAGCGTGATGTGTCTTTGTACTTCCCTACCGGACAGGTACTTACCTTAACCCACGGTTTAATCTCTTTTACACCTTTATATATATAGCGTACAATATCTGTGATATTATCACGGCGCCATTGGTCCAGCGTTCTGCCTTTTCCATAGCGGCGAAAATCGTAGTTGTCCGGAAAGCGTGGGGCATTCTCCGGATAGCGCAAATAATCAAAGTGTACACCGTCTATATCATAGCGGGTTACGACTTCGCGTACCAGTTTCATTAGGTATTCTTTGGTAGACGGGTGCCCCGGATTGAGAAAATATTCATTCTTATAGGGGATGCAGATCTCCTTTCTTTGTTTAGTAACGGATTTATTTCCCAGGCTGGCCACGTGCTTTTTGTTCCCCAAAGGAATAGCCACCATCCAGGCATGACATTCCATACCACGTTTGTGGCATTCGCGTACGGCAAAAGCAAGTGGGTCATATCCCGGATCGCCATCCACTTTTCCGGTCAGAATAGAGTTATAAGGCTCGATGGAAGAGTGGTAAAGTACATCTCCTCGCGTGCGTGTCTGGAAGAGAATGGTGTTGAAATTGGCAGCTTTCAGTTTATCGAGTATATCAGTCAGTTCTTCTTGCTGGCGTCGGATAGCAGTAGGGGTGGTTGCTTTGGTGCGTGGCCAGTCCA
The DNA here is from genome assembly GCA_000613465.1 of Bacteroides nordii WAL 11050 = JCM 12987. Lineage (GTDB taxonomy): Bacteria > Bacteroidota > Bacteroidia > Bacteroidales > Bacteroidaceae > Bacteroides > Bacteroides nordii. The sequence goes on from BAJA01000010.1 coordinate 64,764, forward strand.
GTCCATATACAGCCGTCACCCAGGCTGCACGAACTTCATATTTGGGCTGTGCCTTTGCAGGGGCAAGCAATAACAGAAAGAGTAAAATAGAGAGATAACAGCGCATTGCAGTTTGAATATTGTTATAAATGGCAGCAAAGTTAGCAAAAGCGTCGGTATTCTTGTACGTTTCGTGGGATTATGTTACATTTGCCACAGTTAAACGAATAACACGCCATGATTACATTTACACTGTGCTTATTGGCACTTATTATCGGGTACTTCACTTATGGACGCTTTATGGAACGCGTTTTCGGGCCCGATGACCGGAAAACTCCCGCTCTAACCAAAGCAGATGGAGTGGATTATATTCCACTACCCACCTGGAAGATTTTTATGATTCAGTTTCTCAATATCGCCGGGTTAGGGCCTATCTTCGGTGCGATAATGGGAGCAAAGTTTGGTATTTCTTCTTATTTATGGATTGTGTTCGGTAGTATTTTTGCCGGTGCTGTACATGACTATTTTGCCGGAATGCTTTCGTTAAGGAATGGGGGAGAGAGTCTGCCCGAAATCGTTGGCCGTTACCTGGGATTGACGACAAAACAGGTGATGCGTGGTTTTACCGTAATTCTGATGATTTTGGTAGGTTCTGTGTTTGTCGCTGGTCCTGCCGGATTACTTGCCAAACTTACGCCGGAATCACTGGACGCTACTTTCTGGATTATAGTGGTTTTTGCTTACTACATCCTTGCTACTCTGTTGCCGGTCGATAAGATTATTGGCAAGATCTATCCTATCTTTGCTGTTGCACTGTTGTTTATGGCAGTAGGTATTGTGGTGATGCTTTATGTACATCATCCTGCTTTGCCGGAATTGTGGGATGGATTGCAGAATACCAATCCCGATGCTGCCGTACTACCGATCTTTCCTATCATGTTTGTCAGTATTGCTTGCGGGGCTATATCTGGTTTTCATGCTACGCAAAGCCCTTTGATGGCACGTTGTATGACTTCCGAACGTCATGGTCGCCCTGTCTTTTACGGTGCTATGATTACTGAAGGTATTGTGGCTTTGATTTGGGCGGCAGCTGCTACTTACTTTTTCCACGAAAACGGAATGGAAGAGAACAATGCTTCGGTGATTGTAGATTCAATAACGAAAGGCTGGTTAGGTGTTGTGGGTGGTGTACTGGCTATTTTGGGTGTGATTGCTGCACCTATAACTTCGGGGGATACTGCTTTCCGTTCAGCTCGCCTTATCGTAGCTGATTTTCTGGGAATGGAACAAAAAAGTATGAGCCGTCGTTTATACATCTGCATTCCAATGTTTGTGGTGGCTATCGGGCTGTTGCTTTACAGCCTGCGTGATGCGGACGGTTTCAATATGATATGGCGGTATTTTGCTTGGGCCAATCAGACGCTTGCCGTGTTTACCCTGTGGACTATTACGGTCTATCTGGTTCGTTCGAAGAAGCCGTACTGGATAACACTGATACCTGCTTTGTTTATGACAGCCGTTTGTTCTACTTATATCTGTATCGCTCCGGAAGGACTTGCGTTTGCGCATCCGCTATCCTACAGTATTGGGGGAGTATGCACATTAGTGGCTACCATCTGGTTTTTTGTATGGAAAAGGCGTTCGGCTCAAAAAGATTGAATGATTAATTTAGACCTAATGAAGAAAATAAAGAAATCAACCGGGGTTACTCTTGCCCTGCTTATTTATGTTTCTGTGACGGCTGCCTATTTGTTGCCGCGCAATACGGAAGTAAGCGATACAGAGAAGTATGTTACTCTTGCCGTTTCATATGTCATCGTCTTTGCCCTCTGGCTGGTGTTGAGAAAAAAAGAGAAGATGCAGCAACGGCGCCGTGAAGAAGAACATTATAATAACTTAAAGAAATGAATGTATGAAGAAACTTGCATTGGTTATTTGCCTGTTGGTAGCCTCATTAGGTGCTCGGGCGCAGTTTGAACAAGGAAAGTGGATTATTAACCCGTCACTGACCGGATTAAATTTCTCATATAGTAACAGTGAGAAGGCACAGTTTGGTATTGGTGCCAAAGCCGGTACTTTCCTTGCAGAAGGCATTGCTTTAATGGTAGAAGCCAGTGCCGATTGGAGTAAACCGATAGATGTGTATACGATAGGAACAGGTGGTCGTTTTTACTTTAATAAAACAGGTGTTTATTTAGGAGCAGGTATTGATCTGAACCGTTATCGTATGAAAGGCGGACATAGCGGGACGGAATGGGGACTGGGAATTGAAGCAGGATATGCATACTTCCTTTCAAAAACAGTAACCATTGAACCGGCTGTATACTACAAATGGCGCTTTAATGACAGCGATTTATCCAAGTTCGGTATTAAGATAGGTTTCGGATTCTACTTCTGAGTAAATGGAGAAGGGATATAAAAAGGCAACTAACTCGTAATGAATTAGCTGCCTTATTTGTTTTATTTTCAGAATGTCTCTGTCTTATTTTTTTTATCTGATTTGTTTCCATAATAATTATGATTTCTATTCATTAGCACTCTAAATAGTGCAATTTTTTATTCTGTTTTGCACTGTAGATAGTGCAAATTTAACTTCGTTTATTTATTAACCATCACCTCATAATTATTATCAATGAACTTCATTAACAACTTTTTCAGATCTTGGAGATAGTTGTCAATCTCAGCTTCTGATTTCAGTGGTTGGGTCGTTTGAATATTCAGTTTTACATTTCTTGTCTGTTTCACCGAGGACCTTTCCTATCCCATTGTTTTCTATCGCCCCGTTTCAATCCTTTGAGAAGATAGTTTTATTACTATGAGAAAAGTGTTTCATCCTATTGAGAGTCTTTTCTCAACAAGATGAAACACTTGCATCATATAGGTTGAAACAGTTGTTTTATACAGGTTGAGAAAGTTTTCTCAATGTATTGAAACGCTCTGAAACTCTTGTTCCCAATTGGTATGAGTCTTACTATGTTCGTCTACCACTCATAGCGTTCCAGGTATTCATCATATACGGGTTCATCTTCTATTCCCCTTTTACGGAATAATTGCCGGATGTATTTCTGTTCGGAAGGACTTATGAGGCGTTCTTTTCTCAGGAAGCGGTAATAAGAGTTTCGTCCGAAGTATTCGAGCATCTGCTGCTTGATGACGATTGCGTCACTATAAGGAATGCTATCCAGTAGGTGTGTAATACCTGATGTATACTGCATGAGTTTGTCTGCTTTGAAAAACTTACAATTGTCTTTACCTGCCGAAGTGGCATATACTGGATTTACAATGCTAATAATATTGCATTCTGTAGATAGGTGAAGCGCCACTTGGTAGCGTAGGCACTCTACGGCGTGCGGACATTGTTGGTTGAGGCAATGGACGAAGTCATAGGGTACGGCACTGTGATCGAAGTTCTCTTTCATCTCTGTTTTCGGTTCGTGAATTTATAGTTTTATTTTTCTTACAAAGAAAGATAAAAACACAGAAATAGACGAATAAAAATGGAAGAATAAAACTGTTGGATTTTAATATTAGGTAGTTGATAGAATATTGGGAAAGGCAATGGCGCGAAATATTTATAAAAGCATTCTTTGATATATTGGGAATTAAAAGAAATAAAGTATATTTGCAAGTAATCAATAGATGAGGACGTTATGAGACGAGCAGAAGTTATTGAACAAATAAAAGATATTATTCGACGTGTTGCACCTACTGCAAAAACCATATTGTACGGTTCGCAAGCAAGAAATGAAGCACGTGTTGACAGCGACATCGACCTGCTCATACTGCTCGACGGTGAAAAAATGACGTTGGAAGAGGAAGAAGCAATCACATTGCCCCTCTACGAACTTGAGCTGAAGACTGGAGTTTCTATCAGTCCGATAGTTATGCTGAAGAAACTTTGGGAGAACCGCCCGTTTAAAACTCCCTTTTATATTAATGTTACTAATGAAGGAATTGTATTATGAAAGATATTTTAGATGAAGAAAGTCGGAAGGCATTGATTAATTACAGGATACAGCGTGCTTATGAGACAATGAAAGAAGCCAAACTCATGATTCGGGAGACATTTTACAATGCTGCCGTAAATCGAATGTATTTAAAAGGAATACATGTCGTATTATCAATGAAGAAATGGAGGATTAATGTAAATGAGGGTGTCCGCAAAGGGTACCCTCATTTGTATATAATAGTAAACTTCTTACCGGTTCTTATTTATTTTTTTGCAAATAACTTTCCCAATAAATAAAATACTTCTGTTACGCTCTTTTTTCCACCCGGTACAGGGGTATGCAGTGCGTTTGTCCCTTCTCCATTCTCTTTAAGCAAGCTTTGCTTGTAAAAACTCTCCCGTATAGCTTGTTTTGCAGGCTGCTACCTCTTCCGGTGTTCCTGTAGCTACGATATATCCACCTTTATCCCCGCCTTCCGGTCCGAGATCTATTATGTGGTCGGCACATTTTATCATATCCATATTATGCTCAATAATGATAATTGTATGTCCACGGCGGATCAGTGCATCGAATGCTTCCAGTAATTTTCGGATATCGTGGAAGTGTAAACCTGTGGTAGGTTCATCAAAGATGAAGAGCGTCGGGTCAGCTTTCTCCTGGCTCAGGTAGTATGCCAGTTTCACACGCTGGTTTTCACCCCCGACAGGGTAGAGGAGGACTGTCCTAATTTGATATATCCCAAACCTACATCCTGTAGTGGCATTAGTTTTTTCACTATCTTCTTTTGTCCATGCTCAGTGAAGAATTCTACAGCCTGATTTACGGTCATCTCCAGTACATCATATATATTTTTATCATGGAACTTTACTTCCAGTGTATCTGCTTTGAAGCGTTTTCCATGACAAGATTCACATTCCAGTACAAGGTCTGCCATGAACTGCATCTCTACTGTGATTGTTCCGTCCCCTTTACACTCTTCGCAACGCCCGCCTTCACTATTGAAACTAAAGAATCCGGCGGTATATCCCATTTGTCTTGCTAATGGTTGCTCTGCCCACAGTTTACGGATTTCGTCGTATGCCTTAATGTACGTAACCGGATTGGAACGGGAAGATTTACCAATCGGGTTTTGGTCAACGAATTCGATATTACGTAAGTTCTGGATATCTCCTCCGATAGAAACGAATTCTCCCGGACGATCACTACACTCATCCAGTTCACGTTTCAGTGCCCGGTAAAATATGTCACGTACCAGTGTACTCTTTCCCGAACCGGAAACTCCGGTCACTACTGTCATTACATTTAATGGGAAACGTACATCCACCCCTTTCAGGTTGTTCTCACGTGCTCCTTTTATTTCTATATAGTTGTTCCATGGACGTCGGTGTGCGGGTACAGGTATTTCTTCTTCTCCCAACAAGTAGCGTACCGTGTGGCTGTTACTTCCTTTTTTCAAGTCTTTCATATCACCTTCATAGACAACTTCTCCTCCCAGACGTCCGGCATTCGGACCGATGTCTATGATGTAATCGGCAGCACGGATGATTTCTTCGTCATGCTCCACTACTATGACTGTATTACCCAATGCCTGCAATTCGCGCAGGACTCGGATCAAACGATCTGTATCGCGACTGTGCAAACCTATACTTGGCTCGTCGAGAATATAAAGGCTGCCTACCAGACTACTTCCCAGAGAAGTTGCCAGGTTGATACGTTGACTCTCACCACCCGAAAGCGAGTTGCTTAACCGGTTTAGGGTCAGGTATCCTAACCCCACATCAATAAGGAAGCGGATACGGCTATTGATTTCCAACAGGATACGGCGGGCTACTTCTGTGTCATGTTTATCCAGTTGCAGTGTATCAAAAAACTGTTGTAATTCTGTGATAGGGAGATCAACCAGTTCTGATATGCTGCGTCCTACTACCCGCACATATCCCGCTTCCGGTTTCAATCGTGTACCGTGGCAGGTAGGGCAAAGCGTCTTTCCTCTATAGCGTGCCAGCATTACACGGTATTGTATCTTGTATTGATTTTCTTCAAGCATTCTGAAAAATGCGTTGATGCCTTCAAAATACTTTGTACCTTCCCATAGCATGCGGCGTTGTTCGTCCGTCAATTCAAAATAAGGAGTAAATATAGGTAATCCGGCTTTCTCTGCACCACGTATTACCATGTCTTTCCATTCACCCATTTTCTCACCTCGCCAGCATACTACTGCTCCGTCGTAAACCGAGAGTGAACGATTGGGCACTACCAGATGTTCGTCAATTCCAATCACTTTACCGAATCCTTCGCACACAGGGCAGGCTCCAATTGGAGAGTTGAATGAAAACATCTGGTCGTTCGGTTCTTCAAATGTGATACCGTCAGCTTCGAACTTAGTGCTGAATGTATGTAGCTTCGTTGTTCCATCCGGCAGATAAAAGCGAAGCATACACATACCGTCTCCTTCGTACATTGCTGTTTCTGCTGAGTCTGTCAAACGGCTGATGGCATCTTTGGTACTTGCTGCAGACATGCGGTCTACCAGTAGATATACAGTGTCATTTTGGGCTGGTTTATATTCGTCAATACGTACCATTTCTCCGTTTACCTCAATACGATTGAAGCCCTGTTTGAGGTCTATCTCCAGCTGTTGTTCTATTGTCCGGCCTTCGCGCAGAAGTATTTGCGTGAGAACAGTATAACGTGTACCTTCCGGATAAGAAAGCATGCAATTCACGATATCTTCCGGCGAGTGCTTTTTTACTTCCTGACCACTTATCGGACTGTATGTTCGTCCTACACGCGCATACAACAGACGCAGGTATTCATAAATTTCGGTAGAAGTTCCTACGGTAGAACGGGGGTTACGGCTGTTTACTTTTTGTTCGATAGCAATCGCAGGGGGGATACCTTTGATGAAGTCGCATTCCGGTTTACTCATTCGGCCCAGAAACTGGCGGGCATAGCTACTCAGGCTTTCAACATAACGCCTTTGCCCTTCGGCATAGAGTGTGTCAAAAGCGAGTGATGATTTACCCGAACCTGATAATCCGGTTATAACGACAAGTTTGTTGCGGGGGATGTTTACATCAATATTCTTTAGGTTGTTAACCCTGGCTCCTTTGATTGATATATAGTTATTTTCTGACATATTAATGGTCCTTTCTATAGATGGCTGGCAAAGTTAATGATTTTATCGTCAGGACGTAGCAGGAGCCTGCTTGTTCAACTGGTTAAGATATGTTATATTTTGAAACATATTATAACACGCTGTTAATTAAAGTCGTAATTTAGTTACGATTTATTGAATCTTGATAATATAAGGAATTAACGCATGAAAGGCATCCGGATTATTTCTTGTTTAGTTATTCTTCTTTTGCTATGCAGTCTCCCTTTACGGAGTACAAACAAAACAAAGAATTTGCAGATTTTGGCCGATAGTGCCCGGCAGATGATTGCTAAAGAGGGTTTTCTGGTACTCAATGACAGGTGTATGAAATTGGCACGTGAACTGGATGATAGTACTCAGATAGAGAATGCCTATGGTGACTTGTTTGACCATTATTATCAGTTGGGAGAAGTTGATAGTCTGAAAGTTGTGGGATATGAACTAATGAACTGGCATGCCGGACGCAACAAGAATAATGCCCGTTATCAGATATGGCGTCAGTATATTCAGCGATTGACAGAGAGTGGCAGGCAGGAAGAGGCTATTGCCGAAACTGAATTGTTGAATAAAGATGCAGAGAAAAGTCGCAGTCGTTATGGACAGGCCTGTAGTGAAATGTGTATTGGTTATAATCACAGGATATTTAGTAATAACATGAAACTCTGTATTGAATATTATAACAATGCTCTTAAAATATTCGAAGATGCCAAGTATTATGAAGACGCTTATGTGGTCTGTCTGAATATAATGCAAACTTACCTTTCCCGGCAGGAATACTCCAATGTTCTTCAATACTTTGATCGTATCGAAAAGCTGGCGGCTGAGATGAAAGCTGCCGGACAGAAACTGCGCGAATCATTATATATGCGTTTCTTACAGTTTCGGGTGATTGCCACTCTTGCCGAGAAGGGTGAGGGGGCAGCTGCGAAGTATATTCGTGAGGCTGACAGTCTTTATTTGAAACATCCGGATAGTATGGCTAAAGATGCCTGGTTTGGATATAAGATTATGTGTAGCCGTACGGCTAATAATATAAATCAGGTACTGACTTATCTGGACTCTCTGGAGGATTATCACAAGTCTATTGGTGCTTGTTATCCTTCTAATTTATTTTATAAGGCGCAATGCCTGGAGAATGTGGGGCGTTTTAAAGAGGCTTGTAAGGTATATGCTTCTTACTCTCAAGTTAATGATTCTGTACGTTCGGCGGAGTTGGACGATAAACTGAGTAAATATACAATTCAGTTTGATGTGGATAAGTTGAAGATGGAAAAGCTTGAATTGAGTGCTGAGGTTAGTAAGAACAGGCTTATTGCAGTACTTACGGGAGGATGTTGTATTCTCGTTCTGTTACTTATCCTTACTTATTATTATGTTCGTACGTTGGCTATGAACAAGAAACTCGATGCAGCCAATAAAGCTGTAATTAAGGCAAGCCGTATAAAGAGCTCTTTTATTCAGCACATCACTCATGAAATTCGTACTCCATTGAACTCTATTGTTGGTTTCTCTTCTTTGATTGCTGCCGGAGGGATCAGTGAAGAAGAAGAGAAGGAATATGCCGAACAAATAGAAATGAGTAACACTTATCTGCTTGATTTGGTGAGCAATGTGATCGATATCGCTGATATGGACTCTCAAACGGAAGATGCACCCAAACAGATTATGGATGTGGATACCTGCTGTAAGGAGTGTATTTCCGAAGTACTTCCTTCTTTGAGAAAAGGGGTTGAGTTACAGTATGAACCCTTGTCTGTACCTGTGACCATGCGGGCTGTTTATCCTTGGGTAAAGCGTGTACTCCTTGCTCTTCTAAGCAATGCGGCCAAGTTTACTGAATCCGGAGTGATTCGTCTTCGGTATGATGAAGATAAACAGAGACGAATGGTGCGTTTTGTTGTGGAGGACTCCGGACCGGGTATTGATGTGGAATATAAAAACTCTATTTTTGAACGCTTTGTCAAGATAGATACTTTCTCTCCGGGCACAGGTCTGGGACTTGCTGTTGCGCGGCAGATAATGGATATTGTAGAGGGGCAAATCTTCCTGGATACTACCTATACGGATGGGGCACGTTTTGTTGTGGAATGGCCGGTCGGATAGTTGTAGATAATGTAGATTGTATTATCTTTGCTCGAAAAGCGAAGATAAGCTGCACCTTGGCATAAAAAATGAACTCGTTCATTTTATTCTACTCTTGGTTTGCATTATCTTTGCGCCCTATATAATAGATTGAGAATAAACATATGAATCTGAGAACCTTTACTATTTTGTTTGTCCTTCTCTTGTCTTTGGGAGTAGGAGCACAGACCCCGGGTACTGCTTATCCGAAACGTGAATTTCGTGCTGCATGGATACAAACCGTTAATGGGCAATTCAAGGGTATGCCTGCCGAAAAGCTGAAACAAACGCTTATAGAGCAGTTGAACTCTTTGCAGAAAGCTGGTATTAATGCTATAATCTTTCAGGTGCGTCCTGAGGCAGATGCATTGTATGCTTCACAACTGGAACCCTGGAGCCGTTTTTTGACGGGGGTGCAGGGACAAGCTCCCTCTCCTTATTGGGATCCTATGCAATTTATGATTGATGAATGTCATAAACGAGGTATGGAGTTTCATGCCTGGATTAATCCGTACCGTACAAAAACAAATCTGAATAGTGATCTGGCTACTAATCATGTGTACAATATTCATCCGGAATGGTTTGTTACTTATGGAAACCAATTATACTTCGATCCTGCCTTGCCTGAAAGCCGTAAGCATATCTGCATGGTTATTACCGATATTGTATCCCGTTACGACGTAGATGCCATTCATATGGATGATTATTTCTATCCCTATCCTATTGCGGGGAAAGATTTTCCTGATGATGCCAGTTTTGCCCGTTATGGTGGCGGATTTACTAATAAAGCGACTGGCGTCGTAGTAATGTCAATGTTCTGATAAAAAAGATTCATGAAACTATTCGGGAGCTAAAACCATGGGTGAAGTTTGGTATCAGTCCTTTTGGTATTTACCGGAATGAAAAGACTGATCCGTTGGGTAGTAAGACAAATGGTCTGCAGAATTATGATGATTTGTATGCTGATGTTCTTCTTTGGGCGCGTCAGGGTTGGATAGATTACAATATTCCACAAATATATTGGGAGATCGGACATCCGCGTGCCGATTATGAAACATTGGTGAAGTGGTGGGCTAAGAATACGGAAAATCGCCCGTTATTTATTGGTCAGTCTGTGATGAATACAGTTCAGCATGCCGATCCGAATAATCCTTCTGTCAATCAGCTTCCCCGCAAGATGGCTTTACAGCGTGCTTATCAAACAATTGGTGGAAGTTGTCAATGGCCTGCCAGTGCTGTGGTGGAGAATGCGGGTAAGTATCGGGATGCATTAGTACAAGAATATCATAAATATCCGGCTCTGGTTCCAGTTTTTGACTTTATGGATAATGAAGCGCCTGGTAAAGTTCGTAAAGTGAAGAAAGTATGGACGGCCGATGGCTATATGCTCTTCTGGACGGCTCCTAAAGCTAAAGATGAGATGGATAAAGCTGTGCAATATGTGGTTTATCGTTTTGATAATAAGGAAAAGGTGAACATTGATGACCCTTCACACATCGTAGCTATTACCCGCAATAACTTTTATAAATTGCCCTATGAGAATGGGAAAACCAAATATCGTTATGTTGTGACGGCTCTTGACCGTTTGCATAATGAATCCAAATCGGTAGATAAGAAAGTTAAACTATAAGAATTGACAGTGGACAATTGACAGTGGACTGCGTATCACGCTGCATAGTAACTGTCAATTGTCAATTGTCCACTGTCAATTCAATAAAGTATCAACCCTGCTATTCCGCAAGCTATAATCATTAATATGGGGTTCGCCTTATATTTTTTTGTCCCTATAAAAGCTACCAGAAAGATAATAACACTGATTACAAATGTATAAGTGTCTTTCGTGGGTGATCCGAAGTTTTCCGTATTCATCAGTACGAGTGCTGCTGATGCCAGTAATCCTACTACGGCTGGGCGTAGTCCACTGAATACCGACTCAACAGCAGGATGTTTCTGATACTTTAGAAAGAATTTACTGATGGTTAGCATTAAAATGAATGAAGGCAACACTACTGCAAAAGTTGCTATAACCGATCCCCATATACTTCCTGTTGAAGTGAATCCTACATAGGTTGCTGCATTGATTCCGATAGGTCCCGGAGTCATTTGGCTGATAGCCACAATGTCGGTAAACTCTTGTGAACTAACCCAATTGTAACGGGTAACTACTTCTCCTTGTATCATGGATAGCATTGCATATCCACCTCCAAAGCCAAAAAGCCCGATTTTAAAGAAAGTATAGAAAAGTTGTAAGTAAATCATGAAATGAGTGATAAACGATTAGTGATAGGTGATTAGTAATTAGTGATAAGCGATTAGTAATTAGTGATAAGTGGGCTGCGCTGTAATGCCGCACGGCACTAATCACTAATCACTAACCCGCTAATCACTCTTTTTAAGCTTCCCCCACAAGAATCCGCCTACTCCTGCTATGATGATAATCCAGATAGGAGAGAAGCCCAGTAGCCAGATCAGTAATGCGGAGACCACAGGAATCCAGATGTTGTAGCGGCTGATACGTGCTGACTTTGCCATGCTGAATGTAGGCGCAGCAATCAGAGCAACTACTGCGGGGCGGATTCCTTTGAAGATCCGTTCTACGATCACATTGTCCTGAAAGTTGTGGAAAAACAGGGCAATAGCCAGAATGATGATAAACGAGGGTAGAATAGTACCCAGTGCAGTGATGATACTTCCCGGAATTCCTTTTAGTTTGTAACCTATAAATATAGAAATATTCACAGCCAGGATACCGGGTGCTGATTGAGAGATAGCCAACAGATTAATAAAATCATCCTGGGTGATCCATTTTCGTTTAGTTACGATTTCATTTTCTATAAGCGGAACCATTGCGTAACCGCCACCAATAGTAAAAGCACCTATTTTGAAAAAGATGCCGAATGTTTCAAAATAAATATTCATTTTATTTAAGTATAATATTGTGGGCAGAATGTTTATACTTTTCCATTCTGCTGCATTAATATTCTTCCTCTTCTTCTTTGGTATTTTTATTATCTTCTCCCTTCATATATCTGCTGGGACTTACTTTGAAGTGCCTTTTGAACACTTCGCGGAAGTATTTAGCATCATTAAAACCAGTCATTTCAGCTACCTCAGTAATTGTATATTTCTCTGTCTTTAATAGGTGGGCAGCTCGTTTCAATCGAATCAGGCGGATATAATCTGCCGGAGCCTGATCTGTTAGTGCTTTAATTTTATTGTAAAAGCTTGTACGGCTCATGTTCAATAATGTGCAAAGCACATCCACGTTGAAGGCTTGGTTATCCATGTTGTCTTCCACGCTTTTCTTCACGGTAGCAATGAATTTCCAGTCTATATCTTTTGAGCAATTGATGCATTCTTCCTCTTCCTCATTGTCACTCAGTTCGAGGTTGGCATATTTATTACGCAACAAAGCACGGTTAGTCAGTAAGTTTGTGATTGTTGCTTTTAGTATACCTATATTGAAGGGTTTCACAACATACTCATCAGCACCGATCTTTAATCCCTCAAGGATGTTCTTTTCATCGTTCAGTGCAGTAAGTAGAATGATAGGAATATGTGAAGTCTCGATATCATTTTTAATTGCTGCGCACAATTCGTCTCCACGCATCTCAGGCATCATAATGTCTGAGATGATTAATTCCGGTTTATACTCTTTTACAATGGTAAGAGCTTCTTTACCATTGCTGCACATCTGTATGGTGTATGTTTCTGAGAGAGTATGTCCCAGGTAATTACGTAACTCATCATTATCCTCAACAATCAGTAAGCGTTGACGATTTTCATTATACACGCTTTGGGCATTTTCATAAATTTCCGGCGAACTATTACTATAGATACCCTGTTCATCTTCTTTCTTCTCCCGGCTTTTCACCGTCAGATGTGCTTTCTTGAATTGCTTATTATCTTTAGGGAATGATACTTTAATTATCGAACCCTGGTGCTCGATGCTATTCAGATGTATTTTCCCTTTGTGCAGGTGTACGAGCTTCCACACGAGCATTAGTCCAATGCCACTACCTGTCACTTTAGAATTGATGGCATTACTTCCCCGGAAATGAATTTTAAATAGTTTCTTCTGTTCATTGGCAGGGATACCTATACCTGTATCTTTTACTTCCACACTCCATGTATCCTCGTTTTCACTGACAAATACATGTACACTGCCACTCTCGGGTGTGTATTTTAAGGCATTGGATATGATGTTTTTCAGTATTGAATCCATCTTTTCCTTATCAAACCATACATTCAGATAGCGGAAATTACTTTCATACGTGAAGTTGATATGCTTTACTGTGGCGTATGGACGGAATGCATTGAATGTTTCCTCCATATATGTGTTAAGCTCGTATTCTGAGATATATAGTTCTGAAGAATAGACGTCAGCCCGTTCAAAGTTAATCAGATTGGTAGTCAGTCGTAACAAAGCATTAACGTTGCGTAATGCCGTATTTGTATTTGCTATACCATCTTTGCTGAGTTGTTCTTTCTCACGCAGCTCCTCCAAAGGTGCTTTGATCAGAGTGAGTGGGGTACGAATGTCGTGTGCTGTATTGATAAAGAAGTGAATCTTTTCGTCTGACACTTTTCTTTGTTTTCTAAGAATGATGACGCGAATTACAATAGCGCTGATAAGTCCTATGAGAATTGTATAAAATAATAGTGCCCATAATGAAAGCCAGATAGGTTGTGCTATGATGACTTTCATTTCACGTTCTTCCAATACAATCCGTTTATCTTCATTGGAAACAGCTCGTACGCGCAACATATACTCTCCCGGGCTAAGGTTAGTAAAACGAATGATGTTTTCATTTCCGGGGCGGCTCCATTCGTCATAAAATCCTTCCATTTTGTAAGAATAGAGAATATTGGACGGGTAGTCATAATTGATAGACGATACCTTGATAGAAAATATATTCTGATCATACTCTAATTTTAGTGTATGAGTTTCGTCTATATCTTCTTTCAATGGTGAATTTTTATCCCCTGGGTATAGGGTCTGATAAAAGAGACTGAAATCGCTGAAAACCATCTTTGATGAATACGTTCTTGGTATTTTCATATCCTTATGAAATTCTACAGCTCCGTCCGAACTTCCGAAAATGAAGTTGTTATTACTACGTAATATACCTGATTCTGCATTGAAATGAATGGTCATCAACCCTTGTTCTTTAGTCCAGTTATGGAATGTTTTCACTTGCGGATTGAAACTGACCAACCCGTTTTCTGTACTGATAAATATGGTTTGTTCTTGATCAGAAAGTATGGTATATATATTATTTGATATGAGTGCACAGTTGTCCGTATAATAATGGGTGAATAGCTTGGTATTAGGATCGTATATCAGCAATCCCGAACCGCTCGTTCCGATGTATAAACTCCCATTATGCGCCTGGAATAATGAATAAATATAAGTTGATTCAACAGGTAGTTTGATACGTTCAAAACTTCCTGACTTCTTGTCCAGAAGGAATAGTCCTGTGGCTGTTCCTATCCATATTTGTGTACTGTCTTTTTCTACAATAGCTGTAATGGAGTTCAAGCCGTGATAAGGTTGTATCGATTTTGTTTTTAAATCAATCTTTTTAAGATTATAGTATCCTCCCGACCATATACTTCCCTGTGAGTCTTTTATTATAGTACGTATATACTTGTCCGAACGTATGTTCAGATTGGCAAATGAGGAGGGGGCAAAGTATTCCACAGATAAATCTCCTTTGTTTATCTGGTGGATTCCCGAACTATATCCTCCTGCCCAGATTATCCCGGGAGTCACTTCACACAGGGTGATAAATATATGGTTCTTGTTTTGGGGATCTGGATCAAAAGAACTCAGAAAAGAATGCCATTGCCCGGTTTTAGAATAATAAAGACTGATACCGTTATTAGTAGCAAACCACAGGTCACCGTCAGAATCTTCAATGATACTATTCACTTGGTCGTTGACCAGCGACTGCTTGTTTCCGATAGAATGTTTTATCCAGTTATAGCTTGAGTAGCGATTGTTGCGCACAGTTACACCTATGGGATAATTTGCCAGCCAGATACGGTCTTCATCATCCACATAGATATCATTAATGCTATTACCGTTCATAGCATTATTTTTATTGTAGTCAGCAACGACGTATGGAGTGGTGTGATATGAATCCATGTTCATTTTGAATACTCCTGCACCGTCTGTGGCAATGAGAAGTTCTTTGTCATTCAGCGGTTTAATGGTATTGATGCTGATATCTCTGAGACTTTCTTTGGGCTGACTGATTTGTTTGGTATTCATGTCATATACGAAAATACCACGTTGGAAGGTTCCTATGTATAGTTTTCGTACTTTAGGGTTAAAGTACAGCTTGTTCATTTGGATAGCGATGTTGTCCAGTTTATCACAATGCACATGAGTAAGTGTTTCACCTTTTAATTCGGCATAGTGTATTCCTTCTTCAGTAGCGATAAAAAAGCGCGTTTTGTCTATCTGAGCGATATCTGTGATGGTCTCTTCTATTGTGTTTTTCAGCTGGGATACTTCTTGTGACTTTGTATTATACAAAAAGATTGTTTCGTCACAACATAACCATATATTGTGATTGTCATCAATGAAACTATGACTGACCGGTGCAGGTAGATCTTTATTCTCTACAACGGGAAGTTTATATTCCAGTATGAAAGTATCGTGCATTGTGTCGTAACGAAAGATACGTCCTTTTTTACTTATCTCCCAAAGAGTTCCTTCCGTATCAATATACAGCCAGTTCAAATTAAGTAAAGAACCGCTTTCTTCTTTTCCGTCCTGTAATTTGTAATGTTTAAATTCTTTACCGTTATAACGGTCTATTCCATCGTGTGTGAGAAACCATATATAGCCTTTCCGGTCTTTTTGGATAGCGTACACCCGTCTGTTACTCAGACCATCTTCTACTCCGATGTATTTATAGGTCTGTGCTATACAAGTAAGCGGAAACAATAATAAGAGAAAAAGCCATTTTTTCATGTTAGTAAGACATTTAGAGTTACAGAACTTAGCTTTCTGGAGGGGGATTCAGACACAAAATTAAGAAGTATTTTTGATATAACAAAATATTTCCATAAGATAGCGATTCGCTTTGCGTTGTCTGCTTGTCTAATGTATTCAAACGTTGCATAATGTGAATATGCCGATGTTTCTGTTCTGATATTAGAAAAAAATGAGGTTGTTTTTCTCGTTATTACGAAAACAAAAAGGCTGTCACTTTTGTGTGGTGACAGCCTTTGACATATAAATGTAATATAAAAGTTTATTTCATGTTCTTTTCCACCCACTTGCGTGCGTTGACAAATGCTTCGATCCATGGTGTTACCTGATCGCTGTTTACGCGGTCTGCCGGGTAATATGCGTTTTGCCAAGGAAAAACAGCACGTTCCAGGTGAGGCATCATTGCCAGATGGCGTCCGTCTTCGCTTGCCAATCCGGCTATTGAATAATCTGAACCATTCGGATTACCCGGATATTCATCATAAGAATATTTGGCAACTACGTTGTATTTATCCTCTTCGTAAGGAAGTGAGAATTTTCCTTCTCCGTGGGCTACCCAGATACCCAGTTTGCTACCACTTAATGAGCCAAACATGACACTGCGATTAGTAGGGATGGTCAGCCCAATGAAAGTAGATTCAAACTTATGAGATTCGTTGTGAAGCATCTTACCTTGCTTTTTGTGCTCCGGATTGATAAGTCCCAACTCCATCATCAACTGACAACCGTTACAGATACCTAATGACAGGGTGTCTTTGCGAGCATAGAATTTATCGAGTGCCTCTTTGGCTTTCGGATTAAACAGGAAGCCTCCTGCCCAGCCTTTGGCAGAGCCCAATACATCCGAGTTCGAGAAGCCGCCACAGTAAACAATCATGTTTACATCTTCCAGTGTCTCGCGTCCGCTGATGAGGTCGGTCATTGTTACATCTTTCACGTCGAAGCCTGCCAGATAGAGTGAGTAAGCCATTTCACGCTCACCGTTTGTACCTTTCTCACGGATGATGGCAGCACGGATACCACTTGGTGTACGACGGTCCGGAGTGATGCCGTATTGTGACAACTTTCCTTTAAATTCCGGCATGAATGCGAACTCCAGCGGTTGCATCTTGTAATTCTCAAAACGTTTCTTGGCGCAACCGTTCATAGATTGTTTGCGATCCAACAGATAAGAAGAAGCATACCATACGTCGCGCATATAGTCGATACCGAATTGGTAAGTGGCATCTCCTTTAGATACCAGGATATGACGTTCGTCAGTTGGTTTTCCTAATTTGATATAGCCTACACCTGCATCTTCGAGAATCTTTTTCACTTCATCCTTGTGCTTATCGGCAATTTGGATAACGATACCCGGATTTTCCGCAAAAAGAATTTTCACTATATCGGTCTCTTTTATTTTGTCGAGGTTAATTTCAAGACCACCTTCTACGTTGGCAAAACACATTTCAAGCAAAGTAGTGATCAGACCACCGGCAGAGATGTCGTGTCCGGCAAGGAGTAATCCTTTGTTTACAAGTTCCTGTACAACCATAAATGCATCTCGGAAGTATTCGGCATCTTGTACACAAGGTACTTCGTCACCTACTTTGCCAAGCGACTGTGCAAAAGCCGATCCGCCCAGTTTCAGTGTATCAAAACTGAAGTCGATATGATAAAGTGTTGTTTTTTCATTGTTTACCAATACCGGAGAAACCACCTTCTTTATGTCAGACACTTCACCACCGGCAGAAACAATCACTGTTCCCGGAGAAATAACTTTCTCGCCATTGGGGTATTTTTGTGTCATAGATAGAGAGTCTTTTCCGGTAGGGACATTGATTTGCAGCGCACAGCAAAAATCACTCAATGCTTTTACGGCTGTATACAAACGGGCGTCTTCACCTTCCTGGGAACGACACGGCCACATCCAGTTGGCTGACAGAGAGATGCTGTCCATACCTTCTGCCATGGGTGCCCATACCAGATTGGTCAATGCTTCGCTGACGGATAGGATAGAACCGGCCGCAGGATCGGCAAGTGCAGCCTGAGGCGCATGTCCGATAGAGGTAGCGATACCTTTTTCGCCACGATAGTCTAGGGCTACGACACCACAGTCGCTCAATGGCAACTGAATTTCTCCCTGGCATTGCTGGCGGGCTACTTTGCCTGTTACAGAACGGTCTACCTTGTTCGTCAACCAGTCTTTACAGGCCACAGCTTCCAGTTGCAATACGTTTGTGAGGTATTCGTGTAGTTTAGGGAGTTCATATTGTGGCATTTCGTAGTGGCGTTCTACGGTCTTGTCTATCATGTATGTTTTGGGAGATGAACCGAACATCTGCTCTACAGCCAGATCGAACGGGCGTACACCGTCAGCCTGTTGGAAAGCAAAGCGATGGTCACCGGTTGTTTCACCTACCACATACATCGGAGCACGTTCACGTTCGGCAATCTTGCGCACATGTTCTATGGCTTCTTCTTTGATGAGAAGTCCCATACGCTCTTGTGACTCATTGGCTATGATTTCTTTGGCTGACAGGGTTTTGTCACCAATCGGTAATTTACTCATGTCTATCAGTCCGCCACATTCTTCAACAAGTTCCGAAAGGCAGTTGACATGACCGGCTGAACCGTGGTCATGGATAGAAACTACCGGATTTTCATCTTCTTCACAAAGGGCACGTACCACATTGTTGGCACGTTTCTGCATTTCAGCATTGGCACGTTGTACGGCATTCAGCTCAATACCGCTACTATAACGGCCTGTATCAACGGATGATACAGAACCGCCACCGAGTCCGATACGGTAATTGTCACCACCGATGACAACTACTTTGTTACCGGCTTCGGGCTTTCCTTTCAGGCAGTCGCGCTGTGTGCCATAACCTACACCACCGGCAAGCATGATAACCTTGTCGTAGCCATATACCTCGTTGTTCTCTTTATGTTCGAAAGTCAATACCGAACCGCAGATCAGTGGTTGACCGAACTTATTACCAAAGTCACTTGCACCATTAGAGGCTTTGATCAGAATCTGTTCCGGAGTCTGATACAACCATTGGCGTACAGGTAGGATATCTTCCCAACTGCGTTCTTCGTCTGTACGGGGATAAGAAGTCATGTAAACAGCTGTTCCGGCAATCGGCAATGAACCTTTACCGCCACCCATACGGTCGCGTATTTCACCACCCGTACCGGTGGATGCACCATTGAAAGGTTCTACGGTAGTAGGAAAATTGTGTGTTTCTGCTTTCAGTGAGATCACACTTTTAATATCTTTTATCTGGAAGAAGTCGGGTTGGGAATGGTCTGCCGGAGCAAACTGTTCTACTACCGGACCTTCTGCGAATGCTACGTTGTCTTTGTAAGCTGAAATAATCTTGTTTGGATTTTCCTGTGTAGTTTTCTTTATCATCTG
The DNA here is from genome assembly GCA_000613465.1 of Bacteroides nordii WAL 11050 = JCM 12987. Lineage (GTDB taxonomy): Bacteria > Bacteroidota > Bacteroidia > Bacteroidales > Bacteroidaceae > Bacteroides > Bacteroides nordii. Next base: position 84,377 of record BAJA01000010.1, read on the forward strand.
GAAGAGCGATGATTCCTGCTCTACACCGTCGATGATGAACGTTCCGCCGAAGATTTTATGACGGCAATGTTCCGAGTTGATCTGTGCGAAACCAAAGACTTCTGAGTCGGTGAGTTTACGTCCCAGATCGTTTTCTACCTTTTTCAGGTAGTCCATTTCTTCTTTGGAAAGGGCAAGGCCTTCTTTTTCGTTGTATACTTCCAGGTCCTCAATGTGGATGATTGGTTCCGGCTGGCGGTTGGTAGTAAACACATCCTGATCCAATCCCTTGTACATGCGTTGTAACATAGGGTCACGATCCGCATTTTCATCTTTCACGGGGAAATACTCTTCGATGCGATTGATGCCTTCAATGCCCATGTTCTGGGTAATTTCTACAGCATTTGTACTCCAGGGAGTGATCATTTCGCGGCGTGGCCCAACGAAACAACCTTTCAGGTTTTCTTCACTTTCCGCTTTGGCTTCTCCAAATAGCCAGCAGAGTTTCTTACTATCGTCCGGGGTGAGCGGTTGGTTGCTCTCTACGGCAATCACACTCTTGGAAGGGGTTCTGAAAAAAAGAATCATGTTTTATATTTACGATTTAACGATTTACGATTTAACGATTGAAGCTTCTTCTGGATACGAAGATTAGTCTCGTTTTCTTTACGGTGCAAAGATAAACAAATTCATTGGTATCTTGAAGTTATGAGCTGTTTTTTCATACAACCGGTAATTGGATGGAAGGCAACCCGCATTTTTCTTTCTTCTTCTTTTTCCTTTTAGTACTAGCTTCTCCATTTATACTATATTATAGTAGTGTTTTTATATATTTACGGTGAAAAGTTTTGTTCATGGTTTTTTCACAGCGATGTTGTAAACGCTGTAAAAAGGTGTTTTCCGGTTCTGGTCGTTTTAGGGTAGAGCCGATCGATTCAAATGCGACTGTAGCGGGTTTTGTGTTATCGAATTATGTTCTCTACGGTTCGTGACATTTTTGCTTCTTTAGGTGGTTTGGCTGTAAATCTGTAGCCCGTAACAACTTTTCTCGCATAAACTCAATCGAAAAAACGTTAATAACCTATGTCCGTCTCATAAAAAAGTGCGATATTTGCGACATGAATCAGATAGAAACAATTCTCGATATACTGATAAAGGGCTTTGCTATCGGCGTTATTGTCTCTGCTCCGTTGGGGCCGGTTGGAGTCCTTTGTATTCAGCGCACTTTGAATAAAGGGCGTTGGTATGGATTTGTGACCGGATTGGGAGCCTCTTTGAGCGATATTGCTTATGCCTTGCTGACGGGGTACGGAATGAGTTTTATCTTCGACTATATTGATAAAAATATTTTCTATCTGCAATTATTGGGAAGCATTATGTTGCTTCTTTTTGGAATTTATACATTTCGTAGCAATCCGGTCAAATCCATTCGTCCGGCGTCTACCAACAAAGGTTCTTATTTTCATAATTTCGTCACGGCTTTTGCCGTCACTCTTTCCAATCCACTCATCATCTTCCTGTTTATTGGTCTTTTTGCCCGTTTTGCTTTTTTGCAGCCCGGGGTGTTGCTATTTGAGACAATTACCGGATATCTGGCTATAGCCGTAGGTGCATTGGCTTGGTGGTTCGGAATTACTTTTTTCGTCAATAAAGTGCGTAAAAAGTTCAATCTACGCGGTATCTGGATTCTGAACCGTATCATAGGCAGCATTGTTATGCTGGTATCCGTAGTGGGATTAATCTATACCCTGCTGGGAGAATCAATTTATTGAACTTAAGACAGAGATATTGAAGAGATGAAAATAGCACAGCAACTGAAAGAAAAGAATATTGCCGAATACCTTATATATATGTGGCAAGTAGAAGATCTGATTCGTGCCAATGGTTGTGACCTTGACCGGGTAGAACAAAACATTATTGCCCGTTATCCGGAAGAAGACCGTCCGGCATTGTGTGAATGGTATGGCAATCTCATCACTATGATGCGTGAGGAAAATGTCCTCGAGAAAGGCCATTTGCAAATTAATAAGAATATCATCATTAACCTGACAGATTTACATAACGCACTGCTTGCTTCCCCGAAATTTCCGTTTTATAATGCTGCTTACTTCAAAGCGCTACCTTTTATAGTAGAACTGCGCAGTAAAAGCGGTAAGAAGGAAGAGCCCGAACTGGAAACTTGTTTTGAAGCCTTGTATGGAGTCATGTTATTGCGTTTGCAAAAGAAAGAGCTGAGCGAAGGTACTACAAAGGCAATAGAGTCTATCAGTAGCTTTCTTTCGATGTTGGCAAACTACTATGATAAGGATAAAAAAGGAGAACTGGAATTAGAATAAAATAATGTGCCAATTAAATAATATGCCAATGTGTTAATTGGCTGTGCTGTAACGACGCGTCGTATGGTAATTGGTACATTGGCATATTAGCGCATTGAAAAATTATTGATTATGAATATATTGATAACCGGAGCCAACGGACAGTTAGGTAACGAAATGAAGGTACTTTCTGCGGAAAATACACAACACACTTATTTCTTTACGGATGTACAGGAACTCGATATCTGTAATGAAGAAGCGATTGAGGCTTTTGTTGCAGAGAATGAAATCGAATTGATTGTGAATTGTGCTGCTTATACTGCGGTGGACAATGCGGAAGACAATCGTGAGCTATGTGACAAATTGAACCATATCGCACCGGGATATCTTGCCCGTGCTGCCCAACGCCGGGGTGCGGCTATCATACAGGTGTCTACAGATTACGTTTTTGACGGAACGGCCCATATTCCTTATACAGAAGAAGAACCAACTTGTCCGGCCTCTGTATATGGCTCTACCAAACTGGCAGGTGAACAGGCGGTGATGGATGGTTGTGAAAAAGCTGTCATTATCCGTACGGCATGGCTCTACTCTATTTATGGCAATAACTTTGTGAAGACAATGATACGCTTGGGGCGTGAGCGCGAAGCGTTGGGTGTGATTTTTGATCAGGTGGGAACACCTACCTATGCCAATGATCTGGCACGTGCCATCTATGCCGTTATTAATAAAGGTATAGTGCGTGGTGTTTATCACTTTAGTGACGAAGGAGTGTGCTCCTGGTATGATTTTACAAAAACAATTCATCGTCTGGCAGGTATCACTACTTGCAAGGTGCGTCCGTTGCATACGACAGACTATCCCACGAAAGCGGCTCGCCCACACTATTCGGTGCTTGACAAAACGAAGATTAAAACCACTTTTGATATTGAAATTCCCCATTGGGAAGAGAGCCTTGCGCGTTGCATGGCACTATTGAATGATTAATTTATTGTATGGCAGATAATTCAGAAATACAGAGAAGGCGTACATTCGCCATTATTGCACATCCGGATGCCGGTAAGACCTCATTGACTGAAAAGTTGTTGCTTTTTGGTGGACAGATACAGGTGGCAGGTGCCGTAAAGAGTAATAAAATAAAGAAAACGGCTACATCGGACTGGATGGAGATTGAAAAACAGCGTGGTATTTCAGTAACTACCTCCGTGATGGAGTTCGATTACCGCGATTATAAAATTAACATTCTCGATACTCCGGGGCACCAGGATTTTGCCGAAGATACGTATCGTACGTTGACCGCTGTAGATAGCGTTATCATTGTAGTAGACGGTGCGAAAGGTGTGGAAACACAAACCCGCAAGCTGATGGAGGTGTGTCGTATGCGTAAGACACCTGTTATCATCTTCGTCAATAAGATGGACCGTGAGGGTAAGGATCCGTTTGACCTGCTGGACGAACTGGAAGAAGAACTAATGATTCAGGTTCGCCCGTTGTCATGGCCTATCGAACAGGGAGCCCGTTTTAAAGGTGTATATAATATATATGAGAATAAGTTAGATCTCTATCAGCCTTCCAAGCAGGTGGTGACAGAGAAGATTGCAGTAGATCTCAATAGTGAAGAACTGGACAACCAGATTGGTGCCACACTGGCAGACAAACTGCGTGGTGATCTGGAACTGATTGAAGGTGTTTATCCTGAATTTGATAATGAGACTTATCTGGCAGGAGATTGTGCACCTGTGTTCTTTGGTTCGGCATTGAATAACTTTGGTGTGCAGGAACTACTCAACTGCTTTGTAGAGATAGCTCCCAGTCCCCGTCCTGTACAGGCAGAAGAACGTGAGGTGGAACCGGATGAACCGAAGTTTACCGGATTTATCTTTAAGATTACCGCTAATATTGACCCGAACCATCGTTCGTGTATTGCTTTCTGTAAGATCTGTTCGGGTAAGTTTACCCGTAATGCTCCTTATCTGCATGTGCGTCATGGTAAAACGATGCGTTTTTCGTCGCCTACACAGTTTATGGCCCAGCGCAAGACTACAATTGATGAGGCGTATGCAGGTGACATTATTGGTTTGCCGGACAATGGTACTTTTAAAATTGGTGATACGCTGACAGAAGGTGAGCAATTGCACTTCCGTGGTTTGCCGAGTTTCTCGCCCGAAATGTTTAAGTATATTGAGAATGCCGATCCTATGAAGCAGAAACAACTGGCCAAGGGAGTTGATCAGTTGATGGACGAGGGTGTGGCACAGTTGTTCGTCAATCAGTTTAATGGACGGAAGATTATTGGTACGGTTGGTCAACTTCAGTTTGAGGTGATCCAGTATCGTTTGTTGAATGAATATAATGCGTCTTGTCGTTGGGAACCGATAAGCCTATACAAAGCTTGCTGGATTGAAAGTGAAGATGCCGAAGAGCTGGAAGCATTCAAGAAACGTAAATATCAGTTCATGGCAAAAGACCGTGAGGGGAGGGACGTATTTCTGGCAGACTCCAACTATGTATTGCAAATGGCACAGATGGACTTTAAGAAGATAAAGTTCCACTTTACCAGCGAGTTCTGAGTTCAGAGTTCACCACAGAGTGACATAGAGTTTCACAGAGTACTATTTTTCTAGTTGAAACGCGGATTAACGCAGATTAACGCAAAAACACAGGTGCAAAAGAACATCAGCACTTTAATCTGTGCTAATTCGCGTTAATCTGCGTTTTATCCGGATTGGTGAGCAGAACCGTAAATTGTCATAGTCCACTATTGCAAGCCTTATTATTCCTTGTTTTTCCTTCTCTGATCTTCCGATTTAGCTTTTTTTATTCTTTCCTGCCTTTATTTTTTCTTCTTTTATTGGTAATTTCGAGCGATTTTTTTTTGAAACCGATTAAATAACTAATAATTTATTATATGGAAAACTTAGAGACAGCGTTTCTGCTGATGGTAGTTGGTATGGCTACCGTGTTCGTTATTTTACTTATCGTCATTTATCTTGGTAAATTACTGATCTCACTCGTCAATAAATATGCTCCCGAAGAGGTAGTGTCTGTCAAACAGACTTCTTCGCAAGCTCCTGTGCCTATTCCTGGGAATATCTTAGCTGCAATTACTGCGGCTGTTAATGTAGTAACCCAGGGGAAGGGCAAAGTGACAAAGGTAGAGAAATTATAAATAATAGATTAATGTGCCAATTTGCCAATAGTATCGATTGGCTGCGCTATATGAGGGCTGTAATACACCGGCACGTTATTTAATTGACAAATTATCAAGACACAACTAAAAGAATATGAAAAGAGAAATCAAGTTTAGTCTGGTTTTCAGAGATATGTGGCAGAGTGCCGGAAAATATGTACCTCGTGTAGACCAGCTTGTTAAAGTAGCTCCTGCTATTATTGAAATGGGATGTTTTGCCCGTGTTGAAACCAATGGTGGTGGTTTTGAACAAGTGAATCTGTTGTTTGGTGAAAATCCCAACCGTGCTGTCCGTGAATGGACGAAGCCTTTCCATGAAGCCGGTATTCAAACCCATATGCTCGACCGTGCCCTAAACGGACTTCGTATGAGCCCCGTTCCTGCCGATGTGCGCAAACTCTTCTATAAAGTGAAAAAAACACAGGGAACAGATATTACCCGTACTTTCTGCGGATTAAATGATGTTCGTAATATTGCTCCTTCAATCACCTATGCCCATGATGCCGGAATGATTTCACAATGTTCACTTTGTATTACTCATTCGCCCATCCATACGGTAGAGTATTATACTAATATGGCTTTGGAGCTGATAAAGCTGGGAGCAGATGAGATCTGTATCAAAGATATGGCAGGTATCGGACGTCCTGTCTCTTTAGGAAAGATTGTGGCCAATATAAAAGCTGCATATCCTGATATTCCTGTGCAGTATCATAGTCATGCAGGACCCGGTTTTAATATGGCAAGCATTCTTGAAGTTTGCGAGGCAGGCTGCGATTATATTGATGTGGGTATGGAACCACTTTCCTGGGGTACCGGTCATGCCGATTTGCTTAGTGTACAGGCTATGCTGAAAGATGCCGGTTTCAAGGTACCTGAAATAAATATGGAGGCGTACATGAAAGTACGTGGCATGATTCAGGAATTTATGGATGATTTTCTTGGACTTTACATCAGTCCGAAGAATCGTCTGATGAACTCTCTGCTTATCGCTCCGGGGCTTCCGGGTGGTATGATGGGAAGCCTTATGGCCGATCTCGAAACGAATCTGGAATCTATCAATAAATATAAAGCTAAACACAATTTGCCTTTCATGACGCAGGATCAGTTGTTGATTAAGCTTTTCAACGAAGTAGCTTATGTATGGCCGCGTGTCGGTTATCCTCCTTTAGTGACTCCGTTCAGCCAGTATGTTAAGAATTTAGCTATGATGAATGTGATAGCTATGGAGAAAGGTAAAGAGCGCTGGGGTATGATTGCTGATGACATTTGGGATATGATACTTGGCAAGGCTGGACGTTTGCCGGGTAAATTGGCTCCTGAGATTATAGAGAAAGCAGAGCGTGAAGGTCGTAAATTCTTTGAAGGCGATCCGCAGGATAATTATCCGGATGACCTTGATAAGTATCGCAAGTTGATGAAAGAGAATAAATGGGAAACAGGTGAAGATGACGAAGAGCTCTTTGAATACGCCATGCACCCTGCACAGTACGAGGCTTATAAGAGTGGTAAAGCGAAAGAAGATTTCCTTGCAGATGTGGCTAAACGTCGTGCAGAACGAGATAAGTCGCCACAGGAAGATGCGAAACCCAAGACACTTACTGTGCAGGTAGATGGACAGGCTTATCGCGTTACTGTGGCTTATGGTGATACCGAACTTTCTGCGACCCCTGCCGCCGCAGTAGGTGAGGGTAAAGAGGTACTTTCTCCGTTGGAAGGTAAATTCTTCCTTGTAAAGAATGCACAGGAGACAGCATTGAAAGTTGGGGATACTGTAAAAGAAGGAGATGTACTCTGCTATGTGGAAGCTATGAAGACGTATAATGCCATTCGTGCCGAGTTTGGTGGTACAGTGACGGCTATTTGCAGTAATCCGGGAGATACAGTTTCTGAAGATGACATATTAATGAAGATAGGATAATGAACGAGATATTTGAAAACTTATATGATATGACTGCTTTCAGCAATATCATTGCCGAACCGCAGTTTCTGATAATGTACGCCATCGCTTTCGTTCTGCTCTATCTGGGTATTAAGAAACAATACGAACCATTGTTATTGGTACCTATCGCTTTCGGTGTACTGCTTGCCAACTTCCCGGGAGGTGATATGGGGGTTATTCAGGCCGATGAGAACGGTATGGTGATGGTGAATGGTGTGATGAAGAGTATTTGGGAAATGCCTTTGCATGACATTGCCCATGAGTTAGGACTTATGAACTTCATCTATTATATGTTGATAAAGACGGGATTCCTGCCACCTATTATATTTATGGGAGTGGGTGCGTTGACTGACTTCGGACCGATGTTGCGTAATCTGCATCTTTCTATATTCGGGGCAGCTGCCCAGTTGGGTATTTTCACTGTGTTGCTGGTAGCTATCCTGATCGGTTTTACTCCCCAGGAAGCGGCTTCATTGGGCATTATCGGAGGGGCTGATGGTCCTACGGCTATCTTTACCACCATTAAACTGGCTCCTCATCTGTTAGGTCCGATTGCTATTGCCGCTTACTCTTACATGGCATTGGTTCCGGTGATTATTCCGATGGTAGTTCGCTTGCTATGTTCTAAAAAAGAGCTGAGTATCAATATGAAAGAGGAGGAGAAGAAGTATCCTTCAAAGACGGAAATTAAAAATCTGCGGGTATTGAAAATTATCTTCCCGATTGCAGTGACTACAGTTGTCGCCCTCTTTGTGCCCAGTGCTGTGCCATTGATTGGTATGTTGATGTTTGGTAACCTTGTAAAGGAAATAGGCAGCAATACCTTCCGTTTGTTTGATGCTGCTTCCAACAGCATTATGAATGCTGCAACCATTTTCCTGGGACTTTCCGTAGGGGCTACCATGACTGCCGAAGCTTTCCTGAACTGGACTACTATCGGTATTGTAGTCGGTGGTTTCCTTGCCTTTGCCCTGAGTATTACCGGTGGTATCTGTTTGGTGAAGTTGTTCAACCTCTTCTCTAAGAAAAAGATCAATCCGTTGATTGGTGCTACAGGATTGAGTGCTGTGCCGATGGCAAGCCGTGTGGCGAATGAAATTGCTTTGAAGTATGATTCAAAGAATCACGTGTTGCAGTATTGCATGGCAAGTAATATTTCCGGAGTTATCGGTTCGGCTGTAGCTGCAGGCGTATTGATTTCATTCCTTGCCTGATATCCTTTACCTCTGTGTGAGGTTTGTGAGTAAGTTTAAGAATGCCTCCCTAAAGTTTTGTCTCAACTTTAGGGAGGCATTCTTGCAATAAGCAGAGAGTTTTACTCTTTTATGCCTGCTTCAATGTAATAGAATTTATGTTAATAATCTGGTCGGATGAAATACAGTTGACTTGTATTTATGTTATTAATGTGAGTCAGTAGTTGGATATTTGATAAACAATGGAGTGATGTGCCAATATGTCAATGTGCCAATTGGATGTGTTGTACCGATACTCTTTTGTATAGCGCGGCTAATTGGCACATTATTTGTACCTGTTTCTGCATGATTACTTATCAACATGAGGACGGGATATTATGTATCTGATACTATCAATAATAGTAAGAGTTGTTATGTAACAATTGAGTGAAACTAATTTAATAAATAGAGCATAAAATGAATTTAGAAGAGGTCTTGAACTTCCGTCGTTCCGTACGAGTTTTTGATAAAGAAAAACCAATAAAACCGGAAACGGTGAAACACTGTCTGCAATTAGCAACTTTAGCTCCCAATAGCTCGAATATGCAATTGTGGGAGTTCTACCAAATAACGAACCCCGAATTGTTAGCGGAGATTTCAAAAGCCTGTCTTGGGCAGTCAGCTACTGCTACGGCTTCAGAAATAGTTGTTTTCGTTACACGTCAGGATCTGTATAAAAAGCGTGCAAAGTCCGTTCTTGAATTTGAAAAAGGAAATATCATGCGAAATAGTCCGAAAGAACGTCAGGAGAAACGTATCAAAGACCGGGAATTATATTATGGAAAACTAATGCCTTTCATTTACGCCCGTTTTTGGGGAATCTTAGGCTTTTTGAGGGTAATACTGGCTAAGAGTATCAGCTTATTCCGCCCGATGATGCGGGAAGTTTCTGAAAGTGATATGCGTGTGGTCGTTCATAAATCCTGTGCACTTGCTGCACAAACATTTATGATTGCTATGGCAAATGAAGGATATGATACTTGTCCTTTGGAAGGCTTTGATAGCAAACGAATCAAGAAGTTACTGAAACTACCTCATGGTGCCGGAATAAACATGGTAATTCCTTGTGGAATACGAAATGGAAATAAAGGAATCTGGGGAGAACGGGGGAGAGTACCGTTCAATGAAATCTATCACAGAATGTAGTATACAGTATCCAAAATCTAAAAGGGGATAGTAAAAAAGAATTGCTTATAAAAGTATGTCGGGGATTCTCCATTATTTGATAGCAATATATGCTTATTGCTTGGTTATTTTGTAGATAGCTAAGAAATTTGACTATTGATTAGTGTTGAGTCCAAGTAAAAAGATGAGGGAAGGCCGATTATCGGCCTCCCCTCTCACTTTTTATATACGTTATAGTAGTTTTACTGCTTAATTACTTTTACAACTGTCTCTTTATACTTCAATAGATATGTTCCGTTAGCGAGTTGTGTAGTATTAACCGTATTTTCTCCAGCTTTCAGGTTGAATATCATTATACTTTGTCCTGCTACATTGTAGAGTTCAGCTGTTCCGTTTTCCTGAACACGCACTACAAGGTGATCTTTGAATGGATTTTGCAGAACCGTTACTATGCTGTTTGCATCGATTTGTGTATCTTCGATACCTACCGGAGCACTTACTTTAACGGCAAAACTTGTGTCTACATACTTTCCGCCGTATTCATACATGTAGTTATCTTCACTGAATGCTACTGTATAACGCAGCGTGATTTGTGCAGTTCCGGTTTGTCCTTTGCTTGTAATGAGGACAAGTGAATCTGTTGTAACATCAATGCTGTCTGTTATCAGGATCGGGTTGTCATTAGCTACTACAGTTTTGGTAAATGTCTTTCCCCAAGTGCTGGTCGAAGGATATTTGAATACATCTTTCAAACTGAGTCTTAGCGTATCTACTTTAGTAGTGATAGCCGTATCTTTCAGGGCATTGACTACTAATGGTTTGTAGATCTCCGGCGTAATCTTGAGTTCAACTTGACGGCTGGCAGATAGTCCGACATTGTCAATGGCTTCGACAGTGAAAGTTACGAGAGAGTCGCTATCTACATCACCGCGATAGAACATTTTCAGTTCGATATCACCGTTGTCTTTATAGCCTTTCACATTGAGCCAATCGTTATACTGCTCGATGCTTCTTACATAGATGGAATAGTTGTTTTCTTTGTCGGTAAAGGCCGATTTTTGTAGAGTATAACTACCCGGTTCCGTCGCACGATCGTAAGGAGTAGAACCGTATCCGACACTACCTTTCGAAACTTTCGGCGCTTCATTATCGGCAACGTCGTTCATCATTTGTAAGTTAGCTGGTGTTTTACCTAAATTATAGATATCCTTCTGTTTGTTGAAATCTTTGTCATAGATAGCCCCTTGGTAATAAGTTACATCTTGGTCGGCATATGCCACATAATAATTACCGTTTGTAGTATCACGTATTGCTTCGGTAGGATAGATACGTTGGCCTTCCATAAATGTTCCGTCAAGAATTTCGCGTTTTTTGGTATTGTAAACCGAGAAACCTTTGTAGTTTGATAATAGGATAGAATCTCCTGTCATCGGTTTGATGGCTGTAGGTACTCCTTCGAAGAATGCCTCAATACCTCCTGTAGGAATAAGTGTAGAAGTATTATTAGTAGTGTTGAATTCGAGGATGGAAGCCTCTTCTTCTTTTACCGGATCATAGGCACGAATACCGTAAATCATGTTATCCTTGGCTACGAGTGTACTGGTATTCAATCCTTTTGTATTGAGAGTTACTTCTTTTTCAAGTTCAAAAGTATTTAGATTGATGATACCCATAGCGCTCTTTTCTTCGTTACTGATGATGAGATACAAGTTATCGCCAACTACTACCATGTCTTGGATTGGTTTAGATAGTTTGATTGTCCGTACCAGTTCCATATCTGTCTTATAGTAGATGGATATGGTATATGTTTCATTTGCTGTATGCGATGAGGCTATCAGCAAGTTACGGGTGGTTAATAATTTATCTACAGTTGCTTTGTTGAGTGTCTGTACTTTGTGTGTACATTCAGCTCCAGGAGTGTTATAACGGTAGAGACTATCATTAGTAGCAATATATGTAAAGGCTCCATCTGCAGTCAGGGCATGGATACTGTCAGCTTTCAGACCAGCTATGATTGCTTTTGTTTCATTACTTTCGGGAACATAGGCTTTCACTATATTCTTATCTGCAAAGAGCAAACGACGACTGGATGCCAATACATCTGGTGCATAGATTACAGGTAATTTTAATGTTTTCTTTTGACCATAGTGAGTAACGTTGAAAGTTAGTGTATCTGTCAGGTATTCACCTTGTGAATACTGATAGTTCAGGGCATTTTTTGCAAGTGTGTAAACCTTCTCTGTAATACCTTTTACATCTTCCAAATAAATAGTTGAGCTATTTCCGGCAGTGAAGAGAGCGCTACTGGTTAATATTCCTTCAGGCTCGTAGTAAGCTATCTTGAGCGGATCGGAAATAGGTGTAATTTGGGGAATGTCGTTTACAATTACCAATATTGAATCTGATAATTCTGGATTGCTGGTAGAGTATACATGTAACATGGTACGTCCTACTTTTTTACCGTGGAAAGAACCGTTGTTGATAATTCCAATCTCCGGATTAGAGGTGGTCCATCTGAATTTTTCGTAAATGTAACGGTTTCGGTTACGTCCGTTTAATGATTCGCCACGGCTGTCTTCACACTGTGTTTCGATATAGATAGTTTCGCCTAATATCATATTTATGCTATCGTTGGATACCGTACTTGCGTTTCCTTCAATATCGATGACTACCTTTTTCAGATCGACTACATCTATCTGGATAGAATCATGTGGTATATCTTCCTTTTGGCTAAAATAAATCCAAGTACTACCGAGACCGGTAGCACTGAATTTACCTGTATTGTCAATAGTACCTACTGTATCGGTCGATAACCACCATTTTTGCTCTCCTTCGTGTATCGGACGTCCATTTTTGAATAAGAAACCTTCGTATTGGCATTCTTGTCCACGGATGACCTGCAACTGAGTGATACCGATATAGTTCAGATAATAATCTTTAGGAACGTAATCGGGCTCAGGAGTAGTGATGGCAACTCCCAAAACTTCTGTTGACCATTCTCCCAGCCATCCGGCATTGGCACTACCGGCACAATATACTTTTACAAAGTCCACATGATCCAATTCTACATGGTTACCGTCTTTGTCGACAGCCCAGCTGATATCGAAACCATCTGCTGCGTTACCTCTTTCATCATTATAATAAGGGTTACTGGCTATAGTTAAATCTGTTTTATTATAACCTCTGTTATCACAATATCCGAAAGCTGGTGCACGATAGAATTCGATATAACTAGGTGAACTCATGTCAATAGAGCTACGGATAATATTACCACTATATGTCAGAGAATCGCGGTCGCATTCGAAATCAAATGGATCCGGGAAATAAGAGTGAGAGTGGAACTGATTGCTTAATACGGCTCCGGATTCTCCCTTATCGGTAGTCCAGGGCACAGTATAACGTTTGTCATAACTTGGATTATAGTAAGTCATTTCTACGTTATGTTTGGTAGTACTAAGCCAATAGTCCGATCCTGCTAATTCGTACCATGGTTCGTCCGGATCTGGTATTCCGTTACCATTTAAGTCCTGACAGACTTGTACTGCTCCCGGTTCTGTCCATACACCATACAAATTGGCAACGAAAGAGTTACCTCTAACGGTAAAGTCTACTCCATAAGGATGGCGAGGATCATTTTTTATTGGCTGGTCGAATCCGTAGATTACGTATCCACCGAACGATCCCAGGCTAATCATTCCTCCCTGATTTCCTAATGTCTTTTCTGCTGAATTCTTTTGGGCGATACCTTCATTCGTGAATTGTCCCGGAGCTGGCATGAAAGCAATAACTTTTGATGCATAAGCATTTTTGTGGATGTTGAATTTCACTATTGCTGAAGACGATTCGCTGCCATCGGCCAATGTTACGGTGTACTTCAGTTGATCAAAAGAGTAATTCTCCAAATCGGCATTGGGGATATACTGGATAGTATCTGGTTTTGTAGTACCTCCGGAGAGGATAGTGGCAGTACCATATACCGGTTGTTCGTCAATTGTCAATGTCGCTGTATTTTTGGCATTGTTATCCATAAAGTTATCATTAAACAATACGGGTGCTTTACATGTCTGTCCTAAATCTACCACATAATTGTCATCTTTGGCTATCATTGATACAATGTCTATTTTTAATAGATTTTCGACTTTTACACCGTTATATTCCAAAATAACTTTCACATCTGCTTTGCCAGTCTTTTTAGCTTTTTGTTGCAGATAGAGTTGTTGTACTTTTCCATAATTGTAGTATTCATATCTATATAAGCCTACTACTGTCTCATCGGTATATTCGAAAGTGGCTGTTACACCAGCTTCATCTAAATTGGCTGTTTTATCCATTCCGTCGGGATAAACAAATAAATCGGTCATCGGGATATTGATGGTTACATCCCAACTCTTTCCGATATCTGTGAAGGAGTAATCCTTCGGCACAAACTGATTACTGGCAAAAGTCCCAGCTACATACAGCCACGATACGAGTATCGCAACTGTAACCCTAAGAGTAATTTTTCTCATGTTGTTTTTACGTTAATAATTAATAAATCACTTTGTATTTTTGATTATCTATATTCAGGATATATACTTGGCCTCCGGGCAGTCCGTCAATACTTTCTCCGGGTTCTATGGTTATGGAACGAACCTTTAGTCCCTGTGCATTATATATAGTTACGTTAGATGTCTTTTGCAAGCCTTCGATATGAATCTGCCCGTTTTGTTCGAAAACTCTGATTTCATCCGCTTCTTTAGTCATGATGCCCGTAGTAGTGGAATTAATGTGGAGTATTTTGTCTACAAACTTTCCGTTTGAGTTGAAACGAACAGTGACATCTGTACTACCTTTTTTTAGAGGAGTTAGTTTTAGTCGGTTGTTCTTTATGGTAGCGGTTACTATTTCATTATTGCTGACTGACAGGATTTTTTTGGTAATGGCAATATCCAGGTTGTCTTTGTCAGTAGCCATAGTTGCCAGGTCAATTTCTACCGGTTCGTCTTTCAGGGTTATATCTGCGAAATCTTTAACCTCGGGTGCATAAATATCCGGAAAGATAAACATAGCAGGAAACCAATAACGGCGAATAGGTTCGTACTCTTGCAATACCTCGCCGGTGTTACTCATTTGGTATACCCAATAATTTTGTATGTTATTGTCTATATAAAGGGCACCATACAGCTTGTCGTCAAGAGGATTAATGCGTATGCCCGCACCATAAAAGTATCGTCCGTCTTCGCTACTGTCGTAAATAAGCTGAAAGCTCCTCCGATTGATATCGAACTTATACATTTGGGAAGTGGTAAACCAACTCCATTTGCTTGCATTGAATGTGAAATATAACACGTTTTCGTGTGTACTGGCACAGAGCGAACCGGCTGTCCAGGCATACCAGGTTTGATTGATGCCTCCTTGCGTGATAGCGATAGATTCGGTCTCCAATGTACCCGGATCTATTCTTAACAGTTCCGTGCCTTCCCAACACTCGCCACTGGAACCGTTTTCGCCGTACGGGTATTTCTGATAATCCATGTTGGTATTTCTACCTACCCAAATATTCCCGTCTTTGCTTTGTACCATTGTGCTGAAACACCCTTCGATGATTTTTTCTACTTTGTCGGTTTCGGGATTGATGACCAGTACTCCTTTATCCTGTTGAATGGCAAATACATAATCCGAAGAACGTAACATCATGCCAATCTGGTTTTGATAGAGAGGACCTACTCCGTCGGAATTTATTTCATCACCGGTGATTAACGGATTTTCTGTTCCTTCGATTTGCCGGGTAATTTCAAAATTATTGAAATCAAGGATATAGATACCGTTGGAGGTTCCTACGTAGCCTTTTGTTTCATCAACTCCTACAAAACCACGTCCGTCGGCAATAGATTGCCCCTTTCCATTAACCATGATTAATGGAATTCGTTTCTTTATTTCCATTGTTTGTGCGTCTGCGACAACGACTCTTCCTCCCCGACGCCCACTTTTATCACCTCCATCCTGGTCTTGTTTAGAGATAACGTAAAGATTGTCTCCATACACTGTCCCGAATTGTGAAGTACATCCCAAAGATTGTCCGTTATTGGCATTATTATTCTGAATGATATAATATAAAAAAGGCTCATCTATATTGTCGGGCCGTATGAAGTTTAAAGTACTGTTGTTATGACCATACCAATCTTCATTCAATAAAAAAACTCCATCTTTATAACTCTGAGCTTGCAAGCCCATTGAAATATACATGGCTGTTAATAAATGTAATGTCTTCCGGTTCATATAATAAATGTTTTTTTTATTATGGGTTAGGTAATGTTTCACCTCTTTTTTCAATATGTAAATCTTCGGCCCCGTTAATTTCGGTAGAGGTCTCTCCAAGCCAGCCACATGTCTGATTAACTCCGGTATATACCCGGATGAAGTCTGCTCCGGGCAGATATACGCTGTTTCCGTTTTTGTCAACAGCCCATCCTATGTCGAAACTTATTTTGTCTTCTTTATCATTGGGGTGGTTGTCTACGTATCCCCAATCGTAAGAGTATAATACAAAAAAACTGCCTTTTCCGCCACTCTCATCTACTGCATTATTTGCTAATTTGGTACCTGTAAACGTAATAGCATTAGCATCGCTCCATAGCGGGTAATAACTTTGTCCGTGATATTCGTTTTTTATTATATATCCCGTTTCCCCATAATTACTTTTCCATGCTATATAGGTAGTATCTGTTAATGGGGTTCCCGGCTTGGGAGTTGGTATCTTGTTTGGATCCGGGCGATAATAGGTGATTTGATATTCATGTTTGGTTTCCGGTTTGTAATATTCACTACCAGCCAGTTCATACCATTCATCATCCGGAATTCCGTTTTGGTTCAAGTCCAAAGAAACCATAACAATTCCCGGTTCACAACTCCCTCCCGATTTAGGAGCTTCCGGATTAGGATTAGCTTCTGCATAGAATGCATTTCCAAGTATCTTAAAATCTTTTTCTCCGGGAACATTTACTACTGTATGATCAAATCCGAAAGTAATATAACCTCCGTATCCTCCCAAAGATACCATTGCTCGCTCTTCTTCATTTCCGCTATTATTCTCGGAGTTAGCCAGACTTTCCTCTGCTTTTTGGCGCATGTCTTCTGCGGTATCACCTTTTTTATACAGAGGGAGGGTATTGATGAATTGCCCCGGTGCCGGACAATATTGATATACATTTGAAATATACCGGCTATAGAGTACCTCTTCTTCCTTTACAATAAAATGTATATCGTGTTCCACCGGATTTTCGCGGTCAATAATGTTCAGGCGGAGATAATATTCTCCGGGGTATTGGGCAAGAAAAACATAATCTCGTTCCTCGGATACGATAGAGTCTTTACCATTCTGGTCTTTCATAGTCCAACGATAACCTTCACCGGAATACTCTGGATGTAACACGGCTTTTCTCATACGCGACATGACATACAGATTATCTATGCCCAGACTGACCATAGGAATATCTTGTTGGCAAGCAACAAGCGTTGAAAGAAGTAAAATATAAATTCTGGTATGTAGTCGTTTCATATTCTTCTGTTTATTATTTCTTGTTTAAAAACACCATATGTCCGGGGATATCTCCGGTTCGTACACTCCACTTCTTTTTGCCATACCGGTCGTAACAGTGCAAGGCACCGCTTGATACGTAATTTTTAGCATCACTTATATAGATATCGCCATTGGTGGGATGTACTTTAATGCCATAGGGTATGACGATATTCTCTTCGGTTCCATCCGTAATAAAATGATCGGTTACTTTTTCTTTCGTTTTTACATTGATAATGCCATAGGATACTTTGTTTATCTGACTCGAACTATTCCAGGAAACACTGTAATAGTAGAGCGAATCGCCTTGTATATACATCTCTGAACACGGAATGTCGAAAGTGTCTTTCACTTCCATTTCGCGTGAATTTTTGTCTTTACGGTCAAGAACGTACAGGCGAGAAGGGATAGAGCCGTAATTTCCTCGTGAGGTGACCCACAATTTGCCGTATTTATCTTTTCGTACACGATGCAGGTTGATTCCTACGGGTATTTTTTGTATCTGCTTCATATCGTAGATTTCGACAACAGAAAGTGTACTGTCATAATCGGGAGCACGATATCCACCGGAGTTAGCTACATAAATATACTCTCCTATGATTTCCAGTTCGTCAGGCTGATAACCTACCGTAACTTTACGAGTCACCTTTAAAGAAGTGGTGTCAATTTCATAAACGGCTCCGGCTTGTGCTTGGGGATCTATTTGTACGGGAGCCACATAAGCCGAGACATAAGCTTTGCCCTTGGCAAAACGGATATACCGACAGTTGGGAATATCTATCTGACCGAGACGATGGCAAGTACGTGCATCCATCACTTCTACCTTGTGGGAACAATTGATAACGGCGTAAAGTTTATTACCATATATTTGTATATCATTTCCTACATCGCCCAGTTCTTTGATGACACTTGGATTACGTTCGGCATATAAATTACGTATGTAATAAGCATTTTGAAAATCCAAGTAATCTATGCTTGCTTTATTACTGCCCATATTACCTTCATTGAGTTGATACATACCCATAGGGTTAGCATTGGGTTGTATGTCAAATGGCAATAGTTCGTATTCGGTAGGTACTACCAATTCTATTTCACGGCATGAAATAATGCTTAGCAGGACAAAGGAGAGGATGATACTTATGATTTTTGTTGGTTTCATATCAGAATTCGGCAGTTATGCTAAAACGGTAATTACGCATTGGCATCGGATAATTCAGAATAACATCATAATCCTGATTCAGTAAATTGTTAACTTCAGCCGTACATTTTAAAAACACTTTCTTTATTTGCCATCTTTTCTGGAGAGACAAGTCGCTGGTATACCAAGGTTGTGTATGATTATATCGGATATTTTCTTGCTGATTATATCGTTCTCCTACGTAGATGAAACTATAATTGAGTGCCCAAGTATTCCAGTTGAGCATGACAATCGCCGAACCACTATGCCATGGGATATAAGGTATTTGATGACGATAATAATTATCAGAAGGATTGGTTATATCGATTGCTTCCTGATAAGTGTATTGCAATTTTCCAGTTATTGTCCAGTTATGAGGGAACTGACAGGTAGCCATGGCATTAGCATCTATTCCACGAATGTCTACTTTGCCTAAATTGAGAGTTGTCCAACGGAATTGCGGTCCTTGAGGCCATGATATAATTTTGTCTGTTACATAATTATAGTAGGCATCTGCTCCGATACGGAAATAGTTAAATGTTTTATTTTTACGGGTGAGTTCATAAGTTATTCCCACATTATATTGAGTTACTGTTTCAGGACGTAAAGCAGCATTTCCCATGTCCGTGTAATAGAGGTCATTAAATGTGGGCATACGGTAAGCTGTTTTATAAAAAGCTCTGAATATCAATTCGTGTTTTTTGAATGGTTGATAGGAGAGGAACAAACCGGGAGTGAGTTTCTTTTTATTAGGCGCTTTGTCAACTTGGTGGGCTTTTTCGTCAACAAAAGTCCCCAAAATACTGGCTTGCATTTTTAAACGGTCTGCCAGAGTAAATGCTGTAGCAAGTGATAGCCAATGAGTCCCACGGGTAGCTGCGTTGGAAATGTGTTCCATATTAACATCTTTAGCGGTGTCGAATACTTCTAAATCATTCCATTGAAAATCGTAGGATAAAGAAACGTCCCAGTTCGGATTAAGCGAATATTTGTTAGCCCATGACAGATACATTTCTTTTTGCTTATAAACATTGTTAGTTAGTTTGAGTAATATATCATTGTTTACATAACGTGTAAAATCATAGGCGTATTTAATATTGACACGGGTGCTGAGTTTAGGCAAGATATCTTGTTGATAAGTTCCTTGTGCGAACGAATTTCGATCCCATAATCGTTCTCCCCGTTTCCATACATTATTCACAATAGCTCCCGGAACTCCTCGTTCGGAAGTATAATGGTAAGCGAAAACACTCCATTTTCCTGTGTCGAATGTTCCATATAATCCGATATCCATTCGCATGGCATCCAGATCGCTGTTATGGCGGACAGCGGTGGTGTCATAAGCAAGCTCTCCTGCCGGAGTAACACGTCGGTACCGGAAACTGTATTTTCCACTTGAACTTATCCATTCGGCACTGATACTTGAACTTACTTTATCGTTGATTTTATGTTCGTAAAGGATAGCAGGATTGACAAGGCCGTAAGAGCCAGCTTTTAGCTTGGCTATCATATGGGCTGTTTCTCCATTATTGAATTTCGGATGGCGGGTGGTGAGATAAATACTTCCGGCAGAACCGAATTCCCGAGCGGATTGGAATATATCACTTTTTTGTCCGTTATACAAAGATACTTCTTCGATATTGTCGAGGGAAAATTTTCCTAAATCAACTTGGCCGTTCTGTGCGTTACCTAACTGTATTCCGTTATAATAAACTCCCATATGGTTGGTCCCCATACTACGGATGTTGATAGTTTTGAGTCCGCCTACACCACCATAATCTTTTATTTGTACTCCAGAAAAATAACGAATAGCGTCTGCAACTGAAAAGCTGTTCAATCGCTGCAATTCTTCTCCTTTTAAAATTTGTGCAGGTATAACTTCCTTATATTTTTTAGCTGTAACCACTACCTCATCCAGTCTTTGTATACTGTCCAGCTTGCTTTGTGCCTTTATGGACAAAACTAAAGTACACATTCCACATAGACACAGGAACCGTTTAAACGTAGTATTTCCCATTAATATATCTATTTGATAGTTATTTTATCCATCAAATAGCTTTAAAGAGTACCAATTATGTATGAATAATCATTTCTGTGACACATCACTCGTGTACAGATGATTGAATCCATAGCTTGTCCTCGAAAGCTATTGAACGTATTGCATGGCAGGTCTTCTGACTCGTTTCCGTAAGTAAACGCCTTCCCAATCGACTTAAAGCCTTTCAGTGGCATGAAGTATGTGTTTACTACGCTTGAATGAAACATACAGCAACGGGACTGTTCAGGATTCTCACCTGATTCCCTTTTAATCATTTTCTCCGAATGCATGGAGAAGATGAACCTATGCGGGGGCAAAGTTAGAAATTAATTGGGTAATAATGAAAGAGAAGGGAGGAAATATTTGTTTGTTCTGAAGGCAGGACTCGAGATATATTCAAAACGTATGGACATGAGTAAAAACCACCACAGAGTAACACAGAGTTCCACAGAGTACTATTTATTTGATGAAACGCGGATTAACACAGATTAAAAGACTATAGTTCTTTATCTTAGATTTGTTTCCCTTTGCGGGAATCTGCAATCATCTGCGTTTCAATAAAGATTTAGACTCTGTGGAACTCCGTGTTACTCTGTGGTGAAATACCATACAATAACGAAGATGATGGCCCTATCTTTTCGATGGCGGAGGTGCCCATAGACGGTATTGTTAGCCTTGCCCGGTGTTGTACTTTGTCTTTCTCAGAAAGGAACGTTCCTTTCCCCGGTGAGCAGCATTGTTTTACATGTACATGTTTCACTGCTTTAGATGTACATGTTTCACAGCTTTACATGTACATGTTTTACTGCTTTACATGTACATCTAAAACAACGTTACATACCGAGGCTTCATACGTTACTCTACGGGAGGGGGCTTTATCAATACCGGAGAAAGAGACGGATGGCAATGACAAACACCATTAGGCTCAAAACTGGATTTATTTACGATTAGACGATTTACGATGTACGATTGGGAGTACTTTGTCTCTGACAGCGCTGAAACAGGCTTTTAAAAGAGTAATCCCAATCGTACATCGTAAATCGTCTAATCGTAAATAAATTCGAAATGAATCGAACTTGCACAGAGTTTTTTATTTGGTGAAACGTGGATGATCGCAGATTAAAAGACTGTTGTTCCTCATCTTATACTTATTGTCCTTTGTGAAAATCTGCGTTCTGCATTTCAATTAGCCATCGCCCGGCGTACCTCCCGTGCGGGAAGCACCTTAATAGCTTATCACCTTCTGGTATTCGGCTACTGCCATTTTAGCGGCAAGGTGTGCATTAATAAGATTTGAGTGTGCCTGCGTCCATGAAAGCTGGGCCGAAAGAACATCTACCATACTCGCTTTCCCTTCATTATAAGAGAAAGTGGCCAGACTGAGATTTTCTTCTGCCAAATCCATTGTTTCTTGTGCAGTAGTCACTTGATGTTCCGTTTCCGTTAGTTTGGTAAGAGCGGCTGAGAGTTCTTCGCTGATATTATCTGTCACATAACTTTGCTGTAACTTCTGAATACCAATATATGCTTTCTGCTGGCGGTTGGTTTTGAAGCGTGCGCCCCAGCGGAAAACAGGAATGTTCACGTTTAATCCCAAAATCGGAGTGAAAGCAACGTCATAGCCCATGTTGGGAGATGCAGTAGCCCATCCTCCGGATAGGAACATGTTCACTTGCGGGTTGTACTGGCTAAGGGCGGCCTTTCGTTGTGCTTCGCTTTTTTCTATGTTGATTTCCGTACTGGCGTAATCGGAACGGCGTTGCAGTACATCGTCCAGGCTAAGGAGTGTAACCGCTTCGCACGGTATTCCAATTTCATACAGACTGTCTACAGGAGTATTGGGACTTTCTCCCATCAGTATATTTAGCTTTTGTAAAGCCAACGTATAGTTCTGGCGTGCTTTGATGTATTGCAGTTCCGCTTCTTTTTTGCGGGTAGAAATCATCAGCAGATCCGTACGGCTTATCATTCCGTCGTCAAAACGGTCTTGGATAATATTGAATTGTTGCTGCACAATGTCCTCATATTGTTTGGCGGACAGGAGCATGGCATGGGCGGCAGAAGCATTCCAGTATACTGCATCACTTTGATAATGGATCTGATCGAGGGTGAGTTCCGTACTGAGCCGGTCTAACTTCTCATCTGCCTGAGCCACCTTGTTCCGGGCTTGCAGGGAACCACCGGTATAGAGAGGCTGAGCCACAACAAACGCCCCCTGATAGGTATGGTTACGATACTGTCCGGCAGGGCCGTTCCAGGCATCCATTTCTTTGAGATTCAATGTACCTTCTCCGGTGATATCTATCTGCGGCAGAAATCCGGTGAAGGCGATTTTACGTCCTTCGGTACTTGCCATACTTTTCAGCTTCTGTTGTTTTAGTACCTGACTGTAGTTCTCCACCCGGTCACGATAGGCTTCACGGGTGAGTTGTGCCGGTTGTGCCAGGAGGTTCAATCCGGAGCACAACCATGCGAATAGTATTATCTGAGTTTTCATTGTCATTATTTTAATCGTTTTAGTGATGATGATGCACTATGTGCGTCCGGCAACTTTGCGGGTACAAAGTTAATCCTATTTCACCAATCTTATCCTTTTATTTTCAGTATCGTGCAATAAGCTACCGGTAGTACAAACAGTGTCAGTGCCGATGCTACCAGTAAGCCTCCCATAATGGTTGCTGCCATACCGCCAAACATAGCGTCAAACAACAGCGGGAGCATACCTAAAATTGTGGTTCCCGAAGCCATTGCTACCGGAACAATACGGCTTACTGTAGCACTGACTACAGCGTCAAGAGGGGTTTTACCCGATTTTGCTTCAATGTCTATCTGATCTACTAATACAATTGCATTTTTGATATTCATACCAATCAATCCTAACAGACCGAGAACTGCAAAGAAGTCGAACGATTTGCCCAATACGAGTAAGCCCAATACGATACCAATAAAGATGAGCGGCAACATCAGCAGAATAACAATCGGTTTGCGATAGGTTTTGAACAGCAGCAGTAATACGGTAAACATCAGGAAGAATGTCAACGGCATGTTTGCTGCCAGTGCTTCGTTGGATTCTACCTGGCTCTCTTGTTCACCAAAATACTTCATGGTATATCCTTCCGGTACTTGTATTTCCTTTTGCACTTGAGACCATACCTGGTTGAAGGCAGTAATGGCATTCACTCCGCGACGTGGATCACACTGTGCCATCATCACCATCTGGCGATTGTAGTCTTTTACATTCGAGAAGCGATATTGGAAATCAAACTCCGATACTACCTGTTCGAGACTGGTGGTTTCTGTGCCTGTACCGAATACGGGTAACGTGCGGAGATCATTGATTTTGAATGAATCCACGGTATTTCCTTTCAGTAATATGGGAAGTACCTGATCGCCTTTGCGATATTCGCCTAAGGGCATGCCGTTTGTACCGATTTGGATACTTTGTGCCATTCCCTGGCGGGATACACCGAGTGGTTGGGCACGTTCCTGGCTATATATCGGTTTCCATACCGGGATCTTATTTCCCCAGGAGTTACGTATATTGATCAGATCGGGATTACGGTGCATTATTTCTAGTGCTTTATTGGTGAGCATCACCAACGTATCGACGTTATTGCCGATAAAACCAATTTCAATGGCGGCATCCACAGCCGGTGATAGTTTGAAGAGGCTGGTGCGGGTGATGGCATTCGGATAGTTTGCCTTCATGTATGCATCGAAATTCTCTTCCTGCTCTTTGGTGTATTTGCTGTCTTTAAGTTCTACCAGTATATTGCAGAAGTTAGGTTTGGGTCCTACGGAAGTAGATGCTAAGTAGTAACGCAGCGGGGTACTTCCGAAAGTGATGGATACTTTATCCACTTCCGGTTGTGCCAACAGATGTGCTTCAACCGCTTCCATCTCTTTGGCTACTTCATTGATACTGTAACCGTCGGGGTAGAAGACGTCTGCCCGATAATAAGGTTTATCGAGAGAAGGAAAGAAGTTTTGAGGCATCATTCCCATTATCACTAAGGAGGCTACAAAAAGAGCAATAACGGCACTTAGTGTCAATGCTTTTTTTCGTATCAGCACATGCAGGATAGAAGCAAATTTGTGATAGAACGGCTTATCGTATGGATCTTTTGCTCCGTTGGCAGGCTTTGCTTTCAGAATGAAATTACCGAATGTAGTGGTTTGTGTCAGTGCCAATACCCAACTGAGTCCGAGTGATATGGCAAGAACCACAAACAACGGTTTCACGATTTCTGCAACGGCGGAAGGTGCCAGATACAAAGGTAAGAAAGAGCAGATGGCGATGAATGTGGCGCCCAATAGTCCCCATTGTGGTCTGGTAGCTCCGTTAATCAGTGCTTTGCGTCGGTCCACGCCTCGCGCAATAGCTATTTGGGCATTGTCGGTTACCACAATGGCATTGTCTACCAGCATACCCATGGCTATGATAAATCCAGCCAGTGAGGTACGGTTTAGTCCTACTCCCAGGAAAGACATGATAAGCATTGTACCGCCGATAGAAAAGATCAGTGATGAACCGATAAGCACTCCGGCACGAAGCCCCATTACCAGCATGATGATGACGATAACGATAAGGATAGATTCTACCAGGTTGATAATAAATCCGTTGTTGGCCTCTTTGGCGATCACATTTTCCAGATAGAGTGGCTCCAGTTGCATTCCTACAGGTATGAGTGGCAGGAGTTCGGCAAGCTTGGCATCTACCATTTCGCCTGTTTGTACCACATCACGTTGCGGGTCGGTAGATACACCGATACCGATGGCACGTTTTCCATTGACACGCATAATGGTAGAGGCCGGATCCATATATCCACTTTCGATGACGGCAATATCACCCAGTTTTACTTGTCCGGCTTTAGTGGTGATCACCTGATTGCGTATATCGTCGACGGTGGTATACATCCCGTTTGCCACGACCCGTAGTTGCTGTTCACCGGCACTGATTTCGCCGGTATTGATAATCTGGTTCTGTGATTGCAGTAAGGATGCAAGTTGTTTGGGATCGATACCCATTCCCACCAGTTTGTTTACGGAAATGAAGATATTGACAACTTCCGTTTGTACACCGAACAGAGCAACTTTCATTACTCCATCAGCAGTGACTACCTGCGTTTTGATTCGTTCGGCCCAGTCGCGCATCTCTTCATAGCTGAACCCGTCATCGGCGGTCAGCCCGTAGTAAATGCCGAATACGTCTCCAAAGTCATCCGATACAGTAGGTACGGATGATCCGCTGGGGAGTTGAGGCTGTATATTGAGTACTTTGCGTCGCAGTTCGTCCCATTTTTGTGGGATGGAAGAGGCGGACAGGGAGGGTTGCAGTTCAAAAGTGATCTTTGAAAGACCATACATAGATTCGGACTTTATCTTATATACTCCGCTCATACTTTGTATTTCGCGTGAGATAGGTTCTGTGATGAGCCGTTCCACTTCTGCAGGTTCAGCTCCCGGATAGCGCGTCATGATGACGGCTGATTTGATGACAAACGGTGCATCTTCTTTCTTTCCCAAATTGCTAAAGGAGAAAATACCTCCAAGTAGCAATACGGCAAGGAAAAAATAGATGACTTTGGTGTTGTCTAATGAATATTTGGCTAAATTCATGAAAGTAGTGTTTAGTAAATTAGTGATTAGTGAGTAGTGATTAACGATTAGTGAGTAGTGATTAGTGATTAACGATTAGTGAGTGATAAGTGCTGGATGGTTAGTAACACTATAATGCCGCATGGCACTAATCACTAATCACTAATCACTAATCACTACTCACTACTCTAATCCTCTCTCCTTCTACGAGTTGGTTGACTCCTGCGGTGATTATCTTTTCTCCGGCTTTCAATCCTTTGGTGATGAATGCCTGTGCATCTCCGGTAGGGGACATGACGCTTACTTCGCGACGGTTTACTTTGTTGTCGTTTACTACCCATACATACATCTGTTTTCCATTGCCTTCACTAAACAGGGCACTCAAGGGGATTACAGTCATACTTTCTTCCAGGAACGGACCTACGTTGGCAGAGAAGCGGATGCTACATGTGAATCCCGGTTTTACGTCGTACAGTGCACGGTCAAATGCCGGATCGTCAATTGTGATTGTTACCGGAATACCTGTTCCGTCAGTTGATATATCCAGATATTCCTCTAATTTAGCATTGAATTTCTGACCTTTATATGTATCGAATTCTACGCGGAATTTCTGATCGCTGGAACGCAACAGATAGAGGTAAGCATCCGGAATGGTGAATTTGATACGTAGCTTTTTGGTATTTACCAGTTGGACGATACCTTCACCGGCATTGACGCGCTGGTAATTTTCTACCAGTCGTGTTTCGATAGATCCATCGAAAGGAGCGGTCAACTTGGTATCGCGCATATTGTTGGAGGATAATTCGAAAGCCGATTTGGCCCGTTGGTAGTTTGATAAACTGATTTCGTACTCTTGTACAGAGATAGCCTGCCGTGCCAGCAAACGTTTGTTACGTTCTACCTGAGCGGCAGCTGTTTCATAAGAAGATTTGTCTGCAGCATATTGCAAGGCGATGTCTCTGGGATCAATGGCAGCTATCAGCTGTCCTTTTTTCACTTTCTCTCCTTCGATGACCGGTAGGTTGATAATCTGTCCGCTCACGCGGAAAGCAAGCTTTACATAGTCTACTGCTTCTACAATTCCCGAAAAATCTTTGTTGATTTCCGATCGTGATTCTACTATTGCTGTCTTTACAGGTCGGATTGTAGTGCCGTTGTCTTCTTGTTTCTGTCCGCATGCAGCCAGAAGAAGGGCCGCAGTCAAAGCGATTACATAGTTTTTTTTCATACTCCCTTGGTTGGTTAAAGTCGTTTAAACAGGGGAGCGTGAGTAGTGATTAGTGAGTAAGTGATGAGTGATTAGTACCATGCGGTATGTAACGCAGCTATTAATCACTGATCACTAATCGTTAACCACTACTCACTAATCACTTTCACATCTCCTCTGGTGACATGATAAACAACTTTATGGATAAGGATGTTCAGTTCATCCCCTTCTATCATCGAGATTTT
The DNA here is from genome assembly GCA_000613465.1 of Bacteroides nordii WAL 11050 = JCM 12987. Classification (GTDB taxonomy): domain Bacteria; phylum Bacteroidota; class Bacteroidia; order Bacteroidales; family Bacteroidaceae; genus Bacteroides; species Bacteroides nordii. The sequence continues at coordinate 111,977 of BAJA01000010.1, forward strand.
TATTTCGCTTTTTCCAATTCCTATCTGTAAGGTACATTGGCGGAAGTGGATTTTGAAGGTGTATCTGTTCCATTTTTCAGGGATGACAGGATTGAAGCAGAGCATATCGTCTTTTATTTGCATTCCTGCGAATCCGTGGACGATGGCAAGCCAGCTACCTGCCATACTTGTGATATGTAACCCCTGGTCCAGTTCATTGTTATAATCGTCCAGATCTAACCGGGTGGCATGGAGAAAAAGGTTATATGCTTTCGTTATATCGCCTATCCGGGAGGCGAGGATGGAATGTACATAAGGAGAGAGTGAAGACTCGTGCACCGTTCGTGGTTCATAGAACCGAAAATTACGTCGTACGGTTTCATCATCGAAGTTGGAATAATAAAGGTAAAGTCCCAATAGTACGTCACTTTGTTTGATGTAGCACGAACGCAGAATACGGTCCCACGACCAATGTTGATTAATAGGCATTTCTTCCGCAGGAATATCGTCTATTGTTTTCAGTTCCTTGTCCAGATACCCGTCGTTTTGTACAAATATTCCCAGTTCTCGGTCTTCGGGGAGGTACATGTTATCTATAATTTTTTGCCAGAGAGTCGTTTCCGGATATTGGAAACCGGTAACTCTACGGATGCGTGCATATTCGTCAGGATATTGATGCGCTACTAATTCTATGGTTTCAATAGTGGCTTTTAGTGTCTGTACACAAGAGTAATTGGTATACCAGTTATTGTCTACATTATTTTCATATTCGTTGGGCCCTGTTACTCCCAGTATCACATATTTCTGTTTAGGTTGTGAGAAAGAGACACGCTGGGCCCAGAAGCGCGAGATGGCTATCATTATCTCTAACCCATATCGGGCTATGAAATCAGTATGTCCTGTCATCGTTACATATTGCACTATTTCGTGCACGATGATATTATTGCGGTGTATCTCTTCAAAGGTGATCTCCCATTCGTTATGGCACTCATCTCCATTGAATGTCACCATAGGGTAGAGGGCTGCTCCGTCTTTAAAACCTAATTTCCGGGCATTGTCAATAGCTTTCGACAGTTGATTATAGCGATAGAGCAGCAGATTCTTGGCAGTCTCTTTGGGGCTGGACAGTAAGAAGAACGGTACGCAGCAAAGTTCTGTGTTCCATTGGGTGTTACCTCCGTATTTCTCGCCTGTAAATCCTTTCGGACCGATGTTGAGACGCGGATCGTCTCCACGGTAGCTTTGACTGAGCTGGAAAATATTGAAACGGATGCCTTGCTGTGCTTCCGGATCGCCTTCAATGGTGACATCTGTCTCATCCCAGATATGCTGCCATACATTTTGGTGGTCTTGCAGGAGTTTTTCCCATCCCTGTGCTTGGCTTCTTTACTCTCTGCCACAGCGTGTTCTACGAGTTCCTGCCGGTCATAGTAGAGTGAGGAGAGGATAGTGGTATATTTGATAAGTGTAATTCGTTCACCCGGTTTGACGTCGGCACCGGCACTGAATCCGGTGAGTTTCTCTTTCTCTATTTTGATAGGACTGATGCTTAGCTCTTTACTGTTTTTGAAAACCTGATAAGTCATAGCGCAACACACTTGTGAGTCCTCTCGTTTGGTTTGTGTCCATAGATAAGCATATTCATTGGTGGTTTCGGCACGCAGTATATTCCACATCTTTTCGTTGAAGTTGGAGTTTTCGTGTTTCACATCTCCGTTAATGTAAGGGACAACGGAGATTTTACCTTCGTAATTGACAGAGGTTACGCTGTATTTAATGAGACACAAGTTCTGATGGGCCATGCTGTTGATATGTTCCACATGTATTTTCAGTGTATTCCCTTTGGGGGAAGTGACTTCAAAGTCGCGATAAGATATGCCCTTTTTCATGTCCAGCCGTCGTTCAAAGCTATCCACATCCCATTGGGCCAGATCTACTTCTTCATCAATGAGGCGCAGATGGATACCACTCCAGTTGGGAGCATTCGGTATACGTGAAAAGAAGTGGGGATATCCGTTTTTCCACCAACCAACGCGTGTACGGTCCAGAAAACTGATACCTGCACATAGGAGCCTTGCAGACTGTCGCTGCTATAAGTTTCTTCAAAATTGCCTCGTTGCCCTAACCGTCCGTTGCCCAGGCTGAATATACTTTCTGATGCCCGAAGGTTATCTGCATGAAAACCTTCTTCTATAATGTTCCACTCGTCTGTCTTGAGGAATTTTTTTCATAGCTATCTTCTTTATCATGTGTTTAATTGCGCAGAAAGATAGTAGAAAAAGTTGAAAGTTGAAAGTTGGGAGTTGAAAGTTAGCTGCACTGCCACGCTGTATAGCAACTTTTAACTTTCAACTCTCAACTACAACAGAGATGTTTTCAGTTTTTCGTTGAAAATGTCTCTGTTATGAAGTGTACACAAACAGCTCCTATAATTAATAGAACACCTGCCAATACAAGCATGTTGACCTGCTGACCACCTACCAGATGAAGTAATCCGCCGCCAATGATGGCAGCAACAATCTGGGGGATACAGATTGTCCCGTTGAATAATCCTAAGTATGCACCCATGTTCTTGCCCGATATTGAGTTGGTCAGGATGGTAAAAGGCATTGCCAGCATAGCTGCCCATGCGCAACCTATCAATAGATAGGAGATGAATAACAGATACTGGTTATCGAAGAACAAAGTAGAGATAAAGCCGATCCCACCTAACACAAGGCTCATTGAGTAAGCCAGTTTCCGGGCTTTGAACATAGGAAGGATAATTGCCCATATAACAGAACCAATGGCTTGTACGGCAAAGAGTACACCTACCCAGTTGCCTGCTTCCTGATATCCTGAAGCCTGTACGTCTGTTGTATTCCATACGGTTTCTGCGATGGCTCCGTTGGTATAAGTCCACATATACATAAATGCTGCCCAGCAGAAAAACTGTACCAGGCCGACTGTCCAGAATACTTTAGGTGCATGTTTCAGCAGATAGAAGAAATTTGTCTTTTCTTTCTTTTCGGCAGCGGTGATGCCATGGAACTCTTCAAACTCTTTGGGCGGCATTTCTTTTACCTTCAAAGTAGTGTAAATCACACAAAGAATGAGAATGGCTGCTCCAATATAGAAAGAATAGATTACAGAATCGGGGACGGTTCCTTTATCGGCAATGTTACTGATACCTATCCAAGTGAAAATAAACGGGAACAGGTAACCTACCAGACTTCCGGCATTGCAGAGGAAACTCTGGATGGAGTAGGCAAGCCCTTTTTGTTTTTCGTTCACCATGTCACCCACAAGCATCTTGAAAGGCTGCATAGCCATGTTGATAGATGTGTCGAGAAACATGAGTGACACAAGTCCGAATATCATAGCTGTACTGACTACCATGCCGAAACTTCCGGCATTGGGCAATAGGCACATAACCAATACAGCAACCAGTGAACCAACAAACAGATAGGGAATACGTCGTCCGAATCGTGTCCATGTTTTGTCACTGGCCGAACCAATGATGGGCTGTACAATAATTCCTGCCAATGGCGGTAATATCCAGAAATAACTCAAACTATGCGGATCGGCACCCAATGTGGCAAAGATACGGCTGATGTTAGCACTTTGCAGTGCATAGGCTATTTGTACGCCGAAAAAGCCAAAGCTGATATTCCACAGCTTCCAAAAACTCAGATCAGGTTTTACTTTCATGGTAATTAATAATGTGCCAATATGCCAATGTAGTAATATACCAATTGGGTGGCACTCGTTTTTTTAATTGGTTAATTATTTAGTTTCATTCTTTTTCCATTCAGTTTTAAATACAGCTCGCCACAGGTTTTCACAGATTTCTCACTGTAATCATCGCCTGGCGTACCTCCCCGTGCGGGAAGCACCTTATTTCGTTGTTCCTCTTACTACCAGGTTGGTTCTTACAATTTTGTTTGCACTTTTGGTATTGGGGTTCTCTTCTATTTTATCGATCAGGATATGTATGGCACTTTTTCCTACTTCCTCACCGTGCTGTTCTACCGTTGTTAGTTTAGGATCGGTACTTTGCGCAATTGCTCCGTCGGTAAATCCACAGATGGATACTTCATCCGGTACTTTCAGTCCCACCAGTTTGCAGGAGTATAGAATGCCCGAAGCAGTTTCGTCATTAATGGCGAAAAATCCATCCGGGCGGTCTTCTCTTTCCAGTATATCGGGGGTAATGGCAATGGCTTGTTCGCGGGTATCACAAAGTTTTATCATGCTCTCGTCCACAGGTATTTTATACTTTTTCATGGCATCCAGATAACCGTTTCTCCGGTTTTTTGAAATTTCGAGGTGGGGTGCAGCGCTATAAAAAAAGATGCGTTTGCAGCCTGTTTGTATCATATACTCCACAGCAGAAAATGAACCTGCGTAATCATCCACTACCACCCGTTCGGTATTAATACCCGTACAGATACGGTCATAAAAGACGATTGGAATATTATTGTCGAGTAATTCCTGATAATGATCATATTGAGAAGTATCTTTGGCGAGTGACGCAATAACACCACAAACCCGGGCTGCCTGAAAAGAGTGAACAATCTTAACCTCTTGCTCATATTTCTCGTTGCTTTGTGCTACAAGAATGTTGTATCCGGCCTGAGATGCCGTTTCCTCAATGCCACTCAATACACATGAAAAGAAATGATGTACCAGTTGCGGGATAATCACACCAATAGTATTGGAACGGCTGGTTCGGAGGTTTAGGGCCAGTGCATTTGGTTTATAATTATGTTCGCGTGCGTATGTATGTACAGCGTTTCGGGTTTCCTGGCTGATGTCCGGATTATCCTTCAGTGCCCTTGAGACAGTGGAAGGGGATACTCCCAATTCACGGGCTATGTCTTTGATGGTAATTTGCGGTTTGCTCATAGATTTCTATTAGTTTCAGCCAAAGGTACTTATCTTTGTCTTTATATGCAAAAATAAGAGAATTGGAAGGAAGAATTTTAAAGAATCTTCCGTTTCTGTATCAGAATTAAGTGCAAACGTTTGCATACTCTGCCGGATTGAAGATATAAATTTTATCTGAAATAGGGTATGTGCTTTTGTTGTTTTAGGTGCCCCCGACCTTCTTAATTGTATAAATACGTATTTAACTGTTACTTAAAATGCATATTAACAGTGTGTTAAAATGCATAGTTTGACCTTATAAAATACGTATTTTAATAATGTAGATTTACTAATGTTTTTTAAGAACAATCCTGTTTTCATAATCGTTTTATATTTGACATTAATAAAAATAAAATTGAATATGGAACAGTCATTTAAAAAAGGAGTTGTGCTCAATCTGGCTTCATTGGTAGAATATTCTGAAGGAGGAGTTATTAGTAAGCAGCTAATAAAAAGTCCGGCTGGAAATGTAACATTGTTTTCTTTTGATAAAGGAGAAGGACTCAGTGAACACCGTGCCCCGTTCGATGCTATTGTCCAGGTGCTGGAAGGTGTGGTAGATATTGTGTTGGATGGAAAAACATTTACCTTAAAAGCAGGAGAAAGCATTGTGTTTCCGGCTAATGCTCCACATGCTTTAACTGCTGTAGAAAAGTTTAAAATGTTACTGACTATGATGAAGGGATAAATACTCCCTGCCTCATGTAGGTAAAGAGTACCTGTGTATCATGTACAATAGTATATCTTTGTTTGTCTTAAATTGAATATTTATAAATAAACACAGTACAAAGATATCTTATTAAGAAAGTACTTTTATACGCGTACCTTGACTATATGCTTCTTTGGGGCTTTGCAATGCAAACGATTGCGTAGTTGCAAGCAGCGTTTTTCATATTTTTTCATTTGTTTGATTGACAATAAGTCTATTTTTGTTTCGTCGTAAGATAGGAACTTGAGTTACGTTCCTGTTTCGATAGAGAGAAATCATATTAATTTATATTGTTAACTTTAACTTATTAAATGCATGAAGCAAGTTAATCTTAGAATCTATCAAATGATTCTGCCCTTATTGTTGGGGCTATTCTTGTCATTAGGCGCTTATGCACAACAAATTTCTGTAAAAGGAAATGTGAAAGATGTTACAGGTGAACCTGTCATTGGTGCAAATGTCGTAGTCAAAGGTACTACTAATGGTTCAATTACTGATTTGGATGGTAATTTTCAACTACAGTCACCTCAAGGTGCAACACTCGTCGTTTCTTTTGTGGGATATCTTCCAGCCGAGGTAAAAGCAGCTTCTAGCGTAAATGTAGTGTTGCGTGAAGATTCTCAGTTACTTGACGATGTTGTAGTTATCGGTTATGCAACCGGTAGTCAGAGAACTATTTCAGGGGCAGTACAGAAGGTGGGGCGTGATGAAATGAATGCGGGTGTGGTGGTAAGTCCACTACAAGCCATTAAAGGAAAGATTGCTGGTGTAAATATCCAGAAGACCGGTGGCGACCCTACAGCTGGAGCTCTATTCGTGTCAGAGGTACAACTTCTCTTTCCGGCGGTAATGATCCGTTAGTAATTATTGATGGTGTGTTTGGTGATTTAAACATGCTAAATGCTATTTCTCCCGCTGATATTGAAAGTTTTACTGTTTTGAAAGATGCTTCGGAAACTGCTCAGTATGGATCCCGTGGTGCAAGCGGTGTTATTGTAGTTACAACAATTAAAGGTAAAAATGGTACAAAAACATTAAGCTATGATGGTAGTTTCGGTGTTGAGACTGTTTACAAGAATCTGAAAATGCTTGACGGAAATGAATTTCGTAAAGTGGTTACAGACAGAGGTTATGCGAATGCTTTAGATGGGGGAGCTAATACTAACTTCATTGAAGAAATGCAGCGTATGGGTTATACTCAGAATCATCGCGTTTCATTTGGTGGAGGTACCGAAAGCTCAAACTATAGAGCCTCTATTGGTGTTATCGACCAGAAAGGTATCATCAAAAACAATTATATGCGTAATTATACTGCGAAGTTGGATGCTTCTCAAATGATGTTCAATAATAAACTGAAGATTGATTTTGGAATGTTTGCGGCAAGAAAGGATATGCGCTATCTTAATGATTATCAAAAGACATTCTATTCTGCCGCTTCTTTTAATCCTACACTTCCCAGTGTGGCGAATGCCGATGGTACATGGCCGGAAGATCCGAATGCAAATGAAACCCAGAACCCACTGGGACGTTTGACAATTGACGATCAGGAATCTAATTCGTATGTTAATGCAAATGCACGTTTGACGTGGACTGTTGTTGACGGTTTGAAATTGAGTGTATTTGGTTCGTATACTTATAATGTAAAAGAGAATTCCAAGTATGTTCCCAATAATATTAAAGAAGGAATTGGTACAAAAGGATTGGCTTCTAAAAATGACAATAAATCCAATATTCTTTTAGGTAACTTCACTGCTAATTATAAAAAATCTTTTGGAAAGCACTATATGGATGTATTGGGCTTGGCTGAAATACAGGATTATCAATATAGCGGATTTGGTTCGAATGCACGTTATTTTGCTACTAATTTCTTTGGTTTCAATAATCTGATGGCAGGAGCTGATATCAAACACGGAGATGCAACATCTTATGCCAACGGTAATAAACTGGTGTCGTTCATGGGACGTTTCAACTACTCTTATGCTGACAAGTATATTGCTACAATTAATATGCGTGGTGACGGTTCTTCAAAACTTGGAGCAAATAATAAATGGGGCTTCTTCCCTTCTGCTTCTTTGGCTTGGGTACTGAAAGAAGAAGATTTCCTGAAAGATGTAAGTGCTGTATCTAATTTGAAGGTGAGAGTTGGTTACGGATTGACCGGTAATCAGGATGCTATTTCTGCCTACAATTCTTTAATGCTCATGAGTCCTACGGGTACTACTACCGTTAATGGGAAGCCGGTGGTTACTTATGGTATTAATCGTAATGACAATCCTGATTTGCGTTGGGAGGTGAAGAAGATGTTTGATGCAGGTATTGACGCTTCTTTCTTTGATAACAGATTGTCTGCTACATTTGATTATTATTACTCAAAAACTACAGATTTGCTTTATAATTATTCTGTTCCTGTACCTCCGTTTGCATACGGTTCTATGCTTGCCAACTTGGGTTCTATGATGAATGAAGGTGTTGAATTTTCGGTTACGGCAATACCTTTGAAAAAGAAAGATATGGAATTAACTGTTTCTGCAAACTTCTCATGGCAGAGGAATGAATTACTTTCTTTGGATGGAACTTATAATGGGCAGCCTTTGAGTGCTGAAAAATATATGTCGCTCGCAAGTATGAATGGTGCAGGCTTTATTGGTGGTAATAACAAAGTTGTTTATCAGATGGTAGGTCAACCTGTTGGTGTTTTCTATTTGCCTAAGAGTGATGGTTTGGTTGATAAAGAAGGTAATGGCGTATATACATATCACGTTGTAAACTTAGATGGAAATAAGAAAATTGAACTTGAAGACGGAAAAGACCGTTATATCGCTGGTCAGGCAATGCCTAAGTTTTATTTAGGTGGTAACATTAGCTTCCGCTACAAACAGTTTGATATCCAGACTCAGTTTACTGGTGCTTTTGGACATAAGATTTATAATGGTACTTCTTTGACTTACATGAATATGAGCCAATTCCCTACTTATAATGTAATGACCGGTGCTCCCGAAAAGAATATTCATGATCAGACGGTTACTGATTATTGGTTGGAAAGAGGTGATTATGTTCATTTTGACTATGTTACACTTGGATGGAATCTGAATACAAAGAATTTAAAGAACGTCAACGCTTTACGTCTTACTTTCTCTGTAAATAATTTGGCTACTATTACGAATTATTCAGGACTTTCTCCTATGATTAACAGCTCTACGGTAGGTAGCGATCTTGGATTGGATGATAAACGCTTCTATCCTTTAACCCGTACTTATTCATTAGGACTTAGTGTTAACTTCTAAAAAGAAATATATCATGAAAAAAAGAATATTATATAGTTTTATTTTAGCGGCTTCTTTGAGCCTTGTCGGTTGCTCTTCATTCTTGGAGGAGGATCCAAAAGACCAGATGCCGGAATCGGAAGTGTACAAAAATCCCGATTTGATTTATCTGAATACTGTAGCGAATTTGTATACCATGATTGGTGCCGACTATGGTGGCGGTGGTCTCGCCGGTACTGACCGTGGGTTGTATGACCTGAATACATTTACAGCCGATGAGGCTATTCTGCCTACTCGTGATGGTGACTGGATGATGGTGGGTTATGGCGTGATTTGTTTCAGCATAACTGGGGTACCAGTAATGATTTGGTGATTGGGACATGGGATTATTTGTATAAAGTGATCGTATCTTGTAATCAGTCAATCGATAAGTTAGTTATGTTGCAGAAAGAATATCCGGACAATGAGTTGTTTGGAACTTATAAATCGGAAGTTCGTGCGTTGCGCGCTATGTACTACTATTATTTGCTGGATATGTTTGCACGTGTGCCTATCGTAGAATCTTCTACTATTGAAATCAAAGATGTAAGACAATCCAAACGTTCTGAAGTATTTGCTTTTGTCAGAAAGGAATTGGAAGAGTCACTTCCTGATCTCTCTGATGCAAAAGTGCAGCAGAAGGCGAATATTATGGACGAATGACTCAGTCTGTAGCGAATTATATTTTAGCTAAACTGGCTTTAAATGCAGAGATATATACCGATGATGACTGGACGGATGCTGTGAAGCCGGATGGAAAGAATATAAAATTTACCGTAGATGGTGAAGAAGTCAATTGCTGGGAAGCTACTGTGAAGTATTGTAATAGAATTACTGCATCGGGATATGCTCTGACTCAAGGTCTGAATGGTTTTTCTGCAAATTTTGCAGCAAAAAACGAAGGTTCTATAGAGAATATTTTTGTAATTCCGATGGATCCGACTCTATATAAAGCAAATATGATGTACCTTACTCGTTCTCGTCATTATGCTGTAGGAGCTGCTTTGGGTTTCGGTAATGGCGGATGGAACGGTTCATCAGCAACTTTGGAAGCAATGAAAGCCTTTGGCTATGGAACAGATACTCCGGATCCACGTTTGGATCGTACTTACTATACCGGCAAGGTGATGGTAAACGGACAATATGTGGAAGCGGATGGCAAAGTGCTTGAATATAAGCCATTGTCGGTGAAATTGAAATTTGATAAGAGTGATGCGGATATGAAAGTTGCGGGTGCGCGTATGTTTAAATATGAAGCTGATCCGGCTGCTACGAATGATGGCAAATTACAGCATAATGACTATGTGTTGTTCCGCTATTCGGATGTATTGTTAATGAAAGCTGAAGCTCTTTTCCGGGATGGAAAAGGCGGACAGTCCGAATTAAATCAGGTACGTGATCGTGTGGGTGCTTCTCAGGTTGTTATTAGTCTGGAAAATATTCTGAAAGAACGTTTACTCGAATTAGCTTGGGAAGGTGTTCGACGTCAGGATTTGATTCGATTTGGCGAGTTTACAAAAGCGATTACTGACAGGCCGAAGTCACAGGCATATAAAACGGTATTCCCGATTCATGAGAAAACTCTTTCTGTTAATAAGAATCTAAGTCAGAATCCAGGATACGGCAAATAAGTATAAGAATAACTAACTATTATAATAAAGAAATGTTATGAAAAAGATAATTCAATATATGGTAGCCGGACTGTTGCTTATGATGGTTAATACCAGTTGCAAGGATAATGAGAACTGGAGAATTATTCCTTATGAACCGGAACCACCTCAAACCATCAACATTACAGGTACTGCCACTGTTTATCCGCAAGTTGGAGAAGCTTCTCTTTTAAAAGAGATTCCTTTGGATAAAGGAGACGGATTCGATGAAAAAGCTGATATGATAGGTATCCTTACCTGGCTAAAAGCAAGTGGTGAATTTACTATTACCGATTCGGGGATTGCGTATGGAAAAGGAGATGTTACTTCTACCGATCCGTTTGAGACGGTTAACTTGAAAGAAGGTGGTGCAGGATTTACTGTTGCCGAAGATGGTTTGTATTATGTTGTTATGAATAATACAGAGCGCCAGTTGACTGTTATTCCTGCAAAAATAGGTATTATTGGCGATGCTACTCCTAATGCATGGAATGGTGAAACAGTAATGGAAATGTCTTTTGATCCTGCCGGATTGGTTGTTACTTCAAAATGGTCCGGTACGCTTAGTAATAAGCAGTTGAAATATCGCTTCTCGGGCGATTGGGGAGCTTCTCTTCCTTATGGCGATGTAAAAGCAGGGTTCATACCAATTTTGGTAGTGTAGGAGAAAATGATGGCGATATTGAATTGGGAACAGAAGCGGTTCAATGTGTTGGCGGCGGTAAAAACTTTAAAATAGCAAGAATGGCGAATATGATGTAACATTGGTTATTAATTTGAATACGCAGGATGTAACAGGAACAGCTAAGTTGACCAAAGAAGATACTTCAACAGCTACTTTACCGGAACATATGTATATTAACGGCAGTCCGTTCTCTGCGGATTGGAATTGGAGCGTTGCTCCCGAACTGACTTCGCTTCAGGATCTTGATGGAGTATTTTTCGGAATCTTCTATTTTGAAGCAGGTGCAGGCTTGAAATTTAACTCAAACAGAGACTGGGATGGCGGAGAATTTGGTGCAACAAACGATGAACCTTGTGACTATGGTGAACATGCTACTGGTGGATCTAATATGAATATTGCAGAAGCAGGTTTCTATCAGGTCGCTATTGTTTGTACCCTTTCTGAAGATAAACAATCGGTTTTGAAGAAGATTGTTCTGGAAAAAGTGAAACCTTTTCTGATTGGTGATTGTGTAGGTGCATGGGATATAAAGGAAACTAATGCGTTTACTCTTCAAGAAAATATTTTTATTTCTCCGGCTTGTCCTAATAATGGCGTGTTGCGTATGTGTGTAAAACTTCTTGATTGTCAGTGGTGGCAGTCTGAATTTACCTTGAAAGATGGTGAGATATTTTACCGTGGAAGGGGTGGGGAAGATGCAATGAAATTGACAGAAGTTGCTGCTGGTCAGACTGTAAGACTTGATTTTAAGACTGGTACAGGTAGCGTTAATTAATGGAATATTAAAATAACTATAAAGGTCATCCACACCGGATGACCTTTATAGTTAAAACATTTATGTTTATGCAGAAGATTTATTTTTTGTTATTGATCGTTTTCGGAGGAATTTTTACTGCCAGCGCCCAACTTGTGACAACTACTCCGGATTTTCCACTGGAAGGAAAAGAAGTAACTGTTGTTTTTGACGCTTCGTTGGGATCGGGTGGATTGATAGGATATACCGGAAATGTATATGCGCATACAGGTGTTATTACGAACAATAGTAAGAATGAATCCGATTGGAAATATGCTCCTTCCAAATGGGGAGATAATTCTGAAAAGTATAAAATGCGTTCATTGGGAAATAATAAATGGGAATTCAAGCTAACTCCCAGTATTCGCGAATATTATGGAGTACATGCTGGAGAGACAATTTTTAAGATGGCGTTTGTTTTTCGAAGTGAAGATGGCTCTAAAACAGGAAAAACTGCTGATGGAGGGGATATTTTTATTGATGTGCACAGAGAAGGAGTTACTGTTCGTTTTGAACAACCGGATGTTGCTACCACTTTGAATTTGGGTGATCTGCTTCCTATAAGAGCAAAAGCTTCTGTATTGGCAGATATGAAATTGTTTGTAGCAAATGAGCAGATTGTTTCCAGAACCAATGTTCAGGAAATAATATCATTACACACTTTTTCGCAGACCGGAACTTTTGAACTACGTGTGGAAGCTACGACGGGAGGTAAAACAGCTATTGCCACTCAAGTGGTAACTGTTTTGGGAGAAACAGAGCAGGGGATTCTCCCCCAGGGAGCACGTCCAGGTATAAATTATCTAAATGATACGCAGGCCACTTTGGTATTGCAGGCACCAGGAAAGAGAACCGTATATGTAGTTGGCGACTTTAATGATTGGCAATTTAAATCGGAATATCAACTGAAACAGGATGGAGAGTTTTTCTGGATTACATTGAGCGATCTGGAAAAAGGAAAGGAATATGCTTTTCAGTATGTAGTGGATGGTACGATTTATATAGCCGATCCGTACGCAGATAAAGTACTTGATCCCTGGAATGATCCATATATCTCTCCGGCTGTGTATCCCGACTTGAAACCGTATCCCACAGGCAAAGCAGAAGGTATCGTTTCTGTGCTTCAGACCGGGCAGACCCCTTATCAATGGCAGGTGACTGAATTTAGGAAACCTGATAGAAACCAGTTGATGGTATACGAGATGCATATCCGTGATTTTACTACAGAGCACTCTTTCAGTGCAGCAAAAGATAAATTGTCCTATTTAAAACAGTTGGGGATTAATGCCATTGAATTAATGCCTGTGAATGAGTTTGAAGGTAATAGTAGTTGGGGATACAATCCTTCATTCTATTTTGCGGTAGATAAGTATTATGGAGCAAAGAACGAGTTGCGTGCTTTTGTTGACGAATGTCACCAACAGGGGATGGCAGTGATTATAGACCTTGTTTTGAACCATAGTTTCGGACAATCTCCATTTTATTTACTCTATCGTGATGCTGATGGAACTCCTTCGGCGGATAATCCCTGGTATAATAAGGAATCCAATATTCCCAATAAGGATTTGCAGTGGGGGTATGATTTTAATCATCAAAGCACCTATACCCGTGCGTTGGTGGATAGTGTGGCCGGTTTTTGGATGAAAGAATATAAGGTAGATGGTTTTCGCTATGACTTTACCAAAGGATTTTCCAATACTCCTCAGGATACGTGGGCCAATAAGTACGATACGGAACGTATTGCGAACCTGAAACGGATTTCTTCAGAAATCTGGAAACGCAATTCGGATGCTTATGTCATTATAGAGCATCTGACGGATGGAACTACAGAAGAAAAAGAGTTGGGAGAGGCTGGCATTATGCTTTGGAGAAATATGAACTACGCTTATTGTGAGTCGGCTATGGGATGGCCCGATAAATCTAATTTTTCCGGGTTGTATGGAGGAACATCCAATATGCCTGTGAATAGCCTGATGGGCTATATGGAAAGTCACGATGAGGAACGTACTTCTTTTAAAGCCTGGAAATGGGGTACTGAAAGTATCAAGGGAGGAGGTACCAGTGCCAATCCGGTGAATGATAATAATCTGGAAAATCGTGTGAAACAACTTGCTACCAATGCTGCCTTCTTCTTTACAGTACCAGGACCTAAGATGATATGGCAATTGGGAGAATTAGGATATGACTATTCTATAAACAGTAATTCGGATGGAACAGTGGTTGATGATGGTGGTGCATATCGTACTGATCCTAAACCGATTCGCTGGGACTATTTTGAGAATACAACGCGTAAAGGATTGTATGATACGTATAGCAAGTTAATGGATCTGCGAACTTCGTATCCGGAACTCTTTACTCCTGATGTTGCTTTCAGCTGGAAAGTAAGTGGTAATACGAATTGGAATAAGGGACGTTTCATAACAATTACTACAGAGGATAGAGCCATTGTTATTGCTGGTAACTTTACGGCTGTTGCTGGTGACTATTCGGTTGTATTTCCTAAAACAGGTGTATGGTACGACTTTATGGATGAGAATTCTACACTGAATATCGCGTCGTCAACTGTAGCACAGAGCATTTCAGTTCCGGCTCATGAATTCCGTCTTTATACCAGTTTCAAACCGATACTTACCGGTATTGAGGAGAATGTAGCCAATTCGGATCAGATTCTAGGTTATTATAATAATAGTCTGGACGAATTGGTAATCAATGGAGAGGCTGATTTTGTAGAAATCTATTCTGTTAATGGCATGATGGTACAGAAGCAGGAAAATGTTACTTCTATGGGACTCTCTGTGTTACCCTCAGGATATTATGTAGCCCGTATTCAGACAAAAGATGGTAAAGTTGGTTCTTGTAAGATAATGAAGTAAACGAGCACGAATTACTTACAGGAATGTATCAAAAGCCTGATAAAGCTGTTAAAAGGCAGTTTTAGAAACACAGATTAACGCTAACTTACGCAAAGATTAAATCTGCGATAATTAGCGTTAATCTGTGTTTTCTTAAAAACTTGTAAGCATATCCTCTTCACTTCCTGCCAGACTATCGGGCAGGTATACCGTTATCGAATCTGTATCTTTGGGATGATAAATCCCTTGACAACCGTATGATTTATGGATTACCTCTTTAGGTTTAGGGAATTTTCCTCTATACTTTGTGAGATGTTTATCTTTTAATACACCCTCCATGAAGTAAGCAAAAACGGGTAGCGCAGTACGACTTCCTTGTCCCAACTCTCCGGTACGAAAGTGGATACTACGATGTTCGCTTCCTACCCACGAGCCTCCCACCAGGTTGGGAGTAACACCAACAAACCAGGCATCAGAATGATTGGAGGAGGTTCCTGTTTTACCTCCGAATTCTGTGTCATAGCGGAAAAGATCATACGCCCATAATGCTTTGGATGTACCACCCGGCTCAGTCAGTCCTCCTTTGAGCATGTCTGTAAGCAAGAAAGCGGTTTCGTAGGGAATAGCCTGTATTTCCTGCTGAGACTGGTACTTGAAAAGTTCCTTGCCATCTGCATTTTCAATACGGGTGATGAGTATCGGGTCATGTGCTCTTCCTTCATTAATAGCTGTTGTATAGGCATTAACAAGCTCAAGCAATGATACGTCAGAGGCTCCCAGGCTGAGTGCCGGTGTCTCTTCAAGCGGTGTGTTTATGCCCATGAGTCTGGCTGTCCGAGCCACTTCATGAATACCTGTTTCTTTGGCCACCTGTACCGCAATCGTGTTTACAGAACGGGCAAACGCACATTTTATTGACATGGTATCTCCGGTAGCCATTCCGTTCGCATTGTGGGGAATCCACTGGGTAGGTTTACCTTTTTCGATAACATCCCATACTACATTTTCATCAATTCGCTCGTCGCAAGGAGAAAGGCCTTTGTTTAATCCGGTGGCATAAACGAAAAGTTTAAAGGTAGATCCCGGTTGGCGTTTGGATAGAACTTTATCATATTTCCAGGAGTTGAAGTTTATATCACCCACCCATGCTTTTACATATCCGGTTTGTGGTTCTATGGCTACAAAGCTACAGTGCATAAAACGTTCCATATAGCGTATGGAATCCATAGTACTGATAGTCGTATCTCGTGTTCCGGTTTCATAATCAAACACCTTTAGGCGATGTGGCAGGTTCAGATAGTAGTGAATAGAGTCCGGCTGATCGGGATACTTTTCTGCCAGTTGTTTGTAGGCAATGGTGTGGGTGGCAAGGTCCTCTATAAAATGTGGAATTTCCTGATGGTTACGGTCGCGCCATGGATTCTGGTTACCCCAATGGTTGTCAAAATTGCGTTGTATCACTCGCATTTGTCTGTTCACAGCTGCTTCGGCATATTTTTGCATTCGGGCATTTACGGTTGTGTATATTTTCAATCCGTCGGCATAGAGATCTATCTTATTC
The DNA here is from genome assembly GCA_000613465.1 of Bacteroides nordii WAL 11050 = JCM 12987. Classification (GTDB taxonomy): domain Bacteria; phylum Bacteroidota; class Bacteroidia; order Bacteroidales; family Bacteroidaceae; genus Bacteroides; species Bacteroides nordii. Next base: position 128,415 of record BAJA01000010.1, read on the forward strand.
TCTTTGCACCATTCTTCCAATTCTTCGGCAATGGCTTCGCGAAAGTACAGAGCTTGTCCGTCATAATTACTTTCAACGTTATAATTCAGCTTGATAGGAATCTGTTTGAGTGAATCAAACTCTTGTTGGCTTATAATCTGGTGAGTCAATAGATTTTCCAGTACTACATTACGACGTTTCAGACTGTTTTTGGGATTGAGACGTGGGTTGTAAGTGGTCGTTGCTTTCAGTAACCCCACAAGTGTAGCTGCCTGTTCATAAGTTATATCTTGAGTTGGTATGGAAATATGTACTGCTGGCTGTTTTGATGCCATAAGCATTACTGCCGAAGTCTACCGTATTGAGATACATGGTCAGGATCTCTTCTTTTGTATAAAAGCATTCTATCTTGACAGCAGTAATCCACTCTTTAGATTTCATTATCAGCAATTTCACTCCCGGGATTTTTCCTAATAGCCCTGTAGAATATTGAGAGCGCACCTTAAACATATTCTTTACCAGTTGTTGGGTAATGGTACTTGCGCCTCGTGCCTGCCCTCGTGCCATATCTTTAATGGCCGAGAAAACTCCTTGGATATCTATTCCGAAGTGATTATAAAACCGTTCGTCTTCTGTACATATCAGCGTCTTGATAAGTTTTGGAGATATCTCTTCGTACTTCACCGGACTACGGTTCTCACGAAAGAACTTACCGATAAGCACACTGTCCGCACTATAGATTTCTGAAGCTATCGGCTGACTCGGATTGTGTATGCTTGACAGGCTGGGAGATTTACCAAACATCCATAAAAAATTGATGTCCACCATACCCAAATAAAGCAGGAACAGAACAAGAAAAGTTGTACAAGAGAGGATTACTTTTTTATACCAACGAGCTTCGTGGTAAAGGTTTGTGTACCAGCTCCAAAAGGCTTTACATCGATCAGTAATAAAATGGAGGACGCTTTTGCTGCGTGATACCCATTTGTGGGAATCAAATGTTATCATATAAAGATATATAATAAAAACGGCTGCAAAAGTACGAAGGAGTTTTGGTATAGCAATGCGTTATACCAGAAAGTTTTATCATTGGGTTACAAAAATGTTTACCTCTTATAAAAGCGGATGTATAAATACAAACAGGCTTCCTTTTTTATACTCATTGTCAAGATAGAGGCTACCCTGAAGCCTTTGAACCAGAATCTGACAAAGAGATAATCCTAATCCGGAACCTTGTGTAAATGAATTTACTTTGTAGAATCGTTCAAAGACTTTCTTTTGTTCTTCTTTAGGAATACCTATTCCGGTATCACGTACCAGGAAATGGATTTCTTTTTTATCAGGAGTGATCTCATAACTTAGTTCAATTTCGCCTTCAGAGGTGAACTTTACAGCATTGTGCAATAAGTTGAACAGTATCTGATGAATCATTTTCTTGTCGGAGATCATTGTAAAGTCTTCTTCTTTGAGAGTGGCATGCAGATGAACATTGGTATTTGCAAACTCTTTAACTTCATCGATGACATGGTTGCAACATTCATTGACAGAGAAAGAACTCTTCATTGGTTCTTCACTGTCGCTGTCAAGACTTGCGATGGATAACATATCGCTGATAAGTCTTAAAAGATGGTCGCTGTTGGTTTTTATTGTGTTACTGATTTCTTTTATTTCATCAGAAGAAAAGGTGTTAGGAGTTGCCAGACAATCAGCGAAACCTACTATCGTGTTTAATGGAGTGCGGATTTCATGATTCATATTTTGTATGAATACATTTTTCATCTCATTTGCCTTTTGTATTTTTTCGTTTGCTGCAATCAATTGTAAATCCTGTTGGTGTATCTTGGCATTCAATTTTAATTGTCGTCTATAAACAGTCATGCGGAAAAACAGAATAAAGAGTAAGATTATACCAATACCAATGGTTAGTAATAATTGCATATTACGTGCTTTCAGACTGAGTTCCTGCTTCTCCAGTTTTAGCTTATTGACATCATATTTGGTCGATAGATAATTCAGCTGTTTCTGGGTCTTTTCCCATGAAAGGGTATCTCCCAACTCAATCACTGAAATCAGTTTGTGGTAGGCTTCATCGTATTTGTTTGCCATGCAAGTGCATTTGCCCCGTTCAGATACATACGCCTCATATTCTCTTTACTGTTTCGCAATTTGTAGTAGTTGGCACACGAATCTATATAAGCAGCCTGCATAATATAATCTTTCATCAGATATGCGTAGGTCTGTTTGCTGTCAAATAGATAGAACCGGGGGATAGAAGGATATTTTCTATATACTTCTTCCAGCTCGGACAGATATTTTTTGAATGTTTTTATGTCGCCGCTACTGACGCATTTACCGAATACCAGATATTTGGTCATGGCAATATTTCTGGGTGGGAATCCATGTAATTTGCCTGCCAAAGCTAAATTGGCAAGTGAGTCTAATTGTTGGAATACTTTTTGAGATTCTGTTTCGCGATTTGCTGCCGACAGAAGAATTATCTCATTAGAGGCCAATACGGCATAGATATCCCATCGTTTCATCTGATAGAATTTCTGCATGGCCTGGATGAGGTATGGTTCTGCTTTTTGATTGTCTCTGGCTGCAAGATAACCGGAAGCAATGGCAAACTGATTGTATGCCATACCTGTTTCACTCTTGTTTTCTCTGGCATAGTTGTACATTTGTTCGTTTTCAAAAGTACCAGCTTTCCATTTCCTACATTATTATAGCCTTCGCTAAGTAGGAGCCAGTTGTAATAAAATCCATGTATGTCTTTGTATTTCAGACATAGATCTTTTACTATGGCTGTGTATTTACGTAGACTGTCTATCTCTCCACCTATATAGTGAAAATAATTTCTGTCTTTGTACAAAAAGAACTCATCCCTTACACTATTTATTGAATCTGCCCTTGCCTTTAGTATATTCCAGTGTTTGATATATTCCTGGGGCTTTTGATAATATTCTTCGAGTGCTTGTATGGAAGCTGGTACAGAATCGGGATGAAATAAAAGAGAGTTACCGGCCTTGAGCGTAAGGCATGAGAATAAAAAGAGTATTAAGCCTGTACTTTGTATATAGGTCTTCATAGGAGAATATATTGCTTGTTGTTGTTTAGGATATGTTTTTGTATACAAAGATATATTTTTTACCCGGTTGATCAATGAATATCTATAAAAAAAGAGGAAGTTTCATTTGAAACTTCCTCTTTTTTATGGTCAACCGACTAACGGATTATTTTTTCTTACGGTCACCGTAACGGCTCATGAACTTATCAACGCGACCTGCTGTATCTACCAATGTAGATTTACCAGTGTAGAACGGGTGAGAAGTACTTGAGATTTCAATTTTCAGCAACGGATAAGTTTCACCTTCGAACTCGATGGTTTCTTTAGTGTTTACTGTTGATTGAGACAAAAACATATCACCATTTGACATATCTTTGAATACTACCGGACGGTATGATTCTGGATGAATACCTTTTTTCATTTCAGTATTTGTTTTTTTAATTATTATATCGTTTACTATTTGGTAAGAATAGTGTAATGGTCATTTTCAGTGCGCAAAGATAATGCTTTTCTGTGAAATAGAAAAAAGATTGGGAAAAAAACAATGATTCTCGCTTTTTTTTAAGACTTTTGTAGAGGATAATGTGCCATTGTGCCAATTGGCTTCGCTATGATGTTGCATAGTAATTGGCATATTATTATTTAGTACGATTAAGTAATCGTTCTAAATTATACGATATTATTATTGAAACGCAGAAACTCACAGATTCACGCAAAGCATATCATCGTTCAAGTATAGCGCAGCCATTTAATCTGCGAAAATCTGCGATCATGTGCGTTTCAATAAAACGCTGTCATAGTATGAACTAAATTTGAAATACTACTTATTAAATTATTTGTAATATGAAAAAATTGATTGTTGTATTAAACTTCTTGTTGCTGATTACTATTGGTGGACAGGCACAAGAATCCGACAAAGGCCTCTATAGTGTTGCGTTTTATAATCTTGAAAACTTGTTTGATACTATTCATGATGCCGGTAAGAACGACTTTGAGTATCTGCCGGACGGACCCAAACAGTGGGATACGGAAAAGTATATGGCAAAGTTAACGAATCTGGCGAAAGTGTTGAGTGAGATATCCCGGGATAAAGTGCCTGGCGGTCCTGCTGCTATCGGTGTGGCTGAAGCAGAAAACAGGAGGGTGCTTGATGACCTGGTGAAGCAACCTGCATTGGCTTCTTCCGGCTATGAGATTGTACATTATGAAGGACCGGATAAGCGGGGGATTGATTGTGCACTGCTTTATGATCCGAAACAATTTACGGTTTCATCAAGTAAATTGGTACTCTCTACCCCTTTTGAAGGAGATACGATACACAAAACACGGGGTTTTCTGATTGTAAATGGTAAGATGGCGGGAGATAACGTTTGTTTTATTGTAAACCACTGGCCTTCGCGTGGAGCTGCCGAACCTGTGCGTGTACATGCTGCCCGACAGGTACGTGCATTGATCGATTCTTTGCAACAAGATAATAAGAAATTGAAACTGATTGTTATGGGAGATATGAATGATGATCCGATGGATCAGAGTATGGCTACCCTGGGTGCAAAGAAATATAAGAAAGAGGTGAAGAAACATGATATGTTCAATCCCTGGTGGGAAACACTGGAAGATAAAGGAGTAGGCACGTTGCTTTATCGTGGCAAGTGGAACTTGTTTGATCAGATTGTTATTTCGCCTACGTTGCTCAATGCCAAAAAAGGATTGAAATACGATCACAATGAGGTCTTTATCCGTGAATATCTTTTTCAGCAGGATGGAAAGTACAAAGGTTCGCCTTTGCGTACACATGGCGGAAAACTTTGGCTGAATGGTTATAGTGATCATTTGCCGACTATTATTTATTTGAAGAAATAAGCTCTCCCTTTGCTACGTAGAGATTACAATCGACTATTAAATGATATTTAAGACTCTGAAATAGGATTGATTTGTACTCATTATCGAGGATATTTCTTACGCTTTGGTTTTGTATTAAAACTATAATGTGTACTTTTGCATAGAATTTTTATTCACTAACAATAAACTTTTAAACAAAATGGTAAATTACAAAGATTTAGGACTGGTAAACACAAGAGAGATGTTTGCTAAGGCTATTAAAGGCGGATATGCTATTCCTGCTTTTAACTTCAACAATATGGAACAGATGCAGGCCATTATCAAGGCTGCTGTAGAAACAAAATCTCCGGTTATTCTTCAGGTATCTAAAGGTGCTCGTCAGTATGCTAACGCTACTTTATTGCGTTATATGGCTCAGGGTGCTGTAGAATATGCAAAGGAATTGGGTTGCGCTCATCCTGAAATCGTTTTGCATCTTGACCACGGAGATACTTTTGAAACTTGCAAGAGCTGTATCGATTCAGGTTTCTCTTCAGTAATGATCGACGGTTCTCATCTTCCTTACGAAGAAAACGTTGCTCTGACTAAGAAGGTAGTAGACTATGCTCATCAGTTTGATGTAACTGTAGAAGGTGAGCTTGGTGTATTGGCAGGTGTTGAAGATGAAGTTTCTTCAGACCACCACACTTATACTGACCCTGAAGAAGTAATTGATTTCGCTACCCGTACAGGTTGTGATTCATTGGCTATTTCTATTGGTACTTCTCACGGTGCTTATAAGTTTACTCCGGAACAGTGCCACATTGATCCGAAGACTGGCCGTATGGTTCCTCCTCCTTTGGCATTTGAAGTATTGGATGCTGTAATGGAGAAACTTCCGGGCTTCCCAATCGTGCTTCACGGTTCATCTTCAGTTCCTGAAGAAGAAGTTGAAACTATCAACAAATATGGTGGTGCACTGAAAGCTGCTATCGGTATTCCTGAAGAAGAATTGCGTAAAGCTGCTAAGTCAGCAGTTTGCAAAATTAATATCGACTCTGATAGTCGTCTGGCTATGACTGCTGCTGTCCGTCAGGTATTTGCTGAAAAACCGGCTGAGTTCGACCCACGTAAATACTTAGGTCCGGCTCGTGACAATATGGAAAAACTGTACAAGCACAAAATCCTTAATGTACTTGGCTCAGACAATAAACTGGCTAAATAATTTTCCACTTTGATATATTAGAAAGCTGTACCTGCAAAATGGTACAGCTTTTTTTTTGTTTTTCTTGCTATAATGTATCTTTGATTCAGATTTTGTTTATATTTGTGGGTATAATAAGTAGTTGAGTGACAAACTTATTCTATTTTAATTGGAACATGCTATCCGATGCAGACAGTTTGTTGTCTGTTAGCCGGATGATAGCTGTGTTGTTTCTGGTTCATTGTAGAGCGCATCACACACGAATATACAGGGAGATCTTCCGGGAAATCACTCTTTGCATGGTGAGTATACCTCTTTCCGGAAGAAAAAAGAAAAGAATCGGCGGATGTTATTATCCAATACCTTCTGCAATGTTACTACTGTTAGCCGATTCTAACGGAGAATTGAGAAAACAGGGGCTGCTCTCTTAGCGTAAGGGAGCAGTCCCTGTCATTTTTATACCATATCATCTCCTGTTTTGACTACGGCCACCTTTATCGTTTTGTGGAATGTTCATGTTTCCCGATAGTATATGGGTGATATGTACCCTTTGTAGGAGATTGCTGAGCGGATATGCAAAAAAAGACCGGAGAAGCCATCACCTCTCCGGTCTATTGCAGTTTAACTGAAACTACTTTGTCATTATGTTTGTAAAGGTACGATAAAAAAGAGATATATCAAACTTTTCCCGGATTATATTCCTTCTCTTTCTTGAATAGTTTCCGTGAAAGTTTCAGCTTTGCCGGTTAGTTGCTTTATAGCTCTATTACCAGAGACTCTCTCGGCGCCATTTTCAGTTCACCGTTTAGATTGATTATCTTTCCGGTCAGGATGTCTTTTCCCTGTACCTTATCTTTTAGAATTTCTTTGTAGAAAGTCAGTGGCAGAGTTGTTTCTTTATCTGTACCGTTTAGCATTACAAATACGGTTTTACCTTCATATTGGCGGGCATAAGCGTATACACCGTTTTGTACCATGAATTGTGTCATACTGCCTTTACCAATCACATCGTTGCCTTTACGCCAGTTCAGTAATGTTTTATAGAAGTTGTAACATTCGTTCTGCAATTTAGTACGTCCTTCGGCTGTCAGTGCATTCTCTTTATCACCTGCCCATCCGCCGGGAAAGTCTTTACGTACATAACCATCGCTTTTACTCTTTACTCCGTTCATCATGATTTCTGTTCCATAATACAGTTGTGGGATACGGCGCGTAGTCAATAATAGGGTAGAGGCTTGTTTCAGCATGGCCAGATTACTACCTTCACCTAAAAAACGATCTGTATCATGGTTTTCGATGAATGCCAGTACGGAAGTCGGGTTAGGGTAGAGGAAGTCGTATACAAAACTGTTATATACACGGTCCAGCCCTTTAAACCAAGTCTCTGTTTGTTCATTCTTTGCTGTATTGATCTTATCAAAGAAACTGAAATCCATAACTGTTTTCAGATTACTGTTTTGAGGAGCTGACAGCTTTGAGTCTTTCTGCCACCAGGCTGTATAAGCCGGTTCTGTCACCCATGTTTCGCCTACTGTGTTGTAGTTGGGGTATTCCTCGTTCAGTTCCTTCATCCAGTTACTCATGGCATCGTAATCTGCATACGGATATGTATCCATACGGATACCATCAATATTGGCATATTCAATCCACCAGAAACTATTTTGTACCAGATACCTATAAACATGTGGGTTTTTCTGGTTCAGGTCGGGCATTACTGTCACAAACCAACCATCGTTCATCTGATCGAAGTCATATTTAGAGGCGTATGGGTCAACGTGCGGAGTCAGTTTGAAAGAGGTCTGCACGAAGTTTTTCTCATGATCGGGATTATTGAAGAAATCCTTTGAAGGCATGTCTTTTATCCAAGGATGTTCTACACCGCAATGGTTGAAAATCATATCCATCACAATCTTTATGCCTCGTTCGTGAGATTTAGCAATGAGTTGGCGATACTCCTCATTTGTCCCGAAACGTGGGTCAACTTTGTAATAATCAGTAGTAGCATAGCCATGATAGGAACCACCTTCCATATTGTTTTCCAGTACCGGAGTAAACCAAAGAGCGGTTACACCTAAATCTTCAAAATAATCCAAGTGTTGCTCGATACCCGTCAGATCACCACCATGACGGGCGTTGGGATCATTACGATCTACTTTATAGGGTGACATACCCGGAATGTTATCATTGTCCGGATTTCCATTTGCAAAACGGTCCGGCATCAGCAGGTAGAGAGCGTCGGATGCATCGAAACCTTTGTGTTCGCATCCCTTTTTACTGCGTGCCTTCAGTTCGTATTCTTTTACCAGTTTCTTTTTTCCGATAGTAAAAGTAAGGGGCAGTTTACCGGGTTTCACCTCTTTATTCAGGTACAGGTAGACGAGCAGATAGTTATTACTTTCCAGCTTTACGGTGCTGCTGAGTGATACTCCGGGGTAGTTGACGGATACGGAGGCATCACCAATACCTTCACCGTAAACCATAAGCTGGAGTTCCGGATTCTTCATGCCGGCATACCAGAAAGGTGGATCGATTTTGTTCACATTCATAGCTGCATAAGTATTAAGAGACAGTAGAAAAGAACCTAAGATAAATAACAATTTCTTCATGATATTAGTGTGTTATGGATTTTACCGATGCTAATATAGGACAAATTCCTGAAATGAGTTATTTTCTTTTCCTGCTGTCTCTTATATATTTATGCAAACGTTTTCATTGTTGTGCCAGTGAGGGGGGAAGGTGTTGCCTGCATATAATAAAGGCGTTCCCTGCATATAGAGAACGCCTTTACTATTTTGATAATTAAATGATGGCTTACATAAGGAATCCTAACAAGATACCGGCGGCAACTGCTGAACCGATAACACCTGCCACGTTCGGGCCCATAGCATGCATCAACAGGTAGTTGGTCGGATCATATTCCAGACCTACAACCTGTGAAATACGTGCAGAGTCAGGAACTGCGGATACACCTGCATTACCAATCAGCGGATTGATCTTATTATCTTTCTTCAAGAAGAGGTTGAAGAATTTCACAAATAGAACACCAGCTGTTGTAGCAATAATAAATGAGATAGCACCCAGGATAAAGATCTGTACAGAACTCCAGGTTAAGAATTCGGAAGCCTGTGTAGAAGCACCTACCGTCAATCCTAATAAGATAGTGATTGTATCAATCAACGGACCACTGGCCGTATTTGCCAAACGACGGGTTACACCACTTTCTTTCAATAAATTACCGAAGAACAACATACCTAACAAAGGTAGACCTGAAGGAACAAGGAATGTTGTAAGCAACAGACCTACAATCGGGAAGATAACCTTTTCTGTATGAGATACGGTTCTTGGCGGTTTCATACGGATCACACGTTCTTTCTTAGTAGTCAACAGACGCATGATAGGCGGTTGTATCACCGGAACCAATGCCATGTATGAATAAGCCGACACGGCAATGGCACCCATCAGGTTCGGAGCTAATTTAGATGAAAGGAAGATAGCCGTAGGACCATCCGCACCACCGATAATACCGATAGCACCGGCCTGATTCGGCTCAAATCCCATAAGAAGTGCAATGATGTAAGCACCGAAAATACCAAATTGTGCAGCAGCTCCGATCAGCATCAGTTTCGGATTGGAGATCAGTGCCGAGAAGTCCGTCATGGCTCCGATACCCAGGAAAATGAGTGGCGGATACCAACCAGAGGTTACTCCCTGATAGAGTATATTCAGTACGGAACCTTCTTCATAGATGCCTATTTTTAGTCCGGCTTCCATGTTGAAGGGAATATTACCGATGAGGATACCAAAGCCAATAGGGATAAGAAGCATCGGTTCAAACTCTTTTGCTATTGCGAGATAGATAAAAAAGAGTCCAACCAACAGCATGACAAGATGTTCCGGCGTTGCATTTGCAAAACCCGTAAATCCCCAAAAGTCAATAAGGTTATTCCCCAAAAATGATAAGAAATCTCCCATAATTATTCAATGATTACGAGGTCTGTACCTTCCAGTACGGAATCTCCTTGTTTAACTTTGATTTCTACAACCTTTCCATCCTTGTGAGCGTTGATATTGTTTTCCATCTTCATAGCTTCAAGGATGATTACGGTCTGGCCTTTTTTCACTGTGTCGCCTTCTTTTATTTTAATATCAAGGATAACACCTGGTAGCGGAGATTTCACACCGTCTTTCTTTCCGGAACCAGTGTTTGCAGGACGTTGCACTACAGGTGCACCACTATCTGTTTTTGGAGCAGCAGCGGGACGGGTTACAGGTTTCGGAGCGACAGCAGGTTTTACCGGTTTGTCCAACTCCACTTTGTAAGGAGTTCCGTTTACCTCAACGTTCACGATATTTTCCTCCGGATCGTTTACTGTAACGTTGTAGAGGTTTCCGTTGATTTTATATTTATATTGTTTCATTGCTTCAATTTATTAGGGTTAATAATTATCTTTTAGGAGTCTGACGTAAAGTGTAGATCTTAGAACTCCAAGGTGAATAGGTACGTTTTACTTTATTGATAGTCAGAATCATGTCTTCAACATCGTGTGCATCATTCATGAATTCGTGCAGAGCCATAGCGATGGCGGCAGCTTCTTCTCCGGAATGACTACCTAAGTTCTTTTCTTTGGCTTCTGCCTTATCAGTGATACCAATTGCTTTCATTGCATTTTTCTTACCTAATTTAACTGCAATATTACCTACTATTTTGAATGAAACATACAATAATATCAAACCAATAAACACAACCGACATTGCAATGATAGCCATACCAAAACCATCCTCATCGTGTTTTTTGAAGTTTTCTATTTTTTCATTCTTGTCTTGAGTCATATTATTAGTACTCGGAGTTACATAACTGTGTTCTCCTCCTCCTTTAATCACCCAATTTGCACTTCCGTCCTCTTGGCGGGCATATGACTGGTCGGCAAGTATTCCGGCAGGAATAGTGACTTCGTCAATCAATGTTTTGCCGTTCGAATCATACAAAGCAATGTAATTTTCCTTATTGGGGTCAAGCGTAAAGTTCACATGGAATGTTCCACGATTTGGCATTCCGTCTGCCCAAAACAGAGTATGTTGGCGAGGTTTAATCTGCGTCAGTATATCTCCTTTAGGAATAGGATATTTTGTCGGATTATCTTTATCGTTCGTCAGATAGCAGCCTTCGATATTGACCGTAGCAAAAGAGGTGTTGAATATTTCTATCCATGCATTATGCAAGCCATAGTCATCTTGATAATTCTGTTCGTTGGTTACCAGAACTTCATTGATTTTAAGACTTGTAGCTCTTTGTGCGTTCAGTCCTAAGCAAACTACTGCTACTAACGCGATAAATATTCCAATTCTTTTTTTATTCATAACAATCAGGTTTTATTTGTTACAATGGAATATTGCCGTGCTTTTTGGCAGGGTTTGTTAGTTTCTTAGTCTGCAACTGTTGCAATGCACGGATGATGCGGAAACGAGTGTTTCTCGGTTCGATAACATCGTCAATGTAACCATATTTAGCCGCATTATACGGATTAGCAAATAGCTTAGTGTATTCTGCTTCTTTATCTGCCAGGAATTGAGCCGGGTTTTCCTGTTCTTTGGCTTCTTTTGCATACAATACTTCCACAGCACCTGCACCACCCATTACAGCAATTTCAGCTGTTGGCCATGCATAGTTCATGTCACCACGGAGTTGTTTGCAACTCATTACGATGTGTGAACCACCATATGATTTACGCAGTGTTACAGTTACTTTAGGCACAGTAGCTTCACCGTAAGCGTAAAGCAACTTCGCACCATGCAGAATAACACCATTGTATTCTTGTCCTGTTCCCGGAAGGAATCCCGGAACGTCTACCAGGGTTACCAAAGGAATATTGAATGCATCGCAGAAACGAACGAAGCGGGCACCCTTACGAGATGCATTGCTGTCAAGTACACCTGCCAGATATTTGGGCTGGTTGGCAACTACACCTACAGATTGTCCGTTCATACGGGCAAATCCGATGATAATATTTTTGGCATAATCTTTTTGTACTTCGAGGAATTCGCCATTATCGATGATAGCACCAATCACCTCATACATATCGTATGGCTTATTCGGGCTGTCCGGAATAATCTCATTCAGAAGATCATCCATACGGTCGATAGGATCTGTACACTCCATTAGCGGAGCTTCTTCAAGATTGTTCTGCGGGATAAAACTAAGAAGGTGGCGGATTATTGACAGACCTTCTTCACCGGTTTCGGCAGTAAAGTGAGTTACACCTGATTTGGTTGCATGAACACTTGCGCCACCGAGGTCTTCCTGCGATACGTCTTCGCCTGTCACAGTCTTTACCACTTTCGGACCAGTGAGGAACATATAAGAAGTTCCTTCAGTCATCAGTGTAAAGTCGGTCAGGGCAGGAGAGTAAACAGCACCACCTGCGCAAGGACCAAAGATACCAGAGATCTGTGGGATCACTCCTGATGCCATGATGTTACGCTGGAATATCTCAGCATAACCGGAAAGTGCATTGATACCTTCCTGAATACGTGCGCCACCCGAGTCGTTGATACCGATAACAGGAGCACCCATTTTCATGGCCATATCCATCACTTTACATATTTTCTGTGCCATGGTTTCCGACAGTGAACCACCGAATACAGTGAAATCCTGTGCGAAAACATATACTAATCTTCCTTCGATTGTTCCATACCCAGTTACAACACCGTCACCTAAGAAGTGCTTTTTTTCCTGGCCAAAGTTAGTACATCTGTGTTGTACGAACATATCCAATTCTTCGAAACTGCCTTCATCCAGCAGCTGTGCAATACGCTCGCGGGCAGTGTATTTGCCTTTTGCGTGTTGTTTTTCAATAGCCTTTTCGCCACCACCTAAACGAGCCTGAGCACGAAGTTCAATAAGCTCTTTTACTTTTTCAAGCTGGTTACTCATGAGTCTTTCTTGTTTTAAAGGATTTATAGAATTTACGATTAGACAATTTACGATTTACAATTGAAATAACTGTTAGTAATTTAGTAAAAGAAACTTCAATCGTAAATTGTCTAATCGTCAATGATTTTAGTGTTCACAAAGTTCAGTCAATACGCCCAGCGTTGATTTCGGGTGAAGGAAAGCGATGTTAAGTCCTTCGGCACCTTTACGGGGAGCTTTATCGATGAGACGAATTTCTTTACTTTCAGCTTCTGCCAATGCATTGGCTACGCCGTCTTCAACAGCAAATGCCACATGATGAACGCCTGCACCTTTATTTTCAATAAACTTAGCAATGGTACTTTCGGGACAGGTTGGTTCTAACAGTTCGATTTTTGTTTCGCCTACTTTAAGGAAAGCTGTTCTCACTTTCTGGTCTTCTACTGTTTCGATATTGTAACATTTCAGACCTAATACATTCTCGTAGTACGGTAGGGCTTCTTCAATGCTTTTTACAGCAATGCCCAAGTGTTCAATGTGTGAAATCTTCATAACTGTGTTCTTTATATTGGCTTTAAATTAGTTTTTTGGTTCCTTTTAAACCAGCACAAAGAAAATCAATTCTTCGTTAATAAAGAAATATTTCAGCATTTAATTTCAAAAGTCAATCAGCAGTCTGACGTTGATTTGACGAGATGTAAGGTAATTGGGTACTGCAAACTGGTTATTGTGCACATCAGTTACCCAATAATAGGAGTTAACGTTGCTGATATTGAGCAAATTGAAAACATCCAACCCTAACCACATGCTACGAATATTGCGTCCGAATCCGGTTTTGTGCTTGTCTGTATTGTCTATCAAAACACGAGACATACCAATGTCTACACGGCGATAGGAAGGCGTACGGAATACGGCTTCTTCACGTCCGCTGTGGGGAGGTCCGAAAGGAAGTCCACCGGCAAGAGTACCTTTGAGATTCATCTTCCATTTCGTACTTCCCGGAAAGTAATCAGTGAAGTAGAGCGAAAGATTATATCGCTGGTCGGTAGGGCGGGGGAGCCACTTGCCGTTTATCTTTTCTTCGGTTTTCATTACCGAAAATGTGAGCCACGAATCAGTTCCGGGTACGAACTCTCCAAACAGTTTCATATCGAGTCCTGTTGCGTAACCGCTTGCCATATTGCGTCCGTAGTAACTGACGCGGACGTTATCAACGTTATAAGGAATAAGATTGCTTAACGCTTTGTAGTACACCTCTGCCGTGAATTTGAATGGGCGTCCTACAGCCCGGAAACTGTAATCGCTTCCGGCAACAAAATGTATGGAACGTTGTGATTTGATATTCTTGTTGAGTGTTACGGTTGCCATTCCGTTCACCATAGTCGTATCGCGGAATTCTTTATAGAAAGGAGCCTGATAATATACACCTGCTGCTACCCGGATTGTAACTTTTCGTTAAGTTTGGGGATGAGTGCAAGTGAGGCTCTTGGGCTTACGATAAATTCTTTGTTCCAGCTCCAGTAGCTGCCACGGATTCCTGCTGTAAGAGTGAATAGCCCTGCTCCGGTCTGAAACTTATAGCTATCTTGTGCATAAAGAGAGAGACGGCTACTATTGATATCATTTTTGGAGGAGAGGCTGTAAATCAACTCTGGGCCGTCCGGCACCTGTGGCAATGAATATCCGGCAGAGTCACGCATTTCCCACTCACGTAGTTTATCTTTGATACGTTCGGTCTTTAACTCCAATCCCCATTGGACGGCGTGGCGTTTGATACGATGGCGTCCTGTAAAGGAGTAACTTTGTACTTTGGCATTAAGATAGTTGCGGGCATGTTCCATATACGTACCTACCCCTATTGTTTCGCCTGTTTCAGTATCAGACTCTTCTCCGGAAGAGTCAAGCTCATTGAGCCAGTACTGTCCGCTGATGTCATAAGTTTCCTGTTCTTTGGTTTGGAAAGCAGAAGCCTGAAAGGTCAGGCTGTTACTTTCGTCAAAGTTATAAGTAGCATTGGCTGCACCAAAGAAAGTACGGAAAAGATCTCGTTCCTGTCCGTCAAAGTATACTTTGAATTCGCGTGCAGATTCTAATGTCCCGAATCGTGTGGTACGGTCCTCGGGTTGAAAGATATACTTGTTTTCAGATATATTCCCGATGAATCCTACTTCCCATCTTTTACTTGGTCTCCAGCTTATAAATGTTTGATAATCTATAAACTGTGGGTCATATTCTCCTTTTGTATCCAGTGTTCCCAGTAAGTAGCGGTTACTTTTATAACGGATACTGTTGGTCCATGAAAACTTCTTATTGCCAAAACCTGCATAAGCAGAAACTCCTAATAAGCTGAATGCTCCTGTTGCTTCAAAATGCTCTGGTTTTTTATAGGTGATATCCAGTACAGATGACATTTTGTCTCCGTATCGTGCTTCGTATCCACCCGATGAGAAACCTACGCTCTCCACCATATCCGGATTGATGAAGCTTAATCCTTCCTGTTGGCCGGAACGCACCAGCAACGGACGGTAAACTTCTATTCCGTTCACATAAACCATATTTTCGTCAAAACTTCCTCCACGTACATTATACTGAGAACTCAGTTCATTGTTTGAGCTTACTCCGGCTTGTGTTGCAATGATCGACTCGATATTTCCTCCTGACGCATCCGGCATCAGTTTATTGGCTTTCATGTCTATCTGTTGTACTGTGTTGGTTTGCCGGCGGCTTTCTGTAATGGTTACCTCTCCCAGTTCATATCCTAAAGCAGGCAGGGTCATATTGATACTGATATTTCCCTGTGGATTTACCAATACGCGTTTCCGGGTGTTATATCCTATCATTGAATATATCACCGTTACTGTATCTCTTGACGTAAATTTAAGTGAATATTTTCCTTTCAGATTACTGACAGTACCAATAGCTGTTCCCTCTATACGTACGGTAGCCAGTTCTACGGGTTCTCCGTTTTCATCAGTAATGACACCTCCTATCTTGACCTGTTGAGCCAGGACGGGGAAAGTGAATAGTAAAAATAGAAATAGATTTGAGAGACGCTTATTCATATCCGCTATCGTTGCCTAATGAGATAATAACGGAAAAATCGTTCTAAACGTATATCTTGGTAAATAAATTATTCAGCCACGTCCATCTGAAACGGAACCAGCGGCGTGTGCTGCTTTGTTTTCCGCCGAAACGAAGAACGAATTCACGATATCCGTGTTTTTTGAAAGGAAGCCCTACATCCATGAATTCCAAATGCCGGTATCCGCGTTCGTATGCATCTTTTAGTGCCATCCATACTGCCAAAATACCAGGATATTGCAATGCATATGTTTTTCGCATACCTCCCGAGAACCACAAGTAAGCACTGTCTCCCGAATAGATACATGCAGCCCCGCCAATGATTTTCTCTTTATATCGTACAATGAAAATTTTTCCCTGATCGCTATGCATCAATCTTTCTTCCATGTGGCGAAAGAATTCGATGTGAGGAAAATGTTTGCGTATATGCGATGAGTATATTTTATACAGCATGTGTGAGAATTCCTGTATTTCTTCTACCGAGTGCGCTTCTTCCACTTTAGCTCCGTTTCTAAGACCTTTCTTAATTTGCCGGATTCGTGAAGGACTGATTCGCTCTTCTGCCGTTTTCTGGCTATGCAATGAATTGCGTACCCGCAGCCAGTTGATGGGGAAGTACCCATTTGCCCTGAAATGTTTGTATCCGAATAGTGCATTATCCAGGTTACGAAATTCTATCATAAAAGAATCCCGTAGTACTTCCGCAGTAAGATGTTCAAGCATTTCTCCGAATATGGCTTCTTTGTCGGTGGTATCCTCTAACAGATATTCTCCCGTGCCATACACTTCACAACGACGAACGATAGAAGGAGGAAAGAGCCTTTTGTTTGTACGTATCCCCGCAAGCAGTCTGGCTATCGGTTTTCCGTTGTCAGTTGCAACGATAAACACCGGCGCATATCCTGGTGTTGCTTCATATATCAGAAACAACTCCTTGGAGTGAAATGTATTTTTTCCCGGTAGCTCGGGAATTTCACTCCCGCGATAATATGTAGTAAGCTTTAAGGGCATCTTGTGGCAAATTTACATCTTTTTATTTATCTTTTCAACAAGAAAGACGATTGTTTTGTTGTAACATAATGCAGATGTTTACTACATTTGTCATAACATTTAGAAATTGACTGAAATTATGGTAGAAGAAATTATTGCTTTTAACAAGCAGTTTGTAGAGAATAAGGGTTACGAAAAATATATAACTAATAAATACCCTGATAAGAAGCTTGCTATTCTTTCTTGTATGGATACCCGTTTGACAGAATTACTTCCTGCCGCTCTTGGTCTGAGAAATGGTGATGCAAAAATAATAAAGAATGCCGGGGCCGTTATTTCCCATCCTTTCGGTAGTGTTATCCGTAGTTTGTTGGTCGCTATCTATGAACTTGGTGTAGAGGAGATTATGGTTATTGCTCATTCTGATTGCGGAGCTCATCACATGGATAGCGAGGAGATCCTTGAACGAATGAAAGCCCGGGGAATTCGTGAAGATCTGATCGATATGATTCACTTTTGTGGTGTTGATTTTCATTCCTGGTTGGGTGGCTTTGATGATACGGAGAAATCTGTATGCGAAACTGTTGATTCTATTATTCGTCATCCGCTGATTCCTTCTGATGTTCGTGTGCATGGTTTTATCATTGACTCACTCACCGGAAAGCTTACGCAAATTGTATAAAAAAAGGCAGAGCCTTATCGCCTGCCTTCATCTTTTTGCGGTTATATACTTTTTTTGACTGGTGCACCCGTTTGTAGCAAATAGGATGACCGTACTTCTCAATTTCAGCCTCACGGCTGGCTTTACGATTCGCTTTGATGTAATCGTCTCGGGTTATTCGATTTTTCATAATGATAATTTGTTTATCAGTGCAAAGATACGGATTTTATTTCAATTTTAATAATAGCTTGGGAAAGAGGGATTTATCAAAATTACCCTATTTGTTAGAAGAGGTGAAATGTAAGGGGGAAGAGATAAAATGTAAACAGAAAGAGAGTATGAACTCAGAAAATGCGAACATTTTTCCTGTTCAGATGGAGTTGAGTCTGGAAAATGCAGACATTTTCAGACAAAGTAAAGTAAAAGAAAGTAAAGTAGAAGAAAAGAAAAAGAGGGGGGAAGATTCTGTTTTGCCTCCACCTCCGGAATATGCACTCAACAAAAAGACGCACAATTATGACGGATTGCTATTGACATTGGATCGAATTAAGGTGACGGACACCGGAGATATAAAGGCCATTCTACGAATGTCGAATTATGGGGAGATCGGTACTCCGGTGTGGAAGGTGCTGGCACAGACCTCGTGGGCAAAGATAGTGATGCCGGGAAAATATCTCATAAATATGCTTGTAAGTGGTTGATAATCAGTATTTATTAGATTGTACATCCTTACCATGCAAAAGTGTACAACCTTGCACTACAAAGCTGTACATTCTTGTCATACCAAAGTGTACAGTCTTGTTATATGACTTTCCAGTTTATAGCAAGCCTGCTGAACTATTTAGTTTTTCGGTTTTTATCCTTATCTTTGTCGAAAAGCGAAGATAAGCTGCACCTTGGCATAAAAAATGAACAAGTTCACTTTATTCTGTTCTCAGTTTGCATTATCTTTGCACTTGTCTTTGCAAGTATAAAGAAAGTAAAAATAGCATGGAAAATTTCAGTGAATTAATAAAGAACCGCCGCAGTATGCGGAAGTTTACCGACGAAGAACTCTCACAAGAGCAGGTAGTGACCTTGTTAAAAGCCGCACTGATGGCGCCTACCTCTAAACGTAGTAATGGTTGGCAGTTTATTGCCGTAGATGATAAAGAGACATTGGAGAAGCTTTCGCACTGTAAGGAACAGGCTTCTGCTTTTATTGCCGATGCTGCACTTGCCATTGTTGTTACTGCTGATCCATTGGTAAGTGACGTATGGATTGAAGATGCTTCTATTGCTTCTATTATGCTTCAATTGCAGGCTGAAGATCTGGGATTAGGTAGTTGCTGGGTACAAATCCGTGAACGCTATGCTGCTACCGGCATGCCGTCGGACGAATATGTGCGTAGCGTACTTGATATACCTTTGCAACTTCAGGTTCTGTCTGTTATCGCCATCGGACACAAAGGCATGGAACGTAAACCTTTTGACGAAAGCCACCTGCAGTGGGAGAAAATTCATATTAATAAATTCGGAGGAAAATAACAGTGAGTGCTGCTAAAGCCAACAACAATAGAGATACATACAAGGCAACTGCTGTCACTCTGATTGTGATAGGCGTGCTTTACCTGATTGACAAGCTGATACACTTTTCTGCCATTGGATTGCCGTGGGTGATGAATAAAGATAATTTCCTGCTGTATACAGCTGTTATTTTCTTATTTCTCAAACATGATAAATCTGTTGGTCTGGTGCTGATAGGGCTTTGGCTTGTGATGAATATCGGTCTGATTGTAGCTTTGTTAGGAAGTATGTCCGCCTATCTGCTGCCTTTGGCATTGCTGATAATCGGAGGAATATTGTATTTGATATCAACGCGATGAAAAGAAGTATAGAAGATACGCCAATTGTATTTATTGGTGCCGGAAATCTGGCGACAAACCTGGCTAAGGCATTGTATCGTAAAGGATTTCGTATCGTGCAGGTGTATAGTCGTACGGAAGATTCGGCCCGCCGGTTGGCAGAAGAAGTGGAAGCGGAATTTACTATTCATCCGGAAGATATAAATTCATTTGCCCGGCTGTATATCGTTTCGCTGAAAGATTCGGCTGTTGCGGAATTGCTTCCTGCAATTGTGTCTGGGAAGCGAAAAGAAGCTTTGATGGTACATACGGCTGGTAGTATCCCAATGAGTATCTGGGAGGGGCATGCAGAGCATTACGGTGTTTTTTATCCTATGCAGACGTTTAGTAAACAACGTGAAGTAGACTTCCGTGAGATTCCTTTCTTTATTGAAGCGTCCACACCGGAGGATACGGAACTACTCAAAGCTATCGCTGTCACTTTGTCCGAGCGTGTTTACGAAGCTACTTCCGAACAACGCAAGAGTTTGCATCTTGCTGCTGTGTTCACTTGTAACTTTACGAACCATATGTATGCGCTGGCAGCTGAATTGCTGGAGAAGTATAATCTCCCGTTCGATGTAATGCTTCCTTTGATTGACGAGACAGCCCGTAAAGTACATGAGTTGAGCCCTAAAGCTGCCCAAACCGGGCCTGCTATACGCTATGATGAAAATGTAATCAACAATCATCTCGCCATGCTCTCTGATGATCCCGGAATGCAGCAACTTTATGAGCTTATCAGCCGCAGTATTTTCAATCGTAAATCGTAAACCGTTTAATCGTAAATATCATTATGAGTACAATCAATTACGACCTCAAAAAGATAAAAGCCATTGCCTTTGATGTAGATGGGGTGTTGAGTGCGGATATGATTCCATTACATCCGTCGGGTGAGCCGATGCGTACTGTGAACATTAAAGATGGCTATGCTATCCAGTTGGCTGTAAAAAAAGGGTTGCGCATTGCCATTATTACTGGCGGGCGTACGGAGGCTGTGCGTATTCGTTTCTCAGCTTTGGGAGTGACTGATCTGTATATGGGTTCGGCTGTGAAGATACATGATTATCGTGAGTTTCGTGATAAATATGGTTTTACGGATGAGGAAATAATGTACATGGGAGATGATGTGCCCGATATTGAAGTGATGCAGGAATGTGGTCTTCCATGTTGCCCGAAAGATGCTGCTCCTGAAGTAAAGAAGGTGGCAAAATACATCTCTCACGCTGCAGGTGGTTACGGTTGTGGTCGTGATGTGATAGAACAGGTACTGAAGGTACACGGAAAATGGATGTCAGATGATGCCTTTGGGTGGTGAATGGAATTGGAATTTGGAATTTTGGAGTTGGTAGTTAGAATCCTCTGTGTATTGGAGTTGTGCCGAACGGATTCTGACTACTAACTACTGACTACTGACTACTAACTACTGACTACTTATTTATTATGCTTGATAATTTAAAGAAATACAATATTGTGTTAGCCTCTAATTCTCCTCGTAGAAAAGACTGATGTCTGGCCTGGGAGTGGATTATGTGGTAAAAACTCTTCCGGATGTAGACGAATCTTATCCCGATACTTTGCAGGGGACAGAAATTCCTGCTTATATCTCCCGTGAGAAAGCCGATGCTTATAAATCTCTTATTCAGCCGGATGAGTTACTTATTACAGCAGATACCATTGTGTGGTTGAATGGGGAGGTGCTTGGGAAACCCAAGGGTAGGGAAGGGGCTATAGATATGCTGCGCAAGCTCTCCGGAACTTCTCATCAGGTTATTACTGGGGTTTGCCTTACTACCAGTGATTGGCAGAAAAGTTTTACTGCTGTTACGGATGTAACATTTGCCACATTGACCGAAGAGGAAATCATTTATTACGTTGATAAATATACCCCGATGGATAAAGCCGGGGCTTATGGTGTGCAGGAGTGGATTGGTTTTATCGGTGTGGAATCTATCTCAGGAAGCTATTTTAATGTAATGGGATTGCCTATACAGCGGTTATATCAGGAGCTCAAACGGCTGTAATAGTGTGTGCCTGCTTTAAGGAATAATTCCAATAAACAAAAAAGGATATCGCCAAGCGATATCCTTTTCTTTCTTATCTCAGAGTTTAATCTTAATTTCTGGGCAATGCTTCTTTCACTACCATCGGACGGCCTGCATATTCTGCTCCGTTCAATTCTGTGATTGCATTTTTTGCTTCCGATGCTTCCGGCATTTCGATAAAGGCAAAACCTTTTGATCTTCTTGTGTCGCGGTCGGTGATGAGTTTTACAGATTCTACTGTTCCATACTCTTCCATTACTTGTCTCAAATCTGATTCCTTAACATTGTAGCTAAGGTTTCCAACATACATGTTCATAAACGTAAATATAAAAAAATTAATAATGCAATAAAAAAAGTTTTGAGAAAAAGTAATCAGAATGGAAATACTCAATGTGGATAACTGAGGAGATACATATATGAAAGCAAATTATTATAAACCTCTTATTGTTTCGTACTGCAAAGAACGACATTCTTTTGGGATATCACACTATGTAAGGCTGTTTATTTGCTATATTATATCCTTTTTTGTGAATAAAGGTCATAAGTTAACGTTTGAGTCATTATAGGTATGTCAAAAGCCGGAAGGAAATTATCAATATGCAACTTTAGAAACGCAGATTAACGCTAATTATCACAAATATAATTTATTCTTTACGTAATTCAGTGTTAATCTGCGTTTTAATAATAGTTGATTTTACTATTGCCCCCCTCGATGAATTATAGTAAATCCAGCATTAACGGGATATCCTCTTTTTTTATTCCTTGCTTGATGAGGTAGACTTTATCTTTGTTGAACATATCCAGAAATATTTCCTGATCTCCGCTCATCTCTTTAGAACGGGCATAAAACTCTGCGGCCTTCTCTATATTTCCGGACACCCATGCTACGTGTCCGGCATTCAGATAATCTACTGCAAGTGGGGCTTTTTCTATCACCTTATTATAATAATTGATCGCTTGCTCCAGTTTACCACTGATGAATGAACACCAGCCGATACCTCTCCATGCCTTGATGCAATCGTTTTCCATGAAGTCAAGTTTGAAGAAGTAATTCAGTGCTTCTTCAAATTGTTGCAATTCGGCCAGGCAGCTACCTATATAAAACACAATACTATGATTCTCCGGCAAAGCTTCTTCGGCTTTCCGGTAATATTCCAGTGCTTTTTTGAAGTTGCGCAGCAGGCGGTAACAACTGGCCAGATGACGGTTTATCCATATATTATCCGGTTTTATGGTATCTGCCTTCAGGTAGGCAGCAATGGCTTCCTCCAATTTTTTCTGCTTTTGCAGAGCATAACCTAACTTCTGATAAAACTCCGACTGTGTGCTCAGAGGGCCGTTCATCTGCTCTATTTCCTTATATAGTTCAACAGTCTCTGCCCAATGTTCTTTTTTAAAGTGAAAATCTGCTATGGAGGTTAGTGTGCCCTCCTGGTACAGGAAATTTTTCAATGCTGATATTTTGTGTAACTCTATCTTTTCTTTGAATATATCTCTAAACTCACTTCTGCGTATGTTTAATTTGAAGAAGCGATACAAGTCATGCAGATATTGGCTACTGATCGTACCCGGACGTTCGGAAAACCTCTTTAGGGTTTCAGCTTTAGACTGTTCGGCAAACTCTTCCGCCTGTTGTTCGGTGAGTTGGCTGAAGATCAGATTGCGCTGTGACTGTGGAAATTGCTCCATAGTGAAGAAGAGCGAATACTTATCACTGCTGCAGAAGAATCCCGATTGCAGGAGTATGTCTATCATCCTGTTTTCTTTACTGGTTTCCTTTCGCATCATTTTGATAACATTTGACTGTTGTCTGTCGAAAGGATAAAACCAGTTGTGTAACTCCTTGAAGAAAGGGAAATTTTTCAATTGTGAAAATGTACTCATATATACATCGGCCCCCTCTATTTGCAGTTCGTTCATTTCGCGCAACTTATCGCCTAATGGTGAGTTTTCAAACACATTGCCCCAATCCGGATTTCGATCGTCTTTTTCTTCATCAGATTCTTCGAATCCAAATTTCATATTACGCATGGAAGAGACATTTTTCAGCATTTCCGGAATGATCTCTTCACGCATCTTCTTATCTATTTTTTCCGTTTCCTGACACAAGAGGAGTTGACGGTATATACGTGCGAGGTCTTCGTCTAATGGGAATTCTTCATTGACCAGGTCCAGACGCTTGCTGAATTCGGGGTATAGATCGAGCCGGGCATTATAGATGTGTAAAGCAAAAATGATTCCGATCAATGCCCGTTGGCTGACGTGTATATTATTGCATTGGTATGCATCTAACAACCACATCAACTTTCGCAGATCAAAGCACTCCATCAGACTCAACATTACAGCACTGGTAAACAGACACAGGTCATTGACCGGAAGTAGTTCCGACTTCAGCATAGCTTGTGCTTCGGCTTCATTTTCTACAGTCCAGCTACTATTTGACCAGGTTTGCAGAAGTAGGAATTTCTGTGTTTCCTCGTGTCTTTTCAGAACTTCATCCAAATTATTGTCTGACAACAATCCGCTGACTGCCAAATCGTCGTTAAAAGATTCCAATACATGCATCAGAACGCTTGTAGTATAAGGCGCTAACTCCTGTGTACGCTTGCTGCGTACTATGTGATAGAAATGCGTTGATACATCATCAAGCATCAATAGACGTCCCTTATCGGCTATTTCTAATGCATTAGCACGAAGTTTTGTATATAATTTTTCTCGTTCCGGATCGGCTATGCCCTGTTTCATATACTGTAGCATGAAATTATAGGAGGTTTGTAGCTGCTCCAGCTGGTGGCGGAGCTCCCAATCCGAACATTGCCACAGGAAAGACTCCAGTTGCATTAAAGCTTCTTTTAATCGTTTTTGTTCGATTAAATTACAAATGTATATATGTTGCTCGTTGATAGCTCTTTCGTTCATAATTTCAAGGTATTTGTACTGTTATCATAGTTAGTAGAACAAAAATAATGCCAAAAAGAAGTTATTTTCTTATTTATTATAAACGAAATTTGGCATTTATAATATTTATTGGCTGGTGTTTGGGGGG
>BAJA01000009.1 GCA_000613465.1 Bacteroides nordii WAL 11050 = JCM 12987
ATTAAATCTCAAGTTCATAATGTTGGTAGATGTTAATTACAATATTCAGTGAAAATTTACGAGGCTTTTGTGATTCTATGTAAACTCTTATGGATATTCATACCGTTTGTCGTAGAGGAAAGAGACGTTTCTCTACGACAAATAGGGTGAAACCCGTAGAGAAACGAAGCGTTCCTCTATGAGGAAAAAAGTTTATTCAATGTGTTGATATACAGTGTTTTATGGAGAGGCTTAATTGTAGTGTTTTTTGGGGGGTAAGAGTTGCTTTTAGATTTCTCAGCTTATTCACTGTTTTTTATGTTTACAAACTGTAATGTGCTATTTATTTGGATATTCATTGTGAGAACTAATGTTTGCTATAGTTATCCTGATAGTAACGTTTATCTGTCTCTATGTAGCAGGTAGTATCAATACCAGCCTGAAGCAAGTGTTCTGTAATTTCTTTCAGTTTTCTACGCGGAACCCTTCCTATATAATACAGATAATAGTTATAGTCCTGGTCCAATACCTCCATATTGTAGGTAAAGGTCCGTTCACGGGCATAGTCAAAGTTTACTTTCCGCAGGCTACTATAAGGAAAAGTCACGGTTCGCCCGATGCTATGTACGTAAGGCTATCATTATCAAGAGTCAGATATCCAAAGCGGGTGAGCAATGCATACAACAGAAAAGTACTGAGGATAAGGGAGAGTATTCCCGGAATAATTCCCCATAATATGCCTGACACAATCATCTTGCATCCTAATATTGCAAATACGATAAATAAAGGAGCAAAATAAAGGAGGTACAATGACGAACGGCGGTATTTCTTTTCCGGGATGGTTATCCCTGCTTCTCTTTTTCCTGGTTTATAGTTCTCGAAAGGTATTTCCCGGGATAACAAATAGTGGATAACGGCTGTTGGATGGCGATATAAAGGAAGGTAGATCGCTTTTGTTGTACCTTTATTCAAATGTAAAGTGAGTACTCCGGCGCCATATTTGTCTTTTGATATCAGGTTACTTTTACGTGGCATCTGATAATATCGTTTCATAAAACTAAAACTCCCGATATCGTGAAACCCTATACCGTTACGTTGCAACAGCTTTTCGGCCTGTTTTTGTTCCTTTGATGTCATTTTCATTTTTTTAATTCCGGATAACTGATACGTGTGTGGTAAATTGTTTTCAATTTTTCTTTGAATACAGCTTTTACAGTTGCGATATCCTTGAAAGTGATGGGGCATTCTTTGAAATATCCCTCCTCAATCTGAGAATCGATTATCTTTTCTACCAGGTTGCTGATACTTTCTTCCGTGTATTCGGGCAAACTGCGTGAAGCTGCCTCTACGGCGTCCGCCATCATCAGTATAGCAGTTTCTTTAGAGAAAGGGTTTGGACCCGGATAGGTGAACTTTTCATCATCAGGTTCTTCATCGGGATGTTCGTTTTTCCAGGATATGTAGAAGAACTTTGTTTTACCTCGTCCGTGATGAGTGCTGATGAAATCTTTTATAACTTTCGGAAGATTATGTTTTTCTGCCAGCTTTAGTCCGTCTGTTACATGATTGATGACGACTTGTGCACTTTGTTCGTAATTCAGATTTTTGTGTGGGTTAATTCCTCCGGATTGATTCTCTGTGAAGAATGCCGGATTTTCCATTTTGCCGATGTCGTGATACAAGGCTCCGGTTCGTACTAACTGGCTTTTTGCTCCAATGCGGATGGCGGCCTCTGCGGCAAGATTGGCTACTTGCATAGAGTGCTGGAATGTACCGGGGACTGTTTCAGACATTTGGCGAAGCAGATCATTATTGATATTTGATAATTCCACCAGAGTTACATTGGAAGTGAATCCGAATGTCTTTTCCAGAAGGAACAATAATGGATAAGCAAATAATAGTAAAATGCCATTAATAATAAAATAGGTATACATTCTTACGTTTAACTTCGCGAGGTCATTTTCTGTTATCAGTTCAAATGCAAAGTAAACGGCTGCGTAAGTGAGTATTACTAAGACAGCAGTTCGAAACAGTTGAGACCTTTGTGAAAGTTCCCGCAAACTGAAGATAGCCACCAGACCTGCCGCCAGTTGTGTTAATATAAATTCATGAGGAAACCGCAACGCTATCGAACAAATCAATATTGTAATGACATGCGTCAGAAAAGCGGTTCGGGAATCGAGAAATACCCGTATGATAATGGGAAGCATGGCATATGGCAGGATATACACATTAAATATACTGTGCGTCACCATTAGTGCAGTGATTACGCTGTAGAATACAATTAATATAAATAGTAGGGATAAACTGCCTTTTCGTTGATAGTAGTCTTTCCGGAAGAGCTCCAGATAAAGCATAAAGCAAAGAGTGAGAATACTGACAAAGAGTATTTGACCTGCCAGTATAAGTTGTTTCTGTCCCAATGATTCACTTCGTTTAATCGACTCTTTTCGGAGAGATTCTAAGATACTGTATGTTTTCGGACTGACTATTTCACCACGGTCAATGATTTTTTGTCCGCTCACTACCACTCCACTGGTCCATGAATAGTTGTCCAGGATGTCTTCTTTTACCGTTTGTGTGCGTTTTTGGTCATAAGTCAGGTTAGGGGATATGTATTCGTTGAGAGCACATTGACGCAAAATGTCCCTGTTGTAATGAGCTGTATCTGCAGAAAGCAGATGTTCGTATGCTTCTTTTAAAGTATAGATATTGGCGGTAAGTTGTGATTCGGCCATTTTATCATCTATCTTCATAATGGCTGTCGTACTGTCTTTATCCAGTTTTTGAGCATCTTCTGTCGAAACAATGCCGGCAGCATAAATATCTTTCAACGTTCGTTCGATGTAACGGATATAATCATAGGAAGGCAGAATTCCTTTAAGATGATTCTGATAATTCTCCTTTAACTTGATGAGTGCATCTTTTTCTACATCCTTATTTGATTGATAATAAGGCTGAAAGGAAGCAAGCAGACTATCCTGCTCCCGTTTTACTACTGCATCATCTTTATAAATAGGAAAGCCGAATGTAGCTATCAGTTGCCCGTATCTCCAAGGTTTGTTAGTGTCAAACTGATAGTTGAATTTGTTATCGCGGGGTAGGAAGTATACAATAACTGCTACCGTAGCTACAAATATCAGTGCTTTGTATAACAAATCTCTGTAAGAGAAGCTGTTTTTTTTCTTGAGATGATTCATATCCTCTGAATTTTTTGCGAAAAGTACAAAAAAAAACAATCGTGTGGAAAAAAAAGTTTAATTTTGCCACGATTTACCTATACTAACGCAAATTATGGCAGAAAGAAAAGTAAGAGTTCGCTTTGCTCCGAGTCCTACGGGAGCATTGCACATCGGTGGTGTGCGTACAGCTTTGTATAATTATCTCTTTGCTCGTCAGCATGGAGGGGATATGATTTTCCGCATTGAAGATACTGATTCAAACCGTTTTGTACCCGGTGCGGAAGAATATATCCTTGAGTCTTTCAAATGGCTTGGAATTCATTTTGATGAAGGAGTCAGTTTTGGAGGAGAGCATGGACCATACCGTCAATCTGAACGCCGCGAAATATACAAGAAGTATGTAAAAATATTGCTGGACAATGGCAAGGCCTATATTGCTTTTGATACTCCCGAAGAGTTGGATGCTAAGCGTGCTGAAATAGCAAATTTTCAGTATGATGCTTCTACACGGGGTATGATGCGTAATTCACTGACTCTTTCAAAAGATGAAGTCGATGCGTTGATTGCTGAAGGCAAACAATATGTGGTTCGTTTTAAAATAGAACCCAATGAGGATGTACATGTCAATGATCTCATTCGGGGGGAAGTGATTATTAATTCATCTATTCTGGATGATAAAGTACTTTATAAATCGGCCGATGAACTTCCCACTTATCATCTGGCAAACATTGTGGACGACCATTTGATGGAAGTTTCTCATGTGATCCGTGGTGAAGAATGGTTGCCTTCTGCACCTTTGCACGTATTGCTATACCTTGCTTTTGGATGGGAAGATACAATGCCTGCATTTGCTCACCTGCCTTTGTTGCTTAAACCTGAAGGTAATGGTAAATTGAGTAAACGCGATGGTGACCGTCTTGGTTTTCCGGTATTTCCACTCGAATGGCACGACCCAAAGACGGGTGAGGCGTCATCAGGTTATCGTGAAGCCGGTTATCTGCCTGAGGCAGTGATTAATTTCCTTGCTTTGTTGGGATGGAATCCGGGTAATGATCAGGAAGTGATGTCTATGGATGAACTAATCCGGCTTTTTGATTTGCATCGTTGCAGTAAGTCGGGTGCTAAATTTGACTATAAAAAAGGCATCTGGTTCAACCATCAGTATATTCAACAGAAATCCAATGAGGAAATAGCCGGACTCTTTATTCCTATCCTGAAAGAGCATGGTGTGGAAGCTCCTTTTGAAAAGGTGGTGACTGTGGTAGGTATGATGAAAGACCGTGTAAGTTTTGTTCGTGAGTTATGGGATGTTTGCAGCTTTTTCTTTGTTGCACCTGCGGAATATGACGAAAAGACGGTGAAAAAACGCTGGAAGGAAGATTCTGCTAAGTGCATGACCGAGTTGGCAGAAGTGCTGGCTGGCATTGATGATTTCAGCATTGAAGGACAAGAGAAAATTGTGATGGACTGGATTGCGGAAAAGGAGTATCATACCGGCAATATTATGAATGCATTCCGTCTGACATTGGTTGGAGAAGGCAAAGGCCCGCATATGTTCGATATTTCCTGGGTATTGGGTAAGGAAGAAACAGTGGCTCGTATGAAGCGTGCCGTAGAGGTTCTGAAGTAATACAATACATACACGATATGCTCTACGATCTGGCAATAGTCATTTACGACATTGTAGTCCATCTGGCCGCTCCATTTAGTCGGAAACCCCGAAAAATGATGAAAGGCCATTGGGTGGTGTATGAACTTCTCCGTCAGCAGGTGGAGAAGGATGCCCGTTATATATGGTTTCATGCTGCATCTTTAGGTGAGTTTGAACAGGGACGGCCTCTTATTGAAAAAATCAGGGAAAAATATCCGGATTATAAGATACTTCTTACCTTTTTTTCTCCTTCGGGATATGAAGTACGTAAGAACTATCGCGGAGCGGATATTGTTTGCTA
Source organism: Bacteroides nordii WAL 11050 = JCM 12987 (assembly GCA_000613465.1). Taxonomy (GTDB): domain Bacteria; phylum Bacteroidota; class Bacteroidia; order Bacteroidales; family Bacteroidaceae; genus Bacteroides; species Bacteroides nordii. Next base: position 5,114 of record BAJA01000009.1, read on the forward strand.
TTTACCATTCGATAAACCTCGTAATGTGAAGAAGTTCCTGGATATTGTGAATCCTTGTATGGCATTTTTCATAAAATATGAATTCTGGAAGAACTATCTGGATGAAATGCATAAACGCCGTATTCCGATATATAGTGTTTCTTCTATTTTTCGTAGGGATCAGATATTTTTTAAATGGTATGGTGGAACGTATCGTGATGTACTGAAAGATTTCGATCATCTGTTTGTGCAGAATGAAACCTCGAAACGGTATTTGTCAAAGATCGGTATTACACGTGTGACAGTAGTAGGTGATACTCGCTTTGACCGTGTGTTGCAAATACGTGAAGAGGCAAAAGATTTGCCATTGGTCAAGATGTTTAAGGGGCAGTCGTTGACTTTTGTCGCCGGAAGTTCCTGGGGACCTGATGAAGATCTGTTTCTGGAATATTTCAATACTCATCCGGAAATGAAACTTATTATTGCTCCGCATGTTATTGATGAAAATCATTTGGTAGAAATTATCAGTAAATTGAAACGGCCATATGTGCGCTATACCCGTGCTGACGAAAAAAATGTGTTGAAAGCGGACTGCCTGTTAATAGACTGCTATGGATTGTTATCGTCTATTTATCGTTATGGAGAGATTGCTTATATCGGAGGTGGTTTTGGAGTAGGTATCCATAATACACTGGAAGCTGCTGTTTATGGTATTCCCGTCATATTTGGTCCTAGGTATCAGAAGTTTATGGAGGCTATGCAATTATTGGAAGCAAAAGGCGCCTATTCTATCAAGGATTATGAAGAGTTGAAAACTTTGTTGGATAAGATGTTTTCTGATGAGGTTTTTCTGCGCGAGACCGGAGCCAATGCCGGATATTACGTTACAAGTAATGCCGGGGCAACCGACCGGATACTACATATGATTAACTTTTAGTAGGAGCTTGCTTAAATTTTGCTCAAAACGAACTGAGTAAAAACTTTTGTGAGGAAAGTTTAAAACAGGTTTTAAGTTGGTATATAAAAAAAAGTGAGAGATAACTTTTTACGGGTTATCTCTCACTTTTTTATTCTTTTTCCTTATACCAGGAAGAGTACATCAGGTAGTTGTGAGCTATTTTTTGATTTAGCTCTTTTGCTTGCTCCGGATCTACCTTTTTTATAAACTTGGCAGGTACACCTCCCCATATACTCCCGGGTTCAATAATGGTATTGCTTAATACTAATGAACCTGCTGCTACGATGGCACCTTCACCAATTACAGTGTGATCGAGTAGGGTAGAGCCCATTCCTATTAAGGCATAGTCTTTTACGGTGGCTCCGTGAATTGTTACATTGTGGCCTACTGAAACATGATCACCAATTTCGATGGTTGATTTTTCATATAAGGTGTGTAGTACACTTCCATCCTGTATGTTCACTCCGTTACCTATACGGATAGAATTTACATCACCGCGCAACACGGTACTGAACCATATACTACAGTCACGTCCCATTTTTACGTCGCCGATGATCACAGCATTATCAGCGAGAAAGCAGTTCTCGCCTATTTCAGGGATAAATCCTCTAACTGATTTTATTAAAGCCATATTTCTCTATAATTATTAAATTGCTGCTGTTGCTTCCTGTAACCATTTCTTTTCTTCCTCGTTTAAATCCGGTGATAGTTTTTCGTACACTTTTTGATGATATGTATTCAGCCATGACACCTCTTCGGTGGTTAGCATCTCTTTGATGATTCCCTTTTTGCAAATAGGGCAGAGGGTGATTGTTTCAAATTCCAGATAATCGCCAAACATTCCTTCGCCTGCCTTGCGTACCAGTGTCAGATTCTCTGTGCGGATACCATGGCTTCCGGCTTTGTATACTCCCGGTTCGTTGGATGTCACCATGCCGGGCTGGAGAATAACAGGGTTTTCATTCATACGAATACTTTGTGGTCCTTCGTGTACACTGAGGAAGTGACCTACACCATGGCCGGTACCGTGCAGAAAGTTCATTTTATGTTGCCATATCGGCATTCGTGCCAAGACGTCCAGTTGGGCTCCGCGGGTTCCTGTAGGAAACTTAGCCATGGCGAGTGCTATGTGCCCTTTGAGTATCAATGTATAATCAATCTTCTCTTCCTCGGTCAACTCGCCTAAGGCAATGGTACGGGTAATATCTGTTGTGCCATCTAGATACTGTGCACCCGAATCCAAAAGTAAAAAGCCTTTCGGAAGTAAGGTTGCATCTGTCTCTAAGGTAGCTGAGTAATGTACGATTGCTCCGTGTTCTTTGTACCCGGCAATGGTGTCAAAACTTTCACCCATGTAAAGCGCTTGGGCAGCACGGTATTCATGTAGCTTTTTATCTATAGTGAGTTCTGTTTCCAATCCTGAAGGTACTACCTCCTCCAACCATTTAAGGAAACGTACCAATGCCACTCCATCTCGTTGCATTGCAGCATGAATTCCGGCAATCTCCTGTTCGTTGCGGACTGCTTTTAGTAATGTTATGGGCGATTCTCCATAAATGATATTGCAAGCTGGATTTATTGCCGAATAGATGGCATAATTCGTTTTGGACGGATTAAGTAACAAGCTTTTTATGTTCAATTTTCTCAGATAATTCTCAACTTCATCATAAGGTTGTATGTTTATCTGTTGCGCTTTCAGGTAATTTCCTACCTCTTCGGTTATTTTTTCTGATGAGATGAAATAAGTTATATTGTTTTGTGTAATCAGTAAATAGCTGATGACTACCGGATTGCAATGTACATCACTTCCTCTGAGGTTTAGAGTCCAGGCTATTTCGTCCAGGCTTGAAAGGAATAAACCATCTGTTCCCTGCATTTTTAATTTTGTACGGATTGCCTCAATTTTTTCCTGACAACTTTTTCCTGCATATTTGAGTTCGTATATGAAAGCAGGTGTATTGGGCATGCCTGGGCGTTCTTTCCATATTTCTACTGATAGATCACCACAGATTTCCAAATGAATGTTTTCGGCTTCGAGCTTTCTTCTCATTTGTTCTACCTGCTCCACTGAAAACATTTTTCCATCGATACCTATCGTCTCTCCAGGTTTGATATTTTGGCATAAAAAATCTGTAATTGTGGGCGTTTCCGGCAACATCTCTTTATATAAAGTAATGTCTGTACCTTCCAATTGTTGGGCAGCCTGCAAAAAATATCGGGAGTCTGTCCATAATCCGGCTTTATCATCCAGTATAACTACTGTTCCGGCTGAACCGGTGAAACCTGAAATCCATTCACGTATTTTCCAGTGCGGAGCTACATATTCACTGAGATGCGGATCGGTACTTGGGATAATGAAGGCACTAATTGATTTGCTTTTGAGGATCAATCGCAGTGCTTGTATGCGTTCGTTAATCGTTTGCTTCATATTAATATAGGTATTATAAGTTTCCCCCAAAGGTACTATTTTTCTTCGGAAATAGCTTGTAAGGTGATGCATATGCACCGATTTTGAGAAATAATTGCCGAAAGTTTTGTGAATAAAGAAAGTATGTGTAATTTTGCGGCGCAATTTGACTGCGGAAATTTTAAACCATAACATATTAATAGTAATAAAATGATTGTAGTACCTGTAAAAGAAGGCGAAAACATTGAAAAAGCGCTGAAGAAGTTTAAGAGAAAATTTGAAAAAACCGGTATCGTTAAAGAATTAAGAAGCAGACAGCAGTTTGATAAACCTTCTGTGACTAAAAGACTTAAGAAAGAACGTGCCGTTTATGTTCAGCAACTTCAGCAAGTAGAAGATTAATAATTCGTAATTTCCTTTGAATTATTGATTTCTTTTCATATATTCGTTGCAAAATTATAGATGTAACGATGTTATGTTGACAGACTCTTTTCTTGATTATCTCCGGTATGAGCGGAATTATTCTGAAAAAACCGTTTTAGCTTACGGTGAAGATATTTCTCAACTAAAGGAGTTCGCTCAGGATGAGATTGGAGAGTTTAATCCAATAGAAGTAAAACCTGAACTTATTCGTGAATGGATTGTTTCGTTGATGGATAAGGGGTATACTTCGACTTCTGTAAATCGTAAACTAAGTTCGCTCCGGTCGTTCTATAAATTCCTTTTAAAACGAGGTGAGGTAGTGGTGGATCCGTTACGAAAAATAACAGGTCCAAAAAACAAAAAGCCCCTTCCTTCTTTTTTGAAAGAGAACGAAATGGATAAATTATTGGATGAGACGGATTTTGGTGAGGGATTTAAAGGATGTCGGGATCATTTGATTATTGAAATGTTTTATGCTACTGGCATGAGGCTTTCGGAATTGATTGGTCTTGATGATGTGGATGTGGATTTTTCAGCTTCTCTGTTGAAAGTGACGGGAAAGAGGAATAAACAGCGCCTGATTCCTTTTGGTGAAGAGCTGAAGGAAGAAATGCGTAAATATGTCGATGTACGAAACGGGCAGATTCAAAAAGTGTCTGATGCTTTTTTTGTAAAAGAGAATGGCGAACGGCTTTATAAAAATCTGGTCTATAATTTAGTGAAACGGAACCTATCAAAGGTGGTGACGCTTAAAAAGAGAAGTCCTCATGTGTTAAGGCATACATTTGCTACAACAATGCTGAATAATGAAGCGGAGTTGGGAGCTGTTAAAGAACTTCTTGGGCATAGTAGTTTGGCTACTACTGAAATTTATACGCACACTACTTTTGAGGAACTTAAAAAAGTGTATAAACAAGCTCATCCACGAGCTTAAAAAAGGAGGTAAGTATGGAAATTAGAATTCAATCGATTCACTTTGATGCAACAGAACAATTGCAGGCTTTCATTCAGAAGAAAGTGTCTAAGTTGGAGAAATATTACGAAGATATAAAGAAAGTAGAGGTGTCATTAAAGGTAGTAAAACCAGAAACGGCAGAAAATAAGGAGGCCGGAGTGAAAGTGCTTGTTCCGAATGGGGAGTTTTATGCGAGTAAAATTTGCGATACATTTGAAGAGGCTATTGACGTGAGCGTGGAAGCTCTCGGAAAACAACTGGTTAAATACAAGGAAAAACAACGTAGTAAATAAAAAGTTCGCAAAAGTTTTGCGGGAAAGAAATAAATAACTAAATTTGCAGCCGTTTCGCTCGCGTTAGAACGTGACGGTTGCATTTTTTGAGTAGTTGCCTCTTTAGCTCAGTTGGCCAGAGCACGTGATTTGTAATCTCGGGGTCGTTGGTTCGAATCCGACAAGAGGCTCGAAGAAGTTGAGAGTTGAGAGTTCAAAGTTGAATGTTTTAAATAACTTTTATTGATGAACGACGAAATTGGAAACTTTGTTTAAATTGAAAAAAATGTTGATGTTGGATTTAATAAATTATATCGTAGTTTTTAACTCTCAACTTTCAACTAATTAAGGGCAAATACCAGAGTGGCCAAATGGGGCAGACTGTAAATCTGCTGTCTTTCGACTTCGGTGGTTCGAATCCATCTTTGCCCACAAACAAGAAGACAGAGTGTTAACTTTGGCAGACGCGGAAGTAGCTCAGTTGATAGAGCATTAGCCTTCCAAGCTGAGGGTCGCGGGTTTGAGCCCCGTCTTCCGCTCTCTTTTTTCTTGCTGTTATAGCTCAGTGGTAGAGCACTTCCTTGGTAAGGAAGAGGTCCCGGGTTCAAATCCCGGTAACAGCTCATAAAAGGATGTAAATGCTGATTATTAATCAAATAAATAACAAGTAAAGCTATGGCTAAAGAGAAATTTGAACGTACCAAACCGCACGTAAACATTGGTACAATCGGTCACGTAGACCACGGTAAGACAACGTTGACAGCTGCTATCACTACTGTGTTGGCTAAGAAAGGTCTTTCTGAATTGCGTTCTTTCGATTCTATCGATAACGCACCTGAAGAAAAAGAAAGAGGTATTACTATCAATACTTCTCACGTTGAATATCAAACAGCTAACCGTCACTATGCACACGTAGACTGTCCGGGTCACGCTGACTACGTAAAGAACATGGTAACTGGTGCTGCTCAGATGGATGGTGCTATTATCGTTTGTGCTGCAACTGATGGTCCGATGCCTCAGACTCGCGAACACATCCTGTTGGCTCGTCAGGTAAACGTACCTCGTTTGGTTGTGTTCTTGAACAAGTGCGATATGGTAGACGACGAAGAAATGTTGGAACTTGTTGAAATGGAAATGAGAGAGCTTCTTTCATTCTACGATTTCGATGGTGACAATACTCCTATCATCCGTGGTTCTGCTCTTGGCGCATTGAACGGTGTTGAAAAATGGGAAGATAAAGTTATGGAACTGATGGATGCAGTTGATAACTGGATTCCATTGCCTCCGCGTGATGTTGATAAACCTTTCTTGATGCCTGTAGAAGACGTGTTCTCTATTACAGGTCGTGGTACTGTAGCAACTGGTCGTATCGAAACTGGTGTTATCCATGTAGGTGACGAAGTTGAAATCCTTGGTTTGGGTGAAGATAAGAAATCTGTTGTAACTGGTGTTGAAATGTTCCGCAAATTGCTGGATCAGGGTGAAGCTGGTGATAACGTAGGTTTATTGCTCCGTGGCGTTGATAAGAATGAAATCAAACGTGGTATGGTTCTTTGTAAACCAGGTCAGATCAAACCTCACTCAAGATTTAAAGCAGAGGTTTATATCCTGAAGAAAGAAGAAGGTGGACGTCACACTCCATTCCACAACAAATATCGTCCTCAGTTCTATCTGCGTACTATGGACTGTACAGGTGAGATCACTCTTCCGGAAGGAACTGAAATGGTAATGCCGGGTGATAACGTAACTATCACTGTAGAATTGATCTATCCGGTAGCATTGAATCCGGGTCTTCGTTTCGCTATCCGCGAAGGTGGACGTACGGTAGGTGCTGGTCAGATTACTGAAATTCTTGACTAATATTAAATAAACATGATCAGTTCCCGGTGTAAATCGGGAACTGATCATGTACAAACGGGAGTAGCTCAGTTGGTAGAGCACCGGTCTCCAAAACCGGGTGTCGGGAGTTCGAGCCTCTCCTCCCGTGCTAATTTTTATAAGATGAAAAAAGTAGTAGCTTATATTAAAGAATCTTACGACGAACTTGTACATAAAGTATCGTGGCCTACGTATTCTGAATTGTCCAGTAATGCAGTTGCTGTTTTATATGCTTCCCTGATAATTGCACTGCTGGTGTTCTTGATGGATCTTTGTTTCCAGAATTTCATGGAGAAAATAATTTATCCACATTAAACAAAAGGAATGGTGATGTCTGAGATTGAAAAGAAATGGTATGTTTTGCGTGCCATTAGTGGAAAAGAAGCTAAGGTTAAAGAGTATCTTGAAGCTGATATCAAAAACAGCGACTTAGGCGAATATGTATCTCAGGTATTGATTCCTACCGAAAAAGTATATCAGGTTCGCAATGGTAAAAAAATTGTGAAAGAGAGAAGTTATCTCCCTGGTTACGTTTTGGTGGAGGCTGCTTTGGTAGGTGAGGTATCTCACCACTTGAGAAATACTCCTAATGTGATAGGTTTTTTGGGTGGCTCTGAAAAGCCGGTACCCCTTAGACAATCGGAAGTGAATCGTATACTTGGTACAGTGGATGAACTGCAGGAGACGGGAGAAGAGTTAAATATCCCATATGTTGTAGGTGAAACTGTAAAGGTTACTTTTGGTCCTTTCAGCGGATTCAGTGGCATCATTGAAGAGGTGAATAGTGAAAAAAAGAAACTGAAGGTCATGGTAAAGATATTCGGGCGCAAAACGCCGCTTGAATTAGGCTTTATGCAAGTGGAAAAAGAATAGTGCAGGTGTTACGCTGTAGTATTCTTCATTAATGTTTATATATAAATCAATTAAAAAATGGCTAAAGAAGTTGCTGGACTAATCAAATTACAGATTAAAGGAGGCGCTGCAAATCCATCACCTCCCGTTGGACCTGCACTGGGTTCTAAGGGAATTAATATCATGGAGTTTTGCAAGCAATTCAATGCCAGAACCCAGGACAAAGCAGGTAAAATTCTGCCTGTTATTATTACTTACTACGCAGATAAGTCTTTCGATTTTGTAATCAAGACTCCTCCCGTTGCTATTCAATTGCTTGAAGTAGCTAAGGTAAAGAGTGGTTCTGCTGAGCCTAACCGTAAGAAAGTTGCCGAATTAACTTGGGAACAGGTTCGTACGATTGCTCAGGACAAAATGGTTGACTTGAACTGTTTTACTGTGGAAGCTGCCATGAAGATGGTTGCAGGTACAGCTAGAAGTATGGGTATCGCTGTAAAAGGGGAGTTCCCGGTTAATAATTAATAAACTTCAATTGTAATGGGTAAACTGACAAAAAATCAAAAGTTAGCTGCAGGAAAAATTGAAGCAGGGAAAGCATACTCACTGAAAGAGGCTGCATCTTTGGTAAAGGAAATTACTTTTACTAAGTTTGATGCTTCATTAGATATTGATGTACGTTTAGGTGTTGATCCACGTAAAGCTAACCAGATGGTGAGAGGTGTTGTTTCACTTCCTCATGGTACTGGTAAAGAAGTTCGTGTGTTGGTACTATGTACACCGGATGCTGAAGCTGCTGCAAAAGAAGCGGGTGCTGACTATGTTGGTCTGGATGAATATATCGAAAAGATCAAAGGTGGATGGACTGATATTGATGTGATCATCACTATGCCATCTATCATGGGTAAAATTGGTGCACTCGGTCGTGTGCTTGGTCCTCGCGGATTGATGCCTAACCCGAAGAGTGGTACTGTAACTATGGATGTTGCTAAAGCTGTAAAAGAAGTAAAACAAGGTAAGATTGACTTTAAAGTTGATAAGAGTGGTATTGTTCATACTTCAATTGGTAAAGTTTCATTTGATGCAGAAAAGATTCGCGATAACGCAAAAGAATTTATTGCTACATTGAATAAATTGAAACCAACTGCAGCCAAGGGTACATATATTAAGAGTATTTATCTTTCTAGCACGATGAGTGCGGGTATCAAAATCGACCCGAAGACGGTAGAGGAAATCTAATAAAACGGAGGAATAATGAGAAAGGAAGATAAAAATACGATTATTGCGCATATCGCTGATACAGTAAAGGAATATGGTCACTTCTACTTGGTAGATGTAACAGCTATGAACGCTGCTGCTACAAGTAGCTTGAGAAGAGCTTGTTTCAAGGCTGACATCAAATTGATGGTGGTTAAGAATACATTGCTTCACAAAGCACTTGAATCTTTGGAAGAAGACTTTTCTCCTCTTTACAATTCTTTGACTGGCACTACTGCTGTAATGTTTAGTAACGTTGCTAATGTACCGGCTAAATTGATCAAAGACAAAGCTAAGGATGGAGTTCCTGGACTGAAAGCCGCTTATGCAGAAGAAAGCTTCTATGTTGGTGCTGACCAGTTGGATGCTCTCGTAGCTATCAAGAGTAAAAATGAAGTTATTGCTGACGTTATTGCCCTGTTGCAATCTCCGGCCAAGAATGTTATTTCTGCTCTTCAATCAGGTGGTAACACCCTTCACGGAGTTCTCAAAACTCTTGGTGAACGTACCGAAGCGTAAGTTTCAAAAAAGGGTCACTGACTGTGAAGGAAGTAAAGACCTGAATAATTTTTATAATCAACAAAGTAATTAAACAATTAAAATCATACAAAAAATGGCAGATTTGAAAGCTTTTGCAGAACAATTAGTTAACTTGACAGTAAAAGAAGTTAATGAACTTGCAACTATCCTTAAAGAAGAATACGGTATTGAACCTGCTGCTGCAGCTGTTGCTGTTGCTGCTGGTCCTGCAGCTGGTGCTGCTGCTGTAGAAGAAAAAACTTCTTTCGACGTAGTATTGAAAAGCGCTGGTGCAGCTAAACTTCAGGTTGTAAAGGCCGTTAAGGAAGCTTGTGGTCTTGGTTTGAAAGAAGCTAAGGACATGGTAGACGGTGCTCCTAGCGTAGTAAAAGAAGGTTTAGCTAAAGACGAAGCAGAATCATTGAAGAAAACATTGGAAGAAGCTGGAGCTGAAGTTGAACTTAAATAACATTAGCCTGGAAATCAGGTAATTCGGTTAAGAATCCTTCGCAAGAGGATTCTTAACCTTTTTGTGTATATATTTAAAATTAAGTTCTTCAAATTCATTGACAGATGTCTTCAAATACTGTAAATCAAAGAGTTAATTTTGCTTCGACTAAGAATCCGCTTGAATATCCGGATTTCCTGGAAGTACAATTGAAGTCATTCCAAGACTTTCTACAACTAGACACCCCGCCCGAAAAGCGTAAGAATGAGGGATTGTATAAAGTATTTGCTGAAAACTTCCCTATTGCCGATACAAGAAATAATTTTGTTCTTGAGTTTTTGGACTATTATATTGATCCGCCGCGCTATACCATTGATGATTGTATAGAGCGTGGGCTTACTTATAGTGTCCCTTTGAAAGCGAAACTCAAGCTTTACTGTACTGATCCTGACCATGAGGATTTTGATACAGTGATTCAGGATGTGTTTCTCGGTCCGATTCCCTACATGACTGACAAGGCGACTTTTGTCATCAATGGTGCCGAACGTGTAGTTGTGTCTCAGCTTCATCGTTCTCCGGGTGTATTCTTCGGTCAGAGTGTTCATGCTAACGGTACGAAATTATACTCGGCACGTATTATTCCATTCAAGGTTCATGGATTGAGTTTGCTACCGACATCAATAATGTGATGTACGCATACATCGACCGAAAGAAAAAATTGCCTGTAACAACGCTGTTGAGAGCGATTGGCTTTGAAAATGATAAAGATATTCTTGAGATTTTTAACCTGGCAGAAGATGTAAAGGTAAATAAGACAAATCTTAAGAGAATCGTGGGTCGTAAGCTCGCTGCCCGTGTTTTGAAAACCTGGATTGAAGATTTTGTTGATGAAGATACTGGTGAAGTAGTTTCTATCGAGCGTAATGAGGTTATTATCGACCGTGAAACTGTCATTGAGGAAGAACATATCAATGAAATTATTGAATCGGGCGTTCAGAATATCCTGATCCATAAGGATGAACCGAATCAGTCTGATTACTCCATTATATATAATACGCTGCAGAAGGACCCGAGTAACTCGGAAAAAGAAGCGGTACTCTATATTTATCGTCAGTTGCGTAATGCAGACCCTGCCGATGATGCAAGTGCACGTGAGGTAATAAATAACCTGTTCTTCTCGGAAAAGAGATATGACCTTGGTGATGTAGGTCGTTATAGAATCAACAAAAAGTTGAATCTAACGACTGATATGGATGTACGTGTTCTTACCAAGGAAGATATCATTGAAATCATTAAATATCTGATTGAGTTGATTAACTCAAAAGCAGATGTGGATGATATTGACCACTTGAGCAATCGTCGTGTACGTACAGTAGGCGAGCAGCTGTCTAATCAGTTTGCTGTTGGTCTGGCTCGTATGTCACGTACTATTCGTGAACGTATGAACGTTCGTGATAACGAAGTGTTTACTCCGATTGATTTGATCAATGCGAAGACAATTTCTTCTGTTATTAATTCATTCTTCGGAACCAATGCTTTGTCACAGTTTATGGATCAGACAAACCCGCTGGCTGAGATTACTCACAAGCGTCGTATGTCTGCACTGGGTCCGGGTGGTCTTTCTCGTGAACGTGCCGGATTTGAGGTTCGTGACGTTCATTACACACACTATGGTCGTCTTTGTCCGATTGAAACCCCGGAAGGACCGAATATCGGTTTGATTTCGTCGTTGTGTGTATTTGCAAAAATTAATGATCTCGGATTCATCGAAACCCCATATCGTAAGGTAGAGAATGCTAAGGTAGATCTTTCTGATAATGGTTTGATTTATCTGACTGCAGAAGAAGAAGAAGGTAAGGTCATTGCGCAGGGTAATGCTCCGTTGAATGATGATGGAACATTTATTCGTAACAAAGTAAAATCTCGTCAGGATGCTGATTTCCCGGTTGTGGAACCTGCTGAAGTAGATTGATGGATGTTTCTCCTCAGCAGATTGCTTCTATCGCAGCTTCTTTGATTCCGTTTCTGGAACACGACGATGCTAACCGTGCATTGATGGGATCAAACATGATGCGTCAGGCAGTTCCTTTGTTGAGAAGTGAAGCTCCTATTGTAGGTACTGGTATCGAACGTCAGCTGGTTAGAGACTCACGTACGCAGATAACTGCGGAAGGTGATGGTGTAATTGATTATGTTGATGCTACTACCATTCGTATTTTGTATGATCGTACTGAAGACGAGGAATTTGTAAGCTTTGAATCAGCTCTGAAGGAATATAGAATTCCTAAATTCCGTAAGACCAACCAAAATATGACAATTGACCTTCGTCCGATCTGTAATAGAGGTGATCGGGTAACAAAAGGTCAAATCTTGACAGAAGGTTATTCTACTGAAAATGGTGAATTGGCATTGGGTAAGAATTTGCTCGTTGCATATATGCCATGGAAGGGATATAACTATGAAGATGCTATTGTATTGAACGAACGTGTTGTTCGTGAGGACTTGCTCACTTCTGTACATGTTGAAGAATACTCGTTAGAGGTTCGCGAAACAAAACGCGGAATGGAAGAATTGACTTCTGATATTCCTAATGTAAGTGAAGAAGCCACTAAAGACCTTGATGAAAACGGTATTGTGCGTATTGGCGCGCGTATTCAGCCGGGAGATATCATGATTGGTAAAATCACTCCGAAGGGTGAGTCTGATCCTTCGCCGGAGGAGAAATTGCTTCGTGCTATCTTTGGTGATAAAGCCGGTGATGTGAAAGATGCTTCTTTGAAAGCTTCTCCTTCATTGAAGGGGGTGGTTATTGACAAGAAACTCTTCTCACGTGTAATCAAGAACCGTAGTTCTAAGTTGGCGGATAAAGCTTTGCTTCCGAAGATAGATGATGAGTTTGAAGGAAAAGCTTCAGATTTGAAACGTATTCTTGTGAAGAAACTAATGACGTTGACTGAAGGTAAAGTTTCACAAGGGGTAAAGGATTATTTGGGAGCTGAAGTTATTGCAAAGGGTTCCAAATTTAATGTATCTGATTTTGATTCGCTCGACTTTACATCTATCCAGTTAAGTAATTGGACGAATGATGAACATATCAATGGTATGATTCGTGATTTGGTGATGAACTATATCAAGAAGTATAAAGAGCTTGATGCAGAATTGAAGCGTAAGAAGTTTGCTATCACTATTGGTGATGAACTTCCTGCAGGTATCATTCAGATGGCGAAAGTATATATTGCTAAAAAACGTAAGATCGGTGTTGGTGATAAGATGGCAGGTCGTCACGGTAACAAAGGTATTGTTTCCCGTGTTGTTCGTCAGGAAGATATGCCGTTCCTTGAAGATGGAACTCCGGTTGATATTGTTTTGAACCCATTGGGTGTGCCTTCACGTATGAACATCGGACAGATTTTTGAAGCTGTTCTTGGTCGTGCTGGAAAGACGCTCGGCGTTAAGTTTGCCACTCCTATTTTCGATGGTGCTACCATGGAAGATCTGGATCAGTGGACAGACAAGGCAGGGTTGCCACGTTATTGTAAGACTTATCTTTGCGATGGTGGTACGGGTGAGAAATTTGACCAGGCAGCAACTGTGGGGGTAACCTATATGTTGAAATTGGGACACATGGTTGAAGATAAAATGCATGCTCGTTCTATCGGTCCGTACTCACTTATTACTCAGCAGCCACTTGGTGGTAAAGCTCAGTTTGGTGGTCAGCGTTTCGGAGAAATGGAGGTTTGGGCACTCGAAGGTTTCGGTGCTGCACACATTCTTCAGGAAATATTAACAATTAAATCAGATGATGTTGTGGGACGTTCTAAAGCTTACGAAGCAATCGTTAAGGGTGAACCTATGCCACAACCTGGTATCCCGGAATCTCTAAATGTGTTGTTGCACGAATTGAGAGGTTTGGGACTAAGTATTAATCTGGAATAATTATTTTAGTTGAAAGTTGATAATTGAAAGTTGAAAGTTTTATTACTCTCTGCTTTCAATTATCAAACTTCAACTTTCGACTTTTAACTTTCAATTTTCAACTAATATAAGAGTATGGCTTTTAGAAAAGAAAATAAGACGAAGAGCAATTTCTCGAAAATCTCTATCGGTTTGGCTTCTCCGGAAGAAATCTTAGAGAATTCGAGTGGTGAAGTATTAAAGCCTGAAACCATTAATTATCGTACTTACAAGCCTGAACGTGACGGTTTGTTTTGTGAGCGTATCTTTGGTCCTATTAAGGATTATGAGTGCCATTGCGGTAAGTATAAACGTATCCGTTATAAAGGTATCGTCTGCGACCGTTGTGGTGTAGAAGTTACTGAAAAGAAAGTACGTCGTGAACGTATGGGACATATTCAGCTGGTAGTGCCGGTGGCACACATCTGGTATTTCCGTTCACTTCCTAATAAGATCGGTTACTTGTTGGGTTTGCCTACCAAGAAGCTGGATTCTATTATTTATTACGAGCGTTACGTTGTGATTCAGCCAGGTGTTAAAGCTGAAGACGGTGTAGCTGAATTTGATTTGCTTTCAGAAGAAGAATATCTGGATATTCTGGATACACTTCCGAAAGATAATCAGTATCTGGAAGATACAGATCCGAATAAGTTTATTGCTAAGATGGGTGCAGAGGCTATTTATGATCTTCTGGCACGTCTTGACCTGGATGCATTATCATACGAGTTGCGTCATCGCGCCGGAAATGATGCTTCACAGCAGCGTAAAAATGAGGCTCTGAAACGTTTGCAGGTAGTGGAGTCCTTCCGTGCATCTCGTGGACGTAATAAGCCGGAATGGATGATCGTGCGTATTGTACCGGTTATTCCTCCTGAACTTCGCCCATTAGTACCGTTGGATGGTGGTCGTTTTGCTACATCGGATTTGAACGACCTTTATCGTCGCGTAATTATCCGTAACAATCGTTTGAAACGTTTGATTGAAATCAAGGCTCCGGAAGTAATTTTACGTAATGAAAAACGTATGCTTCAGGAATCTGTTGATTCATTGTTTGATAACTCACGTAAATCAAGTGCTGTTAAGACGGATGCTAATCGTCCATTGAAATCATTATCTGATAGTTTGAAAGGTAAACAGGGACGTTTTCGTCAAAACTTACTTGGTAAACGTGTTGACTATTCAGCTCGTTCGGTTATCGTTGTAGGTCCTGAGTTGAAAATGGGTGAGTGTGGTATTCCTAAATTGATGGCTGCCGAACTTTATAAACCGTTTATCATTCGTAAGTTGATCGAACGCGGCATTGTGAAGACTGTGAAATCAGCGAAGAAGATTGTAGACCGTAAGGAACCTGTGATCTGGGATATTCTTGAGCATGTAATGAAAGGACACCCTGTGCTGTTGAACCGTGCACCGACTCTTCACCGTTTGGGTATTCAGGCTTTTCAGCCGAAGATGATCGAAGGTAAAGCTATTCAGTTGCATCCACTTGCTTGTACGGCGTTCAATGCAGATTTTGATGGTGACCAGATGGCTGTGCACTTGCCTTTGAGTAATGAAGCTATTCTTGAAGCACAAATGTTGATGCTTCAGTCGCATAATATTTTGAATCCGGCTAATGGTGCTCCTATTACGGTACCTGCACAGGATATGGTACTTGGTTTGTATTACATAACTAAGTTGCGTACGGGAGCTAAAGGGGAAGGTTTGACTTTCTATGGTCCGGAAGAAGCATTGATTGCTTACAATGAAGGTAAGGTTGATATTCATGCCCCGGTGAAAGTAATCGTAAAGGATGTTGACGAAAACGGTAATATTATAGATGTGATGCGTGAGACTTCGGTTGGGCGTGTTATTGTTAACGAGATTGTTCCACCTGAAGCTGGTTATATTAATACCATTATCTCTAAAAAATCACTCCGTGACATCATTAGTGATGTAATTAAGGTATGCGGTGTGGCGAAAGCTGCTGATTTCCTTGATGGAATTAAAAATCTTGGTTACCAGATGGCCTTTAAGGGTGGTTTGTCATTTAACTTAGGTGATATTATTATCCCGAAAGAGAAAGAGGTATTGGTTCAAAAAGGATATGACGAAGTAGAGCAGGTGATCAACAACTATAATATGGGTTTCATCACCAATAATGAACGTTATAATCAGGTGATCGATATCTGGACACATGTTAACTCAGAACTGTCAAACATTTTGATGAAGACTATTTCTTCAGATGACCAAGGTTTTAATTCTGTATATATGATGCTTGACTCTGGTGCGCGTGGTTCTAAAGAACAGATTCGTCAGCTGTCAGGTATGCGTGGTTTGATGGCTAAACCGCAGAAGGCTGGTGCAGAGGGCGGACAGATTATTGAAAACCCAATCTTATCGAACTTTAAAGAAGGACTTTCGGTGTTGGAGTATTTTATTTCTACCCATGGTGCTCGTAAAGGTTTGGCTGATACTGCGTTAAAGACTGCCGATGCAGGATATCTGACTCGTCGTCTGGTGGACGTTTCACATGATGTGATTATTAATGAAGAGGACTGTGGTACACTTCGTGGACTGGTTTGTACAGACTTGAAGAATAACGATGAAGTTATTGCAACTCTATATGAACGTATTCTTGGCCGTGTATCCGTACATGATATTATCCATCCTACAACAGGTGAATTGCTTGTTTCAGGTGGGGAAGAAATAACAGAAGACATTGCTAAGAAGATTCAGGAATCTCCGATTGAGAGTGTTGAAATCCGTTCGGTATTGACTTGTGAATCTAAAAAAGGTGTATGTGCTAAGTGTTACGGACGTAATCTTGCAACCAGCCGTATGGTTCAAAAAGGCGAGGCTGTTGGTGTAATCGCTGCCCAGTCAATTGGTGAACCGGGTACACAGCTGACTTTGCGTACCTTCCATGCCGGTGGTACTGCTGCTAATATTGCAGCCAATGCAAGTATTGTAGCTAAGAATGCAGCTCGTCTGGAGTTTGAAGAACTCCGTACTGTAGACGTTGTTGATGAAACCGGTGAAGCTGCGAAAGTAGTAGTAGGTCGTTTGGCTGAAGTGCGTTTCGTGGATGTTAATACGAATATAGTTTTGTCTACTCACAATGTACCTTATGGCTCTACATTGTATGTGGCTGATGGAGAAGTGGTTGAGAAAGGTAAGCTTATTGCTAAGTGGGATCCGTTCAACGCTGTTATTATCACTGAGGCTACTGGTAAGATTGAATTTGAGAGTGTTGTTGAGAATGTCACTTATAAGGTTGAATCGGATGAAGCAACCGGACTTCGTGAAATTATCATTATAGAGTCTAAAGACAAGACGAAGGTACCTTCTGTTCATATTCTTACTGAAGACGGTGATTTGATACGTACTTACAACTTGCCTGTGGGTGGACACGTTATCATTGAGAATGGCCAGAAGGTGAAAGCCGGTGAGGTTATTGTGAAGATACCGCGTGCGGTAGGTAAGGCTGGTGATATCACTGGTGGTCTTCCTCGTGTTACTGAACTGTTCGAAGCACGTAATCCGTCGAATCCGGCTGTTGTATCGGAAATTGATGGTGAGGTTACTATGGGTAAAATTAAACGTGGTAATCGTGAAATTGTGGTTACATCCAAAACCGGTGAGGTTAAAAAATATCTGGTTAACTTATCTAAGCAGATTCTGGTGCAGGAGAATGACTATGTTCGTGCTGGTACTCCGTTGTCAGATGGTGCTACTACTCCAGCTGATATTTTGGCTATTAAAGGTCCGACAGCAGTACAGGAATATATTGTGAATGAAGTTCAGGATGTATACCGTTTGCAAGGTGTGAAAATTAACGATAAACACTTTGAAATTATTGTTCGTCAGATGATGCGTAAAGTTGAAATTGACGAACCGGGAGATACTCGTTTCCTTGAACAGCAGGTTGTTGACAAACTTGAGTTTATGGAAGAGAATGATCGTATCTGGGGCAAAAAGGTTGTTGTAGATGCTGGTGATTCTCAGACAATGCAGCCAGGACAGATTGTAACTGCACGTAAGCTGCGTGATGAAAATAGTATGCTGAAACGCCGTGACTTGAAGCCAGTTGAAGTACGTGATGCTATTGCTGCTACTTCTACTCAGATTCTTCAGGGTATTACACGTGCCGCTTTGCAAACTTCCAGCTTTATGTCAGCCGCATCTTTCCAGGAAACAACGAAAGTATTGAATGAAGCTGCTATAAATGGCAAGATTGATAAGCTTGAAGGTATGAAGGAAAATGTGATTTGTGGTCATTTAATTCCTGCCGGTACAGGTCAGCGTGAGTTTGATAAGGTTATTGTTGGTTCAAAGGAAGAGTATGATCGTATCTTAGCTAATAAGAAAACGGTACTTGATTATAATGAAGTAGAATAATACAATTCAATTGACTATAGTAAAGAGGAGTGATTGCCATAAAGGTAATTGCTCCTTTTTTGTATTTTGGTTTTGAATGTTTCAGTAAGATTTGTTTTGAGTAGTTCTATCTTTCTGGGTAGTGGCTGTGATTTAATCTGGATTTTTTCAAAACTTTCTTTAATTTGTTGCAGGTAAATTTATAATCTGGAAATAACAGGATAAAATCTTTGCTTCCTATTCGGATTATTGTAAATTTGTAAAGAGAAATAGAATCTTTTAATAGGAAAACATCCGTCTTCCGGTTATGAAATGCCTCCTTCTTTCTTATGACAAAGAGACTGAATAATTTTTGCTGGTAGACTTAGAATATATATTTAATTTTATAACATTGTTGAAACATGGAAGAACAGAATCCTAACAATCAATTACAGATTGAGTTAAAAGAAGATGTTGCACAGGGAACCTATGCTAACTTGGCTATTATTACTCATTCCAGTTCGGAATTTATACTTGATTTTATACGAGTTATGCCGGGAGTACCTAAGGCTGGTGTTCAGTCGCGGATTATTTTAGCACCTGAACATGCCAAGCGCTTGCTTCGTGCTTTGGAAGAAAATATTGCAAAATATGAACGTGTGTTTGGACCTGTACGATTGGCTGATGAACAATCTTTACCTCCAATGGCTGTAAAAGGTGAAGCCTGAGAGTAATATAAAGGGTTAAAAATGAAAAAAAAGAGGTAGTGCATTGATTATTCAAATATTATTCGTATTTTTGCAGCCCAAAATGTATAGTTACGAAATTAATATAACAATAATATAAATTAAAAACAATTTGAAATGCCTACAATTCAGCAATTAGTAAGAAAAGGACGCGAAGTGCTGGTGGAGAAAAGTAAATCTCCGGCCCTCGATTCATGTCCTCAAAGACGTGGCGTTTGCGTGAGAGTGTATACAACCACTCCGAAGAAACCTAACTCTGCAATGCGTAAAGTTGCCCGTGTACGTTTGACTAACCAAAAAGAGGTTAACTCATACATTCCGGGAGAAGGACACAACTTGCAGGAACACTCAATCGTATTGGTACGCGGTGGACGTGTAAAAGACCTTCCGGGTGTGCGTTATCATATCGTTCGTGGAACCCTTGATACAGCAGGTGTAGCCGGACGTACTCAAAGACGTTCTAAGTATGGTGCTAAACGTCCGAAACCGGGACAAGCTGCAGCTCCTGCAAAGGGAAAGAAAAAATAAATCGATCTAAGATCAACTATTTAAAGTAATAACTTTCGTTTTAGTTTGTTGGAATAAGCTATAAAGGTTGAGTAAATTTTCCGGTGGGAGAATTGAAGATGTCAAGAATAGACAACCAAAAACAAAAACATTATTTTTCAAACAAATGAGAAAAGCTAAACCCAAAAAACGCGTTATCCTTCCGGATCCCGTGTACAATGACCAAAAGGTTTCAAAATTCGTAAATCACTTGATGTATGATGGAAAGAAAAATACATCTTACGAAATTTTTTACGCTGCTTTAGAAACAGTTAAAACAAAACTTCCTAACGAGGAAAAATCTGCTCTTGAAATTTGGAAAAAAGCGTTGGATAACGTGACTCCGCAAGTGGAAGTTAAGTCTCGCCGTGTAGGTGGTGCTACTTTCCAGGTTCCTACAGAAATTCGCCCGGATCGTAAAGAGTCTATCTCAATGAAGAATCTGATTCTTTTTGCTCGTAAAAGAGGTGGTAAATCAATGGCTGATAAATTGGCTGCCGAAATCATGGATGCATTCAATGAGCAAGGTGGTGCTTACAAACGTAAAGAAGATATGCACAGAATGGCGGAAGCTAACCGTGCGTTCGCTCATTTCAGATTCTAATGCACCCTTGTGTTGAGGATGTCAAAATGAGATTAAAAACTAAAAAGTAAAGGAAGAAGAAAATGGCTAAGAATGATTTACATTTAACTCGTAATATCGGTATCATGGCTCACATCGATGCCGGAAAAACTACTACTTCTGAACGTATCCTGTTCTATACCGGATTGACTCACAAAATTGGTGAGGTACATGATGGCGCTGCTACAATGGACTGGATGGCTCAGGAGCAGGAACGTGGTATCACTATTACATCTGCTGCTACAACTACAAGATGGAAATATGCTGATAATACGTATAAAATCAACTTGATTGATACTCCGGGACACGTAGACTTTACTGCTGAAGTAGAGCGTTCATTGCGTGTACTTGATGGCGCTGTAGCTGCTTACTGTGCAGTAGGTGGTGTGGAGCCTCAGTCGGAAACAGTATGGCGTCAGGCTGATAAATATAATGTACCACGTATTGCATATGTGAATAAAATGGACCGTTCTGGTGCTAACTTCTTTGATGTAGTGAGCCAGATGAAATCTGTTTTGGGGGCTAATCCGTGTCCGGTTGTTATTCCTATCGGAGCAGAAGAGTCTTTCAAAGGCTTGGTAGATCTTATTAAGATGAAAGCGATCTATTGGCATGATGAGACAATGGGCGCTGATTATACAGTAGAAGAAATACCGGCTAACCTTGTAGATGAAGCTCAGGAGTGGAGAGATAAAATGTTGGAAAAGGTAGCAGAGTTTGATGATGCTTTGATGGAGAAATATTTCGATGATCCTTCTACTATTACAGAAGAAGAAATATTGAGAGCTCTTCGCAACGCAACCGTTCAGATGGCTGTTGTGCCTATGCTTTGTGGCTCTTCATTTAAGAATAAAGGTGTACAAACATTGTTGGATTATGTTTGTGCTTTCTTGCCTTCTCCTTTGGATACAGAGAATGTAATTGGCACAAATCCTAATACTGGTGCTGAAGAAGATCGTAAACCAAGTGAAGATGAAAAAACTTCGGCTTTGGCATTTAAGATTGCAACAGACCCGTACGTAGGTCGTTTAACTTTCTTCCGTGTGTATTCAGGTAAAATTGAAGCAGGTTCTTACATTTATAACTCTCGTTCTGGAAAGAAAGAGCGTGTTTCTCGTTTGTTCCAGATGCATTCTAATAAGCAGAATCCTGTAGAGGTAATTGGCGCTGGTGATATTGGTGCTGGTGTAGGTTTTAAAGATATTCACACTGGTGATACATTGTGTGATGAAACAGCTCCTATTGTACTTGAATCTATGGATTTCCCAGAACCGGTAATTGGTATTGCGGTAGAGCCTAAGACTCAGAAAGATATGGATAAACTTTCTAATGGATTGGCAAAATTGGCTGAAGAAGATCCTACATTTACAGTGAAAACTGACGAACAAACAGGACAGACGGTTATTTCTGGTATGGGTGAGCTTCACTTGGATATTATTATTGACCGTTTGAAACGTGAGTTTAAAGTAGAATGTAATCAGGGCAAACCTCAGGTGAACTACAAAGAGGCAATCACTAAAACGGTTAACTTGCGTGAAGTTTATAAGAAACAGTCTGGTGGTCGTGGTAAGTTTGCAGATATCATTGTTAACATTGGCCCGGTAGACGAAAGTTTTGTAGAAGGTGGCTTGCAGTTTGTTGACGAAGTCAAGGGAGGTAATATTCCTAAGGAGTTTATTCCTTCAGTACAGAAAGGTTTTGCAACTGCAATGAAAAATGGTGTATTGGCAGGTTATCCGCTTGATTCACTGAAAGTAACTTTGATTGATGGTTCGTTCCACCCGGTTGACTCAGATCAGTTGTCATTTGAAATCTGTGCTATTCAGGCATATAAAAATGCATGTGCTAAAGCAGGTCCTGTTTTAATGGAACCTATAATGAAACTAGAGGTTGTAACTCCTGAAGAAAATATGGGTGATGTTATTGGTGACTTGAATAAGCGCCGTGGTCAGGTTGAAGGTATGGAATCAAGCCGTTCAGGTGCCCGTATCGTTAAGGCAATGGTTCCGTTGGCAGAGATGTTTGGTTACGTAACAGCGTTGCGTACTATTACTTCTGGTCGCGCAACCTCATCAATGGTGTACTCTCATCACTCTCAGGTTTCTAACTCTATTGCTAAGGCAGTATTGGAAGAAGTGAAAGGACGTGCTGATCTACTCTAATAAAATATCTGAAGCAGCAGGCTAGCGAATGACTCTTAGCCTGCCGCTTTATCTTATTTATATATTTATTAATTACAAAAAAAGCAATGAGTCAGAAAATTAGAATTAAACTAAAATCTTATGACCACAACTTGGTTGACAAATCAGCTGAGAAGATCGTGAGAACAGTGAAGGCTACAGGTGCTATTGTTAGCGGTCCTATACCCCTTCCTACGCACAAGCGTATTTTTACTGTGAACCGTTCGACTTTCGTTAATAAGAAGTCTCGTGAACAGTTCGAACTCTCTTCTTATAAGAGATTGATCGATATCTATAGTTCAACAGCTAAGACTGTAGATGCTCTGATGAAGTTAGAGTTACCGAGTGGTGTAGAAGTAGAAATTAAAGTTTGATAATTAAAATTTAGTGAAATGCCAGGATTATTAGGAAAAAAAATCGGAATGACATCCGTTTTCAGTGCTGATGGTAAAAATGTACCATGCACTGTTATCGAAGCAGGTCCTTGTGTTGTTACTCAGGTTAAGACCGTAGAAAAAGATGGCTATAAAGCTGTTCAGTTGGGTTTCCAGGATAAAAAGGAAAAACATACAACTAAGCCGTTGATGGGTCACTTTAAAAGAGCTGGAGTAACACCGAAGAGACACTTGGCCGAGTTCAAAGAGTTTGAAAATGAGTTAAATCTGGGTGATGCAGTTACTGTAGAGATGTTCGAAGGCGTAGAATTTGTTGATGTTGTTGGAACTTCTAAAGGTAAAGGTTTCCAAGGCGTTGTTAAAAGACATGGCTTTGGTGGTGTAGGTCAGGCTACTCATGGTCAGCACAATCGTGCCCGTAAACCGGGATCTATCGGTGCTTGTTCTTACCCGGCAAAAGTATTCAAAGGAATGCGTATGGGTGGACAAATGGGTGGTGACAGAGTTACCGTTCAAAACTTGCAGGTATTAAAAGTAATCGCGGAACACAACCTTCTTTTGATTAAAGGTTCTGTCCCTGGTTGCAAAGGTTCAATCGTAATAATTGAGAAATAATGGAAGTTAACGTATATAACATTAAAGGTGAAGACACTGGGAGAAAGGTTACGTTAAACGAATCTATCTTCGGAATTGAGCCCAATGACCACGCTATCTATTTGGACGTAAAGCAATTTATGGCTAACCAGCGTCAGGGTACTCATAAGTCAAAAGAAAGAAGTGAGATCAGTGGTTCTACTCGTAAGATCGGTCGCCAAAAAGGTGGCGGTGGTGCGCGTCGTGGTGACATGAACTCTCCGGTACTTGTTGGTGGTGGACGTGTATTTGGACCAAAACCAAGAGACTACTATTTCAAGTTGAATAAAAAAGTTAAGACATTGGCTCGTAAGTCAGCTTTGTCTTATAAAGCGCAGAACAATGCAATTGTTATTGTTGAAGACTTCGTTTTTGAAGCTCCTAAGACAAAGGATTTCATTGCTTTGACAAAAAATCTTAAAGTTTCTGATAAAAAGCTGCTTATGATTTTACCAGAAGCAAATAAAAACGTATATTTGTCAGCTCGTAACGTGGAGAAAGCTAATGTGCAGACTATCTCAGGATTAAATACTTACAGAGTATTGAATGCTGGGGTTGTTGTACTTACTGAAAACTCTTTGAAGGCTATTGACAATATCTTAATTTAAAAAGGAGGCTTAAATAATGGGAATTATTATTAAACCGTTGGTGACAGAAAAAATGACTGCAATAACTGATAAGCTGAATCGTTTCGGCTTTATTGTACGTCCTGAAGCTAATAAACTGGAAATTAAGAGCGAAGTTGAAGCCCTTTATAATGTTACAGTGGTTGATGTGAATACTGTGAAGTATGCAGCAAAAATAAAAGCCGTTATACAAAAGCAGGTATCATCAATGGTCGTACGAATGTTTATAAGAAAGCTATCGTAACACTGAAAGATGGAGATACTATTGATTTTTATAGCAATATTTAATAAAAATGGCAGTACGTAAATTTAAGCCCACAACACCGGGGCAAAGACATAAGATTATTGGTACTTTCGAGGAAATTACTGCATCAGTACCAGAAAAGTCGCTTGTATATGGTAAGAAATCATCTGGCGGTCGCAACAGCGAAGGTAAGATGACAATGCGCTACATTGGTGGTGGCCACAGAAAAGTGATCAGAATTGTCGATTTCAAGAGAAATAAAGATGGTGTTCCAGCAGTTGTAAAGACTATTGAGTACGATCCGAATCGTTCGGCTCGTATTGCTTTGTTATATTATGCTGATGGTGAAAAAAGATATATTATTGCTCCCAATGGATTGCAAGTTGGTGCGACTTTGATGTCAGGTGAAAATGCGGCGCCAGAGATTGGTAATGCACTTCCTCTTCAGAATATTCCGGTCGGTACTGTAATTCATAATATTGAATTACGTCCGGGACAGGGTGCTGCTCTCGTTCGTTCGGCTGGTAATTTTGCTCAGTTGACTTCAAGAGAAGGTAAATATTGTGTTATTAAGTTGCCTTCAGGTGAAGTTAGACAAATACTTAGCACTTGTAAAGCTACTGTCGGTAGTGTAGGTAACTCAGATCATGGATTGGAAAGCTCAGGTAAGGCAGGACGCTCTCGTTGGCAGGGTCGTCGTCCTCGTAACCGTGGTGTTGTAATGAACCCGGTTGATCACCCAATGGGTGGTGGTGAAGGACGTGCTTCCGGAGGACACCCGAGATCTCGTAAGGGATTGTATGCTAAGGGACTTAAGACTAGAGCTCCTAAGAAACAATCGTCTAAGTATATTATTGAGAGAAGAAAGAAGTAATCTGATTAATTGAGTAAACTATGAGTCGTTCATTAAAAAAAGGTCCGTATATTAACGTAAAGCTTGAGAAGAAAGTTCTTGCTATGAATGAATCGGGCAAGAAAGTTGTTGTTAAGACTTGGGCCAGAGCTTCAATGATTTCGCCTGATTTCGTAGGCCATACAGTTGCAGTTCATAACGGAAATAAATTTATTCCTGTATACGTTACCGAAAATATGGTAGGTCACAAGTTGGGTGAATTCGCTCCAACTCGTACTTTCAGAGGACACGCTGGTAATAAGAAAAAATAACAGGATTTATCTGAAATAATAAAGTAATAAATATAATGGGAGCAAGAAAAAAAATATCGGCTGAAAAAAGAAAAGAAGCCTTAAGACCATGTATTTTGCTAAATTGCAAAATGTTCCTACTTCTCCTCGCAAAATGCGTCTCGTGGCTGACATGATTCGCGGGATGGAAGTGAACAGAGCACTTGGCGTTTTGAAGTTTTCTTCAAAAGAAGCTGCCGCGAGAGTGGAGAAGTTGCTACGCTCTGCAATAGCTAACTGGGAGCAGAAAAACGAACGTAAAGCTGAAAGCGGTGAATTATTTGTAACTAAGATTTTTGTTGATGGTGGTGCTACACTTAAAAGAATGAGACCAGCTCCACAGGGAAGAGGTTACAGAATTCGTAAACGTTCAAATCATGTAACATTGTTCGTTGATTCTAAGAGTAATAACGAAGATCAAAATTAAGGTAGATGGGACAAAAAGTTAATCCAATAAGCAACCGTTTAGGAATTATCAGAGGATGGGATTCTAACTGGTATGGTGGAAATGATTACGGTGATTCTTTGCTGGAAGATAGCAAGATCCGTAAATATCTTAATGCAAGACTTGCAAAGGCAAGTGTTTCAAGAATCGTAATTGAACGTACGTTGAAGCTCGTTACTATTACTGTTTGCACTGCTCGTCCAGGTATTATCATCGGTAAAGGTGGCCAGGAAGTTGATAAGTTGAAAGAAGAGTTGAAGAAGGTTACCGACAAAGATATTCAAATTAATATCTTTGAAGTAAAAAGACCGGAACTGGATGCTGTGATTGTTGCAAATAACATCGCTCGTCAGGTAGAAGGTAAAATTGCCTATCGCCGTGCCATTAAAATGGCTATCGCAAATACTATGCGTATGGGTGCTGAGGGTATCAAAATTCAGATTTCAGGACGTTTGAATGGAGCTGAAATGGCTCGTTCTGAAATGTATAAGGAAGGAAGAACTCCGTTGCATACTTTTAGAGCAGACATAGACTATTGCCATGCTGAAGCATTGACAAAAGTAGGTCTTCTTGGTATTAAAGTTTGGATTTGTAGAGGTGAAGTATTTGGTAAGAGAGAATTGGCTCCGAACTTTACACAAAGCAAAGAAAGTGGTCGTGGAAACAATAGTGGAAACAACGGCGGCGGAAAGAACTTCAAAAGAAAGAAAAATAATCGCTAAACGAATTTGAATTTTAGGAAACTATGTTACAACCGAAAAAGACAAAATTCAGAAGACAACAGAAGGGCCGGGCAAAGGGTAATGCTCAGAGAGGTAACCAGCTCGCTTTTGGTTCTTTTGGAATTAAGGCTTTGGAAACAAAATGGATCACAGGCCGTCAGATTGAAGCTGCTCGTATTGCAGTAACAAGATATATGCAACGTCAGGGACAAATTTGGATTCGTATCTTCCCGGATAAACCTATTACCAGAAAACCTGCAGATGTGCGTATGGGTAAGGGTAAAGGTGCTCCCGAAGGATTCGTAGCTCCTGTTACTCCGGGTAGAATTATTATTGAAGCAGAAGGTGTTTCTTACGAAATCGCTAAAGAAGCTCTTCGCTTAGCTGCTCAAAAACTTCCTATCACTACTAAATTTGTAGTGAGACGTGATTATGATATTCAAAATCAAAATGCGTAATGTTTATGAAAATTGCAGAAATTAAAGAAATGTCTACTAGTGATTTAGTAGAAAGAGTAGAAGCAGAAGTAGTTAATTATAACCAAATGGTTATCAACCACTCTATTTCTCCTTTGGAAAATCCTGCGCTAATTAAACAGTTACGCAGGACAATTGCGCGTATGAAAACTGAGTTGCGCGAAAGAGAACTTAACAATAAATGATCAGCTCGATGGAAGCAAGAAATTTAAGAAAAGAAAGAACAGGGATTGTGTTGAGCAATAAAATGGATAAGACCATTACCGTTGCTGCCAAATTCAAGGAAAAACACCCTATATATGGTAAGTTCGTTAGCAAAACGAAGAAGTACCATGCTCATGATGAAAAGAATGAATGCAAAGTAGGTGATACAGTAAGCATCATGGAAACTCGTCCTTTGAGCAAGACTAAGAGATGGAGATTAGTAGAAATAATTGAAAGAGCTAAGTAATTATGATACAAGTAGAATCCAGACTTACAGTATGCGATAATAGTGGAGCTAAAGAAGCTCTTTGTATCCGCGTTTTGGGTGGTACAAGACGTCGCTATGCTTCAGTAGGGGACGTTATTGTCGTTTCTGTAAAGAGCGTCATTCCCTCGGGTGATATTAAAAAAGGTGCAGTGTCTAAAGCTTTGATCGTACGTACTAAGAAAGAAATCCGTCGTCCCGATGGTTCTTATATACGTTTTGATGATAATGCTTGCATTTTGTTAAATAATGCAGGTGAAATTAGAGGTAGTCGTATTTTCGGTCCGGTAGCTCGTGAACTTCGTGCTACGAACATGAAAGTTGTGTCACTTGCGCCTGAGGTACTTTAATTTTGTAAAAGATTTAAGTAATGAGTAAATTACATATTAAAAAAGGCGATACAGTTTACGTAAATGCTGGTGAAGACAAAGGTAAAACTGGTCGTGTGTTGAAGGTTCTTGTTAAAGAAGGACGTGCAATAGTTGAAGGTATTAACATGGTATCTAAAAGCACAAAACCTAATGCAAAGAACCCACAAGGTGGTATAGTTAAGCAGGAAGCTTCTATTCACATTTCAAACTTGAATCCGGTTGATCCAAAAACTGGTAAAGCAACGCGTGTTGGTAGAAAAGAGAGTTCTTTGGAAGGTAAAAGAACTTTAGTGCGTTATTCTAAAAAATCAGGAGAGGAGATTAAGTAATGAGTAATACTGCAAGCCTTAAAAAAGAATATGCAGAGCGTATTTCGCCTGCACTGAAGTCGCAATTCCAGTATTCTTCAACAATGCAGGTGCCCGTACTTAAGAAGATTGTTATCAATCAGGGTTTAGGTATGGCTGTTGCTGATAAGAAGATTATTGAAGTAGCAATTAATGAATTAACTGCTATTACTGGTCAGAAAGCCGTAGCAACTATCTCTCGTAAAGATATTGCTAACTTCAAATTGCGTAAGAAAATGCCAATTGGAGTAATGGTAACATTGCGTCGTGAAAGAATGTACGAATTTCTTGAAAAATTAGTTCGTGTAGCTTTGCCACGTATTCGTGACTTCAAAGGTATTGAGAGTAAATTCGATGGTAAGGGTAACTATACCCTTGGTATTCAGGAACAAATAATTTTCCCTGAAATTAATATCGATAGTATTACAAGAATTCTCGGAATGAATATTACCTTTGTAACTTCTGCACAGACAGATGAAGAAGGTTATGCCTTGTTGAAAGAATTCGGTTTACCGTTTAAAAACGCTAAAAAAGACTGATAAATTATGGCAAAGGAATCAATGAAAGCACGCGAAGTAAAGCGTGCTAAATTAGTAGCCAAATATGCCGAGAGAAGAGCTCAACTGAAGAAAGAAGGTGATTATGAAGCTTTGCAGGCACTGCCTAAGAATGCTTCACCTGTGCGTTTGCACAATCGCTGCAAATTGACAGGTCGTCCTAAAGGATATATCCGTCAGTTTGGTATTTCAAGAATCCAGTTCCGCGAAATGGCATCTAACGGGCTTATTCCAGGTGTTAAAAAAGCAAGCTGGTAATTTTATTGTTTAAATATTGTCAGGGAAGGCCTGATTAATTTAATTATTTTTTATATGACTGATCCAATAGCAGATTATTTGACGAGGTTGCGGAACGCTATTCAAGCAAAGCATAGAGTAGTAGAAGTTCCTGCTTCAAATTTGAAAAAAGAAATCACTAAGATTCTTTTTGAAAAAGGCTACATCCTTAATTATAAGTTTGTAGAAGATGGTCCTCAGGGAACTATAAAAGTTGCCTTAAAGTATGATTCAGTTAACAAGGTTAACGCAATCAAGAAACTTGAAAGAATATCTTCTCCAGGTATGCGTCAGTATACTGGTTATAAAGATATGCCGCGTGTTATTAATGGTCTGGGTATTGCTATAATATCTACTTCCAAAGGTGTAATGACAAACAAAGAAGCTGCTGAATTGAAAATCGGTGGTGAGGTATTGTGTTATGTATATTAATAGGAGGAAAAAGCAATGTCAAGAATAGGAAAATTACCCATTAGTATCCCTGCGGGAGTAACAGTTACTCTGAAGGATGATGTGGTTACCGTAAAGGGACCAAAAGGCGAACTTAGCCAATATGTGAATCCTGCTATCAATATTTCTATTGAAGATGGACACGTAACTTTAAGTGAAAACGAAAACGCAATGCTTGATAATCCAAAGCAAAAGCATGCTTTCCATGGTTTATATCGTTCATTAGTTCATAACATGGTTGTGGGCGTATCTGAGGGGTATAAAAAAGAATTGGAACTTGTTGGTGTTGGATATCGTGCTTCTAACCAAGGAAATATTATCGAATTAGCCTTAGGTTATACTCATAATATCTTTATACAGTTGCCTTCTGAAATTAAAGTTGAAACAAAATCTGAAAGAAATAAGAATCCTCTTATTATCTTAGAGTCTTGTGATAAACAATTGCTTGGTCAAGTTTGCTCTAAAATACGTTCTTTCCGTAAACCTGAACCGTATAAAGGTAAAGGTATTAAGTTTGTTGGCGAAGAGATTCGCAGAAAGTCTGGTAAATCAGCCGGCGCTAAGTAAATTAAATAAATTTATATCATCATGACAACAAAAATAGAAAGACGAATTAAGATCAAATATAGAGTACGCAATAAAGTGTCAGGTACTACTGAACGTCCGCGTATGAGTGTATTTAGAAGTAACAAGCAAATCTACGTCCAGATTATCGACGATTTGTCTGGTAAGACATTGGCTGCTGCTTCGTCTCTGGGTATGACTGAAAAGTTACCTAAAAAAGAGCAAGCAGCTAAGGTTGGAGAAATGATTGCTAAGAAAGCTCAGGAAGCAGGTATTACAACTGTTGTTTTCGACCGTAATGGTTACTTGTATCATGGGAGAGTAAAAGAAGTAGCTGATGCTGCTCGTAACGGTGGACTTAAATTTTAATCATTATGGCAGGAGTTAATAATAGAGTTAAGATATCTAACGATATAGAACTAAAAGATAGACTTGTTGCTATCAATCGTGTTACTAAAGTTACCAAAGGTGGTAGAACTTTTAGTTTCTCTGCAATTGTTGTTGTAGGTAATGAAGAAGGAATCATTGGTTGGGGACTTGGTAAAGCAGGTGAGGTAACAGCAGCTATTGCAAAAGGAGTTGAATCTGCAAAGAAAAATCTGACTAGAGTTCCGATTTTGAAAGGTACGGTTCCTCACGAACAGGCGGCAAAGTTTGGTGGTGCTGAAGTATTCATCAAACCGGCATCTCATGGTACAGGTGTGGTAGCTGGTGGTGCTATGCGTGCTGTATTGGAAAGTGTTGGTGTTACTGATGTTTTGGCAAAATCTAAAGGTTCTTCAAATCCGCATAACTTGGTTAAAGCTACAATTTTGGCTTTGGGCGAAATGCGTGATGCAAGAATGGTTGCTCAAAACAGAGGTATTAGTGTTGAAAAAGTATTTAGAGGATAAGGAGGAGATATGTCAACTATAAAGATTAAACAAGTTAAAAGTAGAATTGGTGCTCCGGCTGATCAAAAAAGAACTCTTGATGCACTGGGACTTCGTAAACTGAACCGTGTGGTTGAACACGAAAGTACTCCTTCAATTCTTGGGATGGTAGATAAAGTAAAACACTTGGTTACCATTGTTAAGTAATTATTTGTTGAATAATAAAACGAATTACAATATGAACTTAAGTAATTTAAAACCTGCAGAAGGTTCTACTAAAACAAGAAAAAGAATCGGACGTGGTCCGGGATCTGGTTTAGGAGGTACTTCTACAAGAGGTCATAAAGGAGCTAAATCAAGATCCGGATACTCTAAAAAGGTCGGTTTTGAAGGTGGTCAGATGCCTCTTCAACGTCGTGTACCTAAATTTGGTTTCAAGAATATTAACCGAGTTGAATATAAGGCTATTAACCTCGATACAATTCAAAACTTAGCTGAAGTTAAGAAGTTGGAAAAAGTGGGCGTTAATGACTTTATTGAAGCTGGATTTATTTCTTCAAATCAGTTAGTAAAAGTATTAGGTAACGGAACTTTGACTACTAAGCTGGACGTAGAGGCTCATGCATTCTCTAAGAGTGCTATTGCTGCTATTGAAGCTGTAGGTGGAACTGTAGTAAAACTCTGATTCAATGAGAAAAGCTATTGAAACATTAAAGAATATATGGAAAATTGAGGATCTGAGACAACGGATCCTCATCACCATATTGTTTGTGGCGATTTACCGTTTTGGTTCGTATGTTGTGCTACCTGGTATTAATCCTGGTATGCTGGCACAATTGCATCAACAAACAAGCGAAGGCCTATTAGCCTTGTTAAACATGTTCTCAGGAGGAGCTTTTTCTAATGCATCTATTTTTGCATTAGGAATTATGCCTTATATTTCTGCGTCTATCGTTATCCAGTTGTTAGGAATTGCGGTTCCGTATTTTCAGAAATTGCAACGCGAAGGTGAGAGTGGCAGAAGAAAGATGAACCAGTATACTCGTTATTTAACGATTCTTATCCTATTGGTTCAGGCTCCTTCTTATTTGCTCAATCTTAAAATGCAGGCTGGACCTTCTTTAAATGCTTCATTAGATTGGACTCTGTTCATGGTTACTTCTACCATTATTTTGGCAGCTGGAAGTATGTTTATCTTGTGGCTTGGTGAAAGAATTACAGATAAAGGTATTGGTAACGGTATTTCATTTATCATCTTGATTGGTATTATTGCCCGTCTTCCTCAATCTCTTTTCCAAGAGGTTATTTCACGTGTGAGTGAAAAAGGTGGTGGTATGATCATGTTTTTATTTGAAATGGTATTCCTGCTGTTGGTAATTGCAGCTGCAATCCTCTTGGTGCAAGGTACAAGAAAGATTCCTGTACAATACGCGAAAAGAATTGTTGGTAATAAACAATATGGTGGTGCTAGACAGTATATTCCTTTGAAGGTGAATGCTGCTGGTGTAATGCCGATTATTTTTGCTCAGGCAATTATGTTTATTCCTATCACTTTTATTGGTTTTTCTAATGCTAATAATGTAAGTGGTTTTGTGCGTGCATTTACTGATCATACGAGCTTCTGGTATAATTTTGTTTTTGCTGTAATGATTATACTGTTTACGTATTTTTATACTGCAATTACAATAAATCCGAATCAGATGGCTGAAGATATGAAGAGAAATAACGGTTTCATCCCGGGTATCAAGCCTGGAAAGAAAACAGCTGAATATATTGACGATATTATGTCACGTATTACATTGCCTGGTTCTTTCTTTTTGGCATTGGTTGCTATTATGCCTGCTTTTGCTGGTGTATTTGGTGTGAAAGCTGAGTTCGCTCAATTCTTCGGTGGTACATCTTTGTTAATTCTTGTAGGTGTGGTTCTTGATACACTGCAGCAGGTTGAAAGTCATTTGTTGATGAGACATTATGATGGTTTGCTGAAGTCGGGTCGTATTAAGGGACGTGCTGGTGTAGCTGCATATTAATTCTTTCAATAGAAATGATATTTCTTAAAACAGAGGATGAAATAGAGCTACTCCGTCAGAGTAACTTGCTTGTAGGAAAAACATTGGCTGAGGTTGCCAAATTAGTAAAACCGGGAGTTACTACCCGAGAACTGGATAAAGTTGCAGAAGAGTTTATTAGAGATAATGGGGCTATTCCAACTTTTAAAGGATTTCCGAATCAGTATGGTGATCCGTTTCCGGGTTCTTTATGTACATCTGTGAATGAGCAGGTAGTGCATGGTATTCCAGGAGATATTGTCTTGAAAGAAGGTGATATTATTTCTGTGGATTGCGGGACATATATGAATGGTTTTTGTGGTGACTCAGCTTATACGTTTTGTGTAGGTGAAGTGGACGAAGAAGTTCGTAAATTGTTGAAAGTTACTAAAGAGGCATTATATATAGGCATTCAGAATGCTGTGCAAGGTAAGAGAATAGGTGATATCGGATATGCTGTTCAGCAATATTGTGAATCACATTCTTATGGAGTAGTGCGTGAATTTGTTGGCCATGGGATTGGTAAAGAAATGCATGAAGATCCGCAGGTACCTAATTATGGTAAAAGAGGATATGGCACGCTTTTAAAGAAAGGACTTTGTATTGCAATTGAGCCTATGATTACCCAAGGTGACCGGCAAGTGATAATGGAGCGTGATGGATGGACTGTGAGAACAAGGGATCGGAAATGTGCCGCACATTTTGAGCATACTATTGCAGTAGGTGCGGGAGAAGCCGATATTCTTTCATCATTTAAATTCATTGAAGAAGTTTTAGGAGATAAAGCAATTTAGTATATGGCAAAGCAATCTGCAATAGAACAAGATGGAGTTATAGTTGAAGCATTGTCTAATGCAATGTTTCGTGTTGAATTAGAAAACGGACATGAGATTACTGCTCATATCTCAGGTAAGATGCGAATGCATTACATCAAAATTTTACCGGGAGATAAAGTAAGAGTTGAAATGTCTCCTTACGACTTATCGAAAGGAAGAATTGTATTTAGATATAAATAAAATAAGATATGAAAGTAAGAGCATCATTAAAGAAACGTACGCCAGAATGTAAGATCGTTAGACGTAATGGCCGTTTGTATGTTATTAACAAGAAAAATCCTAAGTATAAACAACGTCAAGGATAATTTATTATTTTTGCAAAAAAAATAATTTAGTATATGGCTATAAGAATAGTTGGTGTAGATTTACCTCAGAATAAGAGAGGTGAGATTGCGTTGACCTATGTATATGGAATAGGTCGTAGTAGTTCAGCAAAAATTTTAGATAAGGCTGGTGTAGACAAAGATCTGAAGGTAAAAGACTGGACAGATGATCAGGCTGCAAAGATTCGTGAGATTATCGGTGCAGAGTATAAAGTAGAAGGTGATCTTCGTTCTGAAGTTCAATTGAACATTAAGCGATTAATGGATATTGGTTGTTACCGTGGTGTACGTCATCGTATCGGTTTGCCTGTTAGAGGTCAAAGCACTAAAAACAATGCACGTACTCGTAAGGGTAGAAAGAAAACCGTTGCTAATAAGAAAAAAGCTACTAAATAATAATTGTTGATATGGCAAAAAAAACAGTCGCAGCTAAGAAGAGAAATGTAAAGGTGGATGCTAATGGACAATTGCATGTTCATTCATCTTTCAACAATATTATTGTTTCTCTTGCAAATAGTGAAGGGCAGATTATTTCTTGGTCTTCTGCCGGAAAAATGGGATTTAGAGGTTCTAAAAAGAATACTCCTTATGCAGCTCAGATGGCTGCCCAAGATTGTGCAAAAATCGCATATGATCTTGGCCTGAGAAAGGTAAAAGCATACGTAAAGGGACCGGGTAACGGACGTGAGTCTGCCATCAGAACTATCCACGGTGCAGGTATTGAAGTTACAGAAATTATTGATGTAACTCCGCTTCCACATAATGGTTGTCGTCCTCCAAAAAGACGTAGAGTTTAAGATTTACCTTTAATTAAAATGACACTTGATTTTGTTTTTGGATTGCATCAATTTCTTCTCTGTAATCGCGGCTGCAACAAATTAAGTTCATGAATAAACAATTAAATATTTAAAAAGAAAATGGCTAGATATACTGGACCAAAATCAAGAATAGCCCGTAAATTCGGTGAAGGTATCTTTGGAGCTGATAAAGTTTTATCTAAGAAAAACTATCCTCCCGGACAGCATGGAAATTCAAGAAAAAGAAAAACTTCAGAATATGGTGTTCAGCTGCGTGAGAAGCAGAAAGCTAAATACACTTATGGAGTATTAGAAAAACAATTCCGTAACTTGTTTGAGAAAGCAGAAGCCGCTAAGGGTATTACTGGTGAGATTCTTCTTCAGTTATTGGAAGGTCGTCTGGACAACATAGTATTCCGTTTGGGCATCGCTCCGACTCGTGCTGCTGCTCGTCAGTTGGTAAGTCACAGACATATTACTGTTGATGGACAGGTAGTGAACATTCCTTCATATGCAGTAAAGCCAGGGCAGCTGATTGGTGTTCGTGAAAGATCTAAATCTCTGGAAGTTATTGTTAATTCTCTTGCTGGTTTTAACCATAGTAAATATGCTTGGTTGGAGTGGGATGAATCTACAAAGGTTGGTAAATTGCTGCATATTCCTGAGAGAGCAGACATTCCTGAGAACATTAAAGAGCATTTGATCGTTGAATTGTATTCTAAATAATAATTAATTTCATGGCGATATTAGCATTTCAAAAACCTGATAAAGTATTAATGTTGGAAGCGGACTCAAGATTCGGTAAATTCGAATTTCGTCCGTTGGAACCCGGTTTTGGTATTACTGTAGGTAATGCATTACGCCGTATCCTCCTTTCTTCATTAGAAGGTTTTGCTATCACCACTATTCGTATAGACGGTGTTGAGCATGAATTTTCTAGTGTTCCTGGAGTAAAAGAGGATGTTACCAACATTATCTTGAATCTGAAGCAAGTGAGATTCAAGCAAGTAGTTGAAGAATTCGAGAGTGAGAAAGTAAGTATCACGGTCGAGAATTCAAGTGAATTTAGAGCAGGTGACATAGGTAAGTATTTGACTGGATTTGAAGTGTTAAATCCGGAATTAGTTATTTGTCATTTAGATTCTAAGTCAACTATGCAGGTTGATATTACAATCAATAAGGGCCGTGGTTATGTCCCTGCTGACGAAAACCGCGAATATTGTACCGATGTGAATGTAATTCCAATTGATTCTATTTACACCCCGATACGTAATGTTAAGTATACTGTAGAAAACTTCCGTGTGGAACAGAAGACTGACTACGAAAAACTTATACTTGAGATTGCTACGGATGGTTCCATTCATCCAAAAGAAGCACTGAAAGAAGCTGCAAAGATTCTGATTTATCACTTTATGTTATTTTCTGACGAAAAGATTACTCTTGAGAGCAATGACGTTGATGGTAACGAGGAGTTTGATGAAGAGGTATTGCATATGCGTCAGTTGTTGAAAACTAAACTTGTTGATATGGACTTGTCAGTTCGTGCCCTCAATTGTTTGAAGGCTGCTGATGTAGAGACCCTTGGCGATTTAGTACAGTTCAATAAAACTGATTTGCTGAAATTCAGAAACTTCGGAAAGAAATCGCTTACCGAGCTTGATGATTTGCTGGAAAGTCTGAATCTATCGTTTGGAACCGACATTTCTAAATATAAATTAGATAAAGAATAAAAAATGAGACATAATAAAAAATTCAATCATTTAGGTCGTACTGCTTCTCATAGAAGTGCTATGTTATCTAACATGGCTTGTTCTTTGATCAAGCACAAAAGAATCACTACGACTGTAGCAAAGGCTAAAGCATTGAAAAAATTTGTTGAGCCTTTGATTACGAAGTCTAAAGAAGACACTACGAATTCTCGTCGTGTCGTATTTAGCAATTTGCAGGATAAGATTGCTGTAACAGAATTGTTCAAAGAAATCTCTGTGAAAATTGCTGATCGTCCGGGTGGTTATACTCGTATCATTAAGACTGGTAATCGTTTGGGTGATAATGCAGAAATGTGCTTTATTGAACTCGTTGACTACAACGAAAATATGGCAAAAGAGAAAGTTGCTAAGAAAGCTACTCGTACTCGCCGTTCAAAGAAAGCTGCTGCAACTGAAGCTGCTCCTGCTGCAGAAGCTCCTGCTGTTGAAGAACCGAAAGCCGAATCAGCGGAATAATTTAATACTTATTCTTATAGATATAAGAAAGGTCACCTCGAAAGATGGTGGCCTTTTTTGTTGCCAAGTCTAAAGATACTTTAATTTTGTTTTTCTTTAAACATTTAAATAAAATAATCTGTTATATTTGCAGATAGATATGGCTAAGTTTATAAAGGTGATATTGCTTTTGTTGTTTGCTGTAGCACTTCATGGTGTGGCTAACAATTTTTTCGCTGAAAAACCAGTGGAAACTCAGGAGCATGCACAAGTATATAAAGTCGACTCCCAGCAAGTCAGCACCGCTCAGTTGCCATATTTGCCAGAAGGAGAGCTTTCAAGTGCATCACAATCTCACCAGATTGCTACCTCCCGTATCCAACGTATTAATTTGTTAGAATATTCGACATCCTTAAGAGCGTTGGCTCAGCAGCTACAACAGCGAGATGCGGCTTTGGCGCAACATTGGGGGCGAATATATGATACTACAACTTCTTTTAGTTGCCATCCGGCAAGTGAATACTATGTATTCGCTCTTCGACGTATTATTATTTAGGAATTTATTTTATTAGTTCTGTTTCATTTCATCGGTAGTACAATAGAATGTATTACCAGTTATTTAATTACTGTTTTACTAATAATTTAAATTTATAATAATATGACAACTCCAGCTATTGATGCAACTATTTTTGCGTCATCTCATCCTGATATTGCAAAGCGTACAAGTGTTTCCGGACTTATTTTTTCCGGTATTATGTTACTAATCGGTGTACTGGCATTTATTTCTACTTTTGAGATGGAAGATCGTTCTTCTACTTTGAGCATGGGATTGATGGTTTTAGGTACCGGATTATTTTTAATTGGGATTTTTCGTCTTTTCTGGAAATCAAAGGAAGTGGTTTATTTGCCTACGGGAAGTATAGCAAAAGAACAGAGTGTCTTCTTTGATCTGAAGTATATGGATCAGTTGAAAGAGATTGTAAAGTTGGGAACTTTCTCTGCCGATACAAACTTAAAAGGTGGGACAAGTGGTAATCTTCGTATGGACATAATTCTTTCTGAAGATAAGAAGTTTGCAGCAGTACAGCTGTTTCAGTTTGTACCTTATACTTATAATCCAATAACTTCGGTGCAGTATTTTACTAATGGAGAAGCATCGGCCGTTGCTGATTTTCTTTCAAAATGTAGATTACATTAAATTCTTATATTGAGTGATTTATTTTTTTGAGAAGGTATAGGCTAAGAGCTTTATTATATTTCTTTTATAATAGAGATTGCGTCTTGCCTGCCATCTCCTTTTCACGAACGGATAATGATTTTCCCTTCGAACTTTAAAATCCAAATGTTTTTTCGTGTTGGATATAATTAATATTAGTTCGTTAGGATGTTCTTTCCTATTACAAGTATAGGATCTAAATTATATTTAACTTAGCTTTAGCAATCTTATGTAACTATAGTGGTGGTTGCATGAGATTGCTTTTTACTAATGCATTTCGGATATTTATTATTATTTTGTCATTTGTTGATGAAGGTTTTATTATGATTTATCTTTTTGGATGAATGTAGATATCTATAAAAGCATCTGAGTTTTTTTATTTTGTATAGTAATTCATGTGTTATTGAATGGTGGTACTTTCGTATTTGATGATATCTTTAATTTGTCCCGCACTTTTTATTATCAGTTTTTTGGATTAATTCCTATTGCTAATTGTTAATGTTTATATTTAGTCCCATCCTTAACAATAACTCTTAGTAACAATCTCTCAGTCTACAAGAGAAAAAGAGAAGGTTATAATTGTTGTAAAATATAGAATGTTCGTTTCACTTCCTGTCTTTTAAGTAGATTCCTTCTTGCTATAATACATCTGTGTTATAAATTGAATTGTTTGTAATTAGATGTTGGTGATATTCGCGGTATATTTGTCAGAGTATCTATTTTATAATTGTTATCTTAAAGCTATATGTACTTATGTATATACAAATGAAGCGAATGTTAGTTGGAATTTTATGTGCTTTTTCTTTTTTACAATCTTCTGCCCAGTTGCGGCAACAGTATATATT
Organism: Bacteroides nordii WAL 11050 = JCM 12987; assembly: GCA_000613465.1. Classification (GTDB taxonomy): domain Bacteria; phylum Bacteroidota; class Bacteroidia; order Bacteroidales; family Bacteroidaceae; genus Bacteroides; species Bacteroides nordii. Next base: position 44,343 of record BAJA01000009.1, read on the forward strand.
GAAAGATAATTGGGAATTCCGATCTGATAAATCGGGTGCTGATGCTATTTGGGAAAAAGTAACAGTTCCTCATTGCTGGAATGCGGAAGATGGTATAACTGCCGATTATTATCGTGGAACAACTCAATATCGTTATCACTTAAGCATATTACCGGAAATGTTGAAGAAACGTGTTTTTTTGCGTTTCGAGGCAGTTAGTCAGGTTGCAGATATTTTTATTAATGGAATAAAAGTTGGTACACACAAAGGAGCATTCAATGCTTTCTGTTTTGAAATAACCTCTTTGTTGAAGAAAGGAGACAATCTTTTAGAGGTCAAAGTATCGAATAGTCCAGATAATGATATTGCTCCTCTAGCTGGAGATTTTACTGTTTTTGGGGGGATTTATCGTCCTGTATCATTACTCTTATTGCCTAAGACGTGTATAACTCCATTAGATTATGCTTCTTCTGGGATTTATATTCATCAGGATCAGGTCGATTCAAAACGGGCTGAGTTATCCATTGTGACAAAAGTTAATAGTAGTCAGCCCGGGAAAGCATTATCTGTTAGAACCAGTGTGTTTAATGCCCAGGGGAAAGCAATAGGTAGTACCACAACTACTAATAAGTCATATGTAAAAGGAGAAACGGCTAAGTTTATTAATAAGCTGAATATAGATCGTCCTATCTTATGGGATGGGTGTAAATCCCCCTATTTGTACCGTGTCTTTGTAGAGGTGTTGAAAGGTGATGCGGTTGTGGATACACTATCCCAATATACTGGATTGAGATACTATACTGTTGATGCGGAAAAAGGCTTTTTCCTGAATGGTAAACCTTATAAAATTAAAGGTGTAAACAGACATCAGGACCGGGAAGGTAAAGGATGGGCTATATCGAATGAAGATCATAACGAAGATATGGATCTGATTAAAGAAATAGGAGCTACCGGAATCAGGTTGGCACACTATCCGCATGCCGATTATTTCTATTCTTTATGTGATCGGGAAGGTATGTTGGTCTGGGCGGAAATTCCCCTTATCGGTAAGGCAAATACCAGTTCTGCTTTTACGGAGAATATAAAGTTACAACTCACGGAATTGATTCGACAGAATTTTAACCATCCATCTATTTTTTGCTGGAGTCTGTTTAACGAATTGTCTGAAGGCGAGGTCAAGAATTTGATTGGAGAGTTAAATGATCTGGCTCATCAGGAAGATCCGGGACGTTTGACAGTAGCTGCTGCTAACATAGAGAACAGGCCGGAGAATAAAGTCACAGATATTATGGCTTACAATACTTATCCGGGATGGTACTGGGCTCAGCCTTCCATGATGAAATCTTCGGTAGCACATTGGAACCGTTTGGTTGGAAACAAAGGTATTGGTGTCAGTGAATATGGAGCTGGGGCTAACGTCTGGCATCACCAGCAGGATGTTAAATCGGCCCCAAGGACTGATGGGATTTTTCATCCGGAAGAGTGGCAGTCTATTGTACATGAACAAAATTATCAGGCAATAAGCGATTGTAACTTTGTCTGGGGATCTTTCGTCTGGAATATGTTTGATTTTGCAAGTGCTTCCAGGAATGAAGGAAATTTACCAGGACGAAACGATAAAGGTTTAGTAACCTACGACAGAAAGATCAAGAAAGATGCTTTTTATTTCTACAAGTCAGCTTGGGTGGAATCACCTGTTCTACATATTACAAGTAAAAGAGATGTGGCAAGGAGAGATTCGGTTACAGACGTAAAGGTATATTCCAATTGCGAAAATATTCGTTTGAAAGTGAATGGACAAGAGTGTGGAAATCCTATAAAGAGGCAAAATATTTATATTTGGCAAGGCATTGGTCTAAGGAAAGGCGAAAACCAGATTGAAGTTTGTGGTGATAGAGATCGTCATGTTTTATCTGAAAAATGTAATTGGATTCTTTTATAATGTAATAATCAGCATCATGGGAAAATATCTGTTTTTAATTCTAATATTTTGTATAAATCCGATTTATTCATATAGCCAGAATGTAGTAGATCTGGTAAACCCGCTTATTGGAACGGCCATTAAGGGTGAGGGAGGTACGGTACCTTTTGTGGGTCCTCCTTTTGCAATGACCAATTTTTTACCTCAAACCAGGGAGAATAAAATGGGAAGTATGGCGTATGTTTACGATGATGAGTCTATAATGGGCTTTTTAGGATCTCATCAACCAACTATATGGATGGGAGATTATGGATATGTATCAGTTATGCCACAAATCGGAGAGGAGATAAGAGTACTTCCGGAAGATCGAAAAATGAATTTTAGTCATAAGGATGAGAAGGTCTCTCCCTATTATTACTCTGTTACTTTAACCGATAAACAGAATAACCGGATTTTTACGGAGATGACTGCTTCCGGGCGTTGTGCGATTCTGAATTTTCGTTTTCCTAAAAATAAAACTCCCCGGTTGATTATTCAGGGTATAAATTTGAATCCACAGTTGAACGATTGGTGTAATCATTATAATCAGCGTCTCCAGAAAATCAAAGGCTGGATGAAGATTGATACACTGAATAATGAAATTGTGGGGTATAATCCAGACAGGCAGTCGGCTCAGTTAGGGCCAGACTTACCCAACTTTAAAGGTTATTTTGTCATTCGTTTCAATTGTGATATAAAGGATTTTGGTTGTTGGAATGATTCTATTCTTTATCCGGGAGCCGAGGAGCTATATGGTACACGTATGGGAGCATATATTAATTTCTCTCAAAAGGATAAGGAAATAAAGGCTCAGATAGCTACCTCTTTTATAAGTCTGGAGCAAGCCCGCTTGAATTTACAGCGTGAAATACCTGGATGGAGTTTAAAACAGGTATATGAGAATACTAAAAAAGAATGGAATGATAAATTATCCCGGTTAACTATCAAAGGAGGAAGCGAAAGAGATGCCCGTATTTTTTATACGGCACTGTATCATTCTTATCTTTTCCCTCGCGAGTTTTCTGAATATGGAAGATATTACAGTGCATTTGACGACCGGATTCATGAGGGTATTTCGTATAATGATTATTCTTTATGGGATACATTCAGAGCTTTTCATCCCCTGATGACGTTGCTGGAACCACAGTTAACCGGTGACTGGATCACTTCATTATTGCAAATGTATAAAGAAGGCGGCTGGCTTCCTATGTGGCCTAATCCAACCTATACCAATATTATGATAGCCACTCATGCGGATGCAGTTATTGCAGATGCCTATATGAAAGGGATTCGTAACTTTGATGTCAATCTGGCCTATGAAGCTATACGAAAAGATGCAATGGTTCCTCCTGATTGCGATACAAACAGAAAATACGGTGACCGTGATTATTGGACTTCTTATGAAGGACGTGCAGGAACAAGTTATTACCATTCGATAGGATATGTGCCGGATGATAAAACAGCCGAATCGGTTTCAAGGACACTGGAATATGCATATGATGACTGGTGTGTAGCACAAATGGCGAAATCGTTAGGGAAGATGGAAGATTATGCCCATTTGATGCGATTTAGTGGAAATTATAAAAACTTATACAATCCTGAGAAAGGTTTTTTCTTGCCTCGTAACTATGATGGAACCTGGATTGATCTGGATGATAATTCACGGCATGGATTGACGGAAGGTTCGAAGTGGACTTATTTGTTTTGTGTCCTTCAGGATATTCCCGGAATGATTGATTTGATGGGAGGACCACAGGCTTTTTCTGATAAGTTGGATCGGAATTTTGAAGAAGATCATTATAAGCATGATAATGAGCCAGGCCATCATTATATCTATTTATATAATTACTGTAATGAGCCCTGGAAGACCCAGGAGTTAGTACGGAAGCATGTAAAGCTGAACTATAAAGATACTCCTGATGGTGTAAACGGAAATGATGATTGTGGGCAAATGTCTGCCTGGTATCTTTTTTCTGTTATGGGATTTTATCCTGTAACTCCCGGGAGTAATGAGTTTGCCATAGGTGCTCCTCAATTTTCAGAAATTAAAATTCGGTTGAAAGATCATGATCTGTTAATAAAAGCAGATAATCTTTCGGAGGAGAATAAATATGTCCAATCCGTGTTTTTGGACGGAAAGAAAATTCTGAAACCATTTGTTGATTATTTTGATCTGATAGGTGCTAAGGAGATTCGCTTTGTTATGAACGATCGTCCTGGTGTGTATTGATAAGTAGCTGATAAATAAGGTATCGGGGCATACTTTGTTTCATGCTGAAGAAAATTTTGTTTCATACCGGGAAATACTTTGTTTCGAGGCATGAAACAGAGGATATCTTACCGGGATATAATCCGATTCCCGGTAGGATTGAATTCTGTAGTTTTATTCACACAATATTGTGTATAGTATCAGGATATTTACTGGAGTATTCCTAAAAAACGTTTTCCACTGATTCTATAAATTGTATCGTTTGCATATCCCTGTTTAACAAAAATGTATCTAAAGCATATGCTAACTCTTTTAAGTATTTGTTTTTGTAAATACTAATATCTGTAAGGCAATATGATTGATACCCAGTATTTATGTTATATCTCAAAATGGTAGTTTTTATAGGTTGTGATTGTTTATTGGGATAATATTTTTGATGAGTTTTATTTCTTAGCTCATAAAAAACTTCTTCATCATCAAAATCCATTGGCATAGAGACACCAAGCGAGTCAAATAAACAATAAAAGTTTTTTTGCTCACGATAATCGTCTTTCATTTTACAATAATCATAGTCTAATAAAAAAGCCTTTTTACCTTTCCATAGAATTTGTAATATTCCATTCTTTCTTTCGAAAAACAGATGCTGATTATTTTTTAAAAGAAACCCAAGAAGAGATTCTACACCTGTTCCATTTGTATTTCTTTTCCCAGCCTTTTCATAGTCGGTAAAGGACTGAAAGCGAAAATCATTGGCACTATTAGTTATTCTCCAACAATAGGTATAAAGGTTCTCTATATTAGGATAGTCTAAATAGTTACAGTAATACATTTTAATATACCGCGACATGTCATATATTGCATCATGAGAAGTATAATTAGCCTGCGCGGAATCAGGTAAAGAGCTTTTGCAACTAAATAAGCTCGATAAGGGAAATAATATTATCAATAAATACTTTTTCATTTCTTTCACCTCCAAATAAATTTTATAATATCAATTTACTAACAAAGCTCTTAGTATAGGTTGTTAAGCTAAATATATCCCATGCCGATTCTACATATTTCCCCGTCGGATCTTTATACCTCACCGGATAGTACTCCTCGCACAGCGGGTCTACCTGATTAAAACGGTTCATGATGGCATACATTGCACGTGCGCCAAAGTAATATTTATCCAAGTAATTCGTACTCATGAATTCTTTGCCACCCAGACCAAACGGATAAGTGGTATAAGGCTTTCTATCCATTATGCCGGATGGATAATAACTGGGATATCCGAAAGCTTTTTTACTTCCGATCTCATATTCCCAAGTACAACCGATGTGGTCTTTGACGGCATAATAATTTCTATAACCGGTGCGATTATACAAATTCAAATAGCCATCCAAAGTGGTGACTTGTCTCAATTTCTCGGCAGCGTAATAGTAATCTTCGCTCCAATCATTGATTCCGGTGATATAGGGATCGGTGTTGCTTACCATTGTATCTAAAGGGGAGTTGGTTTAGTAGGGTAAGAACCATAAGAATCACGCACCTTGTGGCCAGTTAATGTCCTCTAAGTTTAAATTCTCCGCGCTCAAAATGTTCAATCACAGTAGGCGTTGTATAATTGATACCAAAATTATCTGGTCCAAAGTCATATTTTACTAAGAAATGTTTTTTGAAATCCCGATAGATTTTCATAGCCCACTTTACATACTCTTCATCTTTCTTGATAAAATTCCAAGCAGGTCTATCAAAATATTGTTTGGTAAAATAAAAGCGAGATGGAGGGAGTAATTGGTCTTTTGTGATTTTCCTAAAGTCAAATTGAATTATAAGTTCTTTATCACAGTTTGCATAGTATGTAAGTTCTCCTGCAGAATCTAAATGGCCATTATATTCAAATAGTCCAACCCATTTAGGTAAGGTTAAAAAGACTTGGCCATGGTTTGATATATATTCAGCATTAAGCTTCACTATGATATGATCTAAATCTGAACTATATGATTTTACACATACAATATCACGTTCTTCTAACCATTGCTGTATACCAGATAATTCTTCCGGTAATACATAAAAATTAATTTGTGATGATAACATATTATATTTTTTTTATTATAAGAGCTTGTTTAAATTTTGCTCGCCACTGTTTTGAGATTTGTTTTCGAGGATATTTTTCAGCTTTTATAAGGAGCATAGCGGACTATGTGACGAATAAAAACTGAAAAATAGACCGAAAAGAAAATCAAAACAGGTCGATAAAGCCTATATAAAAATTATTTCAGGAAAATTTAAACAGGCTCTAAGCATTGTTAAGGATTATGTTTGTTTTTCTTTTTTATAACGTTCTGTTATATTTGTAATTTTATATCCACTGAAAACTCCAAATATTAATAGCATAACAAAACTGAATACTATTGAAATTTTATCTAGCCTTAGAATTATATATAAACAAAAATACCAAACAAAAACTTGCTTTATTATGATGCCCGAATTGAGATAAAGAATATATTTAATGCCCGTTCCTTTATGCCAAATTGCAGATTTACTATCAATGGGGTCAATTATGCCTGCAATAACCATCCCAATGGCACCCACTAACATAACAATTCTTACAATAAATATATATGGAATTGAATCCACATAATCTCTGAAAACAGAAATACAAATCATAATAAAACACATTGGTAATGTGATTCTATTTATAAAATAGAGAAAAGATTTTTTCATAATCTTAATTAATTTAATATTCAGTTGAAAAACTGATACAAAATATTACCATCTTGCTTATTTTGATTTCCTTTAGTTTGTTCTTGTCTTACTTCATTAGCATCTTTGCTCGGGTCTGGATTGGTTAATTGAACTCCAATTTCTGTACCTTTTGAATTTTAACGAATCATTGATATAATGTATGGCTATTCAATAATCTCAAAATAAAAATCAAGACAATTAAATTTTATATAACCAACCGGAGAAAAATCAAATTTAAACTCTATAGTATAAAGGTGTCTCTTATCATCATAGTTATAAGAAAAAGATGTTATTTCCAACCCTCCTATGGTATAAGGAGCTTTAAATTCAAAGCAAAATCTAAAGAAAAACAAATGTGCGTTTTAATCGCCATGAAATCAAAGTCGTTACACATATTTTCTTGTCCATTCCAGTTTATGTCAATCTTCAGGTTAGTAGGGTGACCATCATTATCGTCAATCCACTTAAATCCGTTAATAAAACTTTCATCTAAAATGAGATGATCTATTTCTCTGTTTTTGTAAACAAGTTTTTTCATTTTATTTTCATTGATTCAACCCAAAAATTCGGCACTCCATTGTAATGATCTATAATTCTCTCTTCTACAGCATGGGCCTCCCATACAGCACATATTTCCAATCCCTCACATTCCTCTCTGGTAGCTTTTGTCACTTCTCCTGTATTGGGATTATATAATTCGAACTGTGTTTCATTCAGTGCATCTTGTATACATTGCATTGGAAGAATTTTAAGATCTTCTCGGATAGGTAGTTTTCCTACTTTCAACCAAAGTCCGGTTGATATTACATCCCTATACACCGATACTATAAATAATACCGGTTTTTCTAACAAAATACTCAGATCTTCTAATTCAGGATCTTTGGTGTAAATATCAAAAAAAGCGATACCGTTTTCCAATAGTTGTGCATAGTTATAATACCCGTTTTTCAGGTCAATCTTCACTATTGATCCGGGGGTTCTTCTTTGTCTTTTCATCTTAATTTCAAATTTAAATTATGGTAATCCAAACTGTTTTGTTGCTTCTTCCAAATATTGATCTATTTTGGGATTGGTGGGGCTTACTCCATTGATTGTATTCCCGGATGTGCCTCCTTGCGATTTTGCTCCTCCGTTCTTTTCAATCATCTGCTGTTCCCTCCCTCTGATAGCATCCGGATTCGAGGATGTTTTATCTATCTTTGCAGTACCAAATCCCTCTTTATTCTTATGGTGATTTCTATCTCGATTTTCAATATTCTTTTGGGGGGTATTTGTTCCACTTGTTCGTCCTGTATATACCTCTCCTGTCTGGCGATTTATTTTTGTGTATGTTTGATATGTTTTTTTTGCTGTGGTGGTTTTATCTACTGCCTTAACTGCATCCGTCGCCTTATCCAACGCCCTGATTCCCTTAGCCGCCGCACCTACCCCTCCCGGTATTCCTGGCAAGATGACAGCCACCATATCTACCCCTAAACCATCTATAACCGTCGCACCAACATTACCCGCGCTAACATTGCTAACAAAACTTTCAACACCCGTGACAAGGCTAAATATATTCCATGCTGATTCTTATATTATTGGGTGTATGAATACACTATATATTTCATCCATAACAGAGGGGGAATAGCAAGGTGGCGACCGAGACGTTTACATTATACAGAGATCCATTTTAACTTGCGAAACTTGAATAAATCCCTATTGAGATAGTCAACTATACACAGTGTAAAACGCTATTACATAGATAACTTTAAATAATAACAAAAGAAAAATTGTTGCAATTAAAGTTGATAATTCCTTTTTTACCAAATTTAAACTGAAAATTTACATTATATGTTCCATCTTCATTTTTTAGATAAGAGAAATCATAAATACCTAACCTACCTATTTGATTACTGCAATCTAAATGAATTTTCAGATCAGTAACAAATTCAAATATCATTTGTGTATTTATATTAAGAAAATCATAGTCATTTTTCAAATCCTCCTGTCCATTCCAATCTATTATTATTTTTAGATCTAGTCCATGTAATCCTAACCAACTTATAGATTCAATAGTACTTTCATTTATAATAATAGAATCAACTTCTTCGTTTTTGTATATATTCTTTTTTGTCATAATGGTGATATTTAGTGATGTAAATTTAATACTAAAATAAGTTTTACTATAATTAATGTGAGCTAAGTTTTAAAATAAAAGTGTTTTTTGGGGTATATAAGGGAAAGGAATGTAGAAAAACTTACTTTTCTTTTTAACTTTTTCTGTTTATAAGTTGGAATCATAATCATTGTATTAATTGCATTTGAACTTTTAAAAACGTAATCTCATTTAGTTCTTGTAGCTATTCCATCCCATATGCGCATCATCTCGTCATAGGTCGGTATATGGCTTGTATTCTCATCAGCTCCAGAAAACACCTTGCCTGTGTCTGGATTTCTATTTTTATAAGGTTCATGCGTGTGTGTCGTCCCATGATCTGTTTGAGTTTTTTTATCAAAATGTGTCTTATTTTGTAGTATATCTGTTCGGCTGCCATCAGGATGTGTATATGATCCCTTGGATGTCGTTTTTGTATCAATTAAACTGCCATTAGTATCGCCAATGAATCTTGCTTTACCTGAGCGTGAGGCCTTACCCACTGCTTTACCGCTATCAACGGTTTTATCAACCGCCTTTACCGCATCCGTCGCCTTATCCAGCGCCCTGATTCCCTTAGCCGCCGCACCTACTCCTCCCGGTATTACCGGCAATACAACGGCTGCAGCATCTACCACTACGCCTAAACCATCTACAATTGCAGCACCAACATTCCCCGCACTAACATTGCTAACAAAACTTTCAACACCGGTGAGAAGGCTAAATATATCCCATGCCGATTCTACATATTTCCCCGTGGGGTCTTTATACCTCACCGGATTATTCAATGCATACGCATACGGACTCACCGAATAGTACTCCTCGCACAGCGGGTCTACCTGATTAAAACGGTTCATGATGGCATACATTGTACGCGCGTCAAAGTAATATTCATCCAGACAATTCGTGCTCATGAATTCTTTGCCACCCAACCCAAACGGATAAGTGATATCAGGCTTTCTATCCATTATACCGGATGGATAATAGCTGGGATATCCGAAAGGTTTTTTACTCCCTTTCTCGTATTCCCAAGTACAACCGATATGGTCTTTGACGGCATAATAATTTCTATAACCGGTGCGTTCATATAAATTCAAATAGCCATCCAAAGTGGTGACACGTCTCAATTTTCCGGCAGCGTAATAGTAATCTTCACTCCAGTCATTGATTCTGGTGATATAAGGATCGGTATTGTTTACTACCGTATCCAAAGGGGTAGTCGGTTTTGTAGGGTAGGAGCCATACGAATCACGCACCTTACGGCCATCCGCCATATAGGAAAAAGTGAGAAGGTTTCCATCGGTGAAAGCAACCACTTCCGGCAGATTCAGGATATTATTCTTGATCTTTCCAATCCGATTATCAAGGTTCTTCACCAAATTGCCATTGCTGTCGTAAAAATACTCAACTTCAGCATTTCTGTCATTGGGATAACGAAGATTATAATAATTAAACCCCATAGATCGGCAATTGTCCGTTGCAGACTTGATCTGATTACCCTGATATATGACTGACAAAAGATTCAAATGTCCCGGATAATACGGATCATGAAAAGCACGCTCATAGTTCAGAAGGTTACCCATCTTGTCATAAGAAAAGTTCTCGAAATCTTCCGTCGGTGTACCATCCATCTTATATCTGCGTGTGCTCAGCAAACGATTGAGTCCGTCGTACGTGAAACGAGCTACCGGAATCTTATTTACCGAATTTGACAGGCAGGGAATATTCCGTTATACAAAGGGGTTACCCCCTGCGGAAGATCTTCATTGTAGTAAATCTTCTCTCTCATGCCCGGTTCGTTGATCTCCGTAGGCCACCCCCTGACATTGTATTTATAACTTGCCGTATCAGCGTGATTGTGGATCAACTTCGTTTCTAAACGTCCTACCTCGTCATACCGATAATCTGCCATCAATACACGGGGATCACTGTCGAATGTATGATACAATTTCGATACACGCCCGGCAGGGGCATACTCATACTCATACGTGGTTACATGGCTGGCAACTCCCGTAGAGCCGGAAGCAGCGTCCGGATAAATACTTGTATGTTCCTTACGAACAGAAACAGGCTGATCGGTAAAATTGTAATTAGTGAAGGTATAGTTCTTGAAACCAAAAGCGGAATTTGCCGTACGCTGTACTTCACGACCCCGCCGGTCGTAATAGTAGGCGATGTAGTCCTTTTTAGAGGGATCATTCAATAGTGCGACAACCTGCCCGGTAAGTTTCCCGTACGAGGACTTTGGCGAGGACGCAAAAGAGGAATAATAACCCGGGCGGTTTTGAGAACCGATAAACTCACTAAAGATATTGGTATAGTCATAGTCGTCATAATAGTTAATAATCAGTGGGGTGCATCGGAGGCTGATTTGTGCTACCGAAGAATACCCATAATTTTCCATAGGTGTTTGAGCCCCTGTATATCCAACAGATAGTACCTTGTTCTGGCAGAATGTTATCCAGTATTGGTGACTACTGGGTGATTTAAAAAATCCCCAGATAACCTGTCGTCCCAAGTGATCATATTGATAAGACTGCCACCGTTTTACCTCTCTGTCGTTGCCGTCTTGCTTAAGCACCATGCGGTCGGATTTGTCATAGACGTAGTAGATCGGTGCGCAGCCCGGAAGTTTCTTTTCGATGCAACGGTCCCTCCCGTCATATCGGTATATATATCCATACAATTGGATAGGTTCGCTCTGACTGCAAAGCCAACTTTCCACAGCGGTAAGCGCATCGGCGGCGGAAGGGGGGAGGACGATTCGTTTGCGCCCTCTGTCGTCATAAACGATATAGGTGTCATGGGCAACGGTTCCATTCATTTGGCGGGTTAAAACTAAACGTCCGGAAGAATCAGAAAAAGTGTAAGTGATATGTCCATCCTCATCCGTGACTTGGGTGATGGTTAGCTCGCCGGGTATATAATTGCCGGAACGGGTAAGCTTTATATCACGATCCAGCTCTTCCACCTGGTAATAGGAGCAGGACAGAACCCCCGACGCTTTGTTGACCAGATAGGCATATTTCACCGCCTTTCCGTTCTCTTGCCAGGTCTGTCCGGGTCCATATGCTTCACGGACCCGGTTCAACTCGGAGTTTTCGTATACCGTGTAATGATAGGGATTGGTATCCGCATAAAAATCAGTATTCCCGGCGGGACGGGGAAGGAACTCCATCGTTTTCCGGAAAAAGCCATCATAGCCAATGGGAGTCTGTAGGTCTTTTCCTTGTGGGGTGGCACCTACTTCCAGTGTTTCGTATTCCAGGCCGAAAGAGTCGTAGTATGTTACTGTTTCGCGTGAACGGCTACCGTCCTCCTCTGTCATCAGATGAGTTTGCACATAATGTTTGTTTTTGTTCTGAGCCTTTAGCAGAGAAGGCAGAGACAGGGATATGCACAAAAGTAGAAGTGTAAAATGAATGGTTCGATTCATGTTGATTTACTTTTATTGATTATACTTTTATACTATAGATGATAACCGGGAGTATTGTATGTGAATGTGGAAATAGTCTTTTCAACTCCATCTTCAAGGATATACGAACGAATAAGACGTCCCCAGTAATCATACTCAAAATAGGTATTAACTCCATCGGCACCTCTGATGGAGGAAACTCCTATCAAGGGCCGATAGGTATATAAAGTGCTATGCGGGAGGTTGGTGCCGGATAGGGCGAAGATATCGGGCTGCCCTTGTGCCTCCAACTGTGTAAGCCATGCCCGATCTTTATTGAGTGCGGAAAGTACTTTGTCAATGGAGGCGTTTTCTACCTTAAAGACAGGATACTGATTGTAATACGACCAAATATAACTGGTGTAAATTTTGCCATCGGAAGTGACCGAACTGATATTCCCAAAATCATTGTAGGTGTATTTGAGGCGATCTTCGTATTGGGATAATGTTGGATTCCAAGCTTGAACGGTGTAAATATTGAGCCCCGAATACTTGTTTCGTAAAGAGGTCATATCTTTTCCACAAACGCGTTTATAAATCAACAATTTATTGATCGCATTGCATGACAATAGGAAGTCTTGTCCCAAATTGTCTGTTATATTCTTCTTGGCCTCTTCAGGGTATATAAACTGTTCTATAATCTCACTGTTGCCTGTTCGGGTTCGGGTCCATAGTGGGTTTAAGTGGTTGGTTGCATAAAGAGTACCTCCATTTAAGCCTGAATCAAATCCATCGTATACATCACTACTGTCGGGATGATAAACATGCTCGCGAGTCAGGATACTTGTCTCGCCTGTATCCGAAAAACGGGTAGTGCGTTCACGCTTCAAACGGGAAGCGCCTCGTTCTTTCATCCACGTATAATCTTTATATAATTCTTGAGGACGACTATCATACTCCTGAACGTTACAAACACGAGTCTTATAAGGCCGTCCAAAAACAACTGCGAAAGTATAATCATTATCCTCTTTGAATGGCTTTTGGTAAATGGAATATTCGTATTCGTGCTTTTCTACCAACGTATCTCCGCTGTATATCTCTTTCTTGATAAGGTGCCCATAGCGTAAAGCATCTTCGCCTTTGTCGGGATCAAAGGGTTTTGAAATATCCTGGCGAACTTGTCTCGGAGAGAAAGGATCCTGCGGAATGCCACCATATAAATCCCACTCAGGAGCACTGAAATGATAGTCTGTACGAATTTCTGCTCCATCGGCGATCACTTGTTCCCTCACATAAGGATAAATCACTGAATTACCATTGCCGAACGAGATATTGGAAACAGGAGTCGCGCCCCATGTATGTGTGCGACAAAGATTTCTTTCGCCGAGATGGTCAATAGTCAGTCGCTCTTGTTCCGTACAATAATCTCGTTGAGTTACTGCTACCTTAGCTACACCAAGTCCGGTACCGTCATTGCCATATTTTCCTTCCGGAGCAGAAAGACCATACTGAAAATAACGATATCTGGAAAAGCCACCATGCATATCGCTCTCTCTAATCATGCTTACCCGCAGTCCTCCTGCCAAATAGACTTTCTTTTGATAATTCGCAGCACCACTGAATACCTTTCCGTACCGATTGGCTTCATAACTGAAGTTTGTACGTACTCCCTCCGGTGAGAAGATGTCGGTTAGGACGCCTGTTTTCATATAGTATTCATTGCATTCGCGGGCACTATCTCCATAATGGAAGTAATAATTGTCGTTTACATAATAACGACCGTAGGGAATAAAGAGTCGAGTGCCGTTGTTTAATTCATGTTGTCCATTATAATATCCCCAATGATCCATTGCCGAGCTGGATACAGGCTGAACATAATCAGGCTTATCATATAAAAAAGAATACAAACGACGCTCGGGATCTCTACCGGCAGTAACAGCGATTGAATCTAATTTTGTGAGTTCCGTGTATGCATTGTACCTGGAGATATAGAATTGAAATTTCCGGATAATACTTCCGTCTTTTGACTTGACTGTAATGCTACTTAGGTTGTCTTCCGGGTCCTGCTCAAATAAAACGATACCTCCGCCAAAGTCAATACGCGTTAGCTTGCGTTCGTCCACAAAGTCGGAATCGTAAGGATTGAAAATCGCATATTCCTGTTCGCTGGGATAAGATGAACTGAGTATCTCGACTTTTCCATCTGTGATATTTCCATAATAAACCCGACCTCTTTGCTTGATTAGTAGTCTATAGCCTCCATAATAATTAGAACGAGACATGGGGACATTCACACTGTCTGAACGACGTAAGAAAGTGTTCTCTTTTATTGGAAACCAAGTAGAATCAGATACAGAGCTTCTGCCGCTGCCAACATTATATTCCATTTTATCTTCCAATACAACATAATCAGAAGAATAGCTGGGATTAATTCGCTTTCGCTGTAAACTACTGTAACTAAATGATATACACGCTCTTGTCTGACGGGAATTAATGCTCTTACACAGCCAGCGGGTATTATAATTTCCGGTCTTCTCCGTATATCCGTCCATTTCTCCACCAAACTCATACCAGACACCATTTTCGTCCTCTATATCGACACCATTTTCGCCAATAAGTTCCCAACCGGAAATTTTTAGAGGCGTATACGGATAGATACCAAAGCCTGCATTGTACGGAGCATTGTTGTATCCCGTATATTTTACTCCTAAATAAAAAGTACCACTTCGGTTAGGTAATTTATAATAGAAATGATCGGGTTCGCTGTCACAATCCTTATCTTCAATTCGTCTGAAGAAGCGGGTTAGTTCATCGGAGTTACTGTTATTTTTGTTTTTAAGATATTCCAAGGTTCTGTATCCTCCGCGTTTTGCGTCATCCGGAATACCTTTGATTTCCCGCATGACGGAAGGCTCGGCATTTAATGTCCAGTTTGTACCCACCCAGCCGCTTAACTGATGGAGTTTAATTCCGGCAGAATGATAGGTCAAAGTGATAGGAAGCTCTAAATCGCCGGCTTTAATGGTATACAGCGGAATGGTGATATCGGCCAATCCTGTACTATGATTAACCGGATAGCAAATATATTTTTGTACAGCCGCCGCTTCTGGAGAGACAGGCGAAATCTGAGGTTGGGAGATTTTGATGGGATTATCGGCAGAGACTGTTTCGCAGAATCCTATACAGACGAACAATAAAAGAGTGGCGGTTTGATAAAGGCTTGATAAATTTTTCATAATAGTATTTGAATATAGTGGTCGGTACTCAGATTTTCTCGCCATAGACTTTGCCATTGACAATCAGACGTAATACATAGCGCTCTGATAGCAAAGAATCAATAGCGATGGACTCACGATATTGTCCCGGACGTAATGCTTTCTTCGGGTAAATAGCCAACAGTTCACCCTGAACAGTATATAAGGCCATCTCAACCTCGCAGGAAGTATTCAGCATATATTCTACAACCAGATTATTGCTTTCCTGATAGAATTTACATTTTCCCATCGCATCCTCTAATGAGAATGAACCATTACGGGATCTATTCTTTCCCGACTGCCGTTGTGTAAGTGTCTCTTCACGCTTCTGCCGATTCTCCGTATCTTCATTCAATGTATAATATTGGTCAACCGTAGGATAGTAGAAAGCAGTCTGAAAATGAGGAATGGGAACACTGTGGCGGATTAGGGTGTTTTCCACTGTCTCTACTATCGGATAACGATAGCCTGAAGCGTACCAACTATAAGTATCGGTCTGTGTAACAAGTGTGTCTGTGTTGATGCGATATGAGATACTGTCCGGAGTGAACTGGCGTAACCACAAAGCGGAGTCTTCTGCCATTACGGATTCGTTGCTCAGGTTCAGATCTTGTACAAACCGTCGTTCTGTATGTATCCGTAATACATCAGGAATAGTATCTCCGGCTATGATCAGGGTTCCTGTTGCATCCACCGAAACGGTGGTTTTGCCTAATAGTTCCATACCATAGGCATGTTGGTATTCACCGGTATAGCCAAAGTAACTTTCGAAGTGGCTGCCCAATTGTATGGGATATACGGCCAGAAGTTCCGGATGAATTGCTTTTTGGTAGGTTGATATATTTTCGACTTCGGTTTTCCATAGAGAATCTCCTGCCACACGATAAGTGTATCGGGTTCGATGTTCAGTGCCTGTCAATAGAGAATCATTGCCGGTATAGATCAGTTCATACTGTTCGTCTATAGGAGTCAGGTGGTCGAATTGCCATACTTTTCCCGTACCGCTTTCTCCCGGAGGAAGAAAGCGAATTTCCTGTTTATAGATTTTGTCACCTACCCGGGGGAGGGTGGTCGATTTGTGAAAGAGGGTTTGTGCATGTGAACCGAATAAGTAAAGGCAGAACAAACATATAAATAAAATCTTTTTCATGTGGGAATTATTAATTTTATATTCATAATCATATAAAAAAGGAAGAAAATCTATTAGCCGGAGATAGAGATCAGAAGGTCAATAGAAATAAGGTTATGAAAAATGTTATATTTCTGAAAATTAGATTGTTACAAAGGTGTACACTCTTGTATGACATAAGTGTACACTTTTGTTGTATAAGAATGTACACTTTTGCATGGTAATAATGTACATTCTTGCATATCTCTTGTCAAAACGCGTGTCGCAAGTCTTATTTGTGTTGTTTCACCATGCGGATAGTGCCGTCTTCGTTATGATATAACTTATCTGCGCAAATAGAACGTAACGCAGGATTGTTGGATAAGGATATCGTGTGATAGAAAGCAAACCACTCCCCTTTGTACTCTACGATAGAACCTTGATTGGTAAAGCAATCGGAAGGTTCCATATAGACACCCATGTATTTCCACGGTCCTAAAGGGTTGTCACTTATGGCATAACGCATACAGTTATAGCCTTTCATGCCGTCATTGTTATTGGGCTCGTGATTATCAGCATAAGAAAGATAATATTTTCCTTTATATTTATGTATCCACGTAGCTTCGTGGAAATCATCTAAACCTTCCATAATTTTCATCTTACCATCCAACTCCATCATATTGTCTTTCAGTTTGCCCCCTTTGCAAATGCCACCTCCACCGTTATATATATAAACTTGACCGTCGTCATCTGTGAACACGCAGGGATCTATCATGGGGTCCATTCCTTCGATGTATCCTTGAACTGTAAAGTTGGCAGCAGGTTCTTTACTGGTGGCTACTCCTATTTTCCAACTATTGTTTGTATACGTATCGCTGGGATGTGGGAAATAAAAATAATAGGTATCATTCTTATAAGCACAGTCCGGTGCCCACATGAACCCGCCTTCTTTACGTCCCCATGGCACTTGAGAAGCATTCAGTATTTCTCCATGATCTTTCCAGTGCACCATATCATCGGTAGAAAAAACATGATATCTGTCCATCAGGTCACAACCCTGAGGTGGATCTATGTCATGCGAGGCATAAACGTACAAGCGGCCGTCTGCCCAGACATGGGCAGATGGATCGGCTGTGTACATATGTCGAATAAAGGGATTGGGAGCCAGACTGTCGATCGTTACTTTCTCTTTCCCGATCGTTTTGTTTTCTGGTGACTTGCGAGAAGCCATGCATCCTACTAATAATAAAGTGCATATAGCATAAATATATTTTTTCATCATCATGTTGTCCGAAAATTAATGTTTGATTTTTTTTGATTTAATAATGCTTTCTCCTGAGATTAACCCATCCGAACTCACTTTCACTTTTATCTTTCCCGGTTTAAAAGTGGTACGTACAGCTACTCTCATAAGTCCTCCTTCTGCCTGTAATTCTGTATCTCCGGGGGCGTGATAGGATAAGTCTTTACCTTCGGTAACATAGAAATTATAGGAACCTTTGTATATACCTTCGCCTTCAACTTCAAATTTCAATAGATTATCGGCCCATGGACACCAATGCCCATCCTTATCTACCACTTTGGCTGTCACTATGAAAGCGTCGGAAGCATTTGCTTTCAAGATAAATTCTTCTCCGGTGGGCTTAGCCGCAGGCTTCTCGATTGTAACTTCTATGGCATAGGGCTTATCGGAAGATTCTATTTTCTCTGAACAAACAGGGTGTTTGTTCGTATCAAGACCTACGGCTTCTACGGTACCCGGTTCCCATTGGATATCTCTCCATGTACATTGGCGGGTTCTTTGATCTGGCTCAACAATACCGTACGACTTTTTATTGATAAATAGTTCGACGTAGGGACAGTTGCTCCAGGCATCAATATTTTGAATACCTGAATAGTTCCAGTGGCTTTGGAGTGCAACTCCCGGTTGCTGAGAATAGGGTACCCAGAGTGCTTTTTGGTAAATTCGGTACTTCAGTTTAGGAAAGCGGTTTCCATCCATTGCGCATGAACCCAGGCTCTTCTGATTTTTCATTCCATTCAGATAGATTGTATAACCTTCACCGTAAGTTTCTACCAGCATCCAGTCAATCCAACCGCAAGCCTGATTGTCCAGGTTATCTAAATAGTTTCGTATGTAATCCATTGAAAATTCCTTCTCGTTATTATAATCAAACCGTGCGATGCACCAACTCGGAAGTCCACTCCAGTTGGCACCATAAACCTCTGTGTTTAGTGACGGGCGGCCTTTTACTTTTTCATAACGATTGGTATAACCAATCACAATGGGTTCTTTCTCGTCCCATTCAGGAGGATAACCGTCACGATTGAGAACCAGCCGGGGTTGTATATAATCCCATGCTTTCACTTCGCTGAGTGTATGTGATGGCAGGTATTTATCTCCATCGTATGCCAATCCGTTATTCGATTCCCAAATAACGACGGACGGATGATTACGAAAGGCTACAAGCATTTCCCGGTCATACTCCCGTTTGTATGTTTTGGCCGGTTCATTCTTTAGTGACCATTCTCCGTCTCCACTGTTTACAATTAATAAAACCCCGTAAGCATCACAAGCTTTGAGTGCTTCTGTGAAAGGTGGCTGATGTCCAACACGCAATGTATTACCTCCGCACTGGGCAATAAGGGCAATGTCTTGCCATTGCAAAGCAGCGGGGATAGCAGCTCCTAATCCCGGATATATGTTTCTGCTTCCGAAGCCTCGTAAAATACATTTTTCTCCGTTCACGTAACAGTAATTTTCATCCCAGGTGATTTCTCTTATTCCAAATGGCTCGCTTTGGCTATCTGCTAATTTGCCGTTTACGTATACTTTATTCAATACCGTATATAGGTATGGAGTACCGGAGCAACCAATGGGATACCATAAATGAGGGTTCTGAATAGATTCTGTATGGTCAAACAACTGGGTTGTTCGGGCTGATACCTTTTGTTTGTCGGAGAAAGACAATACAGTGTGTCCTTGTTGATCCTGCAGATAAGTGCGCAACTCAATATCCTGCTCTTGATCTGTAGTGTTGTCAACGTTTACCTGGAAACGTATCGTTGCTTTTTGAGGTGTAGCCGATACTGTTCCCAAATAAGTACCCCATTTCTTTAATGGAGAATAGCGGTTGAATGGAATATGTATTTTATGCTTTTTGTGCATGTATATCGGGCAAACGATGCCACCCATAGCCTGTCCGAATCCTTCATTTGTACCAAACTCCGGCCAGGTAAAAAATGTGTTTTTAGCATTAGAGACTTTAATGGCTATCTGATTTTCCGTATTCCATTTTATGTATTTTGTGATGTTCACAACAAAGGGGAGGGCACTACCTACATGAGTGACTATACCCGGATGCTGTACTTGTGTGTTACCGGGGATGGCTTGTCCATTGATAAAGACAATAGCCGCGAAGTTTATTCCCTGAAATTCAAGGAAGATTTCTTTATCCCGGTCTTTTTTGCTGAAGCCTATTTTTTTTCTGTACCAGGCTTCTCCTCTCCAGCAACGTTCGCCTGTGCTGGCATTTAAGTAGGTATCGCGTTCATTGAAACAGTGAGGAATGCCGACCGATTCCCATTGATCGTCTTTAAATGCCAAACCTGCTATTTCCTGGTCTGAATAATTGTTTTCGACCGGATAAATGGCAAGTTCGCTGATACGCTTCGGTAACTCTTCATTCTTTTCGGACTGGCAACTTAGAATTGTCAGCCTGATGTATCGATAGGATGCCGAAACAGGGATGGAGAGGTAGGTATATGTTACCTTTTCAAAATAACCTACTGTATTGTTCACATTGGATATGTCACCTTCTTTGTGAAGGTCACATGCTCTTTTTACTGTACCTTCTGCCATCGGATACCAATCTTCGTTATTAAGGCTGGCTTCCATTTTCACAGTGGCAAATCGTGTCTGATCTCCTTTGAATATTAGTTTGAAGTTTTTAAGCTGTTTCTTTTCATGCAGATCGATGAATAGATGTTTTTCTGATGAATAATCTGCTCTCCATTCCGTATGAATATCATCGTCATTTATCTCTGATACTTTTTGCAATCCATAAAGAATACTTGCGTCCTTGGCTAAGTTTGTTTCTTGCCGGATTACTTTAGAAAATTTCCATGGAGTGTCTCCTAAATTAATGGACTGTTGCTCTTTTGAATATATATGTAATTGGCTGAACAGGGCAACGCATGCAAGTAATAAATATTTTTTTTCCATATAGTGAGAATCTGAATTGGGTTATAGAATAACGCACTTCTGTCTTTTTATAGTTGAATTTGTTTTAATCATGACGATATAGCTACCTTTTTCCTGTAAAGTGATGCTCCCAGCCTCCTGGATTTGATTCTGATACACAATGCTACCGTCAGTTTTGAATAGGGTTATATCTCCCGTTCCTTTGATTGAATAGTATACTGATTTTCCCTTGCTATGGATGAAGATAGCTTCTTCTTCCTGATTTGTGATTCCACTAACCTGATCAATCGTTAGCGTGGATTTAGCAAAGAGGCTGCCTCGCTTTCCATTATCTATGGCCTGTACTCCCCATTCATATACACCATTGGACTCTATTTTTATTTTATATGAACATTGAGTGAGTTGGCCCGAAATGCGACCAACTTTGATAAAGCCGGAAGATATATCTGCCGGTACCGTCATATAGCATGTCCCGGAGTCTTTCTTTTTTAGATAAATGTTGTACTGTAATGCACTTTGAGGGTGATGTCGTCAGTGGCGGGATCCCACGATAAGGAAAGCAGGTTAGTACCTTCTATCAAACTGGCTCTTAAATTCTGAGGGGTTCCCGGAGCTTCATTCTTGCTTACATTAGAGGTGTTTTTCCAGAGTTCAGTATTACAACCCGAATTGCAAGCGTCTTTTGACCATCCTGAAATCCATGCATCCAGCCGGCCGTCATTGTCAATGTCGATCAGTTGTTCACTTCCATGGGTAACTCTCGGAAATGCCCAGCCATAATTCTCTTTATTGTACCATGCCATAGGCTCGAAATCAAAATTCCCCTTGTTTACATAGAGCCAGGTAGTATGTTCATACGTATTGTTATGACCACCTACTAACATGTCTGCCAGGCCATCGTGGTTGATGTCGCCGAATGAAAGCTGCCCTCCGTCTATCGGAAGCAGTTGTTCTTTTTCTATTTTTTCAAAATCCCGGTTTCCTTTGTTCTTATAAATATAGAATTTTTTTTGACCGTTATTGAAATATACACCTGTTATGATAATATCTGCCCAACCGTCATTGTTTAAATCGCATACATCACATGAGGAGTTGGTGGTTGTATCAAAGTTATAATCTGATTCTGTAAATGTACCATCTTGCATGTTCCAATAAACATGCATTTCAGATTCTCTTGAATAACCATATCCGGTAGAAACGATATCCAACCAGCCGTCATTATCCAGATCGACGAAACACACACTGCCGTCGGTCATTCCATGGAAAGGTTTGTTACCGTTTAAGGGCGTTTTCTGAAGCTCGAAGGATTCTCCTTTTATGTTCCTGAATAAATACACCACTCTTACCGCGTCTTCATAATCATCTCGGTTCGATCTTTCTTTTTCATCGAAACCTGTGATGAGCAAATCGGTATATCCATCATTGTCATAGTCACCTGCCACTGCCCAATTGTGCCCTTTCCCTCCGGTTTTTCCATTGAATATGGGTATTAATCCTGATTCTGATACTGGTATCTCTTGAAATTTGTATGTGCCGTTAGTCTGTACTCCTTGGTTG
Source organism: Bacteroides nordii WAL 11050 = JCM 12987 (assembly GCA_000613465.1). Lineage (GTDB taxonomy): Bacteria > Bacteroidota > Bacteroidia > Bacteroidales > Bacteroidaceae > Bacteroides > Bacteroides nordii. The sequence goes on from BAJA01000009.1 coordinate 66,875, forward strand.
ATATATAAACGTGCTTGTATTGTTGAGAGGCGATACTCAAATCATTCCATTGATAATTCCAATCACTTAGCCCGGGAATAAATAGATCCAGAAGTCCATCATTGTTCATGTCGAACCATACCGGACACGAAAAAGCGGTGGAGGCAAATGGAGAGGTTAGTTTGTTGAAGGTACCATCCCCGTTATTCTGATAGAAGCTTTCCTGAGTTTTCGTTGCACTGCCATGATTATTTTTATCACTGTAAAATAGATCGAGGCTACCGTCGTTGTTATAGTCACCCCATGCCATGTTGGTATATGTGGCATGGACAAAGTCCAATGGATCTCCACCGATACTCAATAGTACAGGTTTTTCCATGTATTCAAATCTGACATTTTCAATGTCCCCTGGAGTCTGAGCATGTGATACTATGCTCAGACAACTACTACATGCGATTAATAATAGTTTCAGTTTCATAATATAAAATTTAAGAGATGATTTTGTGTATTGCTATTTCTTGAAGGACCATTCAGGTTTCCATTCTATGCTTATTCCCTCCGGATGGAAATTAATTGGTAACCAAATATATCTGGAATCTATTAAGTCCAGTTTGTTCCACCTGTCAAACATTATGATATATTTATCTTTCTTTGGATCTACTGATATGGCAAATGTACTTTGTCCTCCAAATGACTTATTTGCATTCTCTCCGATACAGGGATTACCCATTGTTTTCCATTCGCCCAGTATGGAGTCGGCGATTGCATATTCTGCTTCATTAGGGTCCCATCCACTACATCCGGAAGTGATCAGATAATATTTGTTTTGTCTTTTAAAGATGGCTGGGGCTTCTCTGTACTTTCCGGAAAAGGCAGCTCTATATATCCCTGTGTGTGTCAGATAATCGTCTGAAAGTAAATGGAAGAATAAAGTGGAGTTACCTTTGGTTGAATAGATATGATATGCTTTTCCATCTTCATCTTTAAACAAGGTCATATCTCTACTTTCTTCTCCACCGGGACGAAGAGAGTGTAAATATTGGAAGTTTCCTGTCGGGCTGTCTGATATAGCCACTCCGGCTGCGGCCTTCGAATAATTATAGTTGTCAATATGCATCCACATCACAAACTTCTTTGTTTTATCGTTGTAGATTACCTTGGGACGTTCTATGACCATAGATGGATGGATGTCGGATGTCGGATCTGTCATGTCAGGTTTTAATACGATACCTTCAAACTTCCACGATTGCAGATTTTTAGAAGAGTAGCAGGCTACTCCTCCTGCCTCTGTCCTGTAACAATCCCACTCTACACCAGGTGCATGGTAAGTTGAGTCATTTTTATATTCACCATACCAATAGTAGGTTCCATTGTGATATAAGATTCCTCCTCCGTGTGCATTAATCGTGTTTTGGTCTGTATCTGTCCATATCTCTCCTGAACGAATCGTTTTTGATGAACCACATGAGTAAAATACAATTAAAATCAGGCTTAATAAAAAAAAACTTATTCCTTTCATTTTGTTAAATTTATGTTATAATCATTTGTGTTTGTCATCCTTTGTTGCTTCTCAAATTCTTTGGGGGTCATATTAAATTGTTTCTGAAATAATTTGATGAAATAGGAGGGGGAGTTTATCCCGACAATATAGCATACTTCTCCTGTACGATAGTGTCCTTCGGCTATCAGTTCAGAAGCTTTTTTAAGCCGGATGAGTCGGATAAAGTCGGTAGGCGATGTTCCGGAAAGGGCTTTGATCTTTCGGTGTAGGCTTGACCGGCTCATATTAGTAATTTCAGACAGGCGTTCAACACCAAAGTTTGAGTCTGTTATATTCTCTTCAATAATACCAATGATCTTATTTATTAATTCTTCATCAGCTTTGCATAATCCTATTGAATGAGATGTAACGTAAGGCTTTTTGATGAATGCCTCTTTTTCTCTTTTTCTGTTTTCCAGCAGTGAACTCAGTTGGGTTATCAGATATTTGAATGAGAAAGGTTTTTCAATGTAAGCGTCTGCTCCGGTTTCAAGTCCTCTGATTTTACTGCTCAAATCATTCTTGGCTGTTAATAGAACAACTGGTATATGACAATATTCAATATCTGTTTTTATTTTCTTACAGAGTTCGAAACCATCCATTATAGGCATCATAATATCTGTAATTACAATATCGATATTTTTTCTTTCAATAATATCAAATGCTTCGGCACCATTTGTCGCTTTCTCTATGGAGAAGCTGGAGTTCAGCTTTTCTGTCATAAATGACAATAATTCAATATTATCTTCTACAATTAAAATGGTCTCCTGTTTAGATGGCGGCTCAATAAAATCATCGTTAAACAAATCGATTTCTTTATCTTGTTTCAATACTTCACCTTTTGGTATAACTAACGTAAATATATTTAGATTATTTGTACTTTTGTATTTTAAAGTACCATGATGCAATTCTGCAAGTGATCGGGCTAAAGATAAGCCTATGCCGGAACTGGCATTTATATTTGCATTTTTTTTCAATTGATAGAACGGATCGAATATTTTATCTTCCATCTCAGAGGGTACTATTTCACCATCATTTTTTATTGTCAGATGGAAATGTTTACTTGTATCCTCAAGTTTTATGCTGATATTTCTATCTGAATATCGGATTGCATTTGAAAATAGATTATTCAAGATTTTTATGAAAGAGCCTCGGTCGATCTGCGCATAGATGTCTTGTTCGGGCATATCAATCTGCATTATTCTATTTATAGATAATCCCATAGGCAGGAATTCCTGATAGACTTCGTTGACAATGACTGATATATTACTATCAACAAGATTCATGGTGACTTTATTGGCATCGATTTTTCTAAAGTCCAGAATCTGATTGATTAAAGTAAGCAGTTCAGATATATTTTTCTGCATAAGCTGAACATTCTTTTTAATGTTGGGTTCTTTAATATCCATTTCTACTAATGATTCTAAAGGACCGTTGATTAACGTCAATGGGGTTCGTATTTCATGAGCGATATTGGTAAAGAAATCAATTTTAGAACTATATAGTTCCTTCTCTTTTTCACTTTCAAATAAACGTTGTTTTTCTAATGACTTTTTCCTATGTACATAAGTGTAGTATTTGCTTGCCAGATAAATACAGATAATAATTATAATAGCATAGCAAAAATAGGCAGTCCAGGTTCTCCACCACGGAGAGAGAATGATGATTTCAATGGATGCCCCCTCTTCGTTCCACTCGTTATCATTGTTGCAGGCTTTTACAATAAATTTATATTTCCCTGGCGAAAGATTAGTATAGTTTGCACTTTGGCTATCTTTGGTATATATCCATTCTTTGTCAAGGTTTATCATTTTGTATGCATATTGATTAGCGGTTGGACATGCATAGCTTAAGGCAACAAAGCCTAACTCGATACTATTTTGATCATGTTGTAATGTGATTGGGCCTGATTTCAGGAATTCACTGTTCGTTTCCTTGTCTTGTGATTTGTTATTTTTATAATTAATATATGTAATGTATACAGGTGGAATGAAGTGATTCTGTTCCATTTTTTCTGGGAAAAAAGAGATGAGCCTTCTGCTGTTCCGAAGAATAATTCCCCTGTACTGCTGACTAAGGCTGATTTATAACTAAACTGGTTACTGGGTAAGCCATTATTTGTTGAAAATATTTTGATACTATAATCCTGTGGGTTTAACTGTATCAATCCATTGTTAGTTCCGAACCATAAATAGCCATTTTTATCTTCTACTATTTTATATGCACTATCATCCGGTAACCCTTCAGCTAAAGAAATTTTATGAAAATTGTTTTCTTTGCTATTATATTTGCAAATACCTCCTCTGTCTGTAGCGAACCATATATCTCCGTTACTCGTTTCCATAATATTGCTCACCGAATTGGAACTCAAAGAAGATTTGACATTAATTTGATTTGTATAATGCTCTATTTTCTGTGATTCTTGGTTGTATTTATATACACCATTACCCATGGTTGCTACCCAAATATTTCCATTAGAATCTTCAATAATATCGTAAATATAGCACAGACCGAATTCTTTTACATTGACAAACTCCATTGTCTCTTTATTGCCTTTATAAACACCCCAACCGTTCCCTAACCAAATATTACCATATTTGTCCTCGCATAAGGCATAAATACTGGATTCATTCAATTTTAACTGATTTCCTGAATAATGTTGTATATTGTAGGTCTTCGAGGAAATGACATCCAACCCGTTTTTGAATAAACCAACCCAAATATTTCCATTCGTGTTCAATAAGCTCAGAGTCTGTTCAGATGTTAAATCTTTACTGATTTCTCTTCCCATCTTTTTGAATGTTTTCTTTTCCGGAGAAAAAATATTAACTCCGGCATCTTCTGTCCCTATCCATATATTCTGGTCATTATCTTCAATGATTTCTCGCACACGTTTACTGCTGATTGTTTCTTTCCTATTTAGTGGAATGTAACGGGTAAATTTGAGAACTGAACTTGATAAATAGTTGATTCCTCCTGCATTTGTTCCAACCCATACACCCCCTTCCCGATCTTGATAGATTTTTCCCACTTGATTGTCCGAAAGTGAATAATTAGACATCGGATCATTGTATATCCTGAATACTTCGCCTTCTTCATTTAATATATATATACCAGACTGGGTACCTACCCATAATTGATTTCCTAATTTGGTGATGCAACGAATAATTTTATAGTGTATCTCTGGCGCATTTACATCAGTAACTGTATTTTTCCTTTTGTGAATCTTGCGTAGTTTGCCTTCGTGTATGCCAAGAATCAGAAACTCACCATCATCCGCCATTGTATAAATATTTTCTCCGGCAAGTGTGTTGCCTTGTGTATCTCCAAGATATTGATTGAATTGATTGGTGTTTTTATTGTATAGATATACTCCTTTTCCATTTGTTCCTATCCAGACTCTGTTACTTTGATCTATACATATACTTTGAGGATTACCATGATCCGGAACTGATTTTTTTCCAAAAGCATAGAACTTTAATTCTTTATTGTTTTGAAGATAGCGGAATAATCCCTGATTAGGAACTACAATCCAGATATTCCCATCTTTGTCCTCTTTTATATCAGATATCCAGTCGGTCATGGTAATCCCTTCTGACGTTTGTGTATTCATATAAGTGAATTTCCCGGTTTGAGGATTTAGTCTGAAAACACCATTATCAGTTCCCACCCACAGTTGTTTTTCTTTATCTTCAAATAAGGAAGAGATGTTATTATTTTGTTTTTGTGCTACATGATCATAACAATCAAACACTTTAAATGTATTTCCATCGTATCGGTTGAGCTTATTGCGAGTTCCAAACCACATAAATCCATTACTATCTTGAATGATTGCTTTAACGTTGGTCTGTGATAATCCTTTATCTCTACTGATAATATTAAAATAGTAGTTATTCAAAGCATATCCAGACATGTTGGACAATAACATCGAGAGAAGGATGAAAGTGTTGAATACCGGCTGTTTCATACCTTTTTATTAATTAAATTATTGGTGCAAACGTAGCCATAAATAAAATAATGCCTGGTTCAAAAAATAGCAAGTTAGTCGTATCTGCGATTGAGTAATGGTTCGTACGGGTTTCTTATACACGGATGCGTTATAAAATGAAACCAACGTATTATTTTTTTTGTGCCTGTTTGGGATGTACTTCTATTTTTTTACCAGAATATGTTTTGGGGGTTCGGATGTGTTGTATAGAAAAAAAAGCCTTGTGACCAAATTGTTATTTTTTGAAATAATCGTGCGATGTAAAAAGAAAAGGAAGCCATACTTTTGTCAACAGTGAATTAGTTAAAGATGATTGGCTCTGAACGGGGGATTCCGGGCAATATCTCTGTTTTTGGTAAACAATTAAAATGGAGTCTGTTTTTAGCAAACCCCCAAGTATGTAACTATGAAGGCTTCTGGAAAATTAAGAGTCGGAGTAGTTGTTATCTTGGGTCATAAATAAATGTTTAATTTAAATTATTTTACAATGAAAAAAAACGCATTACTTATTGGGGCTTTAGCTCTTTTTGCAACAGGTCCTGTACTGGCTCAGGATTTAGTGATCGAAACAATGAAAGGGAATGAGAACATTGAGCTGGTTCAAGATGCTATCTTTGATATTGTTTATGGCAATGTTGGGCAGACAAGCAATATGACCATTGTTGGTTTGGGAGAGGTTGATTTTGGGCAGATGGAAATGCCTATAAAGCTACTGGAGTAGAATTTGCACAGGGATGGGGTGATTTTGGAGTTGAGAGATATGTAGTTCTCAGTGCTGGAGAAACATCGGAAACGGCTGTCCCATTTACAGAAATGTTGGTAGATAGAACATATGGTTACCATTGTTTTGAAATGTTTGCATACAACATGAAAGAAAGCGAAGATTTTGAACGCCCAATTGGTAAGCAGAAGGTTTGGTTGACTTTCCGTTTGGGGAATGGAAATCTACGTTCTGTGAAGTTTTATCAGGAGGCCTTTGCGGAAGCAGACGAAGGTGTTCAGCCATGGCCAAGTGAATTGCCTGAGTATAAAGAAAATGCTACCATTATTGGCGCTTCTGAATTTGTAAGAGCTGTAGCTATACCGGAAGATCCGGATGTAGTAGATCCTTATAAAGATACTAAATATGATGGGAATAGTGATTGTTGGGGTGGTGTAAGAGAAGGCTTTATCGCTAAGTCTACTGAAAAAGTAGATTTTGGGAATGGAGAATTTCAACAATTAGTTGCTTTTATCGGGCATGATGGTGAAAGATACAGAGAATATATGGAGTTCTATATTGATGAGGTAAAACCTGAAAATATGATTGCAAGAACCTGGTCGGGTATTAATTTGCAAAAATGGAACGACTTTACTCCAATCGCTACTCAGTTGAAAAAAGTAACAGGTTCTCATTATTTGTTTGTAAAATGGGGTGATGCTACTAATCTTCATAGAATAGATTTACTGAAAGAGCCGGTTTGGTTTGAGAATCCACAATGTGGTATTGTTTTTGAAAACGTACTACCTTCTGAGGATGCCGTGGTATATGTAACTAAAGGAACCGGTGAATCAGGTGGTGATCCAGCAGTAGGTGAGATGGAATGGAAAGTAGTAGTTGCGGGTAGTGCTAATGCCCGTGGTGAAGGTAACAATATTGGTTATACTTCCAATGGGGTTGTGGTATGTTATTATGATGTTGATTTCAAAGATGGTGAATACAAAAGGGTAATCATTAATCACTCCTGTGATAAGAATTGGTTAGGCACGATTGATGAGGCTAACTTCTCTCTCTATACAGACTTGGATGATATAAAATGGGGTTACATAACAAATACGGAAGAGTTGAATGCGGCACTTGCCGATCATGAACCAATTGCCAAAGTCAGAGCCCAAGGAACGGGGGCATGGAGTATAAAAGAGGGTACTGCCGGACTTCTGAAAGAGGTTAAAGGAGTACAAAACCTATATATTGTTTATAACTTACCTCAAAGTGCCGGAGCTAATATTTATGGACTGTACCTGGATCCGAATGTAGGTGAAACGACAGGTATTAAATCAGTAACATCCATTAAAGGGCTGGATATATACTCTGTAAACGAGGAGGTTATTGTGAATTCTGCAGAAGAGGTAAATATAGCTATCTATACAGTAAATGGTGTACAAATAGCTAATAAGAGACTACCGGCCGGTATTACTACGATCAGAAACTTTGCTTCTGGCTTGTACATATTGAAAGCTGTCAACAAACAGGGTGCTGTGAAAAGTACTAAATTGTTAGTGAAGTAAGATAAATCATAATTTAACTATCATGAGGGTGCCACGTATACGGATATGATATGGACACCCTCATTTTTTTCTGATAATATGAAAATAAGAAAAATACAAAAATACTTCATTCTTGGACTGTTCTGTGCCATGAATGCTTTGACTGTAAATGCTCAGGGATGGCAAATGAAAAAAGCTCCCATGATGACTCCATGGAGTGAAACAATTGATGTCAATAACGTACTGCCCGAATATCCAAGACCTCAAATGGTAAGAAAAGAGTGGATGAACTTAAATGGTATCTGGGATTTACGAAAAGGTGTAAAAGGAGAAAGTTACGATCCGAATTTTACTTTCGATCAAAAAATATTAGTTCCTTTCCCGATAGAATCCGCTCTTTCCGGAATTATGGAAGAAAGTGATAGCCAATGTTATTGGTATAAACGTACTTTGAAGATTCCCGAAACGATGAAAGGGAGAGATATACTGCTTCATTTTGATGCGGTGGACTGGGAAACAATTGTATATATAAATGGTGTCAAAGTAGGAAGACATACCGGTGGGTACGATCCGTTCTATTTTGATATCACTTCGGCACTTAAGGGAAAGGAAGAACACGAACTGGTTGTTTATACATACGATAATACCGGAGGTGAAGGACAACCTAAAGGTAAGCAGGCTCTAAACAAATGGGGATGTTGGTATACTCCGGTGAGTGGTATCTGGCAGACGGTATGGCTGGAACCGGTGGATCCGGTCCATATAGAAGCTCTTATGATACGACCGGATGTGGATAACTCCTGTTTGAAGGTTAGAGTGAATGCCTCTCTGACTACCGGCGTATCTGTAAATATCAACCTATTGGATAAAGCAGGCGATAAAGTCGCTGCTATAGCAGGTGGTAAAGTGGGCCGGATATTGACATTACCTATTGAGAATCCTCATTTATGGTCAGTGGATGACCCTTATCTTTATGATCTTGACATAACTATTATAAAAGATGGTGTTCAGACCGATGCGGTAAGCAGTTATTGTGGTATGCGTAAAATAGAAGTCAAAAAGGTAGGCGAAACTCCTCGTGTCTTCCTTAATGGGGAACAGATTTTTCAGATGGGACCACTTGATCAAGCTGGTGGCCCGATGGTTTATATACCGCTCCGAGTGACGAAGCACTCTTGTTTGATATAAAAGCCATGAAGTCTTTAGGCTTTAACATGATTAGAAAGCATATAAAGGTGGAACCTGCCCGTTGGTATATGCATTGTGATCGGGAAGGGATTCTGGTGTGGCAGGATCTGCCCAGCCCTAATCTGCCTTCCGGACACGAAGATTTTGCTAAGAAGACATTTCAAGAGGAGTCGGTAAGGATTATTGAGGCCTTTAGAAATCACCCCAGTATTATCCAATGGATTGTATTTAATGAAGGATGGGGGCAGTTTGATACAGAAAGAATGACTCAAATTGTACAAGGTGTGGTTGGTCAAACTCTTGTTTGTTGTGCCAGTGGTTGGAATGATGCTGACATAGGAGATATTAAAGATTCTCATAGTTATCCGGACCCTTCTTGTCCGCTTGACCGAAATCGTGCAGCAGTTTGTGGTGAGTATGGTGGGATTACCTTGAAAGTACAAGGACATGTTTGGCCGGGAGGTGATTTCCAGTACACTACTGTAGAAACCGGAGGTGATTTTACTGTTTTATTCAATCGTTTAGCTGATAAAATAAAGGACTATTATTATTATGGCTTGAATGCGGCTGTATATACGCAATTATCCGATGTTGAAATTGAGAGAAACGGAATATTGACTTATGATCGTCGTGTTCTGAAGCCTTATTCTGCTACCGGGGAGTTGAAAGCAAAAATCGAAGAGTGTATTAACATGCCTCGGAGCGGAGTGAAAGTACAAACTATCATTTCCACGTCTCAAGAACATAAATATAAATGGAGATACACAACATCTGATGATGTACCTCGCAGATGGTTTGCCAAAGAGTTGGACGACCGTGCATGGGCACAGGGAGAAGCTGCTTTTGGAAGAAGTGCTTTATGGAACACGAAAGATTTGATCTCAACTCCCTGGAATACTTCTCAGATTTATATGCGCCGTTGGTTCTATCTGGGTACAATTACTCCGGAAATGGTAGAAAATATGCGTTTCAAGCTTTATCATGATGACGATATCCATATTTATATCAACGGTGTGTGGGCAGCATCGAAGAAAGGTTCTGTCTCCAATTATATTCCTTTCGATATTTCTTATGAAGCCCGGCAGACGTTGAAACCGAACAGCTGGAACTTAATTGCTGTGGAAGGCAAACAGGGAAGTGGAGAGCAGATTATGGATTTGGGTATTTCTGTTTTCTCTACGGAAGATTTTAACTATAAGGAAATATATGATGATTTGTCCGATCCGGAATATTCAGAAGTCACTATACCCGGTAATCCGGTTGATCCCATTTTTACCAAAGTGAGTAGACCTGTTCCTGCAGAACCTATAGGCAATTCCATAATCAAAGGGCAGTTTTATCATACAGCGGACCGTTCGAATGTAGCGTGGGGAGATTATGACAATGATGGTTATTTGGAGATTGCTTATTCCGGACAAAATGTACACATTAAAAAAACTTCAGCTCAACAGGTTTCTGTATTATACGATTATGACGGTAAAGAAGGTTTTGTTCGTCTGGAGAGTCCTTTTGATGTTTGTTATTATGCTTGTCCGGTTTGGTTCGACTATAATAACGATGGTCTGATGGATTTATTTGTTCCCGGTTTGAAGTCAATGAATTATACGAATAATCTCGAAGATATAGCTGCATTCTTATATGAGAATAAAGGAAAGGGGCAAGACGGAAAATATCTGTTTGAAGAGGTAAATGCAGCTAATCTGACAGAAAATAAGATGGGGATTACTCCGATCTATAACACAATGGACGGAGGACGGTCGCGCCAATGGGTCTCAGTGGGAGATTACGATAAGGACGGTTATCTGGATTTGGTAATAACAGGTCTGGATGACTATCTGGACCCCGATGGCAAGGTAGATGAGAACGGAATTCCTACTGTACACCATGACCGGCGTGTTGTTTATCTTTATAAAAACAACAAAGGGAAGGGATTTATCAGACAAGAAACTCCGCTGGACGGAACGAAACCTTTCCTGGGATTGTCAAGAGGCTCTGTACATTTTGGAGATATGGATAATGATGGTTGGTTGGATATTGTATCTTCCGGTTATGGTCCAGATGAGGGTAATTTGCATGTTTATTGGAATAATGGGGATGGTACTTTCTCTGAGAATGAACAATACCTGTATGGTGCCAATGATTCTTCTTGCTCGTTGTGCGATTTAGATGCCGATGGATATATGGATATTGTAGTGACAGGCTATTCCCGCAATAAAGGTTCGGGGGCAAAGTCTTTTTATGTATACCGAAATTGTGGAAATCGTAATTTTGAAATGCTGAACGATCTTTTCTGTGGATTTGAAGGTGTAGACGGAGCGACTCCTTCCTTTGGAGATGTAAATCACGATGGCTTGCCCGATATCTTGATAGGCGGTCATGGAGAAAAACACGACATCACCACTTGGCTTTATTTAAATAGGGGTGATTTTGACTTTAAGGCTTGCGGGGCTTATTATAATACAGACCAGACATGGACTTTCGACCGTATTAGTCACGGCAATAATCATTTGGTGGATTATGATAATGACGGATATCTTGATGCCTGGAATATGGGATGGGCACAGGAAAATGTTTGTAGCCGTAGTTGTGCTACTCAACTTTGGAAGAATTCTTCTTCAACAGCGGGCGTGGCTGCTAATGAGCCACCTTCTGCTCCGTCCAACCTGAAGAGTGCTTATAATAAAGAGACAGGTATGCTTACTTTCTCTTGGGATGCTCCTGCTGATGATGTAACTCCTTCAGTGGCCTTGCAGTATAATATTTATGTAAAGAGAGCCGGATCGAAAGAGTATTTTATGACAGTTCCTGCCGATTTACAAACGGGATTTATCAAAGTAGGTGAAATCTCGGGGCAGATTACGGCTACCTCTTATTCAATGTATATCGCAGATGAAGATGCAGAGTATGAATGGGGAGTACAAGCTATTGATAATGGAAAAAGAGGAGGAAGGTTTGCTTTTTCTTCTTTTAATCCGTTGACTAGTAGCGTGTGTGAGAATGCACTTCTTGATTTATGTGTGTATACAGCTAATGGTAATATTTATTATAGCGTAGGAGATAAAACTCTTCTTGAAATTATAAATACATCCGGTGTACAAATTTTGCGAACGATAGTAAATGGCAACGGGGCATATAGTGGCTTAGAGAAAGGGGTATATCTGGTATCTGGTATTATAGGGAAATTATCAAGGACTTTTAAACTCGCCTTATAAAGCTTTTAGTTAATGATGCTAATTGATCTATATGTAGCATTATAAATAATACTATTTAAGTCATTGTTAATATGCTTTTTTACAGTGGCTTAAATAGTATTTTAATTCACTGTTAAAATGGATTGTTAGAAATGTGGATTTAAATTGTTAACGGGAACTATTATTGATGTATTCGTTTCATAAAGTAATATAGATGTTGTAGAGGGTTTCTTTGAGCGTGTGTTTGGGACGAAGTTTATATTTTTTGCGTGTATTTTGCAATTTTGAGAAACATGAACCGCCTATCTTTGACTTAACAAAACGGAACGATTGTTAATTTTAAATTCAACTTATATCTATGAATAATTTAAAATGTCTATTTAAGTATTCGCTTTCTATTTTATTTATCCAGATGGCTTTTTGGGGGAACGCTTATGCAGGTATTAAAGAAAAAACTACTATTGGAAAATGGAGTATTAATTTAGACAAAGAAACCAGGCAGGTGAACTTGTTGAAGAATGGCGTACCTATTCTGAATGGTGTGTCTGTCAGATTTAATAATTCTTCTGTTTATTATAATAGTTCTGAATATACAAATGTGACTGTTGCAGAAGAAAATGTAGTAGATGTAATAGGCTCAGCTCGTAAATTCGTTATACAATATAAGAAAGAGGGTGCTCCTACAGTAGATCAGATTTTTTATGTATATCCCGAAGAAGACTTCTTCATGACCGAAGTTTATCTTACTTCTGTTACTGGAAAAAAGCTTTCCACCAATTATATTGCACCACTTTATACTACTTCCGACAATCAATTCTTACCCCAGAGTGCTAATAATCGTTTGCTGTTTGTCCCTTTTGATAATGATGGCTTTATAACATATGGCTCTTTGCCGTTGTCTCAGTCTAAATCAACAGATGCAGTACATTCTCCCGGGCCATTAGCTCGCGATACAATCTCTTTTGAAGTTACTTCTATATTTAATGGAGATACGCAGGCTGGGCTGGTTCTTGGTTCAGTAGAACATGATACGTGGAAGTCGGCTATCCGAATGACCGGATCACGTAATAATCGGAGTATTACTAAATTAGAATGTTATAGTGGAGCAAGTCACTCTGCTACACGGGATGAAAAACCGCATGGCTATCTGAAGGACACAACGGTGAAATCAGCTAAAATGTTCGTTGGTTTTTTTAATGACTGGCGTTTTGGAATGGAGAAGTTCGGAGAAACGAATGCGGCTATTATTCCGAAACGTGAGTGGACCAAAGGTACTCCTTTTGGATGGAACAGTTGGGGAGGAATGAGTACGCATGTTAATTATGAGGGCGTTCTTTCCGCATCCGATTTTGTGAAAAAGCATTTACAGGGTAAAGGTGGTTTTGGTGCGGATGGAGTTGTGTTTGTAGGCTTGGACTCTTACTGGGACAATCTGAATTGGGAACAACTCGAAGATTTTGCCCGGCATTGTGTTGCTAATGGGCAGATACCGGGAATTTATTGGACGCCATTCAATGACTGGTTTCCCGACAATGAACGGGATATTGAAGGCAATAATGGTTACAAGTATAGTCAGTCTCATCTGAAAGTGAATGGGCAGAAACGGAAACTGTATGGTGCCGGTTGCATGGATCCTACAGCTCCGGCTACGTTGTCGAGGATTAACTTTTTCATTGATAAGTTCAAGGCTGCCGGTTTTAAGTATCTCAAACTCGATTTTTTGACTGCTGGTATGGTGGAAGCCGATAAGTATTACAATAAAGACATTACCACCGGCACACAAGCTTTCAATTACGGAATGAAGCATCTGCGCGAGCGCTGCGGTGATGATATGTTTATCGTAGAATCTATTGCTCCTCTTTTCCCGTATCAATATGCCAATGCCCGGCGTGTGAGTTGTGATGCCTGGGGTGAAATGTGGCATACCAATTATATGATGAACAGTTTGTCTTTTGGTTGGTGGCTGGATCGGGTATATGCTTATAATGATCCGGATCATCTGGTAATGGGCGATCGTAGTGAGGCAGAAAATATGTCTCGTATTACTACGGGAGCTGTAACCGGCTATTTTATGATTGGAGATAATCTGACTACAAAGGGGAGTTATGTAGGAACGGAAATATCACAAGAAAAGGTGAAAACTTATGCTGTGAATGAACGCGTGAACGCAGTGGTTCGTTTGGGGAGATCTTTTAGACCGGCATATGGACATAAAGTGTCTGGCTCTAACCGTTCGGTCGATCTGTTTACTTTAGAAACTGAAGATGCCTATTATATTGCTTATTTCAATTATGATGAAGGAGTAAAAGAGGGGGAGTTAATTTTAAATGATCTTGGGATTGATCCGGAAACAATATCCGGAGGTATTGAATGCTGGTCAGGAAACAGCGTAAAAGTGAAAGAGGGAAGACTGTCTTATAACCTACCCAAACACCAAGCTGAAATATATCATTTGTATAAAAAGTGAATGGTTTTAAGTACTAAAAAATAATAATATGAAAAAGAGTAGTAAAATTAATTTTTTCACTTCCCTGTTAATGTGTTTCTTCCTGACAGGGTTCTCTTCATGTAAAGATGATGAGAACAAAAAGAAGGAATATGATCCCAATCAACCGATCATATTAACGGATTATTACCCGAAAGAGGGAGGGATTGCGACTCAAATGATCATTAGTGGTGAGAATTTTGGCACTGATGTAAGTAAAATCAAAGTGTATTTTAATGAAGCAAAAGCGGCTGTAATTCAAAGTACAGGTGATAAGTTGTATGTAATCACTCCGCGTAAACCGGGGGAAGATTGCGTGATTACAGTTTCTGTTGGCGGTGATAAAGCGGTATTTGAAGAACATTTTACTTATCACATCCAAACAACTGTAACTACCTTTGTGGGGTAAAAGGGGCTCCGGGTGTACAAACAGGTAACATGGCTGAGACTCAATTCCCGTATGTAACTTATCTGGCGATTGATGTGGATCATAACTTATTTGTTTGTTGTCGCGAAATAAACAACTATTATGATCAAAATAAAGTGGTGTTAGTGAATGAACGGGAAGATAAAAGTCAAATTTTAATTCCGAATACAGGGGCTCCTCTCAATCAGCCTTGTATATCCGAAGATGGTAAAACTGCATTTATTCCAACAGATAATGGAAATGATTATTGGGAACTTTCATCGGATAATATGTGGATTCCGCGTAAATTGACTTTGCGTAAGTCTGCGGAAGACTTCTCTATTGATTATAAACACTCTTTTTCCATGTGTAAGTATGATGGATTTATGTATACACGTGCTAAAAACGGAACACTATTGAAGTTTGATCCGAAAACTGGTTATGCCCAAGTGGTAGCTACTGGATTGATGAATGGTAGTGATTCTTATATTTTGTTTAGTCCTCAACAAGGGGAAGAACATATTCTATATTTGGCTTATACGAATGCACATTGTATTTATACCTATAATCTTAAAACAGGTGCACATAAATTATTTGCCGGAATGGTCAATACGCCAGGATATGCCGATGGTCCTTGTGAGTATGCTCTGTTTGATACACCTCGTCAAATTATATTAACAGCAGAGAACGATTTATTTCTGGCCGATTCGAATAATCATGTGATAAGAAAAATAACACAAGATGGAGTGGTAAGTACAGTAATCGGACAGGCAGGCATGACTGGGAATCAAGATGGTACTCCGGAGGTTGCCTTGTTTAATGAGCCCTTTGGTGTAGCGGTAGATACTGATGGAACAATCTATATTGGTGATTCTAAAAATCAGAGTATACGTCGTCTTGCTATAGAATAGAAATTGAGATTTTATAAGATAATAGTATGAAGAAATATATATTTTTATTATTCTTGTTGTGTAGCTATATAACTGCATTTGCACAACAAAAAAGTACGTTTTCGGTGTCCGGAGTAGTATACGATGATTTGGATATGCCGGTTCCGGGAGCTAATGTTTACGTTAAAAATTCTCCGGGAGTGGGCACTATCACAGACATTGATGGTAAGTTCTCTTTGAAAGCTCAAAAGAATGATGTTATAGCCATTTCCTTCTTAGGTTATAAACAGGAAGAGTATTTGGTCACCAAGCAGGAAAGTAATGTTGTAATTAAATTAAAACAAGATTCACAAGTACTGGAAGAGACGGTCATTGTGGGGATGGGGACACAACGTAAAGCCAGTGTAGTAGGTGCTATTACGAATGTAGATATAGCAGATATACAGACTCCGGCAACTAATATCAACAATATGTTGGGAGGACGTATTCCGGGAATTATTTCATTACAACGCAGTGGTGAACCTGGGAAAAATATCTCAGAGTTTTGGATTCGAGGTATTGGTACGTTTGGTGCTAACAGCAGTGCTCTCGTATTAATAGACGGTTTGGAAGGTAACTTGAGTGAAATTGACCCGTCGGATGTTGAAAGTTTTTCTATATTGAAAGATGCCTCCGCGACAGCTGTATATGGAGTTCGTGGAGCAAATGGAGTTGTATTGGTGACTACCAAAAGAGGTACGGCTGATAAATTACAAATCACAGGACGTGCCAATCTGACTATTTCTCACATGGTAAACATGCCGGAGTATTTGGGAGCTTATGAGTATGCAAAATTGGCGAATGAGGCGCTTGCTGTTCGAGGAAATCCGATTGCATATTCGGATATGGCATTGGATCTGATCAAATATCAGCTTGATCCGGATTTATATCCGGATGTGAATTGGCAAGATGAAGTTCTGAATCGTAATGCCTTGCAACAGACTTATTATGTAAATGCGAAAGGTGGAGGTAGTTTGGCACGCTACTATTTAAGCTTGGGTATGTCCAATGAGTCTTCTGCTTATAAGCAGGAGAAGTCATCGAAATATTCAACGGCAGTAGGGTATCGTACGTACAACTATCGTGTCAATTTGGATATCAATCTTACCAAGACAACCACTGTTTATTTTGGCTCAGACGGATTTCTTTCCGAAAAGTCCGAACCGGGTAATGCAAATACAGATAATTTGTGGGCTACACAGCGGAACTTAACTCCGCTGACTATTCCAAAAGTCTATTCAACCGGGCAATTGCCTGCTTATGGAGCAGATAATGCGTACTCTCCCTATGTGATGTTGAATTATACAGGAATGAGCAATATACGGCATTTTCGCGGAAAATCTACCGTGGAATTGAAGCAAGACTTTTCGATGATAACGAAAGGGTTGAGTGGCAGGGTACAGGTTGCTTATGATACAGAGGTGAATCTGAAAGAACAGCGTGAAGTACTTCCTGAGATGTTTTATGCAGCGGGACGCCATTATACAGGTAAGCTCGGTCTATTTTCAAGTGTAGAGAGTAAACCTGTCACCTATAAACATCCTGAAGATATGCAATTCTATAAAGTACATTTCGAATCGATGCTGAATTACGAAAGGACTTTTGCAGAATATCATCGTCTGACCGGACTGCTGTACTATTACATGAGTAGTGAACAGAAGATAGATAAGGATCTTAATGATAAAGATCCGAGTTTGCAAAGTATGTATGCTATTCCAATCCGTTATCAGGGCCTTTCAGGGCGTATTACTTACGGACTTCGTGACACTTATTTCTTAGATTTGAATTTCGGCTATACGGGTTCAGCTAATTTTGCCAAGGAAAATCGATTTGGGTTCTTTCCCGCTATGGCTGCTGGATGGGTTCCTACCGGATATGAATGGGTACGTGAGAAGATGCCGTGGTTAGATTTCTTAAAGATTCGCGGATCTTACGGTATGGTAGGTAATGATCGTTTAACGAATACTCGTTTTCCTTATTTGACACTTATGAAGTCAGGTGGTGGCGGAGGTTGGGGGAGTTCCAACGGATTTATTACAGAGGAAGTAATCGGAGCTGATAATTTGAAATGGGAAGTTGCTAAGAAAGTGGATATTGGCGTTGAAGCTAAATTGTTTGGCGAACGTTTGAACTTTGTGGTAGATATTTTCCGAGATAAACGCGATGGTATTTATCAGGAACGTCAACTGATCCCGGAATATGCCGGTTTGCAGAAAATGCCGTATGGTAATGTCGGAAAAATGGTAAGCTATGGATCAGATGGTAATATCTCATTTACACAGAGAATCAATAAAGACATGTCGTTTACGTTGCGTGGAAACTTTACTTATTCTGCCAATGAAGTACAAAACTGGGAACAGGCTGTACAGAAATATGGCTATAAGGATAAAGCAGGCTATGTGAATAATGCATATCGCGGATATATTGCTTTAGGACTTTTTCGAGATGAAGCAGATATTGCCGCCAGTCCCAAGCAAACTTTTGGCGATTATTTACCGGGTGATATCAAATATAAAGACGTGAATGGTGATGGTCAAATTACGGATGACGACCAGGTGCTTTATCCTATCCGAACTATCCGCGTTTGATGTACGGATTTGGTGGGGAATTTGTCTATAAAAACTTAACCTTAGGTGTCTTATTCAAAGGTACCGGTAATACTGATTATTATTTTGTAGACGATAATGGATATTGGGATAAAGGGAAAAATGGTGAAGGTTACATTCCTTTCTATGGTGGAAAGACCGGTAATGTACTGAAAATTGTAGCCGATCAAAGAAACCGTTGGACCCCGGCTTCTTATTCCGGTGATCCTTCAACGGAGAATCCGAATGCAAAATTCCCTCGCCTTAGCTATGGTAGTAATAAGAACAACACCCAGTTCTCCACATTCTGGCATGCTAATTCACGTTATTTGAGATTGCAGGAAGTGAGTGTAAACTATAACTTGGCTGCCGGTAAATTGTTGAAATATTTGGGAGTACGTTCTCTTGATTTACAATTTGTTGCGTCTGATTTATGTATTTGGAGTCCGATGAAACTGTGGGATGCTGAACAGGCCGATCATAATGGTGGTGCATATCCTATTCCGCAGCGCTTTGCTTTCCAGATGTATGTGAATTTTTAAGTAATGTTTTTCTGATTTAATTTGAATGAGTATGAAATTCATAAATAAGAGTGTGTTATTAATTTCGTGTTTAACATTGGGATTAATGAGCTCATGTGATTTTTTGAGTGTTGATAAGTATTTTGACGATACATTAAAATATGATTCGGTATTCTCTAATAAGAGGAATCTGGAAAAATATTTGTGGGGAGCAGCTGGAGAATTGCCGGACGAGAGTAAGATTTTCGGGAACGATGCTACTCCTGGTATTACGGCGGCCGATGATATTTTTACATTGATGGATCCTGGACTGTTTCATGGGAAAGCTCTGACATTGGGGCAGGTTTCTGCTGCCGATACTAAAGGTCTTGGTGTTTGGGGGACGTGCTATAAAGTGATTCGTAAAGCCAATCTGATAATGAGTAGGATGAACGAATGCAGGGATATCACTCCGTTAGAAAAACAGGAATTATTGGGATATGCTCATTTTTTGCGTGGATATGCTTATTACCATATTCTGATGAACTATGGACCGGTTATAATAATAGGAGATGAGCCTTTGGATACGAATGCAGATGCTGAATATTATGATCGTGCGCGTGCTACTTATGATGAATCAGTGGAGTATATTTGCTCTGAATTGGAAATGGCAGCCAAATATATATCATCTGATGTACCCATTTTGAATTTTGGCCGTCCGTCTAAAGGGGCTGCTTATGCGATTATTGCCCGTATACGTTTACAGGCTGCTAGCCCGGCATTTAATGGAGGTGCAGCGGCCTATCGTTATTTTGGAGATTGGAAGCGTGGTACAGATGGGGTACAGTATATTTCTCAGACTTATGATGAAAGAAAGTGGGCTATAGCGGCAGCGGCTGCCAAACGAGTGATGGAAATGGATGGTGGACAACGTTATACATTGCATACGGTAGTTGCTTTGTCTAATGGGGCATATATAACTCCGCCATTGCCGGTGGGTGTACCTTCTGATCCTTTTCCGAATGGAGCTGGTGGGATTGACCCTTTGAAATCTTATGCGGATATGTTCAATGGAGAAACTTATCCAACTCAGAACAAAGAATTTATCTGGGCCCGGAATTCCGGAGATGTGGCAGAATTCACACGTCAGTCTTTTCCGATAAATATGGGTGGCTACAACGGTATGTGCTTAACGCAGAAACTTATTGATGCATATAAAACGCGTAATGGAAAAACAATTCAGGAAGCGAGTCCCGATGAATATTCAGAAGAAGGCCAAACCAAAAAGGTAGAGACATTCTCTGCCTATCGTCTGAATAGAGATACGTATAATATGTATGCTAATCGTGAAATGCGATTCTATGCCTGCGTTGGATTTAGTGGGTGTTTCTGGCCGGCTACTTCATCTAACTCCACAGATAAGAAGAATGTAACGGTTACATATTATAAAGGAGGTTCTGCTGGAATGGACGCTGCTTCCGGAGAAGATGCAAAAGTAAACTATGCTGTGACCGGATATGTGTTGAAAAAATATATTAATCCATTTGACAGTTGGGCTGACGGGGGAACCCGGGTGAGTAAAGCGTTTCCTATTATTCGTTATGCTGAAATTCTTTTGTCTTATGCAGAAGCTGTTAATCATTTGAATAGTACGCACTCAATAACGATGGAAAGTGGCGAGACCTATCAACTGTCAAGAGCCGGTAACCTTCAAGATATGATTAGTGCTTTTAATCAGATTCGTTATAGAGCCGGTTTACCGGGCTTACGTCCACAAGATTATGTCACAGAAGAAAGTATGGATAAACAGATCGTGACAGAACGATTGGTGGAGTTCTTGGCTGAAGGACGACGTTTTTATGATATTCGTCGTTGGGGAATTTATGAGGAGGAAGAAAATAAACCGATTGAAGGAATGAATATAACAGGAGATCAATATGATTTCTATCAGCGTTCTGTTGTCACTCATGCCGATTACCGTAACCGTGTGGTTGATAGGAAGACCGTATTTTTACCTATTCCCCGGGATGAAATGAGAAAGGCCTCTAAACTGGACCAGAATCCGGGATGGGATGATTAATGTAAACAATATGAATAGAAGAATATTAATATGAAAGTAAGTCGTATATTATTGATAGCTGCTGTGACTGTTGGAGTGACAGCATGTGACGAAGATGCACAATTTGACAAAGAATTGTACAAGAAAGTGATAAATGTCCTGAGCGTTGAAAATCTGACTTTTTCGGTGAATCACGATTTGAATCAGGAAGTGTCTACCGGATATATCAGTATTGGTTGCGGGGGAACGAAGCATATCGATCAGGATGTAACTGTAGAGCTGGAACCCGATAACGAGGCATTGGCTAAGTATAATAAGCTGAATTTTGATATTGATGAATCGAAATTTGCACACCTGCTTGATCCTGCCCGTTATGATATACCACTTATGAGTACAGTATTAAAAGCGGATAGTGAAGATAATTATAGTACCATACCGGTACATGTACGTCCGGAAGGATTATCGCCCGATTCTATCTATCTGATACCATTACGTATAAAGAGTGTATCGGCATATGAGATAAATCCGGATAAGCGTACCGTCTTATATCGTGTATTACTGAAAAATGATTATGCTTTCCAGTCGCCTGTAACGACTTACCAAACAAGAGGTCTGGAAGAACATTTCGATGCCGAGAAGGGTAAGGATATTCGTAAATCCTTCTCGTTAACCCGTTATGTGTTACCTTTGACAAAAAACTCTATTCGCTGTTTTGTTGGGCTGAATAGTTATGATGCTTCTAAATTAACGAAAGCGGACATCAGGAAGTATGCAATGTGTATCACGATAAATGAAGATGCTACTTTAACCATTACTCCGATGGGGACTGCTCAGATTGAAATGTTGGATAAGGCAGGAGAAAGTAATTATTATACGACTTATGAAAAGAATAATATTAAATATCAGGCATTTTATTTGAATTATCGCTATCGTTTGTTGAAAGATGGGAAAGACGGAAGCAATGGTGATGCCGATTATGATATTTGGTATACCATGGAAGAAACGATGATAAGGTAAAAGGGCTTGTTTTTTAGATAAATAAGGATTGTTTTCAGTGATTTTTTATTCAGGTCTCATGGGTGTAGAGATGCATAACAACAAATTGTTCCATGAGATCTGTTTTTCTATAGTAACACTTTTTAAAACACATGTAACTATTGATTTATGGTAAATATTGTACGTAAAATACTTATTGTATCCTTTTTTATGGGCCTGAACTCCGCTATAGGATTGAAAGCCTCTTCTATCCAAGAACCGGTTGATTATGTAAATCCATACATGGGGAATATCAGTCATTTGTTGGTACCGACATATCCGATTGTACATTTGCCCAATAGTATGCTACGGGTTTATCCGCAAAGAGGTGATTATACTTCCGATAAAATTCATGGGCTTCCTCTGATACAGATCAGTCATCGGGGATCTTTTGCTTTTAACCTATCGCCTTTTCAGGGAAATGAGTCCGAACTATCCCGGGTGATTAATTTTGACTATGACAATGAAGTCACAAAGCCTTATCATTACCAGGTAGATTTGTGCAACCAACAATTGCATGTTGAATTTGCTCCGTCCCGTCAATCTGCGATTTATCATTTTAATTATAAGAAAAATGAAACTCCTTATCTTATCCTGAATGCAGGAAATGGTGAATTGGAGGTTATTGGGAATGTTATTTCCGGTTATCAGAACATGTGGAATAACCTGCGGGTATATGTCTATATGGAAATGGATGTGAAACCGACAAAGATAGGCACACTCCAGTCCGATAAATGGGAAGTAGGTAAACAGAAAGCCAAAGGAGACAATACCTGTGTAGTGGTTGCGTGGGAAGCTGCTCCGATGTCTTTGAACGTTCGTTACGGTGTTTCCTATATTAGTGTAGAGCAAGCGAAGAAGAATTTGAGAAGAGAAATAAAGAACTACAAATTGAAAGATGTTGCAACCGCCGGACGCAAGATATGGAACGATGAGTTAGGTAAAATACAAGTCGCAGGTGTACGCAGAATGATAAGTTTGTTTTTTACACCTCTTTATATCGTTGTCTGGAACGTCCGGTGAATATTAGTGAAGATGGATATTATTTTAGTGTATACGATAATAAAGTTCATGAAGATGCCGGGTACGATTATTATACAGACGATTGGATATGGGATAGCTATCGGGCTGCCCATCCTTTACGGATATTGATGGATCAAAAGAAACAGACGAATATAATACGTTCTTATTTGAGAATGTCGGAATTGAGTTCAGACCATTGGTTTCCCAACTTCCCTGAAGTGACAGGTGATTCCCGGCGAATGAATTGTAACCATGGAGTTGCCATTATTGCGGATGCCTGGTATAAAGGATTGCGTGATTTTAATCTACAAGAGGCATACGTTTATACTAAAGCAGGAATAGAAGAGAAGACATTGGCTCCATGGTCGAGTGCCCAATCAGGTTGGATAGATCAATTTTATAAAGAGAAAGGCTATATACCCTCTTTGATACCCGGAGAAAAAGAGACAGTACCTGAGGTTAACTCTTTTGAAAAACGTCAGTCGGTGGCTGTGACATTAGGAACGTCGTATGATCAATGGTGTTTGTCACGTATTGCTGCTGCTCTTGGACTAAAGACGGAAGCGGATTCTTATTTGTCGTCTTCTTATAACTATCGGAATCTGTTTAATTCGAAAACTTTATTTTTTCATCCTAAAGATAAAGATGGCTATTTTATAGAACCATTTGATTATCGTTTTTCCGGAGGAATGGGCGCACGTGAGTATTATGGTGAGAACAACGGCTGGACTTATCGTTGGGATGTTCAACACAACTTTGCCGATTTAGTGCAGATGATGGGAGGAGCTGATGCTTTTGTTAATAACTTAGACGCGACCTTTAATGAATGGCTGGGCAAACCTAAGTACGAATTTTATTCTCAACTACCCGATCACACCGGAAATGTGGGACAATTTTCGATGGCTAATGAGCCTTCTTTACATATTCCTTATCTATATAATTATGCACAAGCTCCCTGGAAGACACAAAAGCGGATACGTTCGCTGATTCATCAGTGGTTTAGAAATGACCTGATGGGAGTTCCCGGAGATGAGGACGGTGGCGGACTGTCTTCTTTTGTTGTTTTCTCAATGATGGGTTTTTATCCGGTCACTCCGGGACTACCGGTATATAATATTGGAAGTCCGTTCTTCTCTTCCGTTAAATTAAAGCTATGTAGTGGAAGTGTTTTGGAAATCGTTGCCCGTAATTGCTCGGTTGACAATAAATATATTCAGTCCGCTAAACTTAATGGCAAAGTATGGTCTAAGCCTTGGTTTAGCCACGAAGATATAATGAATGGAGGCAAACTGGAATTTATAATGGGAAACCAGTGTAATCCGGAATGGGGATCAGGTGTAAATGACGCTCCTCCTTCACTTGAGGATACATGTATTAATGATTAATTTAACTATATGAAGATTAGAACCTTATTTTTATCATTCTTTTTAGTGTACAGTTGTTTGGCATTGAATGCGCAAAGGGCTGAGATTTATACCACTTCAGAACAATTACCATGGCAAAAGACTCGTATTAAAGTTCAGAAGTATGCTGAATCGAATGCGGATATTATCGTTTCTGAGTTTCAGGAACAGGTTATAGATGGCTTTGGAGGATGTTTCAATGAGTTGGGATGGGACGCTTTGACTCTGTTGTCAGAAAAACAACGTAAAACTATTCTGGAAGAATTATTTGGGCCGGATGGAGTACGATATACTTTCTGCCGTTTACCAATCGGTGCGAATGACTATGCCCGTGATTGGTATAGTTTTAATGAATGTCCAGGTGACTTTGAGATGAAGAATTTTAGTATAGAACGTGATAAAACAGGATTGATTCCATATATAAAGGCGGCATTGGCTATTCAACCGGATTTAAAGCTATGGGCTTCACCGTGGAGCCCTCCGGTTTGGATGAAAACCACCCGGCACTATGCGACGGCTCCTGGCGATCATAATGATTTTACAAAGGAAAACGAAGTAGCAGGAGATCATTTTATTCAAAAACCGGAATATCTCAAAGCCTACACTCTCTATTTATCTAAGTTTATAAATGCTTATAAGGAGAATGGTATTGATATTTCTCTGCTACAGTTTCAGAATGAACCGTATACAAAGCATCAGTGGCCGAATTGTAGTTGGACACCCCAGGCTATGGCAAACTTTATAGGTAAATATCTGGGCCCTGTATTTAGCGAAAAACATCCGGATGTCGATTTATGGTTCGGTACGTTCAATTGTAACAAGATGGAAGACCTGAAGTGTGTAATGGAGAATGCCGATGCCTCTGAGTATATCCGTGGGATCGGTCTGCAATGGGAAGGAAAAGATGTTGTAGCCGATATTCATCGGGAATATCCTACTATGAAATTGATGCAAACAGAAAACGAATGTGGCAGTGGTACTTTCGATTGGGCGGCTGCGGAACATACTTTTGATTTGCTGAAAATCTATTTAAATGGCGGCGTCAATTCTTATATGTACTGGAATATGGTGTTGGCGGATGATGGAGCCAGTTCCTGGGGCTGGAAACAAAATACGATGATTCGTATTGATTCGCAGACGAAAGAGGTGATTTATACGCCGGAATTTTATCTGATGAAGCATTTAAGTCATTTTGTAAGAAGAGGAGCCTGTAAACTGAAAGTCTTGAATGGTGATGATGTACTGGCATTCAAAAACCTTGATAATCAGATTGTCATCCTTTGCGCTAATAAGGATAAGAAAGAACGGGAAGTACGGATAGCTTGTAAAGGCTATGTGATAAATATTAAACTGGCTCCCAAAACATTTAATACGATAACCCTTTAATTATTAAACAATAAATTTGCATAATGAAGATTCTGAAATTAATAGGATGCTCGATTCCATTGTTAGTGTTCTCTCTGTCCGGACAGGCACAGAACAAGACTGAGTTGTTTCGTGACATGACCGCTCCTCAGCATGAGCGTATTTTAGATTTGCTTAATAGATTGACGGTGGAAGAAAAGGTCTCTCTGTTGGTGAACGACGCAAGGGAAATTCCCCGTCTTAACATAGATAAATATAATCATGGCAATGAAGCCTTGCACGGAGTAGTTCGTCCGGGTGAGTTTACAGTGTTTCCTCAGGCTATAGGCTTGGCTGCTACCTGGAATCCTAATCTTATTTTTCGGGTATCCACTGCTATTTCGGATGAAGCACGAGGACGTTGGAAAGAGTTGGATTATGGAAAGAAACAGATTGCTGGTGGCAGTGATCTGCTTACGTTCTGGTCACCTACAGTAAATATGGCCCGTGACCCTCGTTGGGGGAGAACTCCTGAAACTTATGGGGAAGATCCCTTCCTCTCCGGAAGGATTGGTTGTGAGTTTGTCAAAGGTTTGCAAGGAGATAATCCCCGTTATTTGAAAACAGTCTCTACTCCGAAACACTTTGCTGTTAATAATGAAGAGCATAATCGTTCAAGTTGTAATGCCAGAATGTCTGAACGTGATTTACGTGAATACTACTTGCCTGCTTTTGAGCGTTGTATCGTTGATGGTAAGGCACAATCCATCATGATGGCTTATAATGCTGTAAACGATGTGCCTTGTACAGTCAACACTTATCTGATCAAGAAAGTATTGCGTGGTGACTGGAACTTTAACGGTTATATTGTTTCGGACTGTAGTGCCCCCGAATGGATGGTGACAAAACATAAATATGTGAAAAATCTGGAAGCAGCTGCTACATTGGCTCTCAAAGCCGGACTTGATCTGGAGTGTGGAGATCGTGTGTATACGGCTCCATTGCTGAAGGCATACAACGAATACATGGTCAGCGAAGCGGAAATAGACTCTGCTGCTTATCATATTTTACGTGGAAGGATGCTTTTAGGGCTTTTTGATGATCCGTCGCAGAATCCTTATAATAAAATAGAACCCTCTGTCATAGGTTGTAAAGAACATCAGGAATTGGCTTTAGAAACAGCTCGCCAAAGTATGGTTCTTCTAAAGAATCAGAAGAATTTCCTGCCTTTAAACCGGAAAAAGATAAGATCCATTGCCGTAGTAGGTATCAGTGCTGCCCATTGTGAATTCGGGGATTATAGTGGTAATCCTAAAAATACTCCGGTTTCTGTACTTGATGGCATTAAGAAATATGCCGAGAATGCAAATATAAAGGTAGTACATGCCCCTTGGGTATCCAGTGGTACTGATTTTGATCCCATCTCCAAGGGCTTTTTCCCAAATGGCCTGAAAGCAGAATATTTCGATAACAGCGATCTGCAAGGTACACCTTCTGTACGTATGGAAGAAGAGTTACTTTATGATCCTGTTCACCGTCCTGATCGATTTCAACCTGAAGCTCCTATGTCTATTCGTTGGACAGGGACTTTAAAGCCGGTTGTATCGGGTGATTATACCTTAGGGTTGAAAACAGACGATGGTTGCCGCTTGTTTTTAGATGGTAAGAAACTAATAGATTCCTGGACAGAGAGAAGTGCCCAGATGGATCAAGTCGTAGTGAAGCTGGAAGCCGGTAAAACGTATGATTTAAGAGTGGAATATTTTGATGGTGGTGGTGACTGTTTCGCACGCCTTTACTGGAAAGCACCGGTTACAGATCAGACCAACCGTTTAGCATTGTTTGGAGATGCTGGAAAAGTAGCAAAGGAATGTGACGTGACAGTAGCGGTACTGGGTATTAATAAATCTATTGAAAGAGAAGGGCAGGATCGTTATTCGCTTGAGTTACCTATTGATCAGCAAGAGTTTATTAAAGAGCTTTATAAAGTAAATCCAAATACGGTTGTAGTGTTGGTTGCCGGGAGTTCTATGGCCATTAATTGGATGGACGAAAATGTTCCGGCTATACTGAACGCATGGTATCCCGGTGAACAGGGAGGTAATGCAGTGGCCGAAGTTCTGTTTGGTGATTATAATCCGGGTGGACGTCTTCCATTGACCTATTACAACTCGTTGGATGAACTTCCTGCGTTTGATGATTATTCTGTGAAGAACAGGACCTATCAATATTTTGAGGGAAAACCTTTGTATGAGTTTGGCTACGGATTGAGTTATACGAATTTTAAATATAAGAAAAAGAGTATTATGCAGTCAAATGATACGGTTGACATTACATTCAATCTCTCCAATGTAGGAAAGTACGATGGTGATGAGGTAGCTCAGGTATATGTCCGTTATCCGGAAACGGGGACATACATGCCGTTAAAGCAACTGAAAGGTTTCTCCAGAGTACATTTAAAGAAAGGAAAATCTGCAGATATTACTATTTCTATACCTAAAAAGGAGTTACGTTATTGGGATGAGAAGACCCGTCAGTTTGTGACTCCCACAGGTGAGTATGTTTTTCAGGTGGGTGGTTCTTCTGAGAATATTAGCATTGAGGAAACTATTAAGATAAGTACTGTATCCTAATTAAATGATCGTATCATTGAAACGCAGATTATTGCAAATTTACGTAAAGAATATCGTTCCTTAAGTGCAGCAAGCCATCTAATCTGCGAAAATCTGCGATCATTTGCGTTTCAATAAAACACTGGCATAGTATGAATTAAATTTGAAGTACCACTTAATAAAATAGATAATTCAATAGGTAGTTATTACTGATAGACTTGTGCAGGAATAAAAATAAATAAAAAGGAATATGATGAAACAGCTTATTATCACTTTATGCTTGAGTACAGCTACTCTGGTTGGTATGGCACAAAATGAGCCTTACAGGAATCCCAATCTCTCTCCGGAAGAGCGTGCCGAAGATTTGTTAGGGCGGCTAACCTTAAAAGAAAAGGTAACTCTGATGCAAAATGAATCTTTCCCGATAGAGCGTTTGGGTATAGCTCACTACGATTGGTGGAATGAAGCGTTACACGGTGTGGCTCGTGCCGGAATTGCTACTGTTTTCCCAATTACTATGGGGATGGCATCATCGTTTGATGACAAAGCTATAGAGGATATATTCACAGCAGTCAGCGATGAGGCTCGTGCCAAGTATCACGATGCACATCGGCAAGGTCGGAGAGGCGTGCGTTGCGAAGGCCTGACTTTTTGGACTCCAAATATAAATATCTTTCGTGATCCGCGCTGGGGACGTGGTCAGGAGACCTATGGAGAAGATCCCTATTTGACAAGTCGTATGGGAGTGGCAGTAGTAAAAGGTTTGCAAGGGCCGGCCGATGCCAAGTACAATAAACTTCACGCTTGTGCCAAGCACTATGCAGTGCATAGCGGGCCGGAAGCTAAACGCCACTCCTTCAATGCTGAGAATATTTCTCCCCGTGATTTGTGGGAAACCTATTTACCGGCTTTTAAAACATTGGTACAAGAAGCTGATGTGAAAGAGGTAATGTGTGCTTACAACCGGTTTGAGGGCGATCCTTGCTGTGGAAGTAATCGACTGCTGACTCAGATTTTACGTGACGATTGGGGATATAAGCATGTGGTGGTGAGTGATTGCGGAGCTATCAGTGACTTTTTCTATAGTGATCGCCATGCTACCCACAAGAACGCGGCCGATGCCAGTGCGGCAGCTGTGCTCAGTGGAACGGATTTGGAGTGTGGCATTGAATACGCTCACTTGGACAAGGCGGTAAAAGAGGGGCTTATCTCTGAAGAGAGAATCAACACCAGCTTGTTTCGTCTGTTGAAAGCCCGTTTTGAATTAGGAGAGATGGACGATGATGCTTTGGTTCCTTGGAGTAAGATTAGTATCGATACGGTAGATTGTCAGATGCACAAGCAAATGGCTTTGGATATTACCCGCAAATCGATGGTATTGCTACACAACAATGGGGTATTGCCATTGGGTAAAACCGGCGCTCGTATAGCCGTAATGGGACCTAATGCAAACGATTCAGTCATGCAATGGGGAAATTATGAAGGGACTCCATCTCACACGGTGACTGTTCTTGAAGGAATCCGTAATAAAATAGGTAATGTTATTTACGAGAAAGGATGTGAGTTACTCACGAACCAAGTATTCGATTCTTATTTCAGCGAAATATCTAACAACGGTAAACCTGGCTTTACCGGTACTTATTGGAATAATCTGGATTTGAAAGGTGAAGTGGCAGCTATACAGCAAGTCAGCACTCCTTTCAACTTCAATAATGGAGGTAATACGGTTTATGCTCCGGGAGTGAACCTTTACAACTTTACTGCTTCGTATGAGGGAACTTTCCGTCCGAAGAGTAATGGTGATTATACATTGGTTATTGAAGGTGATGATGGCTATCGTGTATACGTGAATGGACAAGAGGTCATTAACTATTGGGGTACACATGCCAGCGCTAAAAGGGAATATACCCTGAAAGCTGCTGCCGGGAAAGAGTATAAGATCAAGATAGAATATATGCAGGCTGGTGCTGAGGCTGTATTGCGTTTCGACTTGGGTATCTATCGTCAGATTGCTCCCGAAGCAGTAGCCGAAAGAGTGAAGGAGGCGGATGTTGTGATTTTTGTTGGTGGTATTTCTCCTAATCTCGAAGGTGAAGAGAAGAACTTTGTGAATTGTCCCGGCTTCGTTGGTGGTGATCGGACTTCAATCGAACTGCCGGAAGTACAGCGTAACATTCTGAAGGCATTGAAGAAAGCTGGTAAGAAAGTGATCTTTGTCAATTGTTCCGGTTCGGCAATGGCATTGGTGCCCGAAACTCAATCATGTGATGCCATATTGCAAGCATGGTATCCCGGTCAGGCTGGCGGAACAGCAGTCGCTGATATTATATTTGGTGATTATAATCCGAGTGGTAAATTACCTGTTACTTTCTATAAAAACACAGAGCAGTTACCCGATTTTGAAGATTACAGTATGAAAGGACGCACTTATCGGTATATGACAGAGAGTCCCTTATTTCCCTTTGGTTATGGATTGAGTTATACAACATTCCAATTTTCAAAAGCCGGATTAAATAAACGGGTGGCTACTATCAATCAGCCGGTGCAATTTAAAGTTAATGTAAAGAATACAGGTAAACGTGATGGAACTGAGGTAGTACAGATTTATATTCGTAAAGCGGACGATGAGGAGGGGCCGGTGAAAAGCCTTCGGGCTTTCCGTCCGGTAACCTTGAAAGCGGGTAAGTCTGCTACAGTCAACATCACACTTTCACCGGATACTTTTGAATTTTTTGATCCCGAAACTAATACCATGCGTATTGTACCGGGAGATTATGAAATTATGTATGGTAACAGTTCGAATACTTTGCCGGAAAATAAGCTGAGTCTTCAGTTGAAATGAAAAGAGTTAGTTGAAGAATCGCAGGAAATGGGGATTAGTCGTCTATGACGGCAATCCCCATTTTTTTCATTAAGAAGCAAGCATTCATATTCTGTGCTACTCCGTTCTTCATTTGATAAGAGAAAGTAAGCTCATTGTTGGTGATCTCTGCTTCAAAACAATAGTTGCGGATATCTTCGGGGAAGAGATTAATAAGTGTCCCCAACATAAGGTCGTGTGTGGCTATGATACCATTAGCCTGCAGTGCCATAAATTGCTTGATAAGGGCAAAAGAACCTTTTTGCTTATCGGTGGAAT
Organism: Bacteroides nordii WAL 11050 = JCM 12987; assembly: GCA_000613465.1. Taxonomy (GTDB): domain Bacteria; phylum Bacteroidota; class Bacteroidia; order Bacteroidales; family Bacteroidaceae; genus Bacteroides; species Bacteroides nordii. Next base: position 98,528 of record BAJA01000009.1, read on the forward strand.
TTGTTCCTTTCAATATTTCGTCAAGGATGATGAATAGTTCTTCACCTGCATCGAGCTTATCGATGATAAGTTTCAGGCGTTTTAGTTCGGCAAAGAAATAAGATTCATTATCCGTAAGTGAATCGCTGGTGCGCAGACTGGTGATTAGGCGGGACGGATACAGTTTCATTTGTTTGGCCCATACAGGTGCACCTATGCAGGCTAATAGGTAGTTGATTCCTACTGTACGCAGGTACGTACTTTTCCCTGCCATGTTAGCCCCTGTGATGATGATGAAGAAAGGACGTTTGGCGATGTCTATATCATTGCATACACACTTATCACGGTTCATGAGTGGATGTCCCAATGCTTCCGCTTCCATAGAGAAGGGAGTAGAAGTAATTTGTGGGTAGATATACTCCGGATGGTTGTAAGCGAAAGTAGCTAATGAACAATAAGCATCCATTTCTCCGATAGCTTTGAGCCAGGATGGGAGTTCGGAAGCATGCTTTTCTTTCCAGGCTTCTATCCGCATAATCTGTCGTAATTCCCAGAAAAGAGCACCGTTCAGAACGAAAGACATCAGCATATTATTACGTTGGTCAAGTGCATTCATTAAAGCAGTAAGTTTTTTAACAGCCTGTGAGGCGGTTTGTTTGTCACCACCTACAAGTTCCTTTATCTCCTGTAGTACAGCACTGTGATATTCTTTTTCTTCAATGATATGAATGAGGCTGGCATAAGTAGCAAGTATCTGAAGCTTCTTTCCATAGAGTGCCTGCATCTTTGTTATTCCTCTTGAAAAGGCAAAGCTGAGAAGGAAGAAGCCAACAAAGATAATACCTGGTACTGTACCTGATACTATACCTGCTATGGCCAGTGTTATAAATATAATATTAATAGCAGGAACGATGAAAGGAAGTGCCCGAAGGATAGCATGATTCCTATAATAACTGGGACTGTCGGCCCATGCTTTTATTTCCTCTTCATCGGCAGATTTTCCTTTGTATAGCAGGCCGAGTATACGGAAACGCTGGCGCATCTTTAGTTCCGGGGCAAGTTCCCTTACAGCTTTCTGACGTTTTTCTATTTCAGCTTTATTTTCCAGATGGGTATTGAGCCAGGCAGCCAGCCGTTTTTTGCCTAAATCAGTTGAAGTACGGTTGATATACTGGAAAAGTGAACGTTCGCCAAACACATCGAGGTCATATGAATAGAGATGTGCCGGATTGATAAATTCTTCTCCGCTGTCAAAAGAAGAGCTGTCGTATTCTATAGCCTGAAGTTCTTGCCGGTTTATTTCTATTTTCTTTTCGAGATACTCTTTTTGATAGAACAAACGATTATGTAACTTTACCAGAAAAAGGAAAGGGACGAAAGTAAGGGCAACCACACCTGTGATAACAATCCATCCATTGTCCCAGAAATGAATAACTCCTGCAATGCCGGCTACGAATAATATTAGTCTTAAAGTGCCAATACGGTAGATCTGTTGCTTTGCTTTTCCGAGTTTCTGCTCTGCACTCTTAATGATATCCTGATAAGTATTGATAATATTCTTTAGCTGTTCCATATTATTTTATTTGTTTCTTACAAAAGTAGTATAATTAACAGGTAGCGTGTGTGGAGCTTGTTTTTGTCAATAGCAGATTTACTTTTTATTAACAAAAGCGGGCTGTTTCAGGAGAAAGTACCAATATTGACCAGTAATGAGTGCTTCCCGCACGGGGAGATACTCACCACAGACAGAGTTATCGATCAGTAACGGAGATTATGGGCATATCTTTTTGGTGCCGGAAGTGTCCCTAAACGCCGCTGTTACCCTTGTCCGGTATTGTTTTCTGTCTTTCTCAGAAAGGAACGTTCTTTTTCCCGGTGCACAGCGTTGTTTTACATGTACATGTAAAACAACGCTACACACCGAGACATCATACATTACTCTACGAGATGGGGCTTTATTGATATCGGAGAAAGAGATAAATGGTAATAACAGGCGCCATTTAGCACAAAACTGAACGGTTTTGAGTGTATTTCACCACAGTAGCACAGAGTACTATTTATCTGATAAAACGCGAATTAACACAGAACGCAGATTAGAAGACTGTAGTTCTTTGTCATACATTTGTTTCCCTTTGCGAAAATCTGCGATCATCTGCGTTTCAATAAAGATTTAAACTCTGTGGTGAGTTTTGCTAATGTCTATTCAAAATGGCCAACTACTGGTTTACATTAACAATTAACACCCCAGTCAAGCTTTTCTTTCTTTTTTTAGAAATTTTCGACTGAAAAACTTGCTTCAATTCGTCAAATGATGTAACTTTCCAAACGATTAATGCTGTAGATAGGAGGTACTTATGAAAAAACTGTGGATTATTTGTTTACTGAGTATTGTGGGACTGCCTCTGGTTGCACAGAACATTGTTTATTCCAACCTGAAAGATTTACTGGCTCATGATGGCGATACAGTGACGGCTTTGAAAATAGAAAAGCGAACTAAAAATAATATTTCATTGTCCGGAGGAGCTGATTATAAGATCAGTGCTGATACTGACAAATCATTGTGCAAATATCTGAAGAAGCGTTGTTTTGCTGTACAAGAAGATACATCTCTTTACATCAATTGCAAGAAACTGCGTTATAAGCGCCTTCGTTTTGGTGGATGGTATGCTCCTGCCATGTGGGTAAATGGAAACATCTTTTTTAGTGCCATTCCAATTGGAGTCGTTGCAGCAAGTTCTTCGGTTACAATGGATGTCACATTGGGAGGAGTGGTCGGTGATGCCATAGCTGCTTCCAGTCTGGTTTCCAAGCGTGTATATTATGAGATTGATGCTACCACCGGGAAAATAGACTTTGTAGGACGAGATCGGATGTGTGCTTTGTTGGATTTCTATCCGGAATGGAAGGAAGCTTATCTGAACGAAAACAGTGAATCTGCCGAGACTACCGGAAAGTATCTTAGGTTACTTAAAACTGCAAAGAAATAATCTTTTTGATAATAAATGTCTTGAAATCTTTGTGATTTCCTTCCTTTTTCCTATCTTGCGAAGAGTTATCAAGCTGTAAATTATGACAGTTTGTAATCCTTAATCCTTGTTATTATGAAAATGACTCTCTGCAACACTTTACCTGCCTATCCAAATTTTGTAGAAGGTATACGGCGGGCACCGGATCGTGGTTATACGCTTACTCCGGCGCAGACAGCTACTGCTTTGAAGAATGCCTTGCGCTACATTCCTACAGAATTTCATGAACAACTGGCTCCTGAATTTATGGAGGAGCTCCGTACGCGTGGAAGAATTTATGGTTATCGTTTCCGTCCCGAAGGCGACTTGAAAGCTAAATCTATTGATGAATACCGGGGCAAATGCATCGAAGGTAAAGCTTTCCAGGTGATGATTGATAATAATCTTTGCTTTGACATTGCCCTCTATCCTTATGAACTTGTTACTTATGGCGAGACCGGACAAGTGTGTCAGAACTGGATGCAATATCGCCTTATTAAACAGTATCTTGAAGAACTGACTCAGGACCAAACTCTTGTAGTAGAATCAGGGCATCCGCTGGGGCTTTTCCGTTCACGTCCTGATGCTCCCCGGGTAATTATTACCAATGCGATGATGGTAGGGCAGTTTGATAATCAGCATGATTGGCATGTGGCTATGCAAATGGGAGTGGCCAATTATGGCCAGATGACTGCCGGTGGCTGGATGTATATCGGACCACAAGGGATTGTACATGGTACCTTTAACACTTTGTTGAATGCCGGTCGTATGAAACTTGGTATTCCTCAGGATAAGGATTTGCGGGGGCATCTGTTTGTGTCTTCCGGTTTGGGAGGTATGAGTGGTGCTCAGCCCAAGGCAGCAGAGATTGCTGGTGCAGCTTGTATTGTGGCCGAGGTAGATGCTTCCCGTATTGAAACCCGGTATGAGCAAGGGTGGGTAGGGCATGTGACAGATAATATGGGTGAAGCTTACCGTATGGCATGGGAAGCCATGCAACAGGATGAACCTTGTTCTGTGGCCTATCATGGTAATGTAGTCGACCTTTTGGAATATGCCGAAAGAGAAAATATACCTATTGAGTTGCTTTCCGATCAGACCTCTTGTCATGCTGTTTATGAAGGTGGTTATTGCCCGGCCGGACTAACATTTGAGGAACGGACGCGTCTCTTACATGAATCTCCCGAAAAGTTTCGCTCTTTGGTAGATATTTCGCTCCGCCGTCATTTCGAAGTGATCAAAAAACTGGTAGCCCGTGGCACCTACTTTTTTGATTATGGAAACTCTTTCATGAAAGCTATTTATGATGCCGGGGTTCGGGAGATTTCGCGTAATGGGGTGGATGAGAAAGATGGTTTTATCTGGCCCAGTTATGTAGAAGATATCATGGGGCCGGAGTTGTTTGATTACGGTTATGGTCCTTTCCGTTGGGTGTGCCTGAGTGGCAAACATGAAGACTTGATAAAGACTGACCGTGCTGCAATGGAGTGCATGGATGTGAATCGTCGTGGTCAGGACCTGGATAATTATAACTGGATACGTGATGCCGAAAAGAACCGTTTGGTAGTCGGTACACAGGCACGTATCCTTTATCAGGATGCGTTAGGGAGAATGAAGATAGCACTCCGTTTCAATGAAATGGTACGTCGGGGTGAAGTGGGGCCTATTATGCTGGGGCGTGATCATCATGATGTCAGTGGGACCGATTCACCTTTTCGTGAAACCTCTAATATAAAAGATGGTAGTAATGTAATGGCAGACATGGCCGTACAGTGTTTTGCGGGTAATTGTGCCCGGGGTATGAGTCTTGTCGCGTTGCACAATGGAGGTGGTGTGGGTATTGGAAAAGCGATAAACGGAGGTTTTGGTATGGTGTGCGATGGCAGTGAACGGGTGGATGAGATATTACGTTCGGCAATGCTTTGGGATGTGATGGGCGGTGTGGCTCGTCGCTCATGGGCACGCAATGAACACGCTATGGAAACAAGTGAAACGTTTAACAAGACACATGGAGAGAACTATCATATAACGATGCCTTATGTTGCAGATGAAAAACTGATTAATAAATTAATAACCGAACTATGAGCTGGAATAAAATCATTGAGTGCGTCCCTAACTTTAGTGAAGGACGCGATTTAGAGAAAATAGATAAAATTATATCCCCTTTCCGTGCACGTGCCGGAGTAAAGCTGCTCGATTATAGTAATGATGAAGATCATAACCGTCTGGTGGTGACTCTTGTTGGAGAGCCGGAGGCATTGCGTGATGCCATCATAGAGGCAGTTGGAGTGGCTGTCGCATTGATTGATCTGAACCATCATACAGGGCAACATCCTCGCATGGGAGCAGTAGATGTCATTCCTTTTATTCCGATAAAGAATACAACGATGGATGAAGCTGTTGCACTTTCCAAAGAAGTGGGGGCAAAGGTGGCAGAACTTTATGGGCTCCCTGTCTTCTTATATGAGAAATCAGCTTCTGCCCCTCATCGTGAGAATCTGGCTGCTGTTCGCAAAGGTGAATTTGAGGGTATGGCAGCGAAGATAAAACTTCCCGAATGGACGCCTGATTTTGGTCCGGCCGAGCGACATCCAACAGCAGGAACTGTAGCTATTGGTGCACGTATGCCATTGGTAGCGTATAATATTAATCTGAGTACCCCTAACCTGGAGATAGCTCATGATATTGCTAAAAAGATTCGTTTCATTGGTGGTGGACTTCGTTATTGTAAGGCAATGGGAGTCGAATTGAAGGACCGGGGGATCACACAAGTATCTATCAATATGACCGATTATACGAAGACTGCTCTTTATCGTGCTTTTGAGCTGGTACGTATCGAGGCCCGGCGTTATGGGGTGAGTATTGTTGGTAGTGAAATTATTGGTCTTGTTCCGATGGAGGCATTGATTGATACTGCTTCTTATTATCTCGGTTTGGAGAACTTCTCTATGCAACAAGTACTTGAAGCACGAATTATGGAATGATATATGGAACGTAGATTAAGGGTCATTTACGTTCTAAAATACTAAATAAGTATGAGTGAAAACCTGATTATATTTAATGCAAAGATTGTGACTCCCCTCGGCTTTTCCGCCCGGAAGGGTAAGGAGATGTCACAACTGCAGATTATTGAAAACGGTACGGTAGAAGTTACTGATGGTATTATTACTTACGTTGGGCAGAACCGCGGTGAAGAGCGTGATGGTTATTATCATCACTATTGGCACTATAATGCCCGTGGCAAGTGTTTATTGCCTGGTTTTGTTGATTCGCATACCCATTTTGTTTTTGCAGGTGAACGTGCAGAAGAATTCTCCTGGCGTTTGAAAGGAGAAAGTTATATGTCCATAATGCAACGCGGAGGGGGTATTGCCAGTACGGTGAAGGCTACCCGTGAGCAAAACTTTGTCAAGATGCGTTCCAAAGCTGAAGGCTTTTTGAGAAAAATGAGTGTAATGGGGGTTACTACCGTAGAAGGAAAGAGCGGTTACGGGCTTAATCGTGACACTGAGTTACTGCAACTGAAAGTAATGCGTAGCTTGAACAACGATGAGCATAAGCGAGTGGATATTGTATCCACTTTTCTGGGGGCGCATGCTTTGCCGCCGGAGTATACAGGACGGGAGGATGAATATATTAATTTCCTGATTCATGAAATGCTTCCCATTATCCGGCAAAACGAACTCGCCGAATGTTGTGACGTTTTTTGTGAACAAGGGGTTTTCTCGATAGAACAGTCCCGTCGTTTGCTTACAGCCGCACGTGATCAAGGTTTCCTGCTGAAACTTCATGCGGATGAAATCGTTTCGCTCGGAGGGGCCGAGTTAGCCGCTGAACTGAATGCTTTGTCTGCCGATCATCTGTTACATGCTTCTGATACTGGTATCCGTGCAATGGCTGAAGCCGGAGTGGTAGCTACCTTGTTGCCTCTGACTGCTTTTGCGCTGAAAGAACCTTATGCCCGTGCCCGTGATATGTTGGATGCCGGTTGTGCCGTGGCTTTAGCTACAGATTTGAATCCGGGCAGCTGTTTTTCCGGTTCTATCCCACTAACCTTTGCGCTTGCCTGTATTTACATGGGCTTTACCATTGAGGAAGCTATTACTGCATTAACTTTGAACGGAGCTGCTGCATTGAACCGTGCCGACCGCATTGGTAGTATTGAAGTTGGCAAACAAGGTGACTTCGTGGTTCTGGACTCAACGGACTATAATATTCTACCTTATTATATAGGTATGAATTGTGTGAATACAACGATAAAGAGAGGTGTTCTTTATCCTGTAGTTTAATGATAAAACTAAAAAATAAGATCATCATGTTAGTAGATTTGAAAGTAACGGATTTTCTGAATAAAGTAGCCGGAAGTGATCCTGTACCCGGTGGTGGTAGTGTAGCAGCTCTCAATGGGGCTATTGCATCTGCTTTGGCAGCTATGGTAGCAGGCTTGACTATTGGTAAAAAGGGCTATGAAGATACCGGGGAAATCATGAAGCATATTCAGACTCTCGCTCTTACACAGAAAACGGGATTTGTGGTTGATATTGATCGAGATTCTGAAGCATATAATAAAGTATTTGATTGTTTTAAATTACCCAAAAGTACAGATGAAGAAAAAAAAATCCGCAGTGCTGCCATTCAGGAAGCTACAAAGTTTGCTGCCCTTGTCCCTATGCAGGTAGCCCGTAATGCTTACGAACTAATGGGTATTATTGCTGATGTAGCTAAAATGGGGAATCGTAATGCGGTGACCGACGCTTGTGTAGCCATGATATCCGCTCGTTCGGCTGTGTTGGCGGCCTTGATGAACGTCCGTATTAATCTTGGTTCGCTCAAAGATAGAACCTTTGTAGAACAGTTACAGTCTGAGGCGGATGAACTGGAGCGTAAAGCCTGTATCAAAGAGAAAGAGTTACTGGATGCTATCAACCAAGATTTAAGAATATGAACAATGTTTATTATGTAGGTTCAGGTGAACTTACTTTCGATATTATCGAGCGCATCATCAATGAGAATCTGAAACTGGAACTTGCTCCCGAAGCAAAGCTTCGCATTCAGAGATGTCGTGATTATCTGGACCAAAAAATAGCTGCTTCTGATACTCCTCTTTATGGTATTACTACCGGCTTTGGTTCCTTGTGTAGCAAGAATATTTCTCCTGATGAACTCGGTACGTTGCAAGAGAATCTCATCAAAAGTCATGCTTGTAGCGTGGGGGAGGAAATTCGTCCGGTTATCATCAAGTTGATGATGCTTTTCAAAGCCCATGCTTTGTCACTGGGGCATAGTGGTGTGCAGGTGATCACTGTGCAACGTATCCTTGATTTCTTTAACAATGATGTGATGCCCATCGTATATGACCGTGGCTCTTTGGGAGCTTCGGGTGATCTGGCTCCTTTGGCCAATCTTTTCTTACCACTGATTGGAGTCGGTGATGTTAACTACAAAGGGAAGAAGCGCGAAGCTATCAGTGTGCTTGACGAATTTGGGTGGGAACCCGTGAAATTGATGAGTAAAGAAGGGCTTGCCTTGCTCAATGGTACTCAGTTTATGAGTGCCAACGGGGTCTTTGCTATTCTTAAAGCTTTCCGGCTTTCCAAAAGAGCTGACCTTATTGCTGCTATTTCGCTTGAGGCTTTTGATGGACGTATCGAACCCTTTATGGACTGTATTCAGCAAATCCGTCCGCATAAAGGGCAAATTGAAACAGGAGAGGCTTTCAGGAATCTACTTCAAGGTAGCGAAATCATTGCGCGTCCCAAAGCCCATGTACAGGATCCATACTCGTTCCGTTGTATTCCGCAAGTACATGGGGCCACAAAAGACGCTATCCGTTATGTCGCTTCCGTATTGTTGACCGAAATCAACTCCGTTACCGATAATCCTACTATCTTTCCTGATGAGGACCGTATTATCTCCGGAGGGAACTTCCATGGGCAACCTCTTGCTATCTCTTATGATTTTCTTGCCATTGCCCTTGCCGAGCTCGGAAATATTTCCGAGCGTCGCGTTGCACAACTTATAATGGGGCTTCGTGGTTTACCCGAATTTCTGGTTGCTAATCCTGGATTGAATTCCGGCTTTATGATACCGCAGTATGCCGCCGCTTCTATGGTAAGCCAGAATAAAATGTACTGCTATGCTGCTTCCAGTGATTCCATCGTTTCGTCCAATGGACAAGAAGATCATGTCAGTATGGGGGCTAATGCGGCTACAAAGTTATATAAGGTGATGGATAACCTGGAACACATTCTTGCTATCGAATTGATGAATGCCGCTCAGGGGATTGAATTCCGTCGGCCAGAGAAAACCTCTGCGAAACTGGAACGTTTTTTGACCGAATATCGGAAAGAAGTTCCTTTTGTCAAAGATGACATTGTGATGTATAAGGAGATTCATAAAACAGTAGCTTTCCTTAACCGGACAAAGTTTGATTATTAACAGTTTCTTTTCTTCTTTATAGGTAAAAACTACCTGAAAATGAAAAACTATAGCGGATATATCCCGGGAACTTACCGGAATATATCCGCTATTTGTCGATTATTACCCCTATATTGCCGAGAAAACTTTTTCTATATCTTACTGATTATCTACTTTTGTGGTGTACTTATTGTTAACACTTGTTTTCACATTGCTTCGTTAACCTATAATAATTATCAAATGTAAGCGATTAATATGGAAACTAAATTTGTAATCTGAGTTTTCTATCTATCTTTGTTCCGTTTTCACAAGCTATTAGTGTGAAAGTACAGATAGTAAAAACGGCTAATTATAAAGAAATGGATGATGAGTACTAACGCAAAAGAAATTTCGAACAGAGTAGAGTTGAGAGACAGAATTATAGTGAAAGCCACTGAAGCCTTTACTTTACATGGTATTAAAAGCATAACGATGGATGATATAGCTACCTCGTTAGGTATATCAAAGCGTACGCTTTATGAAGTTTTTGAAGACAAGGAGACGTTGTTGAGAGAGGTTATTCTGAAAAACCAGGAGGATAAAAATGAGTTTCTGGAAAATCTTTTGGCTGAGTCAACAAATGTATTGGAGGTTATTTTGGTGTGTTTTCAAAAGAGCATTGAGGTGTTCCATCAGACTAACAAACGCTTTTTTGAGGATCTGAAGAAATATCCTCATGTTTTTAATATGGTGAAAAAGAATCGCGATAAAGATTCGGAAAGTACAATTGCTTTTTTCAAATCGGGTGTGGAACAAGGTATTTTCCGGGATGATGTGAATTTTGCAATTGTCAATTTACTCGTTCGTGAACAATTTGACTTGCTGATGAATACGGATATCTGCAAAGAGTATCCTTTTTTGGAAGTTTATGAGTCAATCATGTTTACTTTCCTTCGTGGGATAGCCACCGAAAGAGGAGCGAGAGTGTTGGAAGAATTTATACAGGAATATCGGAAAAATAGAATAGAGCGGACGGGAGAATAACTTTTCCTGATTTTACAAACAACTAAAGTTTACAAAAAGAAGAAGACTTATTTATGAACAAAATGAGAAAATTAGCAGGTAAGAAGCTGCTTTTAGGTATAGCAGTTTTTCTTGCCGGGGGCTTTGTACGGGCACAGGAGGCAAAGGATACTTTGACCCTGACTTTGGATAAAGCGCTGGAAATTGCTCTGAGTGAGAATCCCACTATTAAAGTGGCAGATGAAGAAATCTCCTTAAAGGAGGTAGCCAACAAGGAAACCTGGCAGAACTTATTACCTCAGGTTAGCATCTCAGGATCGCTGGATCATACGATTAAAGCGGCTCAGATGAATCTTGGTGGGCAATCCTTTAAGATGGGACAGGACAATTCAAATACGGCGAATGCAGGTTTAGCTGTCAGTTTGCTTTATTTGCTCCTTCCGTTTACAAAGCTATGTCAATGACTAAGACTGATATTGAATTGGCTGTTGAGAAATCAAGAGCTTCTAAACAAGATCTGGTTAATCAGGTGACAAAGGCGTATTACCAACTGATGTTGACGCAAGATACCTATGAGGTAATGCAGAAAAGTTATAAACTGGCAGAAGATAATTTTAATGTTGCCAATGCTAAATATCAACAAGGAACTGTAAGCGAATTTGATAAAATTAGTGCTGAAGTACAGATGCGTAGTGTAAAACCCAGTGTTGTGTCAGCTTCAAATGCGGTGACATTGGCGAAGTTGCAATTGAAGGTATTGATGGGCATTACAGCTGATGTAGATCTGAAGGCCGATGATAATCTGGCTAATTACGAAACGGCTTTGTTTGCCGGAGAATTGAGCGCCGGAGATGAAAGTCTGATCAATAATACGACTATGAAGCAATTTGATTTGAATCATAAATTGCTTCTTAAGAACATCAAGTCTCAACGAACAAATTTCCTTCCGACACTCTCTATGTCTCTTTCGTATCAGTATCAATCTCTTTATAATCCGAATCTGAATTTCTTTGATTACAACTGGAGTAATAGTTCTTCATTGATGTTCAATCTGAGTATTCCTTTGTATAAGGCCAGTAATTTTACAAAGATGAAAACGGCTCGTATACAGGTAAAACAACTGGAATGGAACCGTTTGGATACGGAACGTAAGTTGAATATGCAAATAGAAAGTTATCGTAGTAATATGGCTGCCAGTTCAGAACAAGTTGTAAGTAACAAAGAAAATGTGTTGCAAGCTGAGAAAGCAGTATTGATTGCCGGTAAGCGTTATGAAGTGGGAAAGGGTACTGTACTCGAATTGAATAGCTCGCAGGTGTCATTGACACAGGCGGAACTTACTTACAATCAATCAATTTACGATTATTTGGTATCTAAGGCTGACCTTGATCAGGTATTGGGTAGAGATGAGGTAATAAAATAAACCAGGAAAAATAAAAATATAGAAAATCACATGAAAAAGAGTTTCCAATTAGTAGCCTTGTTTGCTATTATGCTGCTAGGCTCGTGTACTGGCGGAAAAGAACAGAAAGCTGTTGAAAAAGTTGAAGATAAGCCTAAGGTAAAATTGGCGGATGTAACAGCACGGCCTGTTGATCAGATACAGGAATATACGGCAACAGTAGAAGCGGAAGTTAAGAATAATATAGCTCCGGCGTCTCCTGTGAGAATAGATAAGATATTTGTAGAAGTGGGTGACCGTGTTTCAAAAGGACAGAAGTTGGTACTTATGGATGAGGCCAGTTTGAAACAGATGAAATTGCAACTGGAAAACAAACGTCTTGAATTTAATCGTGCTGATGAACTTTATAAAGTAGGTGGTACTTCCAAATCAGAATGGGATGCCTTGAAGATGGCACTTGAAGTACAAGAGACGGCTTATAAGAATTTAATGGAGAATACAACATTGGTTAGCCCGATTAGCGGAATCATAACTGCACGTAATTATGATAACGGAGATATGTATAGCGGTGGAAACCCGGTGTTGGTTGTAGAGCAGATTACTCCGGTAAAACTGATGATCAATGTTTCTGAAACTTATTTCTCTCAGGTAAAAAAAGGGTCTCCTGTTGCAGTGAAGCTGGATGTGTATGGTGATGAAGAGTTTGCTGGAAAGGTTAGCCTCGTTTATCCTACCATTGATGCAACTACACGTACTTTTCCTGTTGAAATCAAGCTGGAAAACAAAGATCAGCGGGTACGTCCGGGAATGTTTGCCCGTGCTACTTTGAATTTTGGTACTCAGGACAACGTAGTTGTTCCCGATTTGGCTATTGTAAAACAGGCGGGTGCCGGCGACCGTTACGTATTTGTATACAAAGATGGAAAAGTTTCTTACAATAAAGTGGAACTTGGACGTCGTATGGGTACAGAATATGAGCTGAAGTCGGGTGTACCCAACAACTCACAGGTAGTTGTTGCAGGACAGGCACGCCTGATTAACGGTACAGAAGTAGACGTAGAGAAATAAAATTAACGATTAATGATTAGTGATAAGTGATTAGCACTCATTGTGCTTTCACTCATCATTCATCACTCAATAACTAATCACTAAACAACATGAGTTTATACGAAGGAGCGGTAAAAAAACCGATTATGACCTCCCTCTGCTTTCTTGCAGTGGTGATCTTTGGTCTTTTCTCTTTATCAAAACTACCTATCGACTTGTATCCGGATATCGATACAAATACGATTATGGTAATGACCGCCTATCCCGGAGCCAGTGCTTCGGATATAGAAAATAACGTGACCCGACCGTTGGAAAACACGTTGAATGCTGTTAGTAACCTGAAGCATATTACTTCACGGTCGTCAGAAAACATGTCCTTGATTACGCTGGAGTTTGAATTTGGTAATGACATCGATGTACTGACGAACGATGTCCGGGACAAACTTGACATGGTGAGTTCACAGCTCCCGGATGATGTGGAGAATCCTATCATCTTTAAGTTTAGTACGGACATGATTCCTATCGTACTATTGTCTGTACAGGCCAATGAAAGCCAGTCGGCACTTTATAAAATTCTGGATGACCGCGTAGTGAATCCTTTAGCCCGTATTCCCGGTGTGGGTACAGTGTCTATCAGTGGTGCTCCGCAGCGTGAAATTCAGGTATATTGTGACCCGAATAAGTTAGAGGCTTATCATCTGTCTATTGAGACCATCAGCTCTATTATTGGTGCAGAGAATAAAAATATTCCCGGTGGTACCTTTGATATTGGTAACGAAACTTATTCGTTGCGTGTAGAGGGAGAGTTTAACGATTCCCGACAGTTAGAAGATATAGTAGTAGGTACTTACAATGGTGCCAGTGTTTATCTTCGCGATGTGGCCCGTGTGGTTGACACAGTGGAAGAACGTGCGCAGGAGACATATAATAACGGTGTAAAGGGTGCTATGATTATTGTACAGAAACAATCGGGGGCCAACTCTGTGGAAATCTCAAGAAAGGTAGAAGAAGCGTTGCCCCGTTTGCAGAAGAACCTGCCGAGTGATGTGAAACTGGGAGTCATTGTTGATACATCCGATAACATTCTGAATACAATTGACAGTTTGGCCGAAACGGTACTTTATGCTTTACTCTTTGTTGTTATCGTAGTATTCCTCTTCCTGGGACGTTGGAGGGCAACATTGATTATTTGTATCACGATTCCGCTTTCGTTGATAGCCTCATTTATTTATCTGGCCATCACCGGGAATACGATTAATATCATTTCTCTGTCTTCCCTTTCCATTGCTATCGGTATGGTGGTAGATGATGCTATTGTAGTATTGGAGAATGTTACAACACATATTGAGCGTGGTTCTGATCCGAAACAGGCCGCTGTACATGGAACAAACGAGGTGGCTATCTCAGTTATTGCGTCTACGTTGACTATGATTGCGGTGTTCTTCCCGCTGACTATGGTAAGCGGTATGTCTGGTGTGATGTTTAAGCAGCTGGGATGGATGATGTGTGCTATTATGTTTATCTCCACGGTTGCAGCTTTATCATTGACTCCGATGCTTTGTGCTCAGCTGTTAAAGCTTCAGAAGAAACAATCAAAGGCATTCACGATGTTCTATAGACCTATTGAAAAATCATTGGATGGATTGGACAACTGGTATGCCCGTATGCTGAATTGGGCTGTTCGTCATCGTTCGGTTATTGTTGTCGGTTGTATCTTATTCTTTGTTGTCAGTTTATTCTGTGCCAAAGGTATTGGTACAGAATTTTTCCCGGCACAAGATAATGCCCGTATTGCTGTACAGCTTGAACTGCCGATTGGTACCCGTAAAGAGTTGGCTCAAGAGATATCTGAGAAGTTGACCAATCAGTGGATGACAAAGTATAAGGAAATAATGAAGGTATGTAACTATACTGTAGGCCAAGCTGATTCTGATAATACATGGGCTTCTATGCAGGATAACGGTTCTCACATTATTTCTTTCAATATCAGTTTGGTGGATCCGGGAGATCGTAAAATCTCGTTGGAGCAGGTCTGCGATGAGATGCGTGATGATTTGAAGAAGTATCCTGAGTTTAGTAAGGCACAGGTGATTCTTGGAGGTAGTAATACAGGTATGTCTGCTCAGGCCAGTGCCGACTTTGAAATTTATGGTTATGATATGGCAACTACCGATAGCGTAGCTGCTCAGTTGAAACGACGGTTGCTGGATGTAAAAGGAGTATCTGAGGTAAATATCAGTCGTAGCGACTACCAACCGGAGTATCAGGTAGATTTTGACCGTGAAAAATTGGCTTTGCATGGACTCAACTTGGCTACTGTCGGCACTTATCTGCGTAATCGTATCAATGGTGCTATTGCCTCTAAATATCGTGAAGATGGTGATGAGTATGATATTAAAGTACGTTATGCCCCTGAGCATCGTACCAGTCTTGAAAGTTTGGAAAATGTTTTGGTATATAACGCTAAAGGAGAGGCTGTTCGTATAAAAGATCTTGGTACGGTGGTTGAACGTTTTGCGCCTCCTACCATTGAACGTAAAGACCGCGAACGTATTGTGACGGTATCTGCTGTTATCTCTGGTGCTCCGCTGGGTGATGTGGTAAGTGCAGGTAATGCTATTATTGATAAGATGGATATACCATCGGAAGTGACGATTCAGGTTGCCGGTTCGTTTGAAGATCAGCAAGATTCGTTCCGGGATCTGGGAACACTGGCTATCTTGATTGTGGTCCTCGTATTTATTGTAATGGCTGCACAGTTTGAATCACTTACTTATCCATTCATCATTATGTTCTCACTCCCGTTTGCATTTAGTGGGGTGTTGATGGCACTATACTTCACGAATAGTACATTGAGTGTAATGAGTTTATTGGGAGCTATCATGTTGATTGGTATTGTGGTGAAGAATGGTATTGTGCTTATTGACTACATTACCCTGTGCCGTGAACGCGGACAATCGGTATTGCATTCGGTTGTGACCGCCGGTAAGAGTCGTCTTCGTCCGGTATTAATGACTACTGCTACTACTGTTCTTGGTATGATCCCGATGGCTATTGGTGGCGGACAAGGTTCGGAAATGTGGAGCCCGATGGCAATTGCCGTAATTGGTGGTTTGACGATATCTACCATCCTTACGTTAATTTTGATCCCAACATTGTATTGTGTATTTGCCGGTACAGGTATTAAACGCCAACGTAAAGCTATGAAACGTCAGCGCGCACTGGATATCTATTTTCAGGAGCATAAAGACGAAATCATAAAGAAATAACTAATAATTGAAAATATGAAATCAGTATTAATAACATTCGACCAAGCCTATTATGAACGTATCATTGCTTTGTTGGATCGCCTCAATTGCCGTGGTTTCACTTATCTGGAGCGTGTACAAGGACGTGGCTCAAAGACTGGTGAGCCGCATTTCGGAAGCCATGCATGGCCCAGTATGTGTTCCGCCATTCTATCTGTGGTTGAGGATGAGAAGGTAGACCCGCTATTGGATACGCTGCATAAAATGGATTTGCAGACAGAACAACTTGGACTACGTGCATTTGTCTGGAATATTGAACGGAGTATCTGATACTACCGTAAATTAACATAAAGAAAGGAGAATCTCATTGATCATGTAGATTCTCCTTTCTTTTTATCTGTCTTATCTATCTTTGCTTCAAGCGAAGATAAGCTGTATCTTGGCATAAAAAATGAACGAGTTCGTTTTATTCTGCTCTCGGTTTACATTATCTTTGCAGCTCCTTATTAAAAGAAAGTAAGAGAGTGCATGAAGAATTATCTGAAATATTCGTTGGGACTGACCTTATTTATTCTGGTTGCTTTGATTGGCATGCATTGGTTACCAGTCATAACGATTGATGGACATACAATGAGACGGGTGGACTTGTTGAGTGATATCCGTACACCTGAACCGGAAGAAGAAAAGATGGAAGCAGACAGCCTTCTTCCCGTACCTGAAGTGAAGCCTGCCTTTATAGACACCTGTCGTACAGGGATGACCTGTATAGAAGATTATAGTGATTCTACCCTGCGTGGGATGACTCCTTTCTACCGTGCACTGGACGAGATTCCGATGAAGAAGCGCCTGGTGCGTATCGCTGTCTTCGGTGATTCCTTTATAGAGGCCGATATATTCACTGCCGATCTGCGTGAAATGTTACAGAAACGTTTTGGGGGGTGCGGAGTGGGCTTTGTCACCATAACTTCTATGACCAGTGGATACCGTCCCACAGTACGCCATTCGTTCGGAGGATGGTCCAGTCATGCCGTAACGGATAGTGTTTATTTCGATCGAAAAAAACAAGGCCTTTCCGGACATTATTTTGTTCCCAACAATAATGCTTATGTTGAACTCCGTGGACAGAATAAGTATGCTTCTTTATTAGATACCTGTCAGCAGGCGTCTATCTTTTTTTATAATAAAGGTGCGGTTGATCTCTCTGTTCGTATAAATCGGGGAGAGACAGAAAACCGGCAATTTGAACCTGATGGGCATTTGCAGGCAATGCAGGTGGAGGGACGTATCGGATCTGTACGTTGGACAGTAAATCAGGCGGATTCTACGTTGTTTTATGGTATGGCGATGGATGGTACGCAAGGGATTATTGTTGATAACTTCTCTTTGCGTGGTAGTTCCGGACTTTCTCTGCGAACGATTCCTGCCAGCATAATAAAAGAGTTCAATGAGCAGCGTCCCTACGATCTTGTCATTTTGCAGTACGGACTGAATGTTGCTACTCAACGCGGCTACAATTATGATAATTATCAGAAAGGGTTACTTACTGCTATTGAGCATTTGAAGGAGTGTTTCCCACAGGCAGGTTTTCTGTTGCTTAGTGTAGGCGATCGTGACTATAAAACCGATACAGGAGAACTTCGTACGATGCCGGGAGTTAAGAATCTGATTCGCTATCAACAGAATATAGCCGCTGAGAGTGGCATCGCTTTCTGGAATATGTTTGAAGCAATGGGAGGAGAAGGTAGTATGGCAAAACTGGTACATGCAAAACCTTCCATGGCAAATTATGATTATACACATATTAACTTCCGGGGTGGAAAACATCTGGCAGGGTTGCTTTATGAAACATTACTCTACGGAAAAGAACAATATGACAGGAGACGTGCTTATGAGAATAAATAAGTTTTTGTTATTTATCGTAATTCTCTTCCTGTCAGTTTCGTTAAAGCTTTTTGCACAGGATGCTTTGCCTGTATGTCCCGTACGGGGGGCACCGATGAAAAGTGCTAAGCCGATGCGTGAGATGAAACTGCTTTACGATACTCTATCTGTGCAGATTGATTTGCCGGTTGCCTTTAAAGGAATAGGAATAAATGAGATTGTTGACAGTTTGGGGATACTTTCTCCTGTGCTGGAGCATTTGCGCCTTGTAAAAGGAGGAATACTGGAAGATACTGTACGTATTTTGCATATTGGAGATAGCCATATTCGGGGACATATTTACCCCCAGACCACCGGACAACGATTGGCTGAGACTTTTGGCAGTGTTTCCTATACTGATATGGGAGTAAATGGGGCAACCTGTCTCACTTTTACACATCCCGACCGTATCGCTGCCATTGCTGCACTTAAACCGGAACTTCTTATACTCTCTTTCGGAACAAATGAGAGCCATAATAAACGGTATAATGCTAATTTGCATTATCAGCAGATGGATGAACTTATTTCGCTGATTCGTGACAGTTTACCGGATGTTCCGATCCTGTTAACGACTCCTCCCGGTTCTTATGAAAGTTTCCGACGGCGAGGCAGGCGCCGGACATATACTATCAATCCGCGCACAGTGACGGCTGCCAATACCATTCAGAAGTACGCTCGTGATCATCATCTGGTTGTTTGGGATATGTATAATGTAGTGGGGGGAAGCCTTCGTGCCTGTAAGAACTGGCAGGAAGCCAGGTTGATGCGCCCCGATCATGTACATTATTTGCCTGAAGGATATATTCTCCAGGGTAATTTATTATACGAAGCCATTATTAAAGCTTACAACGATTATGTTTCCCATTGATATAGATTTTAGCCGCCTCCGTGAGGTTTTCACATATAATCCGGAGGCTCCGATGATATTTAGTAGCGGAATATTTCTCTGGCTGTTTGCCGCCTTTATGGTGGTGTATGTACTTCTGCGTCATAAGTATACTGCGCGTATCTTGTTTGTTACCTTGTTTTCTTATTATTTTTATTATAAGAGTAGCGGTACCTATTTCTTTTTATTGGCTATTGTAACAGTTGGCGATTTTGTGTTTGCTCGTCTGATGGATCGCACTGACAATAAGTATGGACGGAAAGCGTGGGTGATGCTAAGTCTTTCTCTCAATCTGGGATTACTTTGTTATTTTAAGTATACAAATTTTCTGGGTGGAGTTATTGCTTCATTGATGGGCGGACAATTTACAGCGCTTGATATATTCCTTCCTGTAGGCATCTCTTTCTTTACTTTTCAGTCGCTGAGTTATACAATCGATGTTTACCGAAGGGATATAAAACCACTTACCAATTTACTGGATTATGCTTTTTACGTGTCCTTTTTTCCTCAACTGGTGGCAGGACCTATTGTACGGGCACGTGATTTTATACCTCAGATTCGTAAGCCGCTTTATGTTTCGCAGGAAATGTTTGGACGGGGTATCTTTTTGATTGTAGCCGGTTTGTTTAAGAAAGCTGTTATCTCAGACTATATCAGTATCAATTTTGTAGAACGTATTTTTGATAACCCTACGCTTTATTCAGGTATAGAAAACCTGATGGGACTTTATGGGTATGCACTGCAAATTTATTGCGATTTTTCCGGATATAGTGATATGGCTATTGGTATTGCTCTCTTATTAGGCTTCCATTTTAATCTGAATTTTAATTCTCCGTATAAATCGGCTTCTATTACAGAGTTTTGGCGACGTTGGCATATTTCTCTGTCAAGCTGGTTGCGTGATTATCTGTATATCTCATTGGGAGGAAACCGGCATGGTAAATTCCGTCAGTATCTTAATCTTATTATTACAATGTTTCTGGGGGGATTATGGCATGGAGCATCCTGGAATTTTGTTTTATGGGGTATGTTTCATGGCGTAGCGTTGGCGCTCCATAAAGCCTGGATGACTATCATAGGGCGTAAGAAAGGGGAAGAAAGTCATGGTGTCCGTCGTTTTTTGGGTGTTATTATTACATTTAACTTTGTTTGTTTCTGTTGGATTTTCTTTCGTAATGCTGATATTCATAACTCAATGGATATGCTGGGACAGATATTTACAACTTTCCGCCCACAACTGTTCCCGCAATTATTAGAGGGATACTGGCGTGTTTTTGCTTTGATGGCATTGGGCTTTCTACTTCATTTTGCTCCTGATAGTTGGGAAAATGCAGTTTGTCGTGGGGTAATTCGCCTCCCGTTTTTAGGCAAAGCATTATTAATGGTGGCTATGATTTATCTGGTTATTCAGATGAAGAGTAGCGAGATCCAACCATTCATTTACTTCCAGTTTTGAGTGTTTTCCGCACGGGGAGGTACGCCAGGCGATGATTAATTGAAACGCAGATGAACACAGATTTTCGCAAAGGGAAATAAATAGATGATTAATATCTACAGTCTTTTAATCTGCATTAATCTGCGTTTCATTAAATAAATAGTACTTTGTGGAACTCTGTGCTACTTTATGGTGGAATATATTCAAGACCGTATTACGATCATCCGTATTTCATCAGATAGCAATATTAATCCACACTTATTTCATCCATAAATAAGTAAGGTGTTTTTCCTTCTCCGGCGTGTCCTTTCGGCAAGGCGGGGCTACACTTGATTGTTACTTTTACAAAAGTAGCCTTTACTGGTGAGAATTCCACATTGTAATCTTCTATTCCTTTTTTGCCTAAGTTTGTTTCAGAAGGGTAGGTTTCTGAAGCTACTTCTTGGAAGTCTTTCCCATTTTCTGATACGGAAACAGCCAATCCGGTGGCTCCCATGATCCAGGCTCCCATGTCAACAATAGCTTCTGTTGAAACTTTGCTTATTTCTGTTGGTACTCCTAAATGAATGGTTGCTTCAACATCTGTTCCCCAAAAACCTAACCAGCGTCCACCGGCATAGCTGTTTCCCCCCTTTAATCCGTCTACTAAAGTCGTAGCACCTTTATAGGAGTATTTGGCCGAAGGCTGAGCTTTCAGTTCAATCGGGCAACAGGTGGCTTTGTTGAAATTAACCTGTTCGGATATAATCTTACTGTTACCGGTAGGACGAACAGCAACGGCCTTGAAATCTGCAACCTGTGTAATGGTTATGGGAGCTTCATATTTCGTTCCGTTCGTAGGAGTCGGTTCTGTTCCATCCAATGTATAGTAAACAGGTGCATTATCCACTGTGCTAAGCTCTATCATTACTGCTTTTTTGTCTGGGTCGGATGTGATATTTGATTTAATATCAAACACATGTTTGCCGTAGTTGAGGCTATCACGATCATAAAAAGCTAAAAGTCGGGGCAAGCGTTTGGTGAAGTCACTATAATCCTTCTTTTCGGGAAGTGTCCATTGAACTTCTGCCAAAGCAGCCATACGTGGGAGCACCATGTATTCCACCTGTTTTGTCGTAGGGATATATTCACACCAAAGATTGGCTTGAGCACCAATAATGTGCTTTTTCTCTTCTGCGTTTAAATCCTCCGGAACAGGTTCCATACTATATACGCGTTCCAATGTTATACAACCACCGATAGCATCTGGTTCATCTTTTGTGTCTGCTGTTTGGTAATAGTCAAAATATACATAAGTGTTTGGAGTCATAATCACATCGTGTCCCAACTTGGCAGCTTCTATTCCACCAGCCATTCCGCGCCACGACATTACGGTCGCATTGGGTGCTACGTCCCCTTCCAGGATCTCGTCCCAGCCAATTATCTGGCGCCCTTTACTATTGAGGAATTTCTCTGCACGTTGCATGCAGTAACTTTGCAAACGGTCTTCCGCCGTATGTTTAGCGTCAGCTTTCAAGCCCTCTGCTTTGATACGTGCCTGGCACTTCGGACATTTGGCCCAACGATTGCGTGGAGCTTCGTCACCTCCGATGTGGACATACTTATAAGGGAACAGGTCGCTACCTCGCCCAGTACATCTTCTATAAATTGCATTGTTTTATCGTTACCAATGCAAAGTACATCTTCAAATATTCCCCAGTTTTTTTCTACTTCATACGGACCTCCCGTACAACCCAGTTCCGGGTAAGCAGCCAAAGCAGCAACCATATGTCCGGGCAGGTCTATTTCAGGGATGATGTTGATATAGCGTTCCTTTGCATAGTCTATAACTTCTTTAATTTGTTCTTGTGTGTAGAAACCTCCATAAGGTGTGCCGTCATATTCACCGGAGTTGTGTCCTATTACTGTTGCTGAACGTTGTGAGCCTATTTCCGTTAACTTCGGATATTTTTTTATTTCAATTCTCCATCCCTGGTCGTCTGTCAGATGCCAATGGAAAGTATTCATGTTATGTAATGCCAGCAAGTCGATGTATTTCTTTACGAATTCTATCGGGAAGAAGTGGCGGCTTACGTCGAGATGCATGCCCCGGTAGCTGAAGCGTGGATAATCTTTGATGGCTGTTGCCGGAAGTGCAATCTTGGTGCCGGTAGTAGTTGCCGGAATTGATTTCCGCAAAGTTTGTATGCCGTAGAACACTCCATTAGGCGTTTGTCCGTTAATGGTGACTTGTTCGGAAGATACTGTAAGCTCGTATCCTTCTTTTTCCGTTATACTCTTGTCCAACCCTAAGATAATAGCATTTTGCGGTGTACTTTCCGATGTGATTGTTGCAATGTCGAGTTCTTTTCCTGTCGCATCTTGGATATATCCGGATAAAAACTCTGCGTTTCGTTTCAGCAGCTCGTTTCCTTCCGGATAAAGAATTTTTGTGGTTTCCTGTAGTGTGAAAAGAGGTTCCTGACTGACAACGACCTCTTGGGGGAGAGGGATTACCTGATAATTGATTTCTTCCTTTTGCGTGTTGCATGAAGCGAAAGCCAATGTAGCGACCGCAAGAAGTGCTTGGTTAAGTTTTCTCATAATAAAATTGATTAGTATTAGTTTGGGCAAATATAGTAAAAATTATAGTTATGATTTGTTTAAATAGGATATTAAGTATAGGGATATTTTTTCAGTAAAAATCAAATAGATGTGCGAATCAGTAGTTGGCTATTGAGTTCAAAGCTGATCGTAAATAGATTCATATCCGTATAGTAACGAAGATTATAACCCTATCTTTTCGATAGCGGAAGTGTCCATAGACGGCATTGTTACCCTTGCCCGGTATTGTACTTTGTCTTTCTCAGAAAGGAACATGCCTTTCCCCGGTGAACAGTATTGTTTTAGATGTACATGTAAAGCGGTACGACATGTACATGTGGGACAGCACGACATGTGCATCTCATGCTGCTTTACATGTACATCTAAAACAAGACTGCTCACCGAGGCTTTATACGTTACTCTACGAGAGGGGGCTTTATCAATACCGGATAAAGAGACTGATCCTTTGCGAAAATCTGCGATCATCTGCGTTTCAATAAAGATTCAAACTCTGTGGAACTCCGTGTTACTCTGTGGTGAAATACATTCAAAACCGTACAGAGATGAGCAAAACTAAATTTTAATTTGATTTCAACTACTGATTCGCATTAGATATGTTAAAGTAAATCTGCAATTAGTGAGAAAAACAAAGAAGATATTGCACCTTGAATTACGTATTATATCTTTCTTAACACTTCTGTAATATATAGGAGAGTTGCAAATATACCATAGAACGAAAAAGTTCAGCACAATTGTTCTTTCTTATATTAAAATGTTATGTTTGTATAGTCTTAAATATAATAGTAATGAATGAACCTGATTTGATAACTGGCATAAAGAATGGGGATGTACAGTGTTTTGAAGAACTTTTTATGAAATACTATTCACATTTCAACCAATTTATATTCGGATTGGTGAAGGACGAATGGATCTCTGAAGATATTACGCAAAACACATTTATCAAAGTGTGGGTTAACAGAGAGAAATTACAAAGCGACTTATCGATTCACTCTTATTTGTATGTAATTGCTAAATATGAGATATACAACCACTTTCGTTCCAAGCAGAATCAAATTGTAGATCGTTTCCTGGATGGCGTACACGACACCGTAGTTACTCCAAGTGCAGAAAACGAGTTGTTTTGGAACGAAATGCAGAAAGCGATTGCCGCTATCATTGAAACAATGCCGGAGAAGCGGCGTGCCATTTTCAATATGAGCCGGTTCGAGCATAAGTCTGCAAAAGAAATAGCCGAAATAATGCATATTTCGGCACGTACGGTAGAAAAACATATTGAGCTTGCCCTTCGTGAATTACGTACGAAATTAACTCCTTTCTTATTTTGGATATTGGTCTATGGACATATTACATTGTAATTTGGATTACGATGTCTACTATCTTATTTCTTTATGAATTTAATACAATCATGTTTGCTCTTAAAAAGATATATACCATGTTGTAATGAATTTATATCTAATTCTGCGATAGTCTCTTTTATTGTTTTATTAATAACCTCCATTCCGTTTACATCCACAATAGCAATATCACCAATCGGATTCTCTGAAGTTATATCAATTTTATTATTACTGATTGTTATTTCATCTTTAGTTTTCAGATTATCGGTTCCTGTTGCTATGGTTTTGGCATAGAGTATGAGGTCAGTTTGGGTGGTTGAATTCTCATCATAGCGATTTCCTTTCTCATCATACCATCCTCCAAAAGTCGTTCCGTCGTCGGGAACAGGATTTTGTGGAAATTTCATTTCTGTATTGTTGTAAAGTACTGCATATTCGTTGCCATTATACATAAAGACTGTTTTGTAGACTCTGTTGGTACCACTATAGACGACTGGCATGTTATTATCAGAATCAAGCTCCTGTCCGAAAAGAAATTCCATTTGATCACCGTTTAATAAATAAGTAGCTTCTCCGGAATGAAACTTTTTTATATCCATAGGAATTCCACCTTTGCCTGTTAAGGTATAGCCCGCATAATAATAGTTGTTTTCACAGTCGAAATTTACAGTGTTGTTTTTTCCGTAAATAGTTCCTTGATTCGTGGCCGTGCAGTCAATGGTGCCGATAACATAATTGTTCGTAATGGTTTCGGCAGCTTTTGACAAATTAGAATACGAATTGATTCCGGCTACATATTTAGGGGTTCCAGAACCGTTATTTTTAATGCTACCGTCAAAGTAACATCCGTTAATAATAGCTTCGATGCCGGTTGTACTTGAATTTGTACATCCCAAAATGCCGCCGACACCATTGGTCACTTTTCCGGATGTTGTGATTATTATATTACCTGAATAAGAGCAGTTTTTTACATTCGCATTTTTCATAAATGCCAATACACCACCCACATATCCCGGTGCTCCCATGATGTTGATTTCAACATCGCTATGGCAATTAACCATATTTCCTAAGGCATTGGCTTTACCAATGAATGATCCGACTTGAGTTTTCTGAGTTATGGATGCGGGAATATCGATTTTTCCTGAGAGATTGATGTTGAGAATATCACAGCTTTCGCTGTTTGTACCACCTATTAAACCTGCAAAATTTGATTTTTCTGTAAGGTCACTTTTATTTATATACATATTATAAATGTGATAACCTTGTCCGTCAATTTTTCCGGTAAAATAAGTTCCGTATCCTATTGGAGTCCATGGTTGATTGCCTAAATCTATATCTTTTGCAATTTTTATACCTGTTATGGCATGGCCTTGATTGATTTGATTGGCTACCCATGCTAATTCTGCTCCTGTGTAAATAACACAATTACCGGAAACGTCACGAGCCGGTTCAATCATCGAAATACCATCCCACGGACCTTCTGCTACGGGTTCGAAGGGTACGACTTTCACAATACCCGGAACCATAATAGCCATAGCATTGATGTAACCAGTTTTGTAGGTATCTGCACTTGTAGCTCCCGGGGTTACCGTAAATCGGATATGTCCGTCTGCATCCGGATATATTGAAGAGAGTTCAGCGATTGAATGATCGTTGTTGTTTCCATTTAATCCAATGTAATTTTCTACAGTTCCAAAGGTTGAATACTCAGCTTCATGAACTTCTGTAGCATTCATATAGGAACCAAACATATAAAAATCATAGGATTCCTTAGGATCCAGATTGCTGAATACGATTTCGGCATTGTCAATAAGAACGCCGTCTTTTTCGATACCGTTTACCCAATAACCTGTTGTAGACGCATTTGCGGGCATGTTAAGCAACGTATTTGTTTTGGATGCACCGTTTTCTGTGACACCGGCAAAACCTTTTGTGATGTTTAGAGATATGCCTGAAGCCTTATTCTCCGAATCTGTCAAGTTTTCAATTTTAGTTCCGGCAAGATGGGATGTCACATTATTCCAGTAATCTTCTTGAGTTGTTTTTCCATTGGTGGTAAAGTTGATATAGATAGGAATTTTCCCCGGAACCTCAAGATGTGGAGTTACCATCAATGCTCCCAGATAATAAGTTTTCTTTTCTTCGTTATTGTTTGCGCCGGCTTTTACAGTTAAATAGATGCGTCCTTTTTCATCGGCAATTATTCCTTGGACCGTTGCAATATTTGCCGTGTTTTTTGTAGGATTCAGAGAGGCGTTTCCATTATTTTCTCCTTTGAATGAGTAGACGGTTTCAGAATTGGTCGATGTATTATTCATAACTGAGGCAAATACGTTCATATCATACGCCTGCCCCGGATATAATCCGGAAATAATAACCGAACTCTCTGTAGTACCATAAAAGGCTGATTTAGACACATTCGAAGGCATATCTAAAGCTGTAGTCGATGAAGTAGTTCCGATAGAGGAAACACCGTCGAATGGTTTTTCTATTGAAACTTTCACTTCGGTTCCATAACCTTTGCTATTATATAGATTTCCCACATTTGCTCCGGTTAATGTGGTTGTTAAACTATTCCATGAATATTGAGAGACAGCAGATGAACCAACACCGATGCCGAAATTAATCATTAGCGGTCTGTCGATGACCTTGGGTTTTGCATCAGGATTTACCCCATAAGTATCTGCAAGGCTACTGATACTTTTGGGGTGGATAATGGCTTCATGTACGGCATGTTGGCACATCTCTGCACAGAAATCACTGATGGAAGCAGGGTGATAACTTAACCCGATGACACTCTTTCCGAAGATTTTTTCGTACCATGTTAGTGCTACCGTATAACGGCCGTGACTGAGATTCATGTGATAGCCATCACGATTATAATCATCACCAATATAACTGGTACGTCCATTTTGGACAGCTGTTCCGCCCGGAATTATGTTTTCTTCGCCAATTCCCGATTGTATGGCAGCGCGGCCTGCACAATCAACGATTTTTGTATATTGATCCATTTGGTCGGTGTAAAGACCTTTATTGATTAACTCCTCTAATTTTGCCGAACCATTTTGATAGGCCCAGGTCATGTAAAGATAAAACTGGGCGTTTTTATTCGTGAGATGAGTTTTAAAGTAGGTGATCAGATTGCTCAGGTATGGAAAATAGTGACTATATGCACCCGAATAATTATGGTCAGTTTGTATAATGACAATATCCCAGTCTTCATCCGTAATGATATTTGTATCGAATTTGCGACTGTTGCCTCCTGTCGATGTCATTTTTCCATCTTTAATTTTGTAGTAATTGTATATCTGCTGATTTGTGGTAATATAATTCGTGTGAAGTTCCAGTGTGGTTCCTCCTTTATATGGAAACCCCAGTACAATATCATCTCCAGCAGCTTGTACTATCGGAAGAAACTCCTGTAAAGCCGCATCAAACGAGAAACTGTTTCCAACAACGAGAATCTTTTTCGTTTCTGCATTCGTTGTAAAAACTGTTCCTGTAATACTTAAGAACAGCATTAAATAAAGTTTGAAAACCTTTTTCATTGATTTATTATTTTGTTGATGACTAATATGAATTACAGAACCTTACAGATGACAGAACTTACTCCTTGGATTCTCAGTGATAGTTTATCTTTCGATTTCTTTACTGACAAGTTTTGGGGATTTCCCCAAATAACTTCTAATCGATCATATCCTTCAATGGATGCCGTAGCACTTTTTTCTCTCGGATTAATAATTATCAGATACTTTGAGTGATCGTCGGAACGTTCGTATACGGCAGGATATGCTTGTTGCGGATCGCTGACAAACTTCCATCCTCCTGTATTTCCCAATGCGGAGATTGAAGAACGGAGGGCAAGAAGCCCCTTCGTCCAGTTAAGTATTGAATGCGGGTCATCGATTTGACCGGCTACTGTCGGACGCTTCGGATCCGGGTCTATAGGTAAATACAATTTTGAAGGGTCGCAGGTCGAGAAACCGGCTGTTGCACCTGCTTCCCATTGCATGGGTGTTCTTTGTGCCGACCGGTCACGACTGCCTTCAATAAACGGCCATCCGTCCATCGAACGCATCCCGATCTCTTCTCCATAGTAGACAATTGGTACCCATGGCATTGTCAGGAAGAACGTCATGGCTACTTTTAGTTCCTCCGGGGTAGAACGTTGGTTACGATTTAGCTCCATGTATCATGGCTGGATGTGGGCATACATGGGAAACCATGCCCCTTGGTTACTTCATAGATTTTTATAAAAGGTTCTACAAAAGAACTGAATTGCCCTTTTCCCGCCCTGTCAAACCAACAATCTTTCGGTTGGTATATACCGGTTTCCGGATCTGTATTCCGATGTGTATTGTGTACCAGATCGCGATACATGGTTTTTCCACATCCGTTGTGGCGGATAATATCGATATCGAAGCCGCAGGAAATAGCTTCTATCGGACTTGACCATTCAGACAGGAAGATCGTTTCGGGATAGTTTTCCGCTTGCCAGGAAAATATTTCATTCCAAAGTTTTCTTACCCCATGAAACTCTGCGTCATCTCCCTTTACCAATGACCAGGCCAGGTCACAACGAAAACCGTCAACTCCCTTATCAAACCAGAAAGAGATGATATTCTTTATCTCTTGGCGGACTGCTTTTGGACCGGGGGCATTATAGGCTTGTTCCCACGAATTCTCCGGGTTCGGCTGATAATATCCGTAATTAAGTGCCGGCTGAATATCGTAATAATTCATCAGATAGTATCCGTCGCGCGGATATTCATTTTTTACCCAGCCTCCTCTTTCCGGTTTCGGTGGAGTTGTTTTTTTACCTTTCGTCCAAATGTAATAATCGGCATAATGACCATTCGGGTCTCCATTTGCAGATTCCAGAAACCAGGGATGCTTGTCTGAAGTGTGACCGGCTACGAGGTCGAGGCATACTTTAATACCCTTTTCATGTGCATCGTTTACCAGATTTACCAAATCGGTATTTGTGCCGAAGCGTGGGTCGATTTTATAGAAATCGGTGATATCATAACCGCCATCTTCAAATTTACTGCAAAAGACCGGACTGATCCAGATGGTATTAAATCCCAGATCCTTTACGTAGTCCAAGCGAGAACGTATACCCTCCAGATCGCCGTATCCGTCTCCGTTGCTATCCATGTAAGAAGAAGGATAGATGTGATATATGGCTGCACTTTCAAGCCATTTGGGGTAGTTTCGGATGGCAAAGAGGTTACTTGCAAGGGCCATAAAGCTAAAAAAGAAAATGATTCGTTTCATCTGATTATTTTTTGTGGGTTCTATGATTTACCTATTGAA
The DNA here is from genome assembly GCA_000613465.1 of Bacteroides nordii WAL 11050 = JCM 12987. GTDB lineage: Bacteria > Bacteroidota > Bacteroidia > Bacteroidales > Bacteroidaceae > Bacteroides > Bacteroides nordii. Next base: position 128,123 of record BAJA01000009.1, read on the forward strand.
AACTGAAATTGTGTTACCGTATCTCTATAATGGTGTTATCATGATATATAATTTTCATCTGTTGTGATGCATTCAGGCAATTTAAAATCTGTTCAATTGTCTCGTCATTGGCAAATATTGCATCGTATTTTATCGATTTTAATTTTGGATTGGTAATTACAATCTTCTTTTGGAAGTGACGTTCGAGTTGATTGGTTATATCTTCCAGCTTTTTATCGATAAAGTAAAATTTACGGGATTGCCCAGGGTTGGCTATAGTCGAAATATTCATTTGTGACATTTCGCCGGTATTCTTATCAATCTTTATAATATCACCGGGAGCCATGAGTACTTCTACCTGTTTATTGTTGAAATCTGATTCTACGTCCACGCATCCTTCGTATAGCATTACTTCAAATTCTGAATCGGATTCATGCGATTGTACGTTGAATTTAGTTCCCAATACTTTGATTGTGGCATTGTTACACACAACGAAGAATGGATGTTTCATATCTTTGGTTACCTCTACGTATGCTTCGCCAAACAAATGTACTTTCCTGTTACGGGCAAAATCATTTGCTGCGTAAAAGAGAGTACTTGTGGGTTTGAGATAGATTTTTGTAGAGTCGGGAAGTATCACCATTTTTGAATCACCTGCCGATGCATATACTTTTTCCAAATCGATATCGCCGAACCGGGGACTCCATAAATGTATACCCAATAGGAAACCGCATATCAGGACGGTGGCGGCTATTCCCGATATCCAGCGGTATATCGTCTTCCTCTTTTTTATGCCTTGGGGTGTCCCGATACCTATACGATAGCATGTGCGGTTGAACGCGTTTCTGGCTTTTTGTTCATCCTGATGAGTACATTCTTTCAACAGTTCCAGAAGAATAGTGTCCAATTCGGCATTATTGATATTGTTTATATACCATTGCTCTATTTTCTCGGAATCAGCGGGGGTGGACTGACTCTCAAAAAACATCTTTATGCTTTCTTTTTTCATATATTTATTATTAATCTTTCCTTATATTAAAGGAACACATTACATGATATGACTACGTAATCCGATTTTGAAAATAGACATTTTATTATTGTGCGGATGCATATCTCTTTCCGAAAAAGCGGTCGATAATAAGGGTGATAGCGCCGTCTCCACTTACGTTACATGCTGGGCCATATCCGTCGAGAGCCAGATAAATGGCCATCATCAGGGCACTCTGTTCAGGCGAAAAACCGAGAATCGATTCCAATAATCCGATTGATGCCATTAAAACTCCTCCCATTACTCCGGGGGCAGCTACGGCAGAAATCCCTTGCAAAAGGATGAAATTGGCAAAGAGGGCGAAACTAATGTTCATTCCGCTCAGATACATCACTGCGATTGATGTAGTGATAAGCTTGATAGTCGATCCGCACATGTGGACTGTTGAACAAAGAGGGACAGTAAAGTTGGCGATCTCTTTAGTCGCACCATTCTTCATGGCACACTCGAGAGTGACTGGAATAACGGCCGAACTGGAACAGATTGAAAAGCCTGTCAGGTACGCTGGCATAATATTCCATATACATTTAAAAGGATTTTTTTTAGCCACCAGTCCGGCTATAATATATTGGATAATGAGGTAACAGATAGACAGGATAACACCGGTTGCAATGACTTTAACACCTGTTCCCATGACGGTTGACAGATGCCCGGCAGCACTCATCTCACATATCATTGTAAAGATGTAGAATGGTAAGAGAGGGATGATGGCATGTTCAATCGTGAGTTTTACAATTTCTCCGAATTCATCGAAGGCTTTCTTCAGTCCCGGGGCTTTGGTGAAAATAATGCCGATGCCGAGCATGAATGACAAGAGGAGAGCTGTCAGTATGTCACAAATCGGAGGGAATTTGATATTGAAATAGGGCTCGAATACTTTTCCTTCCAGCGCAGAGGTAGAAATTTCACCAATACTTAGATAATGAGGAAGCAGACTTGAAGCAAAACCATATGCAAAAAATCCTGCACCTATCGTTGACAGATATGAGATAACGATAACACTCAATAGCATCTTTCCAGCTCCACGTCCCAGATTAGCTACAGATGGAGTCACAAGGCCCAATACGAGTAAGGGTACGATAAATTTGAGAATTTGTGCAAAGAATACATTGAAGGTTTTAAATATTCTGATCATAACATCCGGCGCTATAAGTCCCAATAACGAACCGATAGTTATCGCAATCAATACCTTAGGGAACAATCCTAACTTTCTTTTTTTCATTTTGTCAATATTTTAATTTAAAGGAACACTCATTCAAGGAACACATCACATCATACATCTACGTAGTCGGTATTTTTATTTGTTTTGAATATTGTGGTTTTTGACGGCTTTGCTGTTGTAATAAAGCATGTTAATGTTTTTTAAATCAGTGTCGGTTTTGTGTTGTTGGTTACGTATTCAGTACTTTTTGATAAGTCTTCATAGTATAATTTTAAAGATACATATATGAAAAAAAACATTCTTTTGTCTGGTATTTTACTGCTGAGTTTTTCTTGTGCTATCGCTCAAGATTATCATGACGATGTTGTCGTGTTGGATTCTGTAAAGGTGATGTCGTTCAACATCCGTTTCAATAATCCGAATGATTCTCTTGATACGGCATGGGATCGGCGTCGGGAACCGTGTGCCCGTATGATCGCCCAGTACCGTCCCGACGTGATAGGCATGCAGGAACCACGTAACGAGATGTGGCAGCAAATCTTTGCCATGCTACCTGATTATGGCTATTATCGTATAGAGATGAACGACACGTTACCTGATTCCCGCACCGGAGGAGTATTATTGTTGTATCTTCGTGAGAAATATTCAGTGATACGTTCGGGACATTTTTGGCTGAGTGCTACTCCCGAAGCTCCATCCCAACCGTGGGACTCGACTGACAGACATTATCGGGCCGCTTTGTGGTTACAACTCAAGGATAAAAAAAGCCGGAGAGAATTTTATATTGTCACCACTCATTTGCCCTATAAGAAAGAACCGGTGGACACTGAGGTGCGTGCGGTGTGCTGCATTGATAAACAATAGAATGAAGACCATCGCCGGTGAGGAGGCAACTGTTTTCGTAACCGGTGATATGAATGCTTCTTACAATCCCTATGATCCGCGGCGTGAGAGCTTGGCTCCATTTTACCGTTGGTTTGCTTCTGCCAGAGAAGATGCTTCCAAAACGGATGATCATTCCAGCTTTAATGGTTTCGGACGCGTTTCTCCTTTGGTAAGAAACAAGAATCTGGATCATATTTTCTATCGTAATGCTTGCCCGTTGGTGTTTGAGACCATTGATAAGCCAGTTTATGGTGTGAGGTGGATATCTGACCATTATCCTATCATTTGTACATTTACTTATTGATTTGTAAAGATGAAATATAAGAAAGTTTTTTTGATGTTTATGGTGGCTTTCACTGTTACAATAGCTGGTGCTGCCGAATATAAACTGGGCTCTCCTGATGGGAGGCTTACGAGTGAAATTAATGTCGGTGATAGTCTTACGTTCACTCTTTCCAATGAACACCAATCAATATTGTCTCCATCGACCATTGCTATGGAATGGATGAATGGCACAGTTTGGGGGGCCGATATGAAAGTGAAAAAAGTACAACGCTCGTCTGTTGATGAAGTGATTCTTTCTCCACTGTATAAGAAATCACAGGTGCGAGATAAATATAACCGGTTGATATTGACCACGACTGCCGGTTTCAGTATCGAATTCCGGATGTATGATGACGGAATGGCTTATCGTTTTGTATCTTCACTTTCGGAGGAGTACACAGTGAAGAATGAAAAGGCAGTGTATCGGTTATCTCAGAATTTTGAGACATGGGCTCCGTATGTACGTGACCGTAAGAAACGAAAGGACGCCACCCGTGAACAGCAGTTTTGGAATGATATGCAAAATCTGTATACGTATCTTCCGTTGAAGGATTTCGATGAAAACAATCTGTTGTTTACACCGATACTTGTCAATCTGGAGTATGGCGAAAAATTGTGTATTGCCGAAGCCGATGTTGAAGATTATCCCGGAATGTATTTAGCGACAGATAGTTGCAGACCGCAGTTGAGAGGAGTCTTTGCCCCTTATCCGAAAAGTGTGGTACAGGGCGGACATAATGATCTTGAACATCTGGTTACTTCGCGGTATCCCTATATTGCGAAGATCAATGCACCGCGGACTTTTCCGTGGCGGACTTTCATTGTTACACGTCGCGACGGAGAGTTGGTGGAAAACGATATGGTATATCGGTTGGCGGCTCCGTCACGCGTAACCGATCGGTCATGGATCAAACCGGGAAAGGTTGCCTGGGAGTGGTGGAATGACTGGGGGCTTTATGGAGTAGATTTTAAGGCTGGCATTAATACGGAAACTTATAAATACTACATTGATTTTGCTTCCGAAAACGGCATCGAGTATGTTATTCTCGATGAAGGATGGGCTACTAAGGGAAAGTGTGATCTTCTTGATGTCGTCCCGGAAATAGATCTTCAGGCAATAGTAGATCATGGGAGGAGAAAAGGAGTTGATATTATTTTGTGGGCCGGTTATCTGGCGATGGAACTTAATTTGGAAAAGGTCGTATCGCATTATGCCGATATGGGTATCAAAGGTTTTAAAATAGATTTCCTTAATCGTGATGACCAGGAGATGATTGATTTTATGTACCGTACGGCTGAGGTATGCGCAGCCCATAAGATGCTTGTCGATTTTCACGGCTGTCCCAAACCAACGGGTATGCAACGCACGTATCCCAATGTGATCAATTATGAAGCGGTATTCGGGCTTGAACAGTTGAAATGGTCCAAGCCCGATGTCGATATGGTTTCTTACGATGTTTTATTGCCATACATTCGCATGGTGGCTGGTCCGATGGATTATACGCAGGGAGCGATGCGCAATAGTGTCAAAGGTGGATATTTTCCGAACAGGAGTAATCCGATGAGTCAGGGCACCCGTTGCCATCAGCTTGCAGAATATGTCGTATTCGATTCTCCGCTTAACATGCTTTGTGATTCTCCATCCAATTATATGCGTGAACAGGAGTGTATCCGGTTTATATCCCAGATTCCCACAGTTTGGGATGACACTTTCGTGCTCGATGGTAAAGTTGGCGAGTATATTGTCGTGGCTCGGCGTAGAGGTGATAATTGGTATATCGGAGCATTGGGGAATTGGGATACCCGTGAACTGAAGGTGAGATTACCGGATGATTGCATCGGGAAGCGGATCGAGATATTCAGTGATGGAGTAAATGCCCATCGGGCAGCTCAGGATTACCAGAGAACGTTCGGAGTATTGGAACAGAATGAGATTGTTGTCCGACTCGCACCGGGTGGGGGATGGGCAGCTTGTATTTCATCGACGGAGTAAAAAGAAAGATGGAGAGTGTGCTATAACTTTCCTTTCAATGAAATCACCCACGCTCCAATAGTTGCAGCGTGGGTGATTTTTTAATTTACTGGCAGATAATCTTATTTATCTTTTTATAAACCGGGAAGTTCCTCCTTTCCAGGATAGTATATATACTCCGGGATAAAGCCGGGAAACATTGACCGGAGTCTCTCCTGGGGTAACTTCGCCCAGAAGAATAACCGTTGATCCGGTCATGGAGAATATTTTCACATCCTGTAATGTCATAGAAGTAGACAGATATAAAATTGAACCGTTCTGGTATGTTTTGACCGGATTGGCGACACTTGCTGTTTCGGTAATACCCGTACCTTCTCTTCTATATTCATACGCACCGATCGATGAGGTTCCATCGGTCAAACGTTCTACTCCTCGTTGGTCGAATATCAGTTTGTTTCGTAGTTCAATCGTGTTGTCTACATCTCCTTTTAATAATTTTTCTTCCAATTGAGATGCCGGCAGCACATTGATTGCATTCGATCCGAAAAAGCGTCTTTTCACTTTGACTGTCTCAACCGGACCACCGTTTAATGCCAGAACAGGGATAATATCTCCTTCTACTATGTTACTCTCGAGCATATTACCGAGCAATAGGATGGATGAATCGACTGAGGTTCCTAAAATATCGGTTTCTGCCGGTGTTATATTTATATTATCGGCACTCGAAAAGATGTTATAACCGGTAGTTGCCAGCTGTCCTGCATTATAAACATCACCAGTATGCGCTGAAGTGGAGCGGTTTCCGGCAATCACGTTGTTGAAAATGAATGGTGTTCCGTTGTAAATATGCACGGCTGCACCATAAAAGTCGATGGTAGGTGTACCGTTTTTGTAGCATGATGCATGGTTTCCGACAATCGTATTATTGACGATCGAAATTGTAGATGCTACGTTCAAATTGGCATAGATGGCCGATCCTCCTTTCATTTCGTTAATGACACCGCCGATAGCTTCTACCCGGTTATTGACAAAGGTGTTGTTGACTAAAGTCGTTTTAGAAGCATAGGCTGTTCCGTTGAGGGAGACGGTACCTCCGTAAGTAGCCTTGTTATCGACATAAGTGTTGTGTCCCAGGTAAGCCCACGAGTATCCTGAATGGTATCCGGCAGAACCTTGTACTGCTTCATTTTCCGAGAAGTAACAATCAGTCATTGCATGGCGCCACCATAATTCCACACCGGCATAGGCAGTGAAATAAGCGCCGCCGTTGGCTGAGGAGATGTTACGGATAAACCGGCAATCGGTACATAATAATTGGCCGGCTGCATAGATTCCGGCACCTTGACCCGTGGCCTGATTATTGCGGATAATCACATTATCGAGTATCAGTCGGGAACCCAGACTGGCGATACCTGCCCCTGTGGTAGTATTTCCGTTGGCGTTTCCTCCGACAATTTCGAAATTGCAAAGCATCAGTGCGCAGTATTTCTGAACTGTCACTACATGATAAGCATTTTCTTCATTACCGGTCCATACTCCGTCTGCGATTTCATCATCGCCGTTTATATCTCCTGATAGAACTGTACGCCCCGTCACTTCTTTAAATGCAGAGTCGTAGCCGCCGAATATATCCAGAGAATGAGGAATATTGAGTGTAGCGTCCCGACCTTTAAATTGCTCCGATTCGGTTACGGTATAATATCCCTGGGCAACGTAAATGGTATCGCCGTTGCAAGTGGCATCGACAGCTTCCTGGATATTACGGAACGGCGCTGACTTGCTTCCATCGCCACCATCAGCAGCATTTATATCGACATAACGGGTATGGGAGGCCACGAAAGGTTCTAATGAGACGTTCACTATCACGGGAAAATGGTCGGAAGGAGTGACACTGCGTCCGAAAGTCTCATTGATATGATTGTATGTATGTACTTTCATCCCTTTTACCCATACATAATCCAGTCTGGTCCCATCTTTTTTCTCGGGATCCCATTTGCACAAGGTTCCGTCCTTAGGCCATGGGAATGGGGTTTCCGATACTTTGCGACTGTCTGACATATAGGCACTGCAAAGGTCATAGAACGGATAACGTATGGCCGACGAATTATGATCACCGCATATGATGGCGGGGTAATGACCGGAAATGGAACGTACTTTTTCCATGTTAACGCGCGTTCCTTCATTGCGGGCATCACTTCCCTGATGATCGAGATGGGTGATGAAATAATAAAAGATATCGCCTGTTTCCTTGATTTTCAGCTTGGCCCATACGGTGAAACGTTTGTTCCCGCTGCTGTTATCCCACGAAAGTAGTGATTTCGAGGGGTCTGTACACAAAAAGTAATGTCCTTCTTCAAGCAGATCGAACTTATCGGTACGAAACAATACCGCATTGATTGTTCCCTGATTGGGCACTGTTGATGAGTTTCCTCCCCATTCTACGAATGAATACTCCGGAAGTAAACTTTTCATGTCCTCTTGTTGTGAACCGGCATTCATTTCGTTGACTCCGACAATATCGTATTTGAAATCGATAATTGTCCGTGTAACATAACTCTTACGGTTGTTCCAGCTTAGCTCTCCCTGATCGGCGCTCGTTTTGAAACGGATATTGAAACATCCGACGTTTAAAGTCGTGGTATTGGCTAGACCGACCGTCGACAGGGTCGATAAAAATAACCATAGAATGGCGAATAGTCTGTATTTGATATGATAGAAAGCCATATAATAATGATTTATAAAACAAACAAGTCGACTGCTTTCCAGATACGGAAAGCAGACGGACCTGTTCAATAGATTAGTTACAATATTATCTGGCAACTTTGAACGTTTGTCCGTTCACGTTAGCCATGTAAATGCCTTTTGTGAGATCACGCAGGTCAATCGTGTTACCTTGGGTAATAGACCGGATACGTATACCTTGTAAATTATAAATATGTATCGTAGCATTGTCGGTGAGTCCTACAATCTGGTAGATACCATCACCCGATACTTGTAATTTGAGAGAGGACATCGGAGAATTCGTAACGGCAATACCGGTCCCATGATTGGTCAAGAAATCATAGGCTCCCGGAGCCGTTTCACCGTTAATCTCTTCCTGGCTACGTTTCGAACCGGTCTGGTCTACGGTAACGTCGATCTCGAATGGGAGATATTTGCCTTCATCTTTTAGAGTCTTGATGTACTCTCCAAGTTCGAAACCATAAAGGGCGTAAACTCCGAGCTGGTCGAGAATGCCATTATCTACAGGTTTCAGCGTCTTGGTGAATCCGCCGTTTTCGCCAGCTGTGGTTGTGCCGAATATCTTGGAATAAGTATTCGGGTTACTGCCATCCATGTGATCATTGTTCCAGTTGATAGCAATGGTTGGAGAATTCATGACCGAGCCGAACGTGCCTAATATGCTGCCACCATACGAATTTAAATAGGCGCTGGAGGGTGTCTTTTCCGTACCGGTAAGAACGATAGCGGCTTTGGCAACTGTACCGTCGTCTTCGCGTCCGACAATAATGGAATTACAGATATTCACTGCCGGATCACAGGCAATACGTATTTGCGATCCCAACCATGAACCAGGATTAGTGACAGTACCGGTTTCCGTATCTTCAGCATATAGTTCCGAAGGATCGGCAGCGCATGTATTGCCGGCAATTGTACAGTTTATGATATGTACTGCACGTACATCATCATCAAAGGAGCTGCCATTGGCGCAGATTCCGGCACCTTCGTAAAAGGCCTTGTTGTCAACAATAGTGGAATTTATGATCCACATATTTTCTCCTGAAGATTGGGCGATGGCACCACCGTAACGGGATTCTACTTCATTATTACCGAAATAACAACGTTCGATTACGCCATTCGCTTTCTTAGAACTGCGGGAAGTACACCGGAATCCGGCTCCGGTCTTATGCGCTTTGTTGTTGTATACATTGCAGTCTTTTATATGATAAAGTCCGCCATAGATGTGGATACCGGCACCGATTCCGTCTCCCGTACCTTCGCCTTTGCTTATATTATTATATATATTGCAATATTGAAGTTCGATGGCTCCCTGCGTGCAATAAACTGCTCCACTTGCGTTAGTTGAACCTTCGGGAGAATATGAACAGGTAAAATCGATACCTATCAGTTTGCAGATGTGGGCCAGGTTCTCGGCAGCATCATTCCGAGCCTGACGCACATGAATTAAATTACGGAGGTCGCCTGCACTCGGTCCTCCGTTTTCGTCGAGGTCACCGGAGAAAATTGTAGGTGTTGCCGATGGATAGGCAGGCCACTCAGTAACCACACCTTTACTTTGATCACATCCTCCAACGAAAATATAGCCACGATAAATACGCCCGGCATCGGAACCGGGACTGGTAGCATTGTAATAGGTTCCTCCTGCAAGAAAGAATACGTCTCCGGTTTTATACTTGGATACCTCATCGTTTTTTGCAGCAGCGGCATCATTTTCGAAAATGTCATACATGGTAATCGCTTTTTCCCAGGATGAACCGTCGTTGCCTGTAGCACGTAACCCCGGTACGACATAGTATTCAGCCGAAAAAACGGTTGTAGGAATCAAAATTCCCATCACACAGAGTAAGAAATGTTTTAGTTTCATAATTCTCATAGATTTGTTAATAATGTATTGGTAAAATCACTTGGAGTTTTTATACGTTTGAGGAGGTATTGACAACAGCCTCCTTACGGTTGTAAAGACTTTGTATAATTTTCATAAAGCAGATTATAGGCAGTGACAAGATCTGTAAATCCATCTACTTCTTTTGCTCTTATTTCATAGAGGAACGGACCAGTGTAACCGGCATGATCAAGTGCCTGAAGAATAAGAACCCAATTGTTTTTCCCGCGTCCCGGGAGCTGATGACACTCCTTCTCTCCGTCACCGTCGGCAATGTGGACACTCTTTATGCGAGAGCCGAGTGCAGCGATCAGCAGTTCGGGATTTTTGATGTGATTCATGTCGACTGCTGCATAAACATCAGCCGGCATTAAATCCATAATTTCAACCATCTCTTCGACAGTACGGCCCAACGGGCGTTCTACCCCGGGACTGCGAAGTAATTTGTATCCGAGAAGATTTTCCAATACAATGATGGCCCCTATCTCCTTTACATCTTTATTCAGGGAAGTGATGGTTTTTACCAGTTGGCTCATGCGTTCCTTGCGTTCGTTGAGGCCTAACCGCCAGCTTGGATGGAACAGGATTACTTCCGGCTCCAATACGCTGACGACATCGATGTAGCTACGGTAGGCATTTTCGGAGTGTGAACGAATGGTTTCGTCAATGTGTGACGGGTCACAGTCGGCCCCATAAGGCATATGTATCGACCAAATGTTGATCCCTGCACTGTCAGCATTGTGTTTTACCTGGCGGAATTTCTCTTTTAATTCGGCATTTGGAATAGGATGATCTCCATTTACTAAGCCGGTGAGAGAAATTTCTATGTCAGAGATACCCGCAGACCGTGCTTCTTTCAGGTTTTCATAGGTTAACCCTTGCAAACCGCCGAAAACGCTTATAGTTGTACCTATTCGCAATTTTTGCGGAGTATGTACTTTGTCTTCGTTCATGGTATCCATGCAAAAGCCACTTACGGAAACCATTAAGACAGATATCCATACATAGATTATTTTTCTTTTTAACATACTGTTTACTTGTAATTTAAAACTTAATAATAACTGACTTGCGAATAAGATGTGGTTAAAAATTTAGTCCGTCATCCCATCCGGGGTTCTGTGTAATCATACCTTTGGTAAGTGTACGTTCATTACTTGGGATTGGATAGAGATAATCTCGGTCCTCGTTGAAGGCCCTCATTAATTGTCCGTGAGCCAGAATATAACCGGTCTCTCCTTCTGACAGGAATATGTCTTGGTTTATTTTTAATGGAGTTACTCCCGGAGCGGGAATACGGCGGTCCAGATAAACCACAAAATCGATTTTTCCATTGCCATCCATGTCATAACGGCCTTCACCGGGTACATAGGTCCATAAAATGGCTGGGCCAGAAGTTGGCCTTCACGCCAGCGGCATAAATCGGCAAAACGGATGCCTTCGTTTACCATTTCTATCGAACGCTCCCGACGGATCTCAAGAATGACTCCTTTGTTAGGACCGTTATCCACATTCTTATATCCATAAAGTTCAGATGTGAGGAACGGGTCAGGATCGGCATTTACTGCTGATTTGTCCAGGTGGGGCATTCCTACGCGATCACGGATTAAATTGATGGAGTGATCGAGGTCATCTTGTGTCAATGTTCCCAGTTCGGCTTTGGCTTCGGCGTAATTGAGGTATACTTCGGCCATACGGTAAATAGGTATATCTATTGTCGAAGCATTGACAAAATTGGGTCCTGAAATGTACTTTAGCATCGGATATCCTGTCACGGTATTGGCAAAATTGAAGGTTCCTTCTGTACCATCGATGTATTGGGTATTTTGTGTCAATACTGTTTGTGCAAGACGCGGATCGCGTTCTTTAGTCTCTTCGGTAAATGGCATCGTTGCCCATCCTGCTTTATCGGTAAAGCGACTGCCGTCTTGCATTAAGTAAGAGAAAACGAGTGCCTTGGTGTAACCGGCCATGCCTTTGGAGGGCATTAATGCATAGGCGTCGACTGCATGTGCGAAATTTCCTCCATAGCAACGTGCAAGAATTACTTCCTGTGCAATGGCGCTTTCTGAAGTAAAGAGTGAATAATAAGGGTTTTTCCCTGTCGAGTAGATGGAATACTTTTTATCATTCATAATATCAAGCGATGCATTAACACATTCCTGCAAGATAGCTTCATAAGGTAAATTGCTTTTATTAAATGTGTGGCCGGCATGGTATTTACGGAAAGTTCCTTCAAAAAGGCATGCACGTGATTTTAATGCAAGGGCTGCATAACGTGAAACTTTATAAATAGAGGATGATGTAGGAAGGCTTTCTGCAGCTTTGTTGCAGTCTTCTATGATATGATTTATGATGACGTCGCGGCTGTCACGTGGTTTGGCCAAAAGTTCGTCTTGGTCGGAAGCCAATACCTGATCATACCATGGTACCTCGCCAAAACGTTTCAGCTTTTCAAAGTAAAAGTAGGCACGCCAGAAATAGGCAACACCGTCATAGCGTTTGCGAGCGGATGCATCTTTACAGCGATGGGAATTTTGCAGATAATAGTTGATATATCTCAGATAAGACCATGACCATCCCCCGCCGGAGGAAGGAACGGTACGTGTCAGTCCTACTACGACATCGCTCTGAGACAGACCATCAACAATCAGGTTGGATGGTTCGTCATACAGATTGACTGCGGTAGGTTCCATGAGATAAAACTGGTTGGTATAAAGTTCCAACTCTGATTCTGTATGAAAGAAGGTGTCGGGACTGATGGAATCCTTAGGAAACTCATTAAGGTCACACGATACAATGCCTGTTAATAAGGTGGCGGATATGAATATATATTTTATAGTACGCATAGCTGGTTTGTTTTTTAGAATGTAATATCGATGCCAAATGAGAATACCTTACTGAAATTGTATACTTCACCGGAATTCTCAACGTAAGACGAAGACGAAACAGCTGCTTCGGGATCAATGTATTTACAGTATTTCTTCATTGGCGACCAGTAAGCAAGATTTTCTCCGGTGAAATAAATACGTACCTGCTGGAGATATTTTTTTAACACCGGAAGGGTATAGCCTACTGTCAGATTCTTAAGCCGTAGATAGGCTACGTTCTGAATATACCGGTCATTGGGTGATGTCAGAGTATAGTGAGAATTGGTATTGTCAGAGTATGCTTCATAACCGCGAGGGAATGGGAAGTATGCATCTGTATTATCTTCGCTCCATACCTGATCAACCAATTGCTGGCTTAAGAATGTATTGTGCGGACGGCAATACGGTCCCCAGAAAAGATTGGCTTGGCCGGAGCTGGGATACCAGTTGCGTTTGCCCACACCTTGAAACAGAATAGAAAAATCGATGCCGTTCCATGAAAAATCACCACCGAATGTATAAGAATACCTTGGAAGTGAATTACCGATGACTACCCGATCTCCCGGATCTTCGACCGTGTTTTTACCGATGGAAATCTTATTATCTCCATTGAGATCCAGGAATTTCGGATCGCCGGCATGAAGTCCCTTGCGGGTGGCTGTGGCGTCGATACGTTTGGTAAAGTAGGAGCAGTCAACTTTTTGGGCATATTCTGCCGCCTCTTCATCGGTACGGAAAAGGCCGTCGATTTTATACCCCCAGATATCTCCGAGTTTTTCACCTACATAGTGTTCCGAGATCAGTCGGGTATCATTGTCGAACCGGGTTACTTTGGTCTGGTAATCGCCGAGACTGGCGCGCAACGAATAAGAGAACGGCCGCTAAACAGAGTCGCTCTGTCGCGCCAGACGAAACTGAGTTCCCAACCTTTAGTACGCATATCCGCAGCATTGGTACGCGGTTCGCTTGCACCGTAAACTCCGGGGAGTGATGCTCCCGGCATCATCATATCGGTGGTGTTGCGTATGTAATAGTCACCACTGAATGTTAGTCTGTTGTTTAAAAAAGCAAGGTCGACTCCCCAGTCATACGTCGTTATCTTTTCCCATGTCAAATCATTGGCTACAGGGGCGTCTTCACGGGCATATGTCAGCTTATCCGTACCATTGAACGTAAAATCTCCACTGGTGAGGTTGGTGTTGATCTTTTGAACAAACAGGTAGTCCGATACTTGTTGGTTGCCAAGACTACCGATAGAAAAACGTATTTTGGCATTATTCCACCACTGGCGTAAAGGTTCCCAGAAATTCTCCTGACTGATACGCCATCCGACAGAACCTGAAGGAAAGTATCCCCAGCGGTTACGACTCCAGAAACGTGACGATCCGTCGGCACGTCCGGATGCTTCAAACAGATACTTGCCGTCATAGTCATAATTAACACGTCCAAAGACACCGAGTGTCTTGTACTTTGATTGTCCTCCGCTGACAGAATAAGTCGATCCGGCAGAGAGGTTGAAATCATTCAGGTCTTCCGAAAGATTTCCATCGACCGATACCGCATTCTTGCGGTAATAACGGGTGTCATATTGCATACCGGTTACAATTTTGAAATTGTGTACCCGATTCCAAGTGTGCGAATAATCGGCAAATGCTTCAAATGTCTGTTTATAGAGCGATTGGTTGGTTTCTTGAAGTTCGTTACGAAATTTGCTGGTGGTTTCCCATGAAATCACGCCTTCATGTGAAGAATACGGTGCATTGTTATAGCGATATTGTCCGAATTCATGAGAAAAACGATATGCGTGACTCAGATGCAATGTTAAACCTTTCACGATATCTAATTCAAGGTTGTTTTTAATTGTCGCTTCATTCACTACCTCTTCGTTGGAAGTTTTGCCGTAAGTAAGCATCAGGTTCATGTCACCAAGTACGCCGGCTCCTTGGTTTACTATTTCGGTACTATGTACGATTGTTCCATCGGGATTTTTAGGGACAAATAATGGAGAACCACCCATGGTTACATTACGAAATGTCGTTTGCTGGTTTTTCATTCCTGGCCACCACATTTTACCATAAAAATAGTTCAGATTGGTGCTAAAGCGGGCCCACTTTGTAATATTAATGTCTAACTTTCCGCGAATACTGTAATTGTCATAAGGGTCATTTTGCAGGTTCATAATCCCTTCGGTATTGTAATAACGGCCGCTGACGTAGTATTTTACCCTGTCATTTCCCCCTCTTATCGATACATTGTGCTCATGTTGCATGCGAGTACGTTTGTAAATGTAATCATACCAATCGAAATTTCCGTAATATTTGTATGTTCCGTCTTCTTCGGCTACTACCCACGGGCGTTCGGGGTTTTCGGTCTTATCGCCGCGACGTATCTCGAGTTCATTCCAATCGTCCTCATCATATTTAAGATAGTTTATCCCCTTATTCGAATAATAGAAAAAGCGGTCAACTACTTTGGCCCAGTCGTAACCACTGGTTATGTAGTCGGTACTTGTGGTGTTCTTTAATAGACCGAAACGGCCGTTATATGTAACTTTTACGCTGGAATCACTACCGGTTTTGGTGGTGACTAATACTACACCGGCTGAGGCTTTTGCACCGTATACCGAAGCCGCTGCTGCATCTTTTAATATGGATACTGACTCTATGTCGTTAGGATTAAGGCGGTTAAGCTCCATCTCCACACCGTCGACGAGAATAAGTGGGGTACCTCCATTTAGAGATGCGGCACCACGAATATCTATTTCATAGCCTGAATCGGCTCTACCGGTATTAATGCCAATATTTAGCGATGGGTCCAGCCCTTGCAGGGCTTGTGCAGCGGAAGCGACAGGGCGGCCGTTGATCTCTTCATTTCCAATCACCCCGACAGCTCCCGTTAGGTTTACTTTTTTCTGGCTACCGAATCCGACTACTACTACTTCGTTAAGTATAGTCGAATTCTCGGTCATGGTAATATTCAAGACGTTTGAATTGCCTACTTTTATCGAAACATCGGAGAAGTACATAAGAAAACTTCAGTGTTTGTCCTGAAATCGCTTCAATGGAATAATCACCGTTCACGTTGGTGATTACGCCTTTACCCGATTCGGGATTAAGGACGGTAACACCGATAAGTGGTTCTTTATCAGTACCATTTATCACTTTTCCGGAAATCGGGCGTGGCTTTGGGGTCGCAGGGGTATTCTCGGTTGGTTGTTTCCGGTTTTGGATGATAATACTTTTGTTGGTCACTGTATAAGTGACATTTTGTCCCGTAAATATACGGCTAAGTATTGTACTAATAGATTCATTTTTAGCTGAGACTGAAACTTTACGATTCATGTCCACGTCATTCGATTCTACTGTTACGGAAAATCCATATTGCTGTTGCAGTTTCAATACAGCTTCGCGTACAGTCACATTCTTTACTTGAAAATCAATACCTGTTGCAAGTGCCTTACCGGGAAGCAATGCGCTGACAACCAACGCAAACACTATAAAGGTGTTTCTTAGTATTGATTGATTAAAATGATAGCTGTTGTACATGTTATAAGATTTATTATAATTGATTGATCAGAATTGATTCATTGATATTGTTTTCATTTATTGTAGCAGGGATATTTATAGTATTTCATGAAGTACTTTATTCTATCTATGTTATTAGATTTAGTTTTCTACGAGTCATCATTCCATCGTTTAGATTGGATAAGGGAATTGGGTTTCTCATTGTATTTGGTGCTAACTTTTTTATCATAAACGAATCTGATATGGGTAGTTCTACTTAAAGAACCCACAATAGAAAGAGATTACGTAATGGAGAGTTGCTTTTTTTGTTTCAACTCAATATATTGTGTGAATTAATTGTGATATACATTCTTTTTTATTGATAGATATATTGTGATATTTTAATTTATGGAGATATTTGAATGACATTGATAGATACCTTGTCGTAATTTTTTTGGGTGTAAAAATAAAACAATAGGTAGCCTGTTATTTTCTTTCATTAAAACGTAAATGATCGCAGATTATCGCAAATTAGATGGCTTGCTGTACTTGAGCGTCGATATTCTTTGCGTGAATTTGTGATAGTCTGCATTTCAATAAAACTATCTTTTAATTAGGATACAGTACTTATTGAAATAAGCTTTTAGAATATTGCAATTTTATAGGTGACATTGAATAACCGGAAGTGTACATTCTTGTATAGTAAAAGTATATGTTTTATATATATGTATATATGATTATCAGTTGTTTACTGGAAATCTATTTGAGTGGTTATCTATATGTTTTTTCTGTACAGCTATGAATTATCGTTTCATTTATCTTCAGAATATTCTCTTTGCAATATGTTATTTTCTTTTTTGTAGAAGAATATTTTGTACTGGTTTTCCGGTACGTGGGAATAAATCTATAATAAATTTGTTCTTTTTTTTTCTTTTTGCTGTGGCTGTGATAGAAAATTGTTATACATTTGCAATATAGTTTTGCTATTCGTGGTGGCGAGTTATAATAAGCAAAACTTTTAAATATTAGAAAAAAACGCAAGAAGCGTAAAGTTATTATCCCCTAATTCGGAATCTGGAAAATTCAAAATGTCATGGGATAATAGCAACAGTCTTCTCACGCCAACGTTATAGTTAGGCGTGAGGATTGTTGTCTATTCATGACATGGGCATTTTCCAGAGCCTCGGATTTAGAATAGAATTAACAGTCCTCGCGCCTTCTTTATGCAGTTAACCTCCGTCAAAGAGGACAGGCGGAATAAAAACTATACACAATGACAAACCAAGCAAGGCGTGGCTTCTTTTTAGTAGTCCTCTTTTTGACCAGCTTCTTATCTCAGTGGGTCTATGCACAAGGAAAAATAGAAGTTGCTTCTTTTAACCGAATGGAAACTGACATTACAGCTCGCGTCACGGCTCCTAAGAGAGATCAGAACGGAGAAGTATGTGCACTGATCCGGATTGTAACTACTGTAAAAGATCTGATGTTCGAACCGGACGCTTTAGGAATCACTGCCCGTGAAAACAAACCGGGCGAAATCTGGCTTTATGTACCTCGCGGCGCTCGCCGTATTTCTATTATGCATGACAAATATGGGGTGCTACGCAATTACTTTTACCCCGATATTATTGATAAATCTACCGTCTATGAAATGGAAGTACGAGTCAATGACGGTACTTCCCACGAACCTGTAGATACAAATACACAACTTTTAGTGATGCGCCCCGACCCGGCTGATGCTACTATCTATATAGATGATGAAAAGGTGCCTACGGAAAAAGGGCTCTTCACGGCTACCATGAAGAAAGGTAGTCATACCTATCGTGTGGAAGCTCCGATGTATGCTTCGGAAGCCGGAGTCGTCGATCTGGGGAGTGAACAGAAGATTATGAGTGTTACTTTAAAACCAAAATTCGGATACCTCGAAGTCTTTTCTTTACCGGAGCAGGATGCCAATGTTTACATTGATGGTACTTTGGCAGGACAAACACCTTATAAAAGTGACCGTATGCCAATACGTTCCTATAGACTTCGTATAGAGAAAGATCTTTTCTTTCCTATAGATACGGTGGTGAATATCTCCGCCGGAGAAACAAACGGGCAAACCTTCACAATGATTTCCACGATTAAACCTAAAGAGCCACGTCGTATGCTGGTGATGGCTGAAGTAGGTTATCATCCTTCACAATTGTCTTATGGCGGTATGATTGGTTTTGTTCGCAAGAACGGAGCTTATGTAAAGTTTCGTAGTGATTTCGGTTCTGCTTCCGCTGATTTGGAGTGTGATGATAGCGGCGCGTTGACTTCCGGAGGTGAGGGTACTCCCTATTACAAAGAAGGAGTCACTCAGAAAGCCCGTTTGTCGGTCACTGCCGGTTATCTGCGGCAATTATGGAAGCCCGTTTATCTCTATGCAGGTGCAGGGTATGGTAGCCGTACATTGGCTTGGGAAACTGTAGAAGGTGAATTGGTGAAGAATACTGATCATTCGGCGGTAGGTGTTGCTGCCGAACTGGGTGTTATCGGGCGTTTGGGTAAGTTTGCTCTTTCTGTAGGATTTCACACTGTGAATTTCAAGCATCATGAAGTTACTGTTGGAGTGGGTATTATATTTTAATTAGTGGAAGTAAAAAATGAAAAAGATAACACATCTTATTATATGCAGTCTGCTGTTAGTGATGGCAGCCTGTGAAAAGGATACGGAGCCTGCAAATTTTGCTCCGAAGTTGGCGACTGGTGAAGCGACCAATATTTATCGAACCGGAGCTACTCTGTCAGGAAGCATGGAAAAGGCAGAAGGAGTGGTGGTAAAAGAATACGGTGTTCTTTATTCCACGTTGCAGAGTATGGCAGAATATACTGAAGTGAAAGTTGGCACAGACAATGAAGGTAAATTCAGTGTGCAACTTCAGGCATTGGAACCCGGTAAGACATATTATTATTGTAGTTATGCCAATAGCGGATACAGTATTGCTAAGGGGGAGACAAAGAGCTTTACTACGGTAGAGAGCAAGACGCCCGTCTTTAGTGATTTGCAGGTCTCGGGCACCGATGAGAAAAGTTTTATCGTATCTACTTCTGTGCTGGATGACGGAGGAGGTGAAATGTTCCTTTCCGGCTTTTGCTGGAAAGAGACGACAGATGCGAATTATGTGCCTACGGAGAAGGACAACACAAAGAATATAGACGACGTGTCCAACTATCAGGTACGTATCAATGACTTGAAACCGGGAAGGCTCTACGCAGTGCGTGCGTATGCTATCAATTCCAACGGGCGTGGGTATGGTACAACAACTTATGTAACAACAAAGACGACTGATCTTCCCGTTGTTTCTTCCTGTGCTCCGCAAGACTCTACCAATGTCTCCATCACAATGCAGGCACGTATATTGGCCAATAGTACTTTGGTGACAGAGAAAGGATTCTGTTATAGTTCGGAGGTACAAGAACCTACCATTGCCAATCTGAAAGAGATTTCATTAGTGCCCGATACAACGATTTATGGAACAATCGGTGGCTTGAAGCCGGGAAATACATACTATATCCGTGCATATGCTGTCAGCAGTCTTGGTGTTGGTTATGGTGATGTATTCTCGTATACTATCCCCGGAGGAGAAGTAGACAATGAGTTTTCCGTCAATACCTTGAGTGTAGAGGATATCAGCCGGACATCAGCGTTAGTAAGAGGAAAGGTGAATGTGAGCGATCTGAGTTCTCTTATCGAATTCGGACTGGAGTGGTTTGAGGGATTGTCGGATATGAGTTATGTCATCATAGACAACTATCCGAGTGCTAATATCAGTCAGTTGACCGGAGAATTTTCATTGCAAATGTCCTCTTTGCCTTCCGGCAAGAAAATCAGGGTGCGTGCATGGGCGAGGATCATGCAGGGCGGAAATGAAGTAAGGGCGCAAGGTGAACTTCTGGAGTTTACCACCGTGCAGAGCAATCCGGCTGTTGTGGGCTATCCCACAGTGAGTAATGTAACAGCAAATTCGGCATCTATTTCTGCCTCAATTGATAAGAATAAAGGCGGTGAGATTACAGCATGCGGATTTTATTACAGTACGGTTCATGATACCCCCGACAGTCAGGATGTCCAGGTGTCATCCTCCACTGCAGGGAATGCGGTTACAGCTAATCTGACAGGACTGGAGGAAGGACAAACTTACTATATTCGTGCTTACGCAGTGAATGAGGCGGGGATGTCCTATGGTGATGTTGCTGTTTTCCGGACGGTGGCTGTCACCCTGCCTGTTGTAAAAATGAATGAAATCACTAATGTGACCCCTTCTTCTGCAAAGTTGTACGGCACTGTCACTTCGGCCGGATCCGGCATTATTCATCGGAAAGGTTTTTGTTGGAGTAATACGCAGACTTCTCCTTTGCTTGGACAAGATGCCAGTTGTGAAGTCTCAACCGGAGAGGATGCGTACTCTTATGCCTTGACAGGGCTTTCCGGGAAAACGAAATACTATGTTCGTGCCTATGCTGAAAATGAGAAAGGAATAAGCTATAGTGAAACCGCTGAATTTCAGACAGGGTCTGCTGCTGTAATTCCTACACTTGGCGGAACTACTGTAAGTGAAATAGGTGAAACTTCTGCCAAAGCGGTCGCTACAGTCGTGAGTGATGGGGGGATTTCTGTCTCCGCTAAGGGCTTTTGTTATAGCTCGACAAACAACCAGCCAACGTTAGAAGCAGGAATAGTGTTTTCGGACGCTTCAACAGGAGGTTCGATAACCGGGGTTTTGAAGGATCTCGAACCCAATGCAAAATACTACATTCGTGCTTATGCCACTAACGGAGAAGGAACGGCGTATGGAGTGGTGAATGAGTTTTCTACACAAAAAGAATCTTCTTCTACGCCCACAGTTGGAGTTACCGTTATTAATACTGTAACTAAAACGACCGCCGGAGTTGCATCGAGTATAACGAATGATGGCGGAGCGGCGATAACCGAAAGGGGATTCTGCTACAGTACTGTTAACACAACACCCACTATCAGTGATAATAAAATAAATTCAGATATTTCACAGAAGGATTTTACCGGAAGTCTGGAGTCATTGACTATAAGCACTCAATATTATATTCGTGCCTATGCCGTAAATATGAATGGGATAAGCTATGGAGAAACTAATTCGTTTACTACCAGAAGTGATATCCCGGACAACTCTGATAATCAATCACCTGATAAAAAATAATAGATATGAAATCGATAAAGATAAATTTAATTCTTTTATTTCTACTGGCAACTTTACATATCCAGGGAGAGAGTATTCATGTTGAAAATGCAGGTAGTTTATCTGCATTAATCGGTGAACAAAAAGATACGATGACAGAGCTACAACTCTCTGGTTCCCTAAATGGGACTGATGTGAAGTTTATTCGTGAGATGGCTGCTCTTGTTTCTATAAATATGAAGGAAGCTAAAATTGTATCAGGTGGAGAATCGTATGATGGTACGTATTATACGAAAAATGATACTATTGGAGTTGGAATGTTTTCTAACATGAAAACCTGGACATCTGTAATATTACCCAATGGAATAAAATGTATTGATTCTTTTGCATTTGCCCAATGTGAAAACCTGGAGTCTATTGTTTTGGCAGAGACGGTGACAATGATCGGCGGCAGTTGTTTTGAAGGTGATAAGAAACTTCAGAATGTAATCATACCCTCGGCGTGTACGACTATTGGTTCAAGTGCCTTCGCTTATTGCAGTTCGCTTACATCCATAAATATTCCGGATGGCATAACGGTAATTCCGTATAGCTGTTTTTCGAGTTGTACTGAGATGTCCACTATAACTGGGTGTAAAAACGTTTCGAGCATAGGAGAGTATGCTTTTGCTAATAGTCACCTGACTTCTTATCCTTTTGGAAATAGTTTAAAATCAATAGACCGTTCTGCTTTTCAATATTCTTATTTAGTTTCTGTTACTATTCCCGGAAGCGTTCGTACGATAGGAGAATATGCTTTTTATGCTTGTTCTTACTTAGAGGAAGTGATTTTTGAAGAAGGGAATACTTTTGTAGGCAGCCATATGTTTTTGAGGTGTAAACAGCTAAGTAAAGTTTCTTTGGCGTCGACTATTACCCGGATTGACTATGGGGCCTTTTGCGAAGTAGGTATCGAAACAATTGCTCTTCCTACTGGATTAACCGATTTGGTAGAGGCTTGCTTTTACGAGTGTCCGAATCTCGTCAGCATCGATATACCAACTGGGGTCACCCGGATAGGCGAAAACATGTTTGGAAAATGTAAGAAACTACAGTCAGTCAAAATTCCGGCTACTGTGAATACTATAATGGGAGGAAGCTTTAAGGAATGCGGCTCTTTAAGTGAGGTGATTTGCTTGAATCCTACTCCTCCGAGTTTAGGAGTGGATGTTTTTTTAGGACTCCCTCTTGCAACGCGTAATTTGACTGTTCCGGATGGCTCGGAAGCACTTTATGCCGCTGCAGATCAATGGAAAGATTTTTATAGTGAAAAACCAACTTTAGTGATAGATGGAAACAAGGGCACAGTGGGAGTGATTGATGCCGGAACTTTAGAAGAAATAATAGCCGGGAATGTGGATAATATAAAAGAACTCGTCATCTCTGGACCATTAAACGGAACTGATTTTCGTTTCATCCGATCTATGTTTACTGATAACAAATTGTTTGGATTAAACATAGAACGGGCTACCATTGTAAGTGGGGGAGATAGTTATCTTGTGTATAATGATATCTCTTATAATACAGAGGATAATGTTGTTGGGGTATTTATGTTTATGGGGTTGGAACAGATCAGAAGTATCGTATTGCCCAATAACCTGACTTCCATTGAAGCAAGTGCGTTTACTGGTTGTAGTAATCTGACAACTGTGAAGATATCTGAAACGGTGACAAGGATTGGTGCTGCTGCTTTTTCTACATGTTATTCGCTATCTGATGTAGAGCTTCCTCCTCACCTGACAAGTATTGATGATGAAGTTTTTTGGAGTTGTGCAAGTCTGAAAGCGGTTACACTTCCGGCAGGAATAAAGGCAATAGGAACAAGGGCATTTTATTACAGCGGAATTCAGGAGGCCAATATTCCTGAAGGAGTGACTACTATAGGTAAACTGTCTTTTGGAAGCTGTGGATCTCTGGCTTCAATAACAATTCCGGCATCTGTTACTTACATTAACCCTAATGCTTTAGAGAAGTCGCTATCACTTACATCCATTATTTGGAATACATCTGAAACTGTACAACAATTTATTGATCTATCTGATTCTAATTGTCTGTTATATTTGAATTCGGATGCAAGTGTATCGACAGGTATAACCAAGATTAAAAATGTAATTCGGAATGGAGTGGCTGATAATATAACATTGGTATCTGGCAAACCATTTCATTGCCCGATCGCTTTTAAAACGAAGAAAATTTCTTATGAAAAGGACTTCTCGTTAACTTCCGGAATAGCAGAAGCGGCTGGTTGGGAAACTATAGTTTTACCTTTCAATGTGGAGTCTTATTACAATGAGGAGAAAGGAGCGCTTGCACCATTTAGTAGTGGGGGAGTAGGTACTAAACCTTTCTGGTTGCGAACTTTGACTGATCAAGGATTTGAAGATGCAAGTGCATTAGAGGCGAATAAACCTTATATAATCTCTATGCCTAACAATAATGACTATGATAGTAATTATAACATTGTAGGTACGGTCTCTTTTAGTGCAGAAAATGAGGATGGGATTACCATTCCTGCTACTCCGCAAACCATGTACAAAGGCGAGTTTGTTGATTATTCGTTAGTGCCTACTTATGAGCTGATAAAAGCGAGTGACATGGTTTATGCACTTAACACATCTATGTATAGTAAAAAACCTGCAGGTAGTGTTTTTGTCAGATCTTTGCGCGATATTATTCCTTTTGAGGCATATGTTGTTAGTAAGGAGGCTTTAAAGACTGCGCCGGCAATGTATAGCATTGGGGGCGCCGGAGGAGATATCACCGCTCTGGAGAAAATACTTCTGAAAGAAGCTAATACCCTTCATATTTATGCGCAAGGCAATACCTTATATATTGAAACCGACAAACCTCGCCTAATCTCAATCTATGGAGCGGATGGAATCCGGGTTCGTTTGGTTAGTGCTCAGGAAGGTAAAAACGCAGTCAACAACCTTCCTACTGGTATCTATTTCCTTGAAGGCAAAAAAGTGATTATAGGCAATTAACTGGTAAATTTATGTTTGTTTTTTAATATCCTTGCCACCGTTTGGGAAAACATGTGGCAAGGAGTTTTTTTTATTATACAGCAACTTTGTTTCAGTGCATGAATTTACTTTTTGAGTTTAATATGTATACTGGAAAATTCACTCGCAGCTGTCCCCTTCCGTTCACTTCAAAATGATCCCCTAAAAACTTTTAAGAGGAAAATTTAAACAGACTTTTTAATTAGGTAAGTTCTTTCAAATGAAACCTTTCCATCGGTATTATTCTATATTTTATATAGTTTTACCGTAGAGGAAAGGTTTTTTCTTTTTTCTCGTCCTCCATTCATATTCTTCAATCCGATTCTGGCAAATACACTTTGCCGGTCCATATTAAGCCATTCTTATGATAGAAGCACATTGCTTATGAATGAGATTCTACAAAAAAACTTGTATTCTTTTTGTTTTTATAGAGAATATCCAACTTGTACGATGTTCCTATCCTTAGCAATATGCCTTTATATATATAAGCAATAGCTTCGATATGAGAATAACTCAAAGATAAAGAAACCACAACACCCGGATGTTGTTATAGAAAACATCCGGGTGTTGTGTATTAAAACATCCGGGTGTTTTTGGTAACAACATCCGGATGTTGTGAATATAAGGAAGGTGTATTGTCACTTGTATGATCTTGGCATTTAACGTGTTATATATGTATATTCATAGATAGTATAATATACTACTTATTTGCTGTAATTTACAGAGTGTATTTCTAAGTTAAGTTTTGTGCATATGAAAGCGGGGCTTAGCTACTTTGGACTTCTGAATTATCGGAGACGGGAGGTTCTAAATCGATGCCATTTAAAATAGATTGTTAGAGAATAATGCAAAAAGAGTATGCATTATTATTGAAAGGGTGATGCCTGTTCTCATTGGGATTTGCCATGCGTGAATATGTATTTGCTAATTTATTGCCCCTGGTATACGTACGCGCGTATATATTATAATGTGCCTCCTTTTTCCCTTCCTTTT